>NZ_JAENIJ010000051.1 GCF_016595435.1 Luteolibacter pohnpeiensis
GCCACGCCGCCTCCGAAGGCGCTCGCTGCGTTTTGAGCCATCGTCTTCTTCCACTCCGAGACCTGCACCGGGTGGACGTCGAATTCCTTGGCGATCTCCTGGATGGTCTTCACTCCCTTGAGCGCCTCAAGCGCCACGCGGGCCTTGAACTCGGGGTCGTGTCTTCTGCGTTTGCTTTTCATTTTGTGCGTGTTCGGTTCGGTTTGCGGTACCAACCCACACACCACAATCATAGCTTAGCCACTGGCCCGGTTTTTGGGGCCAGCTCAAGTCGTATGGACGGGAGCGCCTGTCGAAAGTGGCCCAAGAGCTACCGCCTGCTTCATGGCCTTGAGGTAAATTTCGAGAAAGCGTGCTCCTGGTTTGGCCAGCATGAAATTGTTCATGTAGATTTTCTGGCGTCCCTAATACTGACGACTATGGATCGGATGATCGGTCGTCAGGATCATTTCCGTGTCGTCATTTGCAAAGCCCATCTCATATGATGCCTGAATCAAACTATTTAATGGACGGACAGCTAACATATCGACGTCTGCATAGCATCCCCCCATCTCATAAAGGGCGGCACAGAGAAAAATATCGGAACGTTGAATACCTGAAGGATACAATTCTAAATCCACATTTGAAAAAATCCGATTCCTATTGAAAACTCCAACAAAATCCCCATCACCATATAGATATTTGCTCTATCCCAAGTTAACTCGCCCTAACAATTGAACGCAAAAATCAACACCACTTGGGAGCAGCTTATCTTTAGAGGTTTGATGTACAATTAAAATATAAATCATATCATTTAACAACTCGCCATCATCACACATGCAATATGCACATCAAAATAGCCCCCCTTAATCACCAAGCCTATAAGCTTTCTGAATAGAATTTCTAATTTGCTCATTATTTATACCATCAAGCCATTCTTGAGCAGAAGAAGCATCTCCCTTCTCCGTCAAATATCTATATACCTGGCTAGCTGCAGCATCCATTTCTGATTCACTCAACTTTGTATTAGCCACCCAATCTGATGCAGCCTTACTATCATCATTCAACCATTTATATATAACCACATTAAAAGCCAACTCAGAAGAATGACCATTACCAAAGTTTGATTTTGCCCAATTTGCAGCCACCTCAGGCTTTTTATGAGCATAATTTAATGCAACAGCAGGAAGTATATTCTCATAGCATGGATCATTTTTGAACCTAGAATCATGAAGAAGGGATTCAGGATCAACTGTAGATAACTGACTTGCCCAACTAAGAACAATTTGCTCTTTTGTAGCATTATCAAACTTTGACAAATCCAAATCATTATATGATTTAGACTCCGCCGCCAAAACTCTTCCATAGGCGGATGTAAGTTGCCTTTTCAACCATTCACTTGAACCAGAAATAGCACCAACTAATTCTTCTTTATTAAACTCAGAAAGACGATTTGATAACGTCAACTTAATTGATCTCTCATCTTCCGGATACGCGTAGAGTCTATTTAATTGAACCACAGATAATAGTTCCCCCTTCGGAATTCTTCCAAGCAAGTTACCAATGGCATTTTGCCTGAATTTACTCGGCCCTATATTTTCAACTATATACACTGCAGATTCCGGCTGCAGCACTGAAAGCCTATTAATTATATCAATCGCAACTGAATTTGCTAATTCCCTATCATCCCAAGTTTGTATAACCGAATTGTATATATAAATCAAATCATCAGCATTAGCAATACGGATACGAGACCGCAACTCAACAACATTCATCTCACCATAATTTAAATTTAATAAATCACCCCTCCTTTCAGCTACTTTATGATCCTTTTCAATCAACTCATCATGATAACTATGATATTTTGTTTTTTCAACTCCTGCTAATTCATTATCTAATTTCATCAACTCTGATTGAGGCCGCACGAATTGGATTATCACGAACATAATAATACCAATCGAAAATATAACCGCTGTTAATTTTAATATTTTATTTATCATGAGAAAGTTAACCAATTAATATCTAATCAACCAATAGTCAAATAAATACATTGGAGCTTGAAATATTCAAGAAATTTCGAAAAACTATACCTCATTTGATTCATGCACAATGTCAATAAATTGATTGAACCACAATTTCTTTGAAGCTGCCTGAAAATATCTTAGGCGGTTTGAAACAGCTTGACCTCTCCCTATTGCAAAATGTAAGAACTTCAATCTGACCTACTGAACGACCAAATTTTCGCTGAAAAGTTAATTTCCAGACAGCTTCTAATTGGAATATTTATAAAATCTTAATCACCCCCAATCGGGTTGCGGATCTACTGGAGCCCAAGGATCGCTAGTCCCATATTCACGCTTTTCCAATACAATAGTCCAATCCAATGTTTCGGGCCCAACCGCATAGGTATCATCAGCATTAGAAGTGGCGTAAGTAAACGGGCCAGCAGTCACACTCGTTTCTCCAGTCCCTGAATTTAAATATGCCGCTATAGCATGAACGCTAAATGCTTCTTGAACAATTACCAAAGATTTAAGATTTCCTGATCCTTGAACACTTTGAACAGGTGATGCTGGATTTTTTGTTAGTGTGGGTGAATACGGACTTACAAGAGATATTGTACGTTCATCTGTAGCATAAACTGGCCCTTCATTAGTATCATATGTTTGACCTAATACTGTCCACTCGTTTTCCCATTTTGCCAATGCTACAGCGGTCACTGTCATAGATTGGCCTTTATCGCCTGGCTTAGAGCCATTTGCACCAATACCAACACGTACCTTAGCATCATAACCCGGACCATCAGGATCAATCGACGAATTCGAGTTGTAATAGCCATATCGATAACCCAATCCACCACCAATATCACCAAGGGGAGTTCCTGCTAATAAATCTGTTGGTGCTTGAGTGCATCTGAGCCTATACTCCCAAGTTACTGAACTAGAAACACTGCTTTCTGTTGCTGTCGGAGTAACAGTTGCACTTGCCTCATCGCCAAGACTCACACCTTTAGCAAGCAGGCTAACTGCCCCGCAGTCAAAGCTGTTTTTTAACAAAATTCCGCCGATTACAATCATTATTACTTTTCATTGATTTTTAAGTTGGTATTCAATTCAAACAATCACATAGCGAACCTTCAATCTTGCAGTCAGGATTTTTACTTAATTTTTTCTGACAAATTCAGAAATTTTTAATGAGACCATGTTACAGTTATCGCTGTAAAAGCTCAGGCACTATCGAATGAACTATATTCCCATTGCATTAAAGTTTGAAGACTTATGAAGATCATCAAATTTCCGGAGTGTCCGCAAGATTTTTTTGGCCTATTGACTAATCATCTTGATTATCAACGTCTTATATCCAAATTTTTTGCCTCGATGAATTTCGAAGAGATGTAAAAGGGACATAGGTCAGTGTAGAAAATATTGTATTTTGCAGGTTCAGATATGAGTTAGCCGGTCTAGGGCTTCGCTCCAGAAAGCATCTTGATACAGCCAGCTGCGTATAGCCATCGCAATAATCGGGTTGTCCTCTGGGTAACTCGATGGAAGACTTGGTTGATCAAGTTACTCACCTGCTGCTAGAGTTCGCCTTGCCGGTTCTTGCGTGTTTTTTGACGGCGGTGCTTTTTCTTGGTGGTTTCTACTTCACCACAGATGCCTTCAGTGCGTTGTATGACTTGATCAATTAGCATGGTCAGGTTGTGAGACAGTCATTGAATTTGATACTCCCTGCCGGTCGCACTCTTTCAGAGCACGTCGCGTTCGCACTTGTCCGTGTCGCTCCGTTCGATTCGGTATCCCGTCGGTGTTTGTAGCCCAATGCGATCGCCGATGCGGGAAGTTTCATTTGGTTTGTTAGTGCTCCGTGATTATCTCGGTCGAGATGCTCTTGAAACGATTGTCGGCGATTTACAGTGATACCTTTCACGCGGCGCGGGAGTGTTCGGCGCCAAGCAGTCAGTGCTGAGACAAGCGGCGGGACGCCGCTTGCACGGCCTGCGACGAGACGTCGCAGCCACGATCGCTGTTATGAGTAGCAGCACTGAAATCTATAATTTCTCAAACTGATCATGGTTGCACCGACCCGCATCAATGTTCGCGGTTGAACGTTTGTGGTTCAACGTTCAGGTTCCACGCATGTCTGACATCAAAATCACTCTCCACACGACCGCTGGCGATATTGACGCTACGATCTATGCGGACAAGGCTCCGATGACCTCCGCGAATTTCCTGAACCTGGCAAAGCTCGGTTACTACGATGGTGTGGCGTTTCACCGCGTGATCGACGGTTTCATGCTGCAAGGCGGCGACCCGACGGAGACCGGCCGCGGCGGTCCGGGCTACAAGTTTGCCGATGAATTTCATCCGGACCTGCGCCACCGCGCTCCCGGCGTTTTCTCGATGGCAAATGCCGGCCCTGGCACCAACGGTTCGCAGTTTTTCATCACCACGGTGCCCACTCCTTTCCTCGACAACCGCCACGCGGTGTTCGGTCAGGTTACGGATGGCTTGGACGTGACTGCCAAGATGACCGGCAAGAACAACACCGGTGAGCGCGGCTGCAAATACAATGGCGTGGGTGACAAAATCACTTCGATCACGATCCACGACGACACCACCGCCTTGTTCGAAGCTCAAAAGGACAACGTCGAGCATTGGAATTCCATCCTCGATAAGGCTTAAGTTCATTTTCCCGG
Organism: Luteolibacter pohnpeiensis; assembly: GCF_016595435.1. GTDB lineage: Bacteria > Verrucomicrobiota > Verrucomicrobiia > Verrucomicrobiales > Akkermansiaceae > Luteolibacter > Luteolibacter pohnpeiensis. Next base: position 4,679 of record NZ_JAENIJ010000051.1, read on the forward strand.
CGTGGGGTTGAAGATCTGAAATTAAAACCTCATGCCGGTCGTTCCCAGTTTCTATCGCGCCCCGGCATTTCTTCCCGGCGGCCATCTGCAGACGATCTGGCCCGCGCTTTTCCGGCATCCTCAGCAGGTAACCACCGTGCCGGAAACTCTGGAACTGCCGGATGGCGATTTCCTGCAACTCGATTGGTATCGCGCCGGAAATTCCAAACTCGCGATCCTTTCACACGGCCTTGAGGCGAGTTCGCAGGCTCCCTACATCCAGGGCATGGCTGGCGCGCTGAGCCGAAATGGCTGGGATGTGCTTGCCTGGAATTTCCGCAGTTGCGGCAGCGAGCCGAATCGCTTGCTGCGCTCGTATCACAGCGGAGCCACAGAGGATTTGGAAGCGGTGATCGGTCATGCGATCGCCACCCATCCTGCGGAAGAAATCGATCTAATGGGGTTCAGCCTCGGCGGCAATCTGACGCTGAAATACCTTGGCGAAAGAACCGAGCTTCCGTCGCAAATTCATCGCGCCGTCGCGTTTTCGGTTCCGTGCGATCTGGCATCGTCCGCAGCGGCACTCGCCCGACCCGAAAACTGGATTTACATGAAACGGTTCCTCGGTCCCCTGCGGAAAAAGATGCTCGCCAAGGCGCTCGCTTTTCCCGATCAGCTTGACGTTTCCGGGATCGGCCAAATTCGCACGTTCCAACAATTCGACGATCGCTTCACCGGCCCGATCCATGGGTTCCGTGATGCCGACGACTACTGGACTCGCAGTAGTTCGCGCCAGTTCCTATCGAACATCAAGGTCCCCACCCTGCTGGTGAACGCCGCCAATGATCCGTTTTTGAGCGAAGCGTGCTTTCCCATCGAGGAAGCCGAATCCAGTTCTTACTTCCATCTGGAAATGCCAGCAACGGGCGGCCACGTCGGCTTTCCGACCTATCCCAACACGCACGGTTGGTGGTCGGAAATGCGGGCGATTGAGTTCCTTCAATCCGAGTGAGGATTACTCCTCCAAATGCGAGCGCTTGAGCGCGGCCGCGACGAAGCCGGCGAAAAGCGGATGCGGCTTGTTCGGCTTCGATTGGAATTCCGGGTGGAATTGCGCGCCGATGTAGAATGGGTGCTCCGGGATCTCAACGATTTCAACCAAGCCTTCCTCGGCGGAGACCGATGAAATCACAAGTCCGGCTTCCTGGAGTTGATCCTGATAGTCGGAGTTGAACTCGTAGCGATGGCGATGACGCTCGTGAATCCGATCGGCATTGTCGTAAAGTTCGGCGGCTTGCGTTCCTGCAAACAAAATCGATTCGCTGGAACCCAGGCGCATTGTCGCGCCCATGTCTTCGATCCCCTTCTGTTCTTCCTGCAAGCAGATCACCGGATGTGGCGTCTTCTTCTGGAACTCGGTCGAGTTCGCTTCTTCCAACCCGCAAACGTTGCGTGCGAATTCGATCGTCGCGATCTGCATGCCGAGGCAAATACCGAAGTAGGGGATGTTCGACTCACGCGCATATTTCGCAGCGAGGATTTTCCCTTCGATTCCGCGATCCCCGAAGCCACCGGGAACCAGAATCCCATCGACATCGCCGATCACTGCTTCCGCTCCGTGATCCTCGATCGCCTCGGCTTCGACGCGAACGATCTGGACTTTGGTATCGTGATGCGCACCGGCGTGAATCAGCGACTCGTAGATTGATTTGTAGGCGTCCTGCAGCTCAATGTATTTTCCGGCCACGGCGATCGTCACCTTGTGCTTCGGATGAATGACGCGTTGCACGAAAAGCTCCCAGTCCTCAAGCGCGGGCGATGGAGTGTGGCCGAGGCCGATTTTATCGACCACCAAACGGTCAATCTTGTCGCGCCGCAGGTCGAGCGGGCACTCATAAATCGTGTGAGCCACATCGCGGAACGCGACCACGTTCTTCTTCTCGACGTTACAGAACATCGCGATCTTCTTGCGGTTGTCCTCGTCGAGGTCAGCCTCGGTGCGACAAATGATGATGTCCGGCTGGATGCCGAGCTCGCGCAATTTCGCGACCGATTGCTGGGTCGGCTTGGTTTTAACTTCACCGGCGGCCTTGATGAACGGCAGCAGCGTGACGTGGATGAAGCAGACGTTTTCCTTTCCGACTTCCAGCGAAAATTGGCGCAGCGCCTCGATGAAAAGCAGCCCTTCCATGTCGCCAACCGTGCCGCCGATTTCGGTGATCAGCACGTCAACATCCGGATTGTCATTGGTGACTTTGTGCAGGCGGCATTTGATCTCATCCGTCACGTGCGGGATGAACTGCACGGTTTTTCCGAGGTATTCGCCGCGGCGTTCCTTGCGAATAACCGAGTCGAAAACCTGGCCGGATGTTAGATTGTTCATCCGGGAAAGAACGCCGGAAGTGAAACGCTCATAGTGACCGAGGTCGAGGTCCGTTTCCGCACCGTCATCCAGAACATACACTTCCCCGTGCTGATAGGGCGACATCGTGCCCGGGTCGACGTTCAGATAGGGGTCGAACTTTTGCATCAGCGTCTTCAATCCGCGATGCTCCAGCAGCGTGCCGATCGAGGCCGCGGCAAGTCCCTTGCCGAGTGAGGAAACAACGCCGCCGGTGACAAAAATGTATTTCATGGGATGGTTCGAAAGAGATCAGAGGGAGGAAAGAATGGCTTCGACATGCGCTGCCTGCTCGGGAGTGTCAACGCCGGGTGAGGTGTCATCGGTAATCAGCACGCGAATCGAGGCACCGTTCTCAAGCGCCCGCAATTGCTCCAGCGACTCCGCCTGTTCCAGCGGCGATGGTGGCCAGGTGACGAAGCGTTCGAGGAAACTACGACGATAGGCGTAGATGCCCTTGTGCCGGAGAACCGGGAGACCTTCCACGGGGTTGCGGAAGAATGGCAAGGGGGACCGGGAAAAATACAGGGCGCGACCATCCAACGCGATGGCGACTTTCACCACATTCGGATCGGCGACAGCTGGGTCGGCAGGATCGAGCGGATTGGCAGCGGTCGCCATGTCCAGCGAGTCATCGGCGGCCATCGCGGCGGCCAATTCATCGATCAATGCCGGTTCGATCAACGGTTCATCGCCCTGAATGTTCACGATGTGCGTGGCCTGCGGAACCGCGCGCGCAGCCTCCGCGATGCGATCCGTCCCGGTCGGGTGATCGGCAGAGGTCATGGTGACTTTTCCGCCGAAGGCGATGACGGCGTCGTAAATCCGTTGGTCATCGGTCGCGACGATCAGATCATCCAGCTTCGAACATTTCCGGCAGCGATCCCAAACATGCTGGATCAAAGGCTTGCCAGCGATCAGATGGAGGGGCTTTCCGGGGAAGCGTGTGGAGGCCCAACGGGCAGGAAGAATACCGACGATGTGATTGGTTTGGGACAAATGGGACACGCAAACAAAAGGCTGGGAGAAAATACCTGATGCACCCCTCATCGGACAAGAGCGGTTTACGGAAAATCGCAAACTATCATCAATTGGATTCGTTTGAACAGCGATGCACCGCCTTTTCGATCTGATAGATTCAAACATCTCCTGAACTGTCCGCCCTTCCTGCAGCCTGCTTTGCCGTCGAATCCGGCTCAACGTCGTCCACGAAACTCACCGAACTTTCCCAGCCGACTGAAATTCCTGCAATTCCGTCATTGAGTCGATCGGAGGAATCCTCGAAAACCTCCGCGGATGAGAATTTTGGTTGTAGGAAAAGGCGGACGCGAGCACGCGTTGGTGAGAGCACTTTCAGAGTCGCCGGAAAGCCCGGAAATCTTCTGTTTCCCGGGCAGCGACGCCATTTTCCAAATCGCCAAAAGCGTTCCGGCCGATGGTTTGGAATCGCTGGTTGATTGGATGGCGCAGAACTCGATCGATCTTTGCGTCGCCGGGGAGGAAAGCTATTTGGTGAAAAACGAGGGTTTGGCCAACCTTTGCAAAAAAGCCGGCATCCCTTGCTGGGGTCCGCCGAAGGAATCCGCCCAACTCGAAGCGAGCAAGGAATTCGCCAAGGAGTTCCTGCTGCGCAATCAAATCCCGACCGCCCGCGCCGTCACCACTTCGACCATGGAAGAAGCGGTCACGGCGATCGCCGGAGAATACCCGACCGTTCTCAAATTCGACGGCCTGGCCGCTGGCAAAGGCGTCGCCGTTTGCCCGGACGAAGCGAGTGCCTACGAATTCCTCAACGAAGTTTTCACCCACCAACGCTTCGGCCCCGGACGCGTTTTGGTCGAGCAATGCCTGACCGGCCCCGAGGTTTCGATTTTTGCTGCGATCATTGACGATCAATACCTGATTTTCACCCCGGCTCGCGATTACAAGCGCGCGCTTGATGGCGATCTCGGGCCAAACACCGGGGGTATGGGCGCGGTCGCTTCACGGCAGCTCATTTCCGCCGAATTGCTGGCGCAGATCGAAAAGGAAATTGTCCAGCCGACGGTTTCCGGGCTGTGCAGCGAAGGCCTGCCGTATCGGGGTTTTCTTTACTTCGGCCTGATGCTGACGCCGGATGGGCCGAAGGTGATCGAATACAATTGCCGCTTCGGCGATCCGGAATGTCAGGCGGTGATGCCGTTGGTCAAAGGCGATCTCGCCGGATTCTGCCTGGCCGGAGCAAAAGGCGAACTGAAGCCGGATTTGATCTCGTTCGACGATGGCTGGTCGGTTTGTGTCATTCTCGCCTCCCACGGCTATCCAGAATCCTCGCGCTCCGGCGATGTGATTTCCGGACTGGAAAGCCCGGGCGACCACCGCATTTACCACGCCGGCACCAAGTTGGCGGAAGACGGCAGCTGGCAAACCAACGGCGGCCGAGTGCTGGCGATTGTTTCCCAAGGACAAGATCGCCAATCTGCGGTAGCATCTGCACACGCTGCGACGGATCTCGTCAGTTTCCCCGGCCAACAGCGCCGCCGTGACATCGGCATTCTCAATTTCGACTGAAATCCCCCACCCCATTTCCATGGAATCGATTCTCAACGCCGATGAAATCGCCGACGGCATCAAAGCCCTGGCGGATTCCATTCGCAGCAAAACCACCGGTCAGGAAATCGCACTGGTCGGAATCCGCTCTCGCGGCGACGAGGTTGCCGAGCGCATCCTCACTTTATTAGCGGAAGACGACGATCGCGACCTCGCGTTCGGCGTGCTGGATATTTCCCTCTACCGCGACGATTTCGAGCACCTTCACGAAAACCCGAAGCTGCAGGAAAGCGACATTCCCTTTCCGGTCGAAGGCGCACACATCATCCTGGTCGACGACGTCCTTTTTACCGGACGCACCATTCGCGCCGCGCTCGATTCGCTCTCGGATTATGGCCGCCCGGGCAAGGTTGAGCTGGCGGTGTTGATCGATCGCGGACACCGCGAAATGCCGATTCAGCCAGATTACGTCGGCATCACGCTCGACACCGACCGTCTGGATCACGTATTGGTTTCGCTCGAAGGAGCCGACGGCAAGGACGAGGTCCGCATCGTCAAAAAAGAGAATTCATGAGTCCACTTCCCCAGCGAAAAAAAACCGCTGAAGAACTCGCAAAACTGCGGGAAGGGCTCGGCATTCCAGATGCTCCACCACCTGGCGCGCCAGGAGTCGCACGGGAATTGCGCAATCAACCTGCCAACCCCGCCAACGCCCCCTCTCCACAAAAACCGCTGCCACAAGCCGGTTCCGCCCCGCTGCCACCGCCTGCTCCGGCAAAACCGGTCCGGTCGCTCAAAAAATCGGAACGCCTCCCCGCACCGACCAGCGCGAGCTCAGAGCCTCGGACATCGCTGCCGAGCTATCGCCACAGCCAGCAGGATCTCGATGAATTACGCCGACGGGAGGCATTCACCGCACAATCACCTGCGATCCAGCTGCAGGAAATCACCGCCCACCCGGCATTGATCGGCGTCGGCTACGCCTTGGTGGTGGGCACCTTGATTTCCGCGATCATGCACACCCACGGTGCGATCCTGCTTTCATGCGGAGCCATCGCGCTCGCGCTATCGGGCTACATGTTCATCAAGAAAAAGCGCTCCCGCCACCACGCCGGGTTCATCGCGATTCTCGTTATTTTCACTCTGATCTTCAGCGCCCTCTACTATTTCCCACAACTTCGGAATGCCACGTAAAGACCTCCTCGACATTGCTTCCCTCGATCGCGAAGAAATTGAAGTTCTCCTCGATCAAGCGGTTCCGTTCAAAGAACTCTTCACCCGCTCGGTGAAGAAAGTCCCCGCGTTGAAAGGAAAGTCGGTGTTGATGCTGTTTTACGAACCGAGCACGCGGACCCACTCTTCGTTCGAAGTTGCCGCCAAGCGCCTGTCGGCTGATGTCACCAACTTTGACGTCGCCCAATCCTCCATCACCAAAGGCGAATCGGTGCGGGAAACGGTCGAGACGCTGCAATCGATGCGGACCGACTACATCATTGTCCGCCACAAATCTTCCGGACTTCCCGGAACGATCGCCCGCCTCACCAAGGCCTCCGTCGTGAATGCAGGCGACGGCGCACACGCGCACCCGACCCAGGCGTTGTTGGATGCATTCACCATCAAGGAAAAATTCCCTGATCCTACCGGGAAGAAAGTCCTGATCGTCGGTGACATCCTGCATTCCCGCGTCGCCCGCTCGACTTCCACCATTCTCAAAAAGCTCGGCCTGCAGGTTTCCTACCTTGGCCCGGGGTCGCTTGTTCCGCGGCTAGGCCCGGAAAACATCCAGCGCTTCACCAATTACGAAGAAGCGATGAAGTGGCAGCCGGATGTCGTTTACCTGCTGCGGGTGCAAATGGAGCGGCAGGACGTCCAGTTTTTCCCAAGCATCCGCGAGTATCACAAACTCTACGGTGTCACCGACGCGCGCCTGGAAGAAATCCGCCAGCGCGGCCTCTACATCATGCATCCGGGTCCGGTGAATCGCGGAGTCGAACTGTGCGACGCCGTGCTCGACTACGAACGGTCGTTAATCAACGACCAGGTCGAAAACGGCATCGCGGTCCGCATGTCGGTGCTCTACCACCTCAGGCCAAACGCCTGAGGTAGCGATATCAATCCTCAATTTTCCAGGGTGACTTCCGGCTCAATCAGAGTCGTGGAAAGGCGCCAGAACAACTTTGGCGCTTCATCGATTGATGGGGTGAGGTAATATTTTTGGATTTCAAAATCGCCATCGTCTTCGACCGCGCCGAACGAATGGGCCTCCGCGGTATCGTCGCCGAACTCCAGACGGGTAGAGGCTTCAATTGACAGAGTCATGCCGCGAGTGTCCTTAGGAAGGCGGTAAGTAAGAATTTTGTAGGTTTTATCTTCCTCCAACCCCAAAACGGAAATGTCGCCCATCAGCTCCTTGCCTGACATTTCACCCTCTACAACCGGGCGCACCACCGATGCGTCCTCTTTGACTAACGGGTCTGTCTGATAGAGGAATTCAAAGCCATTCAGGATTCCGTCGCCATCCGCATCATCCGCAGGATCCCTCAGCCCGGCTGGTAATGCCTCGGACCACGAAATGTAGGGGGTGACCTCAAACGGAGAAATCGAAATTATATCTTCCAGTTCAGTGCCAACACGGATTTCATCAACGATCATAAATTCCGCATCGCGAGTGTAGTAATCGTAACCATCTTTATGTCCAGCTTCGAGACGAATTGCTGAAATCGGCTCAAAATTTTCGATACGATTTTCGAAAATCCTCATATCTTCCTTGGCCAACCTACCGCCCACTTCCAGTTTTGGATCGATATAAATTTCTGCGCTTATAAGAACATCATTTGGTTCATCCGCAGCACGAACAAAGGTAAATCTTCCAAGAATCATTGCGGTAACACTTTGATCAGGATCGTATTCCCTGTCTGAAACCATATTCATACCATATCTATTCGCGTAAGTCGAATACCTCAATATATTGTATTTATCCGAATAAAACTGAGATGCCATGGTTATCCCAAAGCTTACATATTCGGCCTTATTAATCGGCAAAGAGCCCCCCATCCCAAAAATCCCGATATTATTGAAAGAATCTCTAACATCTGAACGCCTCCTCGCATCCCGGTAGTGACACATATTAACTAAAGCTCCAACCCAAATGGTTTTGGGTTCACCGAACTTAACCTCAATTGGACTTTCCAAATTTCGAAATAGCTTTCCGTTGATATGAGCCGCCTTACCACTCCCGGAATACACGAATTTTTCTCCACTAAATTCCAATCCTAACTCATTTAGACGAGGATACGCGCTACCTTCAACGCCATCATACCAGGGTCCATCCCAACCAAAACCTGACTCGGGGTCCAATTCGTTGGTGTTGGACTCAAAGCTCTCGGACGCGATCAACTCGGCGTGCGCTTGGGAAACAAGCCCCATACCCACCGCCACCATTGCGATTTTCAAAAAATGCCTCATCGCCTGCGACCCTAAAAGGCCGCTTGAAATGATGTCAACTGACTTAACCTCCCTGTTTCCAATTCCAACCTTCAAAATGAGCTCCTGGAAACAATTTCTTCCCGATCCGCCCGCTGTCTGAAATCATCCCGCTGCCGCACTCATGACTGTTTTCATCACCAACGCACGCATCGCCTCGGAAACTTCAAAAGACCTTCCTACCGCCCATATATTGATCCAGGACGGCGTGATAAAATCGGTCGGACCAGATCAGGCAGCACCCGCTGATGCGAACGTTATCGATGCCAAAGGCCGAATCGCGATGCCTGCGATGTTTGACGCCCATGTTCATTTCCGCGAACCGGGCCAGGAAGCGAAAGAAACGATCCAATCTGGCTCGGAAGCAGCGATCAACGGCGGCATCACCGGCGTGGTGATGATGCCCAACACCAGCCCGGCGATTGATTCCGGCACGGTGGTGGCACAGGTGTTAGAGATTGCGAAAAAGAACGCCCGCATCCCGGTTTACACCTCCGGTTGCGTCACCAAGGGCCGCCACGGCAAAGAACTGGCAGGCATCGACGGCATGCGCTCGCATGGCGTGAAAATGCTGACGGACGATGGCGACAGCACTGGTGACCCGGCGATTTTGTTCCGCGCGATGCAATACGCCAGCGAGCTGGGCATGTTTTTCGCGAGCCACTGCGAAGTCCCGGAACTAGCCGGGCCGCGCGCACTCAATGAAGGCGTCATGAGCTACAAACTCGGCATCAAAGGCTCACCCGCCTGCGCCGAAGAAATCATCATCGATCGCGACATCCGCCTCGCCCACGCAACCGGGGCGCACATTCACATTCAGCACGTTTCCAGCAAATTGGGCATGGAAACGATCGCCTGGTGGAAGGCACGCGGCGATGTGAAGGTGACCGCCGAGGTTTCACCGCATCACCTGCTTTTCACCGATGAGCACATCGGCGATTACGACACCCACTACAAGATGAACCCGCCGCTGCGGACCAAAGCCGACAACGAGGCGTTGCTGCAAGGGCTCATCGACGGCACCTTTGACCTGATCGCCACCGATCATGCTCCGCACACACCGTTCGAGAAATCGCAGGATTTCGTCGCTGCGCCAAACGGCATCACCGGGCTCGATACCGCCTTGGTTTCGCTTTATCACCACTTCATTGCCACCGGAAATTTCGGTTGGGATCTGTTGATCAAGCGTTACTCCGCGGAGCCACGTCGCATGATGGGACTGGATGTGCCGACCATTACCGAAGGATCCGCAGCCGACCTGATTCTGTTCGACCCCGAAGCTGAAACCACCTTCACGGCGGATTTCATGAAATCGAAATCACGCAACACGCCATTTCTGGATCAAACTCTGAAAGGACGTGTTGATCTGGTCATACTCGGCGATGAAATCCTATTGCAGCGCTAGTTCCTGGCCATATTGATGATGACCATCATCGCGATTGCGGCGATGTACATCAGGATCAGGATCCCTGTGAAACGCCAAAATTTCTTTTGTTCCGTCAACGCAGCAATGAGTTCGACTTCTGTCGAGCTGTCATACAGCCGCGAGATCCGCGAGGCATATTTCCACAATTTGAGTGCGGGATACAGCCCCAGGATGCCAAAAATCAGGTAGGAAATCCCCATGATACTCAACTTGGGCACCGACTGGTATGATGAGCCCGCAGTGTAGCTGGGGCCACTATTACTAGAGATAATCAACCAAACACTGCCAACGAAGAGCATCAAAGCATGGAACAAAATGGCGATGAGGGAAATCAGACGAACCCATGGCCTGGTTAGCACCAATTGCTCGACAACGCCGTAATTCACCGGACCGCCCATCGAAGGCGGGGTATCCTCCGCAATCGGCGCTGAATAGGGATTCGTCTGCATGTGCAAGGTGCTATGCATTTGGCAACTTACGCTCAAGAGCAATGCTCTCATGATCTGGGGAAACCCTAGTGCAGTGCCCTAGAGCTTAGTCACTCGCGGACAATTCGGCTGATCAGTCAGCACGCTGGAGAGACTTGCTTCGTTACGATAGTTCTTCCACCAAATATAGCCTTGGTGGAATTTTGTTTAATTTGCTGTTTTATTACTGATTGACTATTCGTTTTGTTTCTGGATCTATCATCAGCCGAAGAGCAGTCACGACTGAGCACACCATGAAACAAACACTCAAAATCCCAGGAGGCATTCGATTCGCCATCTTCACCGCATGCATGGCTCTTACGAGCTCTGCCTATGCTCAGAACTTCAGTTATTTTTACGGCGTGAATGTCCAAGGCAGCGGTTACACGGACGTGTATGGCCTACCGTCCGACTTCGACATGGAACAATACAACGAGAACACTGGTGTTCTCAGTTCCGGAGCTTCCGCCAGTACCGTTTCTCCGGATACCGCTGCGTTTGGCACTCAGGGTTTTTCGACCGTAGTAGATCTCGGCACTTTTGGAAATGAGCACGCAACAGACGGCTATGTTGAGGTCGTTACCAGCATCACTCTCTACCTTTGGGTAACCGGCCTTTCGCCAAATGGCAGCACCACCACCTTTCAAATATACGACGGTCTCAGCGGTCGCTCCGGCGGGCTGATTGGTGATGTGGTCACTCTAACCGAACCCACGGATGAAGGCAGCTATGTAGCCATCGAAATTCCTACCTCACTGTGGGATGGAGATTTCAGTCTCGGTAAAGACGGACAGATCAGCACCATCGTCTGGAACACCGTCACCGAGGACGGGATCGAAATCACTCAGCTCCCGGGCTTTTCAGTCACAACCACGCTGGTTGCCGTGCCCGAGCCATCGACCACTACCTTGTTGGGAGGCCTGGTCGTCGCTCTCAGTTTCGTTCGGAGACGAAAATAACACCTCACGCCCAAGGCTAGCAACGATCTCACCTAACGCCCTAGAACCCCATGAAAATCAAATCGAATCGCTATCTATCCGTGTTTGCTCTTGCGGCCATTTATTCCGCAGCAGACTTGAATGCCGAAACCGTCATCGGCGCGGACGGAGTCAATATGGGTGGAACCGGACTCATCACCAATGGTCCGATCATCACCGATTTCTCCGATTACTCCGCTACCGAGAGCTGGCTTTATCAAAATGCTGGGTATGCCAATTTCTTCGCACCTGTTGGCCAATTCACCGGTTACTTCGATGACGGTGAAGCTGTAGAATTTTTGGATCTGATCCCTCTCCGCACTTCGAGTGTGACACTCGTAAATCCAGACGGGACCGATGCATTTGTGATCGATAGCGATTATCAAGGTCCGGCAGGACCGACCGGCCCTGCTGGCGCAACCGGAGCAACTGGAGCAACTGGAGCAACTGGAGCAACTGGAGCAACTGGAGCAACTGGAGCAACTGGAGCAACTGGAGCAACTGGAGCAACCGGAGC
>NZ_JAENIJ010000052.1 GCF_016595435.1 Luteolibacter pohnpeiensis
CTCCGCGTGATCGCCCAATGCGGCTGAAACCCATCATCAATCCAACCTCAAAACCTCAACAAAAAGCCTCATCCCCAATCTTTGGGGTAGACCCCAACATGCTTGCTGCAGACCTTGGGGAAAAGTGGTCGGGGCGGCCAGATTCGAACTGACGACATCCTGCTCCCAAAGCAGGCGCTCTACCAGGCTGAGCTACGCCCCGTGCACGGGCGGAACGTTGCTGATTCCCCGGAGCAGATCAAGAATTTCTTCGCAAGAATTCAAAGTTTTTTCAGGTGACCGTTTTGCCGAACAAAACCTTGATGGATCAAAGGTTTGCGACCACTCTTACGGTGACTGAATGAGAGAAGCTGACCAAAGTTCTACCACTGGAGTATCCCCTTTTGCCGGAATCACCTTCCGTCAGCTCGAAGTTTTCAGGCTTCTTTGCGTTGAGAGATCCTACGCCAGCGTCGCGGTGGAAAGGCGCACGAACCGTGCTGCCATCAAGCGCATCTGCAGAGACTTGGAGAAAGCGGTGGGGCGCAAATTGTTTGAGGAAACCGCCGATCGCCAATTGGTGCCGACCCATTTCGCCGAAGGCCTGCTAATTGAGGCAGGCACTCTCTACCGAAGTCTGCGCCGAATGCATGAAGGGGTACGCGCGATTCACCAAAGTGGCAGAACTCTGAGATTTGCCGCTGCCAGTGGATTTTTCAAAGGTGGATTATTTACCGAGTTCCTCAGCAAGCTTGATCTGAACGGCCATTTCCAATCGAGTTTTTTGAGAATTGAAACCAACCGCTACAAATCCGCCCTGCTGAGTGCGGAATGCGATGTCTATTTCGGCGCGGCGCTGGAAATTTCTGAAAGGCTGGATTCCGTGGATCTAGGGCCGATTCCGTGGCGAATTCGACATGGCAGCCATCCTCCGAAATCGCCGGAGGAGCTTCGAGGCTCGAATTGGTCCATTGTAGACGCCGGAGAACCTGGCACCGCTGCAGAGGTTCTGGATCAATTTCATCAAGCTGGCGCCACGGGCGGATCGGTCATTTCCTTGGAGGAAGCGAAGGAAATCGAGCTCAAGGAAGGTTCCGAAGCCAAGAACCACATGATTTTCTATCCGGATCACGATGGTGGAAAGAACGCAAAGATGGAGCTGGGTGATCCAATTTGGCCAGCATACCGGCTCTCTGCCATGTTGCGGCGGAATCACCCCTATTCAGAGCTGAAACAAATGCTAATCACGGCGGCAAACGGAGGGAGGACAAATGGACATTGATTTTGCCAGCTTGTTGATTTTACGGCGCTTGGCCGAGACCGGAAGCTTCACCGAGACCGGGAAAACCTGGAAAATCTCCCAGCCTGCGGTGAGTTTGATGATTTCGAAGCTCGAGTCTGCCATGGGCTTGGTTCTTTTGGAACGCACCACCACGGGGGCAAAACTGACCTCGGCCGGCGAACTTTTCCTGCAGAGATCGAACGAAGTCTGCGATGCTTACCTGGCCCTGATCGACGGCATGCGCCACATCGGCCGCCAAATTGACCGCGAGGTCTTGGTAGGCATGGATGGATCGTGGTTTTCGGCCGAATTACAGAAAAACATCCCGTCCTGCAAATTCCCCGATGGCGTCAGACCTCTGATTGTCGATTGCAGCTGTGACTGGAGCGAGGATTTGGAATCCACCCGTTGTGATGTGATTGTCGCCGGGCGCTACCTCCGGTCCGGTCTTTCACAAGGCGTGCAAGAAGCCTCCATCCGCCGGGAACGCGGCATCACCGTGGCTTGGAATCCGGATTTTTACCCGTTTGATTCGGTAACCTTCAGTTTCCCGGACATCCTGCAGGCAACGGTTTTACTGCCGTCGTCGCGAGTGGTGTCGGGTTTTGCCGCGTTTTTGAAAAAATGGTGTGAGGATGCTTACGGACGGCAACCGGTGAACGTGATCCAATTCGATAGCGAGCAGGAAGCAGCCGAGGCATGTTCCGCTGGCTTGGGAGTTCTGGTATCTCCGGGTGACGCCATGCCGCGAGTCCACCCGACCGGGGAGGAAATCAAGCACGTAAAGACGTTCGAATTCCTTCTCCCTGAAGGGTTTACCTTGGCAGTTTATTGTCGCAGCGACGAAGATTCCAAGGACGTGCTTTCTGTCGCAGCTGCGATCGGGAAGCTGGCACGGCGACTCTTCGATCAGGCTGCAAAAGCCTGATTTCCCCCTTCCCCACGCCTGGCGACAGGGGAAATTTGGAAAGTGCGAGATTTCAGCAGCGTTTGGCCGGCGATGCGGCGTCGCCTTGACATTGTGGCCATTTTTCCCATCGTTTCACAAACGACAGGGGTGCTCCACGACCGAGGGGCCGAGATTTTCCGCGCGTGGAAAGAACCCTCCGAACCTGACGCGGGTGATGCCGCCGTAGGAAGTCGAAGCCATTCACCGTTTCCCTTCCCCCGGCCGTGCACTCAACCGCACGGCCCTTTTATTTTCCATCCCGTCTTTCCAGCTACTGCCCATTCAAATCTCGAACCAACCACTGATCATGATCTCATCTGACGAAACGACCGGCGCGCCAACCTCTGAAACTCACGACGCTTCCCGCACTCCGCTCCCAGCGTCCACTCGCGTGTATGTTCAAGGTGAGCTTCATCCGCAAATCCGGGTGCCAATGCGTGAAATCTCGCTTTCTGACACGAAGTCGTTCAACGGTCGCATCGAGAAAAATGAATCCGTGCGAGTCTATGACTGCTCAGGCCCGTGGGGTGATCCGGATTTCACTGGCACCTCCGACCAAGGACTCCCTGCACTTCGTCGTGAATGGATTCTCTCTCGTGGCGATGTCGAGGCTTATGAAGGCCGCGAAGTTCAACCTCAGGACAATGGCTATCTAACCGAAAAGCATGTCGAGTTCGCGTCGAAATCCGAGCGCGCTAACAAGTTCATCGAGTTTCCGGGCCTCACTGCCGATCGCCGTCAGCCGCTTCGTGGTACGGGAAAACCCGTAACTCAGAAATACTACGCCGACCAAGGCATCATCACTCCCGAAATGGAGTTCATTGCGATTCGTGAAAACATGCGCCGCGCGCAAATCGCGGACATGAAGGACGATATTCTCCGCAATCAACTCGACAAGCAACACGCAGGGTCAACCCAATCCCCTGACAGCCCATACACACCGGGCATCTTTGGCCGTTTTCCGCAACGCATCCCTAACGAAATCACCCCGGAGTTTGTTCGCAGCGAAGTCGCCGCAGGCCGCGCGATCATCCCGCTGAACGTGAATCACCCGGAATGCGAACCGATGATCATCGGCCGCAATTTTTTGGTGAAGATCAATGCAAATATCGGTAACTCTGCGGTCGCTTCATCCATCGAGGAAGAAGTGGAAAAAATGCGCTGGGCCACCAAATGGGGCGCCGATACCGTGATGGACCTTTCCACCGGCAAGAACATCCACGCCACACGCGAATGGATTCTGCGCAACTCGCCGGTTCCGATCGGCACCGTGCCAATCTATCAGGCGCTGGAAAAAGTGAACGGAAAAGCCGAGGATCTGACCTGGGAAATTTACCGAGACACCCTAATCGAGCAGGCCGAACAAGGGGTCGATTACTTCACCATTCACGCCGGAGTTCTGCTTCGCTTCGTGCCGATGACTGCCAGCCGCATGACCGGTATCGTTTCCCGCGGTGGTTCCATCATGGCGAAGTGGTGCCTTGCCCATCACAAAGAAAACTTCCTCTACACCCATTGGGACGAGATTTGCGACATTTGCGCCGCCTACGATGTCAGCTTCTCGATCGGCGACGGACTTCGTCCCGGATCGGTTGCCGATGCCAACGACAAGGCGCAATTCGGCGAACTGGAAGTCCAAGGCGAACTGACCCAACGCGCCTGGGCAAAGGGTTGCCAAGTCATGAACGAAGGTCCCGGCCACGTGCCGATGCACATGATCGAAGAGAACATGGCGAAACAACTCGAATGGTGCCACGAAGCTCCATTCTACACACTTGGACCGCTCACGACCGACATCGCCCCCGGCTACGATCACATCACTTCCGGCATCGGTGCCGCCATGATCGGTTGGTATGGCTGCGCGATGCTATGCTATGTCACCCCGAAAGAGCATCTGGGTCTGCCAAACAAAGACGATGTCAAAACCGGCGTCATCACCTACAAACTGGCCGCCCATGCTGCGGACCTTGCCAAAGGTCATCCCGGTGCCCAATACCGTGACAATGCGATCAGCAAGGCGCGCTTCGAGTTCCGCTGGGAGGATCAATTCAACCTTGGACTGGATCCGGTAACTGCCCGCGAGTTCCACGATGAGACCCTGCCGCAGGACGGAGCAAAAACCGCTCACTTCTGCTCCATGTGCGGCCCTCATTTCTGCTCGATGAAAATCAGCGAGGACGTCCGCCAATATGCCGCAGAACAAGGACTCTCCGAAGAACAGGCACTGGAAGCCGGCATGGCCGAAAAGTCCAAAGAGTTCACCGAAAAAGGTTCCGAAGTCTACGTCCCGGCGTAAGGACTTCGCAGTTATCTACGGTCTTGGGATTCGAGACCATATCAATTGAGCGAAAGCAAGCCATAGTCGCTTGCTTTCGTGTTTCGCGGAAGAATCCAGTTTTAGGCAACCGATCGAGATCGGTGCATCTCCACGTTTGAGGTAGGCAAAAAATCAGCTCCATCTCGAACACGCATTGCAGGAACTGTGTCCTGATCGAGGATTCCCGTTTGTCATCCTGTTGAATCGGTCGATGAGCTGCCGATCATAAAAATCGAAGACTTGTATGAAATTCATCTGCTTGGGATACATTGAGCCGGGTAAGTTCGAAAATTTATCGGAGACACAGCGCAACGCCATGGTGGACGAGTGCTTCACCTATGATGATCAATTGCGCGCCGGCGGCCATTTTGCCGGAGGCGAGGCCTTGCAACCACCTCAGACAGCAACCGTGCTGCAGTGGCATGAAGGCAAGGCCATCGCGAGCAGCGGTCCTTACGCCGATACTGCCGAACAAATTGGCGGAATTTTAATCCTTGAGGCCCGTGATATGGAACATGCAATCGAGCTGATGTCAGCTCATCCAGGAGTCAAAGCGGGGCCGTTTGAGATTCGACCAGCTGCGGATCTAACAGAAATGATACAGCAGAGCGAAGCGCGCCGATCAGCTTGTTAGTCCATGGATCACTCGCCCGATTCCACCTGTTTCACTGCTCACTTGGCAAACTTCTTGAACCTGCTAGGCTAGAAAAAATTTCCTCCTGCCATGAACTCTGAATTGGATTCCTATTTTCAAGAAACCTCCAGGTGGAGTGCAGAACTTGGCTTGCTCAGGAAAATCCTCCTGGGCACTGAACTCAAGGAGGAGGTTAAATGGGGCCAACCTTGTTACACGCTGAATGGTGCGAATGTCATCATGCTGGCAAGCTTCAAGGACAATTGCGCGATCAGTTTCCTGAAGGGGGTATTGCTCAAGGATCCAAAAATGCTCCTCAGCAAGCCCGGAGAAAATTCGCAAACCGTTCGGGTGATTCGGTTCACCAATGTGCAACAAATCAAGGAGATCAAAGCCGATCTCTCTGCCTATATTGCCGAAGCCATTTCACTCGAACAGACTGGCATCAAGGTGGATCGCAAACCCGATTCCGCACCTGAGATTCCGGATGAACTCAACGCAAAGTTCGCGGAATCGGCTGAACTGGAAAAAGCATTCCTAGCTCTAACACCCGGTCGCCAGCGCGCATACTGCATGTTCTTCGCTGCAGCGAAACAATCCAAAACACGGACGGCCAGGATCGATAAATACATTCCGCAAATTCTCTGCGGCAAAGGCATGAACGATTGCACCTGCGGCCTATCGAAAAAGATGCCTGCTTGTGACGGATCGCACCAACTGCTGAAAAAGAAATCCGAAATCTAACCTCATCCAACTGGAGTTAGAAAACTTCGAATCAATCATTCTGATACCCAGTGATCTGGGCTGACATGGCATTTCTCGGAATGGTCCCGTGAAATACAGCTGTCGCCTCAGCCTTTGATCCACGAGCAATGAAATCGATCGTGAGTTCCGATTTTTGATCTGGCTCAGCAAGAACCTCAATCTGGATGTTCTCAGCAGATTTTTTCCCAAGATTCCTGAGAAAGACGGGAATACGGGTATTGCCGTTGAGCGTTGTCGGATTGCCCAATGAGATTGTTAGATCAGCAGTTTTGCTATCTGTTAGAAATACCTCCCAGAGAAGTGCGCCCATGGTCACTAAAATGAGCAAAACACTGCAGCCAAAAATCGCCCACTCTAGAGGGTTTTTACGATTTGATTCATCAGTCATATTCAGGAGGGATTTCTGTTAGAGGATTGCAAGAGGAGCCGCCCTGCAGATGCTCCCAGGACTGATGGCAGAGCCAATACCACCGTCATCGCCAGGCATTGCGCGAGAGATTGTTGATCCAATCGGCCGAAGAAAAACAGAGCGCCAACTGAAGCAAGCAATGCGATTGCATAAGTTGAAATCGTGCCCCGAATTTTTTCAAATCGTGAGTCCACGGCGACACGGGTTCCTGCATTGTGGAAATCCGAATAATGTAAAACCCACGCTCCCAAAGTTAGGGTGACCAGAGAAATCACCAACAACTGGGTGGCGGATAATTGCATGGCCAGCACACTGATTTCATCAGTCGGGGCAATATTCGCCGCGAATAATACTGCCCCACAGAGTGCGACCGCGCATTGGCCTGAATAGCCTCCCCCATCCTGCTTTCCCTCATCGGAACTACCGCTATCGCCACCGTCATCGGCACCCAGCTGCGCGGTTCCAACCGATACGCCGATGGCCACGGTCATTGCTTCCATCGCCACCATGGCAATGATTTCGGATGGTGGAAGATCATGATTAAACCTCCCCATCAACCAAAGAATCAAAGCGGAAATGACCAGCCCTAGCCCCATTTCCTCAATCGAATCGATCAGCACCTCCAACCACGTCGCGTCGCGACGTAAACCTGCATGCCGATTGTAAGCAATCAATAGAACAAAGGTCACTCCCATGTAGGCGATGATCCTTGCCGGGTGTAGCAACAAGCCAGCCCGCCAGACTTCCATGGTATATATCAGCGGCAACGAAAACATGATTCCTCCCACAATTCCTCTCCCGTATTCGCGCATCGACTCGGGGATGGTCCGGTGGTGACTAAACGCTATCATGTTCGATGTTTCCTGAGCCTGGGAAGCATCACTCCGTTTCTCGCTGAACGCCAATTCTTAAACGAAGTCGGCCAACATTTCTGCCAAACCATCATGCTTTTGCTTTGATTCCGGTCCGCTTCAATTCAGCATCCGTACATGTCAGAAAAGACGTTCTCGGACTCCGCCACTGGATCAACTGCGGTTGGGATCAAACAGCGGGTGATGTCGATTGATGTCCTTAGGGGGCTCGACATGTTCTTCATCGTCGGCATGGAGGAAATCTTCGAAGCGCTTTCCAAAATGTTCCCGATGTCCCCCTCCCTGAATGACAGGGTTCAGCACGCACCATGGGCCGGGTTCCATTTCTATGATCTGATCTTTCCCTTATTCGCCTTCATCATGGGCTCCTCATTGGTTTTCTCGCTTTCAAAATCCATCGATACTTTTGGCAAAAAAGCGACTTCACTCAAAATACTCAAACGCACTTTAATTCTCTATCTCCTGGGCATCCTGATTTATGGTGGCATTGGAGCCGGAGTCGATCAAATCCGCCTGCTCGGGGTATTGCAGCGATTGGCGCTTTGTTTTTGTGGTGCTGGTATTGCCTTCGTGTGGCTGAGCCGGAAAAATCTAATCATCCTCAGCGCAGCGCTGTTAGTGGGCTATTGGGCGCTTCTAACATTTGTGCCAGTCCCCGGGTTTGGCGCCGGAGATTTCGCCGAAGGTCACAACCTCACCAACTGGATTGATAAAATGATTCTCCCATTCCGAAAGTGGGATGGAGATCACGATCCCGAAGGCTTGCTGAGCACCTTCCCTGCGATTGTTTCCAGTTTGTTAGGTGTGTTTGCCGGATTGTTGCTGAAGGCACCGGAAATCAAACCTTCCGAAAAAGTTCGAAAATTGCTGATCTGGGGAATTGCCGGTGTCGTTGCAGGACTGCTGTGGCATTTGCAGTTTCCGATCATCAAGAAAATCTGGACCTCATCCTTTGTATTGTTCACAGCCGGGCTGAGTTCAATTCTCTTGGGACTATTCTATCAGATCATTGATATTTCAAATCACCGCAAATGGTGCCAGCCCTTTATCTGGATTGGAATGAACTCCATCACGATCTATCTGGCGGTTCATTTCATCAAGGTTGGAGCACTCGCCACCAGTTTTGCCGGTGGCGAGATTCAAAGCAGCCTCGATCATCTTTGGTTTGGTCTTGGCGAACTCGTGATCGCCCTGATCGGCCTCGGATTCTCATTCCTTTTCTGCTGGTTTCTTTATCGCCGCAAAGTTTTCCTGCGGGTTTAAAGAACCACAAACCGTTCAGTTCGGTTTGGTCAATGATCGGATCAAGTCCACTTCATCCTGTTTGTAGGGAGTTCCATCGTGACGAAAAATGTCATGGAACCATAGCTCCGGCTCGCCTTTGTATTCTTTCGTCCATGAATCCCACGGAAAGATGGTCTGACTCTTCCCGTTCACAAATCCCCAGTTATAAGCACCGATTTTTTGTTCGGCAAAATAAGGCAGGATAGCCTCGAAGGTACTACCTTCAGGCCGCGCCATATACTCCGTGCAAATCAGGGGCCGATGATATCTTTTCAAGATTTCGACACGTTCCTTGGTTTTTTCCAAATTGGAATAGATATGGAAATTGATAATGTCGGAGTTCTCCAACTGGAAGTGATCGAACTCATCCATCTTTTTCAGATCGCCATTCCAGACACCGGATGAGATGGGCTGGCTCGGTTCAGCTTCGCGTGCCCACTCGAATGTTTTCTTCAACAAGATGAGGACTTTTGCGAATTTATCCTTGGCTTCCGTCTCAGTGAACCGGCCGCCATTGTCATTATTCGGCTCGTTGAAAAGATCCCACGCGAAGATCCGGTCATCATTTCGGAAATGGTGGATCACCCCATAAACGTAGGGTTTCAGACTGTCGAAATGTTCCGGATCCTTGAGAATTTCCGCCCCTGGACTTTGCACCCAGCCAGAATTATGAACAAACGGCCTCGGTTCAGGCTGCTTGCCAGCCTTTACCACCGGATTCCACACGCTGTCGAAAAACACAAACATCGGACGGATTTTGTGTTTTTCACAAATCGTTAGAAATCCATCAATGCGTTTCAGGTAGGCATCAGAGTCGGTCTTCCACGGGATGTCGTGAAGAAATACCCGCATGGTATTAAATCCGAGACTCTCTGCCCATCCGAGTTCGAGATCGATGCGTTTTGGATCGTAGGTTTCCGCCTGCCACATCTCCAGCTGATTGATCGCACTTGCAGGCACATAGTTCGCACCTATTGGCCAGGGTTGCTTGGCATACCATTCGTTGGCTTTCTCAGGAGACCATTGCTTGGCAGGTTCCGCATGAACCAAAATCGGAAGAGCCAGAAGGAGATATAGAAGTGATTTTTTCATCGGGTTTGTGGTGAACGGATTCACTTGCTAGCAAAGATGACCCTTCGCATGACCACAAGATTTTCCCTTCATAAACGGAGCCATCCCGAGAAAGGTGCAACTCAACTCAAAATCATCCATTGGAAGCCCGGCGTTCTCCGTATCTGGCAAAGAGATCATCCAGCCACTCACCTTTGACCGGTTTGGAAAGCAGAGTAACTACCCCTTGAGGCAGAAGTCGGTTTACCACAGACACTTCATCAGCATCCAATGAATCCACCAGCGCTACCACCGGTAATGTGTAGTGCTCTTCCGATTTCAAAAGACGTTGATACAGCTCATCCCCATCCATGTCCGGCAGCTTCAGGTCCAGAATCACCAGAGCGAAATCGTAACCTGATGCCAGGGTCAGCGCTTCTTTTGCATTGGAAGCAGACAGGTAAAAATACCCACCATTTTTCAAGCGCAGGGTGATTTCTGTTAGAAGACTCACATCATCGTTAATCACAAGAATCGGTTTCATGATGAAGCAGTCTAAGCTGCTGTATTTCATCGACCACTACAATTCCAGCCCGTCTTTCCGCTCACCCAGGCAAACTCTCAACTCAAGCAGCCCATGAATTACAGCATTGACTGAACCATTCATTCAGTTACTTCTCTTCATAGTGGATGAATCAAAATCAAAGCACTCTACTGAACGCTTAAGGAGTCTCGCGGAAGCTGCGATCACCTTATTCTGCCGTCAGGGTTACGAACGGTCACAGGTCGCCGATGTCGCGAAACTGATGGGCGTCGCCGTGGGCACGGTCTATCTCTATGTGGCAGGAAAAGAGGCATTGTTTGATCTCGCGGTTCGACACGCATCCTCAGCGGATGCCGACTGGTTAGAGTCTGTGGAAATCCCACTTCCAAACCCTGAACCTGGCGCAACGCTCGCCTTTCTCAGAGAGCTCTTCGATCGCGCGGAGTGGCCAAAACTGATGGCTGCTTTAGCTTGCGAAAAGGCTGATGATCCTGCGGCTGAACTGGATGGAGTGATCCGTGAACAATACCGTCTGATGCGGCAGAATCGCCGAGGCCTGCTCATGCTCGCGAGATCCGCTCTGGAGTTCCCCGGTCTCGCAGAAGTTTTTGTTTTAGGGTTGCGGGCTAAATTGCTCGACCATCTTAGCCGCTATTTAGCTCTGCGTGTAAAGGCTGGCCAAGTGCGGCAATCCATCGATTTGCCTGCAACCGTTGCGGTCATGACCCAATCAATCACTTGGGCGAATCTTCAGCGCCCCTTTGATCCCGGGCTGATTGCATTAAGCGAAGAAGCCATCGAGAACTCAACCGTCGAACTTCTGGTTCGGGGGGTGATTTCATCCAAATAACCCCCAAGTCCTACCGACATGCCCTCGATCCCTCCAATTGTCACCCAACCCAGTCACTGGCTCATGGGTGGAGCCGCCTACTATGCCCAACGAGCTCCACTGAAATGGATACCAACCTGGGCAAAGGAATATGGCGATATTTATACCATCACTTCACGACTTGGCAGTGCCCATATCGTGACGAATCCAGAGCTCGCGCGACAGGTGCTAGTAGAAAAATACCGGCACTATCTCGAGAAAGGCAGAGCTTACGCAGTGTTGCGGGTTCTCATGGGCAACGGACTGGTGACCAGCTCGGGTGAATTTTGGCGCGGCCAGCGCAAACTCACCCAGCCTGCTTTCCACCGTCGCCGTCTTGATGCGATTTTCTCGATGATGGTGGACCGGGCACGCGCCTATTCAGATCGCCTCGCTGAGACCCGCGATGGCATCGATGTGGCACCGCTCTTTTCCCAGCTGACGCTGGAAATCATCTCCCGAGCCATGTTCAGCACGGATGTGGAATCAGATGCCGCGCATGTTGGTTCCTATATCGCGACGTTGAATGAAGGGGCTCTGAAAACCCTGAGACATCCTTGGAGATTGCTGTTGCCGCGAAAGATTTCCACACCGTTCACTCGCCACGAATTCGCCGCTCGAACCTCTCTGAATCGTATGGTGAATCTCATCATTGCGAGGAGACGTGCCGAGGGAGCGGAAGGACATGATGACTTATTAGCGATGTTTCTTTCTGCCTGCGATGAAGAAACCGGCCGAGGCATGACCGATCTTCAGCTGCGAGATGAAGTGATGACCATGTTCGTGGCAGGTCACGAAACGACGGCCAATGCCATGTGCTGGTTGCTTCACCTTCTATCCAAAAATCCGGAGATCACTCAACAAATCCAGAGTGAGATCGACGCGGCGGGCGATGCGTTGGATCGCGGGGATCTGTCCGCATTTTCACTCACCCGGCGCGCGATCGAAGAGTCACTCCGTATCTATCCAACCATTTGGTCAGTCGGCAGACGCTGCGTTCAGGACGACCAACTAGGCGACTATGAAATTAAAACCGGCAGCAACTTGATCATTCCGATCTTTCATTTCCACTGGAGTGAAAAGTGGTGGGACGATCCTGAAAAGTTCGACCCTGATCGGTTTCTTCCAGAAAACCGGCCTGGTCCGGAAATCTATTTCCCATTCGGAGCAGGTCCACGCACTTGCATCGGCAATCAATTCGCCATGCAGGAACTGGTCATCATGACTGTCGTATTCCTCAAAAGATTTGAAGTATTACCAGTCCCTGAATTCCAAATCGAACCCGATCCCCTCATCACCTTGAGGCCGAAATACGGAATGAACTTAAAGTTCAGGGAAAGAACCTGACTCACAGTTCATTGAGGGAGCTGATCCAGCTTCGCGCGGGCTTCGTGCAGCTCCTGTGTGGCATAATCAATCCGACGGGAAATCCGGTTCATCCGGGTTTTCCAAGTCTCCAATCCATCCGGCACCGATGCGTGCCCCTTGGAAGCAAATTTCGCATCGATGAGCTGGTCGTGCAGACCCAGCAAAACGTTATCCCATTTCAGGACGTTCTGACTCAAAGCCTCGCGGATCTTTTCTTTTCCCTCTGAATTCAAGCGGCTCAAAGCCCTGGCTCGGCGCAGTTTGGATTGCGCGATCTCTGCTTCTGATTTCCGGATGGATGCCATCACCAGAACCAGTCGCTCTTTCTCCAATTGGCCCCTGCGCTCTTCATCATTCCACTGAAAGCGTTCCTGCCACTTGGCCGGCAAAGCCGAAGCATGAATTCTCGCAATGCCGCTCTTGTGGCGGACTTCGAGCCCCACTGGCGTGACTTTACGAATGGTCACATCATCATAAACTTTCCCATCCGAAGTGGTTAGATGCCTGTAGTGCTCTCCGACGGCCGTCTGGAATTCCTGCTCCCGGTAGGATTTCCGGTAAACCTCGAACTCACTTTCCAACCCGTTGAGACCGGCTTCCAAGTCAGACTTACTGCTTTCTAACAAAGCCAATTTTTCGGCATTGCCATCAACTGAAGAAAGCATGGATTGGTAAATCTCAGCCTCCGCATCTTCGGCTTGCCGCTTCACAGACAATGCCTGCCGACTTTCCATCAACTTGTGGTTGAGTTCCTGAATCACTGCCTGCTGTTCATCAACCTCGCGGGCTTTGACAACGTAATCCCTGTAGTCAACCGCTACAGAAAAACATGTACCAACCAAAACGAGCGCAATCAGTGCTCCTTTGGCATTCAATAAACCGGAATGACTCATGAACTTTGGCATAGGAATCAGGATTACATATTACGCTCTGCCTCTTTGATCATGTCTCTCACCTTCTCCAGCTGACGAAGCTTCAGCTCTTTCATTGTTTTCAGCTTGTCATTATTCGCTGTCGAATGAGTGGTACCGTGAATGTGAGCCACTTCAGCCTTCCCGAGCTCATCGCGTATCTTCGTGTCAATTTCTTTGATCTCTCTGGACAATTGTTCCGCCTGTCTCCTGAGACGACTGACTTCAAGAGCCTGCTTCTGATCGTCAGGTGATAAAATTTGCCCGGCGTTTGGAGCCGCCTCTGCTTGCTGACTTTGTGCTTGTTCACGCGCTTCCTTAGCCGCAGCCACAGCTGCTTCGTGACGGAGTTGCAATTCGCGCTCTTTCTTCAATAGCTCTTGTTTCTGTTCCTCATCGAACTGAAACCGGTCGCGTAGTTTGTCAGGCAGGTCTTCATAAGGAATTCTTTTGATCCCTGTCGCGTGGCGGATTTGCATACCAACGGAATTCACCTCGCGGATTTCAACGTTTTTGAACGTCTCACCAGAAACCGTAACCAAAACCGGCATTTTTTCGCCAACCGCTGCACCGCGGATATAGCTGCGATATGAGTTTTTATACTTTTCGAACTCCTCGTCTTTGGACGCCAAAACGGATTTGAGTTCACTTACCTGGTCTTGAAGTTGCTGGATCGAATCCCGGCGTTCGGCGTTGGCGCGATTCTGTTCGATGAGTGCATCTGCGGAGGCGGTGATTTCCGCACTTCTCGCCAGCTTGTCCTTGTTGCTTGCAAGCTGCTCGTTAAGCTGGTCGATCTCGCTTTTCCCATCCTTGCCGCCGACTCCGAATTGGCTGGTCAAAGCAGGAAAATCGTCGGCAAACACCATGACGAACAGGCCTCCAAAGCCAATGACGACAATTGCGGCCAACAACAAGCCGAGTATCCCTACCCCGCTGCTACTTGATGATGATTTAGACATTTTCGTTAAATTTGAAGGTTCGAAATCAAATTATTTTACCACGTATTTCGCACGGTATTTTTTGAATTCCTCATCCAGTTGATCCTTTTTGCTTTCAAGCTCTGACACTTGAGAATCCAAGGCTTGGATTTGATCCAGCTGATCCTTTTCCTCGTCTCTTGCAGCCGCAAGTTCATTCGTATGATCCGGTGGCAAGCTCTTGATCTGCTCTTTCACCAATTTCAATTCACCATTGAGTCTTGCGATTTCGGCTTTTTGCTCCTCGCGCTTCTTGGCCAGTTTTTCCGTATTGCAGGAGATCAGAAGCAGCGGCAAGGAAACTGCCAGCAAAAGGGGGATTTTCAGGGATTTCATGAACATGGTGGAAGTCTTTGGAAAGTGCGGTTCCTCATTCGAGGATCGATCATCGTCAGGCGTTAACGTGATTAAAGCGAGGGTTTAGCTGCAGACACTCCATCCGCAACATACAACGCGACCAAAAATCCAGCACTTTCTCATTCAGCGAGGACTTCAGAGAACGTCGTGTCCTTCCGGATCTGGATTCTAATAAGGCTGGTGCGATGCGGAAGCTTTTGCTGATAGACTCCGATCGACCTGTGCTGTCAGCGGAAAAAGTGATCACACGTCTTGCACCGGACAGAACACCGCTCAATTTGCGAGTTTTCTTGGCCATTCCCTTAAAAATCGATCTGGAGGTTGAGTGCTGCAATTTTAGATTCAACTCCCCAGAAAAGGATTGGTTGCCACAGCAAATAGCACATTCGCATTTATTTCGACCCACGTTCCTTTCGCCAAAAAGAAAGGCTTTCGCCACGCACATCAAATGGAACCTAGCAGAGGTCATGGCAGAAATTCGAGAGATGACTTGAAATGCAAAATCATACAGCGCGTGAAGAATTCACTGCGATGAACAAATCATGGGTTCAGAAAATTGGCTCCTCCTCAAAGATTGGGGACATGAGGCACGGATGCCATCATGTCCCCGATGTTTGTTAACCTAAATTTAGGCCTGAAGGGTTACGACCCC
>NZ_JAENIJ010000053.1 GCF_016595435.1 Luteolibacter pohnpeiensis
GGGTCGTAACCCTTCAGGCCTAAATTTAGGTTAACAAACATCGGGGACATGATGGCATCCGTGCCTCATGTCCCCAATCTTTGAGGATGAGCCGACAATCAGAGCCTCAAACAAGAGCACGCGGCGATTTTACGCAGTGGCAAGGTGGAGGCGACTGAGTTTCTGGCGCAGCGCTTGAGAGTGCCGCTTGATCCGATTTTACGCGATGAAGATGAGGATGGTTTCCCGGATCTGGTGGAACAATTTTACGGCACGATGGCAAACGATGCCTCTTCCAGCCCACGGGCACTCCGAATTGAAGAGGATTTCTCATCCCAGTCGCCCGGCCCGTTGATCAGTGGCCCTTGGAAAGCTGAGAGTAGCGGCAAATCGGTCACCTGGTCTGGTGCTGGGAATTTCTTGGCGGACGGAATTCAGTTCGAAAAGAACGGCAAATCGCTGGCTTCCTCCGGCGGAAGTTTTCGCACCATTGGTGAGCATTCGGTCGGTGCCAGCTTTCATCCTGCAGATCTGGAACTGCCACCTGCAGGAGTGACCTACGTGAGTTTCGTCATGCGGAATCCCGAGGAAGAGCTAGCCGGGTGTTTTGCCGGGCTTCTGTTTTATCAGAACGATCGAGAGGAATTGTTTGTCGGAAAAATCGGAACGGAAAACAGCTATGGTTCCAGATTCCGCCAGGCGGAAATCCACGATGGCTTTGGCATTCCCATGGACCACGAACCGCATTTGTTTGTCATCCGGATCGATCGCAATCGCTTGGTGACTGATGTGTTCATGGACCCGACGCCCGGGAGTGATGAAAAAGATGCCAAGTATCAATTCCGCTATCAGAGAGTGCCCAGGGCAGATCGGATCGAAGTGAGATCAGGTTGTCCTGGGCGCACATTTCAATCTGATTTCGACGAAATTCGGGTTGGCTTGACGTGGAAGTCGGTGGTGCCGGTGAAGCTCGATTGAATCTTTGACCGTTCGGGGAGCTAACAAATGATTCCGTCCATGCGGATGTCATGCGCCTCTGCAAACACGTCTGGGACGAGTTGGAACGGGTGGCAGATTCCAATTTTGAGGGCATCTGGACGGGCATTCTCTAAAAGTCGGTCATAAAACCCGCGACCGCGTCCCAAACGGCCACCCCTTGCATCGAAGGCAAGGCCCGGGCAGAAAAATGCGTCAATTTTATCGGCCGGTATGATGGGTAAAGTTTCCAGCGGTTCGCGAATGCCAAAGGCCCCGGTTTTGAGATCAGTGTCGGGGCTGCGCACTTCGTGAAAAACCAATTTCTCGCCCTCAACGCGGGGGAGTGCCCAACTTTTTCCGGGTGAAATCAGCTCGAGAATGTCGATTTCACCGGGAAGCGCCGCATACATTGCGATGGTGATAAGTTCCGGGTGATCTGATATCCAATGGGTTATCTTTTTTGCGACAGGCTCGTCATGGAATGATGCGGATTTTAGCAGGCTGCGCATCGTGCGGCGCAGGTCTGCTTTGCAAGTCGGCGGGCTGGAAGGAGTCACGGCAAAGATGGATGTTGTTGAGACTGAGAGGCGGTCGCAGATGGAGTGGAGGGATGACCCGGCAACGCAAACACGTGTAATCTCCCGCTTGCCACGGGCGAAGAGTCACCTACGCTCGTCTCCACTGCACATGAAAATTTGGCTGGATGGACAATTGGTTGACGAGTCTGAAGCGAAAATCTCGGTTTTCGATCACGGACTTTTGTATGGTGATGGAGTATTTGAAGGACTGCGCTTCTACAATGGTCGGATTTTCCGCCTGGAAGAGCACATTACCCGTCTATTCGACTCCGCCCGGGCCATTGTTTTGCCGATGCCCTGGACCTATGAGGAAGTGATCAAGGCGACCTGTGAGACGGTTGCGGCGAATGGATTGCAGAACGGCTACATCCGCCTGGTGGTGACCCGCGGAGTGGGGGAGTTGGGCTTGAACCCATACGCCTGCAAAACTCCATCAATGTTCATCATCGCGGCCGGCATCAAACTTTATCCTGAGGAATACTATCAGAAAGGTCTGGCGGTGATCACTTGCGCGACGCGCCGACCTGCACCGGGTGCTTTGATGCCGCAGGTGAAATCGTTGAACTATCTCAACAACATCATGGCGAAAGTCGAAGCGATCCAGGCGAATGCGTTGGAAGCAGTGATGTTGAACGAACAAGGCTACGTGGCAGAGTGCACCGGCGATAATTTGTTCCTGCTGAAGAACGGCACCCTCTACAGCCCGCTGATCAGCGATGGTGCTTTGGACGGCATCACCCGCGCGGTGATTATCGAGTTGGCAGCGAAACTGGGTGTCCCATTTCAGGAGAAGTCATTGACTCGCTATGACATCTATACGGCGGACGAATGTTTCCTGACTGGCACTGCGGCTGAAGTGATTCCGGTTGTTTCGCTGGATCAACGGAAAATCGGCGATGGAACACCGGGCGAAATCACGGGTCGTTTCCTCAAGGCATTCCACGAACTTGCGGGCTCCACTGGCACTCCGGTTGCTTGATCCTATGATTATCTCCGCCAAATCGAGAATTTCTTCGCATCATGCGAATTGCGGTTTTACCCTTCGGTAGACATGAAATGTGATTTTTGCGAGGCCAAAGCCACCGTTTTCCTGACCCAACTTGTTGAAGGGCAGATGAAAAAGGTGTGCCTTTGCGACTCCTGTGCCAAGGAGCGTGGGGTGACTGATCCTACGGGCTTCTCATTGGCGGAGATGTTGTTGAGTGGTGTCCCAGGTGGGCCGGGAACGGCACCCGCTGGGCAACACCATTCTTCGGTTGGCGGCGGCAAAACCTGTCCAGAGTGTGGATTCACCTTGGATGATTTGCGCCGTGTTCGCCGCTTCGGTTGCGCAGAATGCTATCGTGTCTTTCATGATGAAATTTCCCCCATGTTGAGAGGCATGCACAAAGGTGTCTCTCACGTTGGAAAAGTGCCTGAGGGTTTGATGGCGGTTCAGTTCCGCAAACAGCGGTTGGACGAGCTTCGCTCCAGACTCGATGAGGCGATTTCTTCTGAAAGCTATGAAGAGGCCGCTGGAATTCGTGACGAAATCCGGACTCTCGAAATGGCAGCCCAATGATGGTCCGATTTACATCCCCCTATTTCTGAAACTGAAATGATGCGTTTTACCACACTCATCAAGCATCCCGCCGACTGGATGGCTGGTGGGACTGATGACCAATGCGCGGTGCTGACATCGCGCATCCGGCTTGCCCGGAATTTACGGAATCATCCATTTCCTGGTTGGGCGAAGCGTGAACAACGTGCTGCTGCCCTGGATTTGATGCGCCCGGCGGTGGAAGCCTTGCCTGCCATGAAGGATGCGTTTTCCCAGGAATTGGGAGACCTATCGTCCGTGCAGAAGCAGGTGCTGGTCGAGCGTCACCTGATTTCCCGCGAACACGCAGCCCGTGGCGATGGTTCAGGAGCCGTGATTGAGCGCCGCCAAACGTTCAGCCTGATGCTGAATGAGGAAGATCACCTGCGCATGCAGGCGATCCGCCCAGGATTGCAGTTGAGCGCCGCTTTTGAAGCGCTTTCCGCATTGGATACCGAACTCGAAGAGTCGCTGGAATTCGCTTTCGATCCGACTCTTGGGTATCTGACGACTTGCCCGACGAATCTCGGCACAGGCCTGCGTGCCTCGGCGATGCTCCATCTCCCGGGTTTGGTGCTCAGCGATCAAATTGGCCAGGTGCTGCAGGCGGTCAATAAGATCGGGCTCGCCGTGCGCGGGCTCTATGGCGAGGGAACCGAATCGCTCGGCAATCTCTATCAAATTTCTAACCAGTCGACCCTCGGAGAGAGCGAGGAGACGATTATCCGCCGCTTGGAGCGGGTGATTTCCCAGGTTTCCCAGCACGAACGAAATGCCCGGGAAAAACTTCTGGAAGATGATCCGGAAATGGTGGCCGATAAGATCGGTCGCGCATATGGCGTGCTTCGCCATGCGCATATCATTGATTCTAAGGAGGCTCTGAACCACCTTTCGCTGCTTCGACTTGGCGCGAATCTCGGCTTTTTCTCCGATGACACCGTGATGCTGTGTGATAGCTTGTTAATGGACATTCAACCGGCACACTTGCAGCTACACTCGGGTCGTAAGCTTTCTCCAGAAGAACGTGATTCAATTCGCGCTGAAATCGTACGCTCCCGGTTGCAATCTTTAGGATCCCCTGATAACCGTGTGATAACAGAAGAGGGAGAAAAGACTCCCGACACATCCAACCCAGGCAACGCATGAACAATTTCACTCCACGTGCCCAGCAAGTCCTTGCGCTAGCCCGCAAGGAAGCCGATCGCTTCAACCATTCCTATGTGGGAACCGAGCACCTGCTTCTCGGCCTGATCAAACTCGGTCAGGGAGTCGCGGTGAATGTTCTCGAACGGATGGGTCTCGAGTTGGAGACCGTCCGGATGGAAGTGGAAAAAGAAGTTGGATCCGGCCCGCCGCAAAAGGCTGCTGGAAATATTCCTTACACTCCACGCGTCAAAAAAGTCCTCGCGCTCGCCAACAAGGAAGCGAAGGCACTGAACCATTCTTATGTCGGCACCGAGCATTTGCTGCTTGGATTGCTGCGGGAGGGCGAAGGTGTCGCAGCTCGTGTCCTGAAGCGTCTGGACGTTGATATTCAACGCACTCGCAACGAAATTTTGGCTGAAATCGATCCGAATTTCTCACCGGAAGATCATGACGACGATGAGGATGACGACGAAGACGACGATGGCACTTTCGAAGAGGAAGCACCTGCAGGCGAAACCGTCGAAGCAGAGTCGAAGACGAAAACCCCGGCTCTCAAGGCATTCGGTCGCGATTTGACGAAAATCGCCCGTGAGCACGGACTTGATCCGGTGATCGGTCGCGAAGGCGAAATCGAGCGGGTGATCCAGATCCTTTGCCGCCGCACCAAGAACAACCCGGTTCTGATCGGTGAAGCAGGGGTCGGTAAAACGGCAATCGTCGAGGGCCTGGCCCAGGAGATCGCTTCCGGAAACGTTCCGGAAATTCTCCGCGACAAGCGAGTCGTGACGCTGGATCTGGCCTTGATGGTCGCGGGAACCAAATACCGCGGTCAGTTCGAAGAACGCATCAAGGCGGTGATGGATGAAATTCGCAAGGTGAAGAACGTGATTCTTTTCATCGATGAGTTGCACACCATCGTAGGTGCCGGCTCTGCGGAAGGCGCCATGGATGCCTCGAACATCATCAAGCCAGCACTCAGCCGTTCCGAGCTGCAATGCATCGGTGCGACGACCTTGAACGAGTATCGCAAATACATCGAGAAGGATGCCGCACTTGAGCGCCGGTTCCAGCAGGTGAAAGTCGAGGAACCATCCGTCGACGATGCGATCAAGATTTTGCAAGGTCTGCAGGAGAAATATGAAAGCCACCACAAGGCAAAGTTCACCCCTGAAGCCATCGATGCTTCGGTTAAATTGACTTCCCGTTACCTGACTGGCCGATATCTTCCTGACAAGGCGATCGACGTTCTCGATGAAGCCGGCGCACGCGCTCGGATCGGAACCATGACTCGTCCGCCTTCGATTAAAGAGCTGGAAGCTCAGATCGAGCAGATCGTTCGTGATAAGGTTGCCGCGATAGCCGAGCAGGATTTCGAAAAAGCTGCGGCTCTCCGCGATGACGAAAAGCAGGCGAAGAAAGGTTTGGAGGAAACTCTGAAGCACTGGCGTTCATCGTCGGAAGAAAAAGTCGTGACCGTTACTGATGACGACATCATGGCAGTGGTCTCGAAGTGGACTGGCGTCCCTCTCCGCCGCATGGAGGAGAAAGAAGCCGAGAAACTTCTGAAGATGGAAGACGAACTTCGTGGCCGGGTCATCGGTCAGGACGAAGCGGTTGTGGCGATTTCGAAAGCGCTGCGCCGTTCCCGTGCGGACCTGAAGGATCCACGCCGCCCGATTGGTTCATTCCTGTTCCTAGGACCGACCGGAGTGGGTAAAACCTACCTGGCCCGCAACTTGGCTGAGTTCATGTTCGGCGATGCGGAGGCGCTCATCCAAATCGACATGTCCGAATACATGGAGAAATTCACCGCCAGCCGGTTGGTCGGATCTCCTCCAGGATATGTTGGCTATGAAGAAGGTGGCCAGCTTTCTGAAGCCGTTCGCCGTCGCCCATATTCCGTGGTTCTTTTTGACGAAGTTGAAAAGGCTCACCCGGACGTCATGAACCTGTTGCTGCAGATCCTTGAAGAAGGAACTGTCACCGATTCATTGGGTCGGAAGGTCGATTTCCGCAATACGATCATCATTCTGACATCGAACGTCGGAGCCTCGACGATCAAGCGCCAGACCTCCCTTGGCTTCGGAGCCATGAATGAGGATCACGCTGACTTCGAAGGCATGAAAGGGAAAATCCTTGAAGAGTCGAAGCACTACTTCAAGCCAGAGTTTCTCAACCGCCTCGATGAGCTGGTGGTCTTCCACATGCTCGAGAAGGTCGATCTCAACAAGATCGTGCAACTGGAGGTTTCGAAGTTGGTCAAACGTCTTCAGGAAAAAGACATCGCTCTTCATCTCAACGACGACGCTCGCGATTTGCTTGCGGAAAAAGGATTTGATCCTGCTTACGGAGCACGTCCGATGCGCCGTGCCGTCGAGCGTTTCCTCGAAGATCCGCTTGCGGAAGCTCTCCTGCGCGGAGAGGTGAAAGCAGGTGATTCCGTTGAAGTCAGCCGCAAGGAAGGCACCGAGGAATTGGTTTTCGATTCAACTCGACCCGATTCCGAACCGGCACCAGAGCAAGCTGGCGTCTGATCACCAGATTCTAAATCCAACAAGCGCAAGGCGGGCAGAAATGTCCGCCTTGTTTGTTAGTTGGAGCTTCCCGGATCTTTTGAAGGCAGCTCAGTGAACTGACCTACTTTGAAATCTAGGGCAGGTGGGTGTTCTCAGATCGACGAAATTACAGAGCCTGATCCATGTTAACGACGACATGTCTGAATGAACGTCATTCAGATTTCGACGAGTGGTGAGGACAGGAGCAGGATTGGTTTGAGTTGCAGTTGTTCTCTCTTGCTCGGTATCCATTGATAGCGCCGCTTGCGAAGCGAACGAGTTGGTTGTCCCTTCGTGTCTGTACGACTTGTTTGCTATGATTTCCTCTCAACTCAGTGGTCTGATCTCGGCCTGGGGTGTATAGTTTCATGGCGACGTGAAATATCCAGATGAATGTCGATTCCGAGTTGTCGGATCCTGTCGATAACTTGGTAGTCGAACGGTGATTTCAATGAGGGGCCGGGATATAATACAATACTCGCAATGACTCTGGAATCGCCTCTGATGATTTCAGTGATGCCGTCCGCATTTTGTTCCAAATGAGAGGCGAGGCGCTCAAGAACACTATTGAGCGGTTCATCAAGTGGATGAGGTTCAATTCGAAAAAAGACTTTGTTCCTGCGATCCAGACCCTCAAGCTGAATAGGGACATCTTTAAATCCCGAGAGTGATGCGTCGTTTGCACTGGTCCTGGCATTAGATCGACCGAGAAGGCTTCCGAGCTCAATCTCACTAAAGACATCCGAGTAGGCACTTATTGATACGTGAAACCTGAAAGGAATCTGCTGCGCATATTCTCGTCTAGTTTCCATGAGTGAACATTCAGGTGAGATGTAACGGATTTTTGGACCGGTTTGATTTGGTTAAGACAGAGAATGTTTGCCTCGAATTGAGCTCAGGGATCTGGTATCCGGAAGATAGTTAGCAATGATTTCACTTCGGCACTAATTTAACAATACGTCGGCTCCCTTGTAAGATAAAAAACCTGCAAAAAAGCAAAGTAGAAGGAAAAGGCCAAGCTTCATCGACTTGCCGTAGTCCCGTTGTAGGTCCTTATCTAGCCACGATAAAAAATTCGGTTTGAGACTGTAACCAACACATTCCCAAAAATCATCCTCCGCCCCGAAGAATGGTTTAAATAGAACTGCAAAAGTGAGTATCCCGGCTGCAACTGCTATTACTGTAGGAAGGTTCTCTAATATCATAGAATTTGACTCAAGATTCATAGGTTATTCGGGAGCGTCTCGGAAGTGCAAATCCAATTCGACGACTAAGCGATGCCTCCGGTGACAAGTTCTGCTTTGTATCGCCCTTGGTCTTCAAAGCTTCGGACTAAGTTCCCATAGGCCGTGTGGATTGTGAAACGGATTTTCAGACCCATGACGCGAGTCAGGCGATAAGACGAGTCGAAAGTGCGGTGAGTCGGCATCAAGGCTGAATGTATGCCCAGAAGCCAACTGAGGCTGATCAACAATCTGATACATATTGAATTGATTCATAAGATCGGCGGCCTGATGAATGTCATAGGAGCGTGGCAGACTACAATCGGGAAGGCAGAAATGGTGCATACCGCAGGAATAGTAACAGTCAGCATCTCTGACGAGCGTGACCGAACTGCAATAAGCGTCGAAGGCGCTGCCGGCTAGAAGTGAAAACCAATGATCCCACTCATGAGCTACCCCAGATGACTCGACATGAATGGCAAAACCACCTGCTCTCTGAAGAACCTGCGTGAACTTCGTCATGCGGTCTCGCTGTTCTAGCCAACCAACTGGGAAGTGAAGATAGGCAATGCCTCGGTGCCCTTGAATGCGGTCAAGTGTCTGCTCTTGGATGAGACCCTGTCCTGCAATCAAAAATGCCTGCCTCATCTCTGAGTACCGATCACAGAAGTCCAGCGGAACATGATCGTTGCTGCTCGGGTGGGCTAAGATGCCACCAGCAAACATGAACTCGCCCGCGGGTTCCTGAGTAATGATGGCTTGTAGAAATTCGCTACGGTCAGCCCAAGGGCCAGGTATGCAAATGATGGCTTCTTGATTCATGATTTTATGCTCTTGATGCAGGCAGGCCGGACCAATGTTGAGTGTGATGCCGGGCCAAAATATCTCTGCCTGAGAAGGCGGAATTGAATGCGCTCACCGGTATTGACTCCAGCGTTGTGATTGACTACGTCATGCTCGTCACATCGTGAAAGTGAATATGTAAATGCGTCCAGTCTGCTGCGAGACTCCGATCCAACCGTGACTTTTGCCAGTCAGAGTGGCCGACTTGTAAAACTGGAGCGAAGCAAAAGATTCACGAGTTATCCACCAATTGCGAGGCCGTGCTGGTGAATTATACTCTGCCGCCACCCCGAGAGGTGTTAGCAGCTGTACCCACTTCGATACTTCTTGGGGTGTTACCTCAATGAAATAAAATGCTCGGAAATCTGATGGACCTAAACTGCCGTCTCCAGTTTGTTCCTCCAAGAAGTGCGCATCGATAATAGTTGTCGGTGGTATTTTGTGCTTCGCTATGATGGCCGAGACTTTAGCGACTCGCTCCGCGCTGCTACCTGTTACCTCGTGAACTGAACTCTTGGGAGAGTGACTCTTGCTGCACGCGGTAAGGACAATCAGGCAAACGATGGTGGAAAATTTGAACATGGGGTAGTGCTCTAACGGTAAAAGTGGTGAACGGAGGTTTCGAGTATTAAGAAATCTAGCTCACCTCTGGTCTATATTTTTCGAAAACGTTTTGAGGCTAGCCACACCAGGCAGCGTCAGTTGCTCGAATTGTCTGTTGTTGGACTTTCATACACTCATGAAGGCCCAGCGAGTGTACGTCGAAAGCTACCCAACAGCGAGAGCGGAAATGCTGACGAGAAATTGAATCAAGATTTCTTTTTGAAGGCGAATCCGAATTCAGCTCAGAAAATCCATTCGGTGGGAAGCAACGTATGGATAACTATTGCAAGCCATATGGAGCCGGAGGTGGATTGGATGAACTGCTTGGTTCGTTCTCCTTACAGTATCTTTTTTGAATGTGTAGGGTTAGTCCGATCATCATGTAGAAAACGATGGTCAACTCAATAAAAGTAATAAAAGCAGCTACTGTTATTTGAACGGTTGATGATTCAACTCCTATTTTGTTCAGCATGACTGGGGCTAAAAAGGCTGGAGCAGCAACGTAGTAGCCAGGGCCAACCAATGATTGGATCTGCCACCATGCGGGCTGCCAATCAGGTGGAGCTTTAATGGGCCAATGCCAAGCTTGTAGAAGGCAGAAAGCCAGAAAAGCTACGGTTAGGCTGGCAAGGGTTATTGCTGTTTTCATACTTCTGCCACATGTGGTGGCACTGCGTTGTCGAGCTCGTCGCCGTTGCCACTCAAACTTGTTTGATTCTTTATATTGATACATTTGACCTCATATGGGACGGCATCCCTCAATTACCAATCGCATCTCATGCCAATCGGAATCATCTTCAACGGCTAATTCGATTGGAAATCTTGGTTTATCGGAAAGCGCCTCATTAATTCGTTCTCCGACGGTGCCGACGTCCGCCAAATAGTAGTGCCACCGGCGAGCACCCCATGCGTATGGACGAACGCGAGAATCGCAAGCATCTCAGGATCGAGCGCCGCATCGATTACATCCTCGAAATCTCGCATCTCGTCTGCCACTTGATCTGACGGCATTCCGCTGGAGTTTGTATCAAATTCCCACGTGATCGTAAGGCGTCGGGGATA
This sequence comes from Luteolibacter pohnpeiensis, assembly GCF_016595435.1. Lineage (GTDB taxonomy): Bacteria > Verrucomicrobiota > Verrucomicrobiia > Verrucomicrobiales > Akkermansiaceae > Luteolibacter > Luteolibacter pohnpeiensis. Next base: position 10,547 of record NZ_JAENIJ010000053.1, read on the forward strand.
GCGCGTATCGCCAAGGTGCTCCTCAAGGCTGGGACGATACCTAATTAAAATCGGCTGACCTCCCGATTCTCCCTCAGCAATGTTCCAAGCATCAGAATCGGAGTGGGGGATGGTCTTCATTTTCTTGAGTCAACGATAGAGTGGAGGGAAAGCTTGAATTCAGCGAGGAAAGTTATTGCCGTCGGAAGCTGCGGCTTATTCTCCGTTATTTGGTTTGAGGAGGATGGAATCCGATTGAATGATCACCACAGCATCAAGCTTTTCAGCTACTCGCCCTACAAGCTCGCTGAACTTCATATCCGTTGCGGTAATAGTAACCGTCTTGCCTGCAAATCCCCGAGGAGCCAAATCCATTCCTTTCACGTGAGGTTCAGTATTCTTCCAGTTCGCAATCAAGAAGACGATCGCATCCTCTGGAGTTGTCCTTTCGAAATGTACATTGTGGATCACGATTGTCCCGAAAGCGACTGTCTGCATGTTCATGATGAAAAGCAGTACGATTCCAAGAATTGGCAGTGGTCTCATGACTTTCCAGATTAACGTTTAATGTCCAGGCAATGGGGATGCCCGTTGCGTATGACGGTTTGTTAGCGCTTGGATTCGTTCCATGTGACGGTCCCGTCGTCAGCGGTAGTGCTCCTCTGAACCTTGAACGGAATTGGCGACTTCTTAAATGTAGCTTCATAGATCGCCCTTCCGATGGCGTTCTCGACATTACCGAGGTAAATCTCAATGGATGCCATATCATCGACTGAATTCTCGCCGACGCGGAAATATCCAAACGATCCTCTGCTACCTCCAGCCCTGAGGTAGACCCAAATTCTCGTATATCGACGAGTCTCGGGGTCGGATTGAATCCGAGCTTGGTCAGGCTCGAAAGCGATCGCCAACGGATGCGCCCAGACTTCACCAATTCGCTTGTAGTCGCCGTCTCGGTTGAGATGGACCGTCCAAGGTCCGCCCATCGTTCCGAACGTGTCCGGACTGCCCGACAACAATAGATCCATCACTCCGTCACCATCGAGATCAACAATGATCCGCGAACGCTCGGCATACTTCGCCTTCCCTGTAGGGTCGGGAAGCGGCTGCAGCGACGGATCGTCAGCAAACGCGCAGATTGAACTGATGAGTAGTAGTCCGGCTATGATCTTCATTTCCTTGTGCTGCGTATAAGGCCATCCGGCAGCACCTTCAAGCTTCGAAATCAACCAGGCGTCTTGTTGTGATCGGACCCTGCGCCTTGTTCGGACTTTAGCAGTTCTGGCTGTCATTTGGATGAGGACTTTGCCTCGGAAACTTCAAGTCATCCTTAGGCGCCCGGATGGTTTGATTTTGGTTTGGTGAGTTGTCGCCGTCGTATGCACCACCTTGTTTGGCTAATTTCGGAAAAATGATTAAGATCGCAACTGTTTAATGATTCTGTATACGAAACCTATAATCGTTCCAGATATTCCGAGGACGATAGCTAGTATGGGCCAGATTAGCGGTCCACCGATATCTCCCGAGAAGATGGCCAATAGAAATAGTATTATAGGAATAAGGCAACCTCCTGAAAGGCATCCAACCATTGGAGCGGATTTCCCCGCCTCTAACCTCGAAGGAATCGGATCAGGTTGACTGGAGGGTGGCAGATACGGATCAATCATGGGATCTAATTTTAACTCTCGTTCTCAATTCTCGCTGCACGTAAAGTGGAGGCACGGGCTTTAGCCCTTTTCCTGCCACATCTTCTTCGACTGTTTGGACTTCCGAGGGGCGATGTCATCACTCATCGGGACTGTCTCTGGTGAGTGCTTTCAAGAACAACAAAAGAGACTTGCCGGAGGCTCCATTGTTCTGCCCCTTCCCGTCATATGTGACGTCCATCAGGTCAACTGGAGTGTAATCCCCATTGAGGAAAGTCTGGATTCGCGAGATCCGCTCCTCGTTGGCAGGCGTGCCTGGTTTGAGTTTGTTTGGGCTGACAGTCATGCCGAGCAGCGAAATGAATTCACGCTCGGTCAATGCTCCAAATGACTTTCCAAAATATGAACGGGCCGCATCCTCATACCCGGCGATTGTCCTGCCATCCTTCGAGCCCAAATAGGTGATATTCAAATACAGCTCCAGTTGATCGTCCTTGCTCACCGTGGCATCGAGCGCGTATTCGGCCAATAGCGTTTGCTGAATCTTCTTGAATCCTGGCTCAAAGCCCTCTGGGAAATAGAGGAGCTTAGATAGTCCTTGGGTGATGGTCGTCCATCCAGCTCCCGGTGTCGAGAAATCGACACCATGATGAATACGAAAAGACGGATCCTCAACCGCGAGAATAAGCTCCAATTGACGTGGTGTGACTTCTTCGAGATGGATGAATGCCCGTCTCTGTTTCACGTCGTCTAGTGTTGCAGCAACTAAATTCGGAGTTTTCCGCTTCGCCACGTCGATCTCGTGCTTGTAATAGGCAAAGCCTGCGAGCACGACCACAAGAAGTATAACTGAGGTCCAAATTGCGACTCTGCGGATTGCTCTTATAAGGCGACTTCTCATCTGGCGCTGATTTTCAATTTCGGTCGAACGTCAGGAGTGGAGGAACCGCCGCCCCGTGCGTTGAATCGGAGCAACCGCCGAACGAGGGTTGCCCTCCCATGACTTGTTCTCCTGGTTTTTCATTCGGTCAAGAAGGCACAAATCGAGGTGTCGACCGGAACCAGGAACTCCTCCCAATCCTGATCCTCCTCAAATTCGTAGCTCTCGTGCTCAAACATAAAAACCCCGGGCAAAAGCGTGCCGGTCTCCGAGAAAACGTATCCGCTGGCATCACCGTTGCCCCAATCGACAAACGGCACGAAGCGCTTGGCGATCTCGGGGTGCGTCTCTTGGAACCAATCCCTGACCTCGGACGCGTGTTCCGGCAGCTTCGAAATTGGCAGAAAGAACCAATCGGTCTCGCCGTCACGTGATGTTCCGAAACCGTCGAATTCCGAGTAGAGCTGCTTGAACTCATCGGGCATCGCGTAACCGATCGCCTTCTCAAACTCGGCGATGGTAGTTGCAGTCGCGGGAGAACCCAGAACGAGGGAATCCGGATCGTCGACGTTGTCGACTTTGTGAAACGCAACGATGCACTTGTGCCATTCGGACATAGGGGTGGCTTCTTGTTGGGTGGATTCCTTCGGCTTGTCGCAGCTGCAAAGCGTCAACAGAACTATCGTGAGCAGGCCTAACCTCGAGAACATTTTCTGGAGAATGTAATAGCTGTGGCAGCGGCGGAAAGGAAGCCCGGATTAACGAAGAGCGTTATCGCCGCTTGCCTCGCATGGCTTGTTCTGCGGATTTTTTCTTCCGGAGACACCGATAAATCGAACGAGATACAACGATCCTATTATAGAAGATGGAATCCCGAGACCGAAGTATCCGATAAGATCGATCATCCTGATGTCCTTCTCTAGGGCGCTGCAACGGGGATCGCGTGGATCAACGAAACACGTCACCTCACGGCCGGAATCAAAGGCCTCATGAAGTCGGAAGTAGAGGCCATTCGACTCGCTGAAGACGGACGCTCGATCACCCTTGATCATGTTATCTCTCAGCCTGAATTCATACCCGACCGACACCGACGAGTGCCCCCTGTGTGTTCCGCCTCCCGGGCTCACACTCTCGACCCGGAGAATCCTAGCCGGTACTTCCAGCCCCTTGTCCAGCCTGCCCTTCTGGTAGAATAGGTATGGAACTCTCAGAAGCATCACGCAACCAGTAGCCAGAAAGAGAAATCCAAATAGGAGAACCAATGGCGACTTGTATTCGACGCTTCCCGCCGGAGGTAATCGGAAGAGGCTTCCCATGAACTATTTTTGCAGAATGTTTTAGATGGGCCACGACCGTGACAGCCATGGTTGTTGGCTCTGGTGACTGGTTGGGCTTTTTCACCACTTGTCGCCCTTCCGGAGAGGTGATTTCGTCCATCCAGGAAGTGAAACTAGGTCGCGTTCTTCTTGGTCGAATGCTACGTGGTAGCGATGGGTGTGTGGAGCGGGGAATGCTAACGCTTGAGCTTCCGAGTATCCGCTGGTTTCCAGAACGCGGATATAATCTTCGATAGGACCATAAGCGAAAATGACATTGTGCTGGTCGTAGACTAACGTCGCTCGATCCGGGTCGGAAAATAACCAAATATGATGTCTTGCGTCCTGATCCCAATACGAAGCAAACCGCTCGAACAAATCTGAAAGCTCCGAACGACTCATCCACGGACTCTGGTAACGTCCTTCCGCACTGCCGCCGCGCGGAACAAGCAGCACGTAAAGAGCTGCAAATGGTGCTCCGAGCACCGATGCAAGTAGCAACATCGTCTGAGTGCCTTCTTGTGAGGCCTCGATCTTCAATCGATCAGCGCCTGACGTCTTCTCGCGGACGAATACCTTGGGATAACGATGCACAATCCACTCGTCGCCAACTTGGGATTCGAATTTCGGTAGTGCGCTCATCTTTTTGGCTCATCCTCAAAGATTGGGGACATGAGGCACGGATGCCATCATGTCCCCGATGTTTGTTAACCTAAATTTAGGCCTGAAGGGTTACGACCC
>NZ_JAENIJ010000054.1 GCF_016595435.1 Luteolibacter pohnpeiensis
GGCGACAAGGGCGACAAGGGCGACAAGGGCGACAAGGGCGACAAGGGCGACAAGGGCGACAAGGGCGACAAGGGCGACAAGGGCGACAAGGGCGATCAAGGCGATCAACCCGGAAAAGGCCAAGGCGAGTCTCCGTCCGATCAACCCGGCGAAGCTGGAAAAGGCCAAGGCGAAGGCGAAGGAAACAACGGGGAAGGCAAAGGATCGGCAAAAGACGGCAACGGCAAATCCGGCTCCGGCCCCTCGCAGAAATCCGGATCTGGCAATCAAGCAGCAGATGCAGAAGAGCAGCGCAAAGAGGCTCTGGAACGCGCCGCACGGCAAGCCGCCACCAACGATGACATCCTGAAATATCTCGCCGGAAAAGAGTCTGAAACTGGAGAAGGTAGTGATCTCGAAAATCTCCGCAAGGAGGGCAAAACGGATAGCCTGGAGCAACGACTCAAAGATGCTGCCGCAGGCAAAACCGACGGCGAGCAAGTGGCTAAGGACTTGGAAGAATTTGCCAAAGCTCTGGAACAGGAAAGAGCCGCGCGCCGCCAAAGCCGCTTGGACAACCTCGCTGAGACATTGGAGGAAACCACGAAGCAAAAGCAGGAAGCCGAAAAAGGCTCCGGCCAGGGCAAAGGAACGTCTCCTAACGCGGTCGCAGGCGATCCAGAGGAACCATCGGATTCCAACCAAGGCCATGGAAAAGGAGCGAAGGGCCTGACCGAAGACTTCCGCTCCTTCAACGACAAGGAACTTACCCGGCTTGCCGGATTGCTGGATGAAAATCCACCGGACACTCTCACTGCCGAACTACTGGGCGAAGCCGAGCGCCGCCTCGGGAACATGATCGCTGAAATCACCGGTCTGGCACGCAGTGAAAATCCGTCCGGCAGCATCCCTCCTGCTTACCGCCGGGCGGTCGAAGACTACTTCCGCGCCCTCTCTGATGATCTGGGCGATGACATCGACCATTCACGCTGACCTTTTCCTCCCATGCTTCGACTTCACCAACTCCCTCTCGTCCTTTCCTGCTCGATCCTTGCCGGTTCCGCTTTCGCGGACCCATCGCCTTTCTTGGTCGATCCGTCGCCACCGCCTGCCAATCAGGAGTCCGACATGCTGGCCAAGGTGACCCCTGCGATCGTCAGCGTCTTCCCGGGCCGTCTCGCGCAAACTCAGGAATCTGAAGGAGAAAATCCGACTTCCCCGATGGACCGGTATTTTCGGCCGGACGAAAAAAAGGATGAAGACAAACCCTCGATCGAAGGCGTGGGCTCAGGCGTGATCGTCACCACCGACGGCTTGATCATCACCAACCATCACGTGGTCACCCTCGCCACCGGTGAAGCAGCGGATTCACTGATCGTTGAGCTCACCGATCGACGCAGATTCCCCGCCAAACTCATTGGCAGTGACCGGTTGACGGATCTTGCCCTACTCAAAATCGATACCACCGGCCTGGCCTACATGCCGTTCGCAGATAGCGCCCAGGTCCGAGTCGGCGATCCCGTATTCGCCATCGGCAACCCGTTCCGAGTCGGACTCACCGTCACCAAAGGCATTGTTTCTGCGCTGGATCGCTCCGGACTAAACATTGGCGGCGCCAATACTTTTGAGGGCTTTATCCAGACAGATGCGCCGATCAACCCCGGTAACTCCGGCGGAGCGTTGGCCGATCTCGAAGGGCGGCTCGTTGGCATCAATACCGCGATCTATTCCCAGGGCGGGGGCAACCTAGGCATCGGCTTCTCGGTTCCATCCAACCTGGCGTATGCCATTGCCAATCGCCTGCTTCGCGATGGCAAAATCAACCGTGGATTCTTCGGAGTCCGCAGCGAATCGGTTGATCAAGACATCGCGGAAAAAGCCAAGTTGCCGAAGATTGCCGGAGCGTTGTTAGCTGAAGTAGCCGAAGACAGCCCTGCCGCGAAAGCTGGCTGGAAAGACGGCGACGTGATCACGGAAATCAACGGTCGCAGCATTTCTGACCGCGGCGTATTCCGCCTGATCCTTTCGCTCGCCGAACCCGGCGAAGTCGTTCAATGCACAGGATATCACGACGGGAAAGCGGTCCAACATGCGGTCACTCTCGGAGCTGCCAATGATGAAGTCTCCGGCACCTTTGAAGCCAACGGGCTTAGCGGTGTGACTTTAAAGAAAGTCGAGAAGGGACTCGAAATCACGGAGGTCTCCGCAGAATCGGTCGCCGCGAGAAAATTCAAACCCGGACAAATCATTGTGAGCCTCAATGACGAGCCCGCCACCGGAGCACCGGCTCTGGAAGCCGCCATCCGCCGTGGCGTCAACACCTTCAAACTCCTCGCTGATGGCAGCGAAATCACCGTGATCCTTCGCCTCGAATGACGTTACCCCATCTCCCCGGCCTGGACTGGCATCCTGCATTGCCAATCCCATTCATTGTCGTTCTGGCAGCGATCGCTGCTTTGGCGGCGATTTTGTTCATTCCATTTTCTGCCAATCTAAAAGGCTGGGCAAAACTCCCGGCCCTAATCCTGCGACTGCTCACGGTGGCGGCATTGGTGATCTTATTGCTGAATCCTGTAGCGATCGAGAACGCACCACAGGCCGATCGATCGGCGGCACTGCTGCTGGACACCTCCACCAGCATGGCATTGGGGAAACGCTTACAAGATGCAACCGCGTTTTCCAATTCCGTCACCGATGAATTCGGCAGCGGCACTTTGCTGAAATACAGCTTCGGACCGGAAACCAAACCTTTGCACACGGATCAAGTCCCGAAGCCAACCGGTCGCACCACCCGTCTCGGTGATGCCATCCGGCGAGCGCTGGATGCCCACCCCACACCCGCTTCACTCTTGGTGATCGGCGATGGCGGCGGCGATGACCGTCTGGAGCTCGATACCGCAGCACAGATCGCAAAAGCCCGTGGCATTCCCATTCATGTGCACCCAGTCGGTGGTGAGGACAAGCTGGCAAATGCATGGATTGCAGGCATCAAAGTTCCACCGTCCGCCAGACCCAATTCGACGGTTCCAGTTGAAGTCCGGGTTGGCTCACGCGGGATCAATCGAGCACTCGCCGTAAGGTTGCTTGATGCCAATGGCACCACGCTTGCCAGCAAAGAAGTGAACGCATCGGAAGATCCGGAACCGGTGCAGCTGGAAATGACCACCGGGATTCGCACCGAGGTCTATCGGGTCGTTCTTGAACAAGCGAACGGAGACATCATTCCAGAAGACAATGAAATCAGCTTCCAGCTGGACATCGTCAGCCCGAAAATCCGCGTGCTCTACATGGAAGGCTCCCACATGTCGCATTTGGTCAAAAGCGATAAGCAATCGGCCGTCTGGAACACCATGGAGCTGATCGCCCGCGCCTGGGACGCGACCGGAGAAATTGAATCCGATCTCTACAGTGTGATCGCCCAGTATTCCAACACTCCAAACCTTTTCAAAATACGACGTTTCCTCGGCGGCGGGATGGAATTCGATACCACACACGGGTTCCCCAACACTCGCGAGGATTTGTATAAATACGACGTGATCATTTGCAGCGACATCGCACGCGGCAACTTCACCAAAGATCAAATGGACTGGGTCGTCGATCTGGTCACCCGCCGCGGTGGCGGATTCTGCATGATCGGTGGCAACACCTCATTCGATAGCGGCGGATACGACAAGACCCCCTGGGAAAAAATCACCCCGGTCGACATGGTCAGCTACGGCAACGGTACCACTTTCCAGGGAGCGTATGTGGCGATTCCAAAATCCGCTCGCAACCATCCAATTTGGCGGATTTCTCCGGACCCTGCGGAAAATGACAAGATTCTCGACAGCCATCCGCCTTTCTATGGTTACCACGATATCAGCCGCGCCAAACCCGGTGCCACGAACCTGGCGCAAATCGAAAACGGCGGAGCGCCCCTCATCACCGTGCAATCCTACGGGCGCGGTCGCTCCATGGCCTTTCTCTCCGATGCCAACGGGAGCTGGGGATCTGCCTACGTGCATTGGGGCGAAGGCCAATCACCCTCTTCCATCATTACCAGCAACGAAATCGGCCAAGGATCGCAGATTCTGAAGAGCACCGAAGGAATGACGGACGCCGATGCGGTCCCCGCCGATATGCCACACCCATCGCCCGCCTATGCTCAATTCTGGGTCAACACCGTGCGTTGGCTTGCGGAGAACAGCGTCCGTCGCCTAGGTGAAGGCATCAGTGGTCGTGCGGCGGATTCTGTGGCGCGCCCCGGAGTGAAATTGCCAGTCTCGGCGGAAATTGTCGCCGGCGTTTCTCCGGAAGAAATGCCCAGCTTGCAGGTATCCGCCCGGTTATTGATCCCGGGAGCCCCATCCCAGCGCTTGAACTGGGACCGCGATCGACGCGAATTTACCGGATCGGTCCAGATTCCGAACGATATCGACAGCAAAAATGTTGGCATCATCTTCGAGTCCAAATCGGATGCTGCCAATTTAAGTGACCGCCTCTCGTTGCCGGTGCTCGCGCTGAATCCGGAAATTGAACACACCTCCGCTACGCCCGCGCTCCTCAGAGATCTGGCAGCCGCGACCGGTGGAAATGAATTCAATTCAGCCGACGACGCTGCAGCCCGCCTGAAATCGGACATTGAGCACAGTGAAAAATCAGTAACCACCCTTTTGCGGCCAGCATGGGATCAACCACTTTTCTGGCTCATTCTGCTTTTCCTATTAAGCGGTGAATGGTTGCTGAGAAAAATCGCCCGCCGTGCTTAAGCTCACCAGGCATGAGCGAGCCAAACCCGTATGCACCGCCGGAAACGATTGACTCCATCCCGGTTCGACCCAATGGGATCAAAGCCATCGTCACCGCTTGGGAGAAACTTCGCCTCGTCTACAATGGGCTTCTGCTGATCCCGGGGATCGTGGTTTTCGTGCTTTTCTCCCGCACGTCGTTGCCGATTCACGTCCTGACCATGCTCTCGATCCTGTTCGGCATCGGCGCGAACCTCGCATTTTTTCTCGGACCGCTGGCCGAACTCTACCTCTCCGCATTTTTCTTCCAGGAAACGCCCAGCCGCTCCGCCAGACGGCTGCTTTTCTCCGCCGGACTGATCGTTTCACTGGGCATCATCCTACTCGCCGCCCTGGTGGCGATCGGTGTGAATCTCTAAAACCCGCCTTTCTGTGTGGATTCCGCGTGCCGATTCCGTTCTCCGCCCTTGCCACGAGTCGCTTCTTCATTTCCACTCCCCGTTCCTTTCTATCTTTCACCGTGAAATCCCACGAACTTTACGCCGCCGTAGATCCCGCACTTGTGACTGAAATGCTCGATTGGTTCCGCGCCAACGACCGCAACGTCTACAAATCCGCCGTTTCAACCCTCGCCGCCAATCGCAAACTCCGTCCGGTCTTCGTGCAGAAAAAGTCTCTGCCAGATCAATATGCGTGGATTTTGAAAACTCTGCAGCTGCGCCCATGCGACACGATCGGTGAGCATTTGCTCCAAGCTTACCTGATGTCTGCTCAGCAATCGATGCTCGCGATGTTCTGCGATGGCCTCGGCATCCCTCACGATGGCAAAGGCTCCGTGGTCGGCGATCTGCCGAAAAACCTCGATTCCGAGCGCCTCGACTCGACCGTGGACCGCTTGGTTGACCTGTTTGAGCCGAAGATGTTCACGCTTTATCTTTACTGCTTCAACATGCAAGTCCCCGGCGGCTGGCCAAACCTTACGGCCAAGCTGGAGTCCGACGAGCGCCTGAAGCTCGCTTGATCCACCAAGTTTCCCGCCTCCCAACTCACCGTTTCCCATGCCCAAGGTCTACGTCAAAACCTACGGCTGCCAGATGAACGAGCGCGACTCCGAGCAGGTCTCGCGCATGTTCGTCGAGGGCGGCTACACGGTCGTCCATGACGAATCCGAGGCCGATGCCGTGCTGATCAATACCTGCTCGGTCCGTGACCAAGCCGAACAAAAGGCCTTGGGAAAAATGGGGACGATGATGTTCGAGGGCCGCGACCGCCGTCACGTGGTCTACGGCTTCATGGGCTGCATGGCCCAGTCCCGCGGCGAGGAACTTTTCAAGCGGGTTCCCAGTCTGGATGTCGTCGTCGGCACCCAGAAATACCATAAGGTTTTCGAATACGTGGACGGCATCCTGAAACGCAGGATGGAAGCACGGATGGATGACCCATCCTTCTCCCTGCGCGGCACGACGGTTTGTGACACGGCGGAAGAGGAAGGCTCGCAAAACACCATTCGCGATCACCTGCCGAAACCGAAGGAAGCCTCTGCCTTTGTCTCGATCATGCAGGGCTGCAACATGCGTTGCTCGTTCTGCATCGTCCCCGATACCCGCGGCAAGGAGCGCGGACGGCCGATCGATGAAATCGTCGCCGAGGTCCGCCATCTCGCCGCCCACGGTGTGACCGAAGTCACGCTGCTCGGCCAAATCGTGAACCTCTACGGCCGCACGGAATTTCCAAAAGTGGACGGCAAGTCGCCCTTCGTCCAATTGCTGGAAGCCGTCCATGCGATCGATGAGATCAAACGCATTCGTTTCACTTCGCCGCACCCGATCGGCTACCGCGACGATCTCGTCGCCGCATTCACCTATTTGCCGAAACTTTGCTCGCACATTCACTTCCCGATGCAAAGCGGCTCGGATCGTATCCTCAAGGCGATGCGCCGTCCGTATAAGAACGAAAAATTCATCGAGATCTGCGAAAAGATGAAGGCTGCCCGACCCGGCATCGCCATCACCACCGACATCATCGTCGGCTTCCCCGGAGAAACCGAGGAGGATTTCCAGATGACCATCGATACCGTCGAGCGGCTGAAATTCGACAACGCCTTCGTCTTCCGCTACTCGAAGCGCCGCAACACGCCGGCCGCCGAAATGGAAGGCCAGCTTGAGGAATCGGTGAAGGAAGAGCGCAACCAGCGCCTGCTCGCCGTGGTCGATCGCCTCGCCATCGCCAGCAATGCGGCACTGGTGGGAACCCGCCAGCAAGTGCTTTGCGAGGGCCCGTCCAAGAACAATGCCGCGCGGCTTTCGGGACGGACCCAGCAGAACAAGATCGTGATTTTCGACGGCGATCCAGCCCGCCTGACCGGTCAATTGCTGGATATCGAAATCGAGCGCTCCACCGGCTTCACCTTGTTTGGCACTGCCTGCTTGGATGATTGAGAAAGCGGAGATCTTGATTCGCGTAGCCTGGGATTCCAGGCTACCGGTTGGATCGATGAGCTCGCTACGCCTCCTTTCCTGCGGACTTCTCGGGATCTTTTTCACGGTCGCCGGAATCGCCCACTTCGCCAGCCCGGAAACTTATCTGCCGCTGATGCCCGATTACCTCCCTTGGCATCTGCCACTCATTTACCTCAGCGGTGCGGCGGAAATCATCGGCGGCCTCGGCCTCTGGATTCCCAAACTCCGCCGCGCGGCCGGATGGTGGTTGATCGCTGTCCTGCTAGGTGTCTTTCCGGCAAACATCCACATGCTGGTAAATCACGTTCCGCTCGCGGGCAGGCCAGTGCCCGAGTGGATTTTGTGGGCCAGACTGCCGCTGCAATTTCTCCTGATCGCTTGGATTTGGTGGGCTTCCATTCGCAAGACGCAGGGTCGCAATGCGCGGGCTTGACCAAATACCAGCCTCACGGCTAATTTCCGCGTGCAAGGCAATGGATTTCTGCCGCCCGGTTTTCCCGGGAAACCGCTCGGATTGGTCCCTCCATGGGACACCGGGCTGATGATTCCTACTCCAAACTGAGTAGAATAACGTCCATGTCTGTCGCCTCCCGAAACCAAGATTCCTCCCCATCCGCTAAAGAAATCGCGCAATTTTTCACCCGGATGCTGCGCTGGTCTGCCGCCATCATTCCCATGGCGATCATCGTCGGCTCAGTCTGTGCGTTTTTCCTCTGGAGTCTCCACGAAGCGACCCGCATCCGCTTTGAAAACCCTTGGCTGCTCTGGCTGCTCCCAGTGGGTGGATTCGCGGTTGGTTGGCTGTACCATCAATTTGGGAAATCCTCGGAACGCGGAAACAATCTGCTGATGGATGAAATCCATGAACCCGGCGGCGGCGTTCCGGCCCGGATGGCTCCACTGGTTTTATTTGGCACGCTCGCCACGCACCTTTTTGGTGGCTCCGCCGGTCGCGAAGGCACGGCCGTTCAAATTGGAGGCAGCATCGCCAGCGCATTTTGCCGGTTTTTCCGCTTGGATGCGCCAAGCGTGCGAATCCTCCTGATGGCAGGGATCGCTGCAGGCTTTGGAGCCGTTTTCGGCACGCCTCTCGCGGGAGCCGTTTTTGCATTGGAAGTCCTGACCATCGGTCGACTGGATTACGCCGCATTGCTGCCCTGCCTCATCGCCGCCGTCGTTGGTGACTGGACCTGCCACGAATGGGGCATCGGCCACACCCATTATCAGATCAGCTACCTAGCCAGCGCCCTCTCGCCATCTGCCAATTTCCATCTGGATTTTTGGCTGATGGCAAAAATCGCCCTGGCAGCCATCGCCTTTGGACTGGCCAGCCGCTTGTTTGCGACCCTTTCGCATCGGCTCTCGGCGTTTTTCAAAAGCACCGTCAAATACCCGCCGTTTCGTCCGGTCCTCGGGGGCCTGATGGTGATTGCCCTGTTTTACCTCGTCGGAACTGCTGATTATCTAGGACTCGGTGTAAGCTCTCCTGATCCCGGAGCCGTGACTTTGGAAACTCTTTTCTCCTCTGCCACGATCCATCCGTGGAGCTGGCTGTGGAAAATTATTTTCACCGTGGTCACCCTCTCAAGTGGCTTCAAAGGAGGTGAGGTCACACCACTGTTCTTCATCGGCGCGGCGCTGGGAAATGCACTGAGCGGTGCCATGGGAGCGCCGCCGGATTTATTTGCAGCACTTGGATTTGTCGCCGTTTTTGCAGGTGCCACCAATACCCCTTTGGCATGCACCCTGATGGGAATCGAACTTTTCGGTGCAACCCATAGCGTCTACATGGCAGTTGCCTGCACCATTGCTTACCTCTGCAGCGGGCACTCCAGCATCTATCTTTCTCAACGCCTTGGCATTCCTAAATTGAAAAGCGACAAAGGATACCCCGAAGGCACCAGTCTCGGGCAGCTGCACGCCGCAAAATCCGAAAAAGGTAACTCACCGTCTGTCAGTGAGACACCGAAGCCATGAAATTCGTAGGACATGGATCCATCTCCACCCGGAGAGCATCCAGCCAACCACGATTGATTCACGAAATGTTAGAGCCTATCGAATATCATTTATGATATCACCTATCCATATTGGATTTACGATTGATAGAATTAAAATTAGTTAGATAATTTAGTTAGATCCAATCGTGATTCGATCGTTCAATGCGCCCGCCGTCTCAATTGAAATGGAAGGCATCATACTCCACCTTCCTTGCGCCACCTCCAGCTGAACTCCAGTATAATCTGATCAAGATTCAGTTAAAAGTTATCGAATGCCAACCATCAAAGAATTGGAAATTCCAAACGTTTCAATGCTTGTCGCTACAAATTTTACATTTATCTCAAGATCAACTAGATAGCCCTAAAGTCGAAAAACGACCATTGACCAATCTATGGACCACCTCTAGGAATCGCGGTGAATGCTCCCGAACAACATTCATCATGAAACCAAAATCATATCTAACCCTTAAGCGTAACGGCTTTATCGCCCGGACTGCTCTTACTACCATCGTGGCCGCGTTCAGTGTGGCTGCTGTTCAAAATGCCAAAGCGATCGATTGGGATGGCGGCGGTGACGGCACCAGCTTTGGTGACGCAGCAAACTGGGATGGCGATGCCGTTCCAGATGCCACGCAAGAAGCTGCCCTCGGCGCAAACAGTGCAACCATCTCAAGCGGCGATTTCAGCGTCGATTGGGTAAGCGCTACTTCCGGCTCCCTGACGATGACCGGCGGAAGCATCACAATGGACTACGCTGCTGGCTACGGCGCCAACTTCGGCACCGAAGGTGGCTCCGTTCTCACCATGTCTGGCTCAAGCTTGATAACCATGAGCAACATGACCGTCTGGCGGATCGGCAGCGGTTCTTATGCTGGAACAACGACACTCAACATGTCCGACGATGCGTCGATCGTCCGGACCGGCGGCGGATACTTCGTTCTCGGCAATGGCAATTTCACCGGAACCATGTCCGGCAATTCCTCCATCAGCTCTGATGCGAGCGAGTTCTACATCGGTGACGGAAATAGCAATGATCAAGTCGCGACACTCGACATGAGCGGCACATCGTCGATTTCAGTCACTGGCGGACGTTTGGTCGTGGCACACGGCAGCCTCACCGATTCTACCATCAATTTGCACGATTCGGCCAGTATCTCAATTACCTCGACCGATGCATCGGTCATCGGCAATGGTGGAAGTGCAGTGGTTAACCTGTATGATTCTAGCACATTCGATGCTGCTTATCTCAAGGTAGGTGACAACACGACGTCTGCTTTGGTTACGATCAACGACAATGCCTCGATGAATGTCACGAAGCTGTCGATCGGACATTACGCCGGCTCCGCTGCAACCGGAACTGTCGACGTCAATGGCTCCGGAGCAGTCCTCACCGCTGGTGACATCATCATGGGCCGTGACGATTCAGCCGGTGGCGCCATGTCATCCTACCTCAACATCAATGGTGGCACGGTCATCGCGAACAGCATCCAACACGGCGGCGGTGACGCAGGCACCACCCAATTGATCACGGTCGACGGCGGCACCATCCAAGCTGCTTCTGATTCCACGGAGTTCTTCTCCAACACAGCTGCACCAAGTACAAATGTCGAACTCATGGTTGCCATCTCTGGTGGTGGCATGACATTCAACACCGCAGGCTACGATGTTGCTACCGCCCAATCCTTCACAGGAACCGGCGGTTTCACCAAAACCGGAGCTGGAACCCTGACCTTGTCCGGCGAAAGCACCTTCACCGGTGGCATGACTGTGATGGCTGGCACACTCAGCCTTGCCTCCGCAGCAGCACTGACCTCAGACACCACTCTGGACCTTGCGACCGGAACCGCGCTGAGCCTGTTCTACGGCGACGACACTCAGACGATCGCCGCGCTTTTGGTTGATGGTGTGGACACTGGCCTCACCGGCACCTATACCGTAGATGAGCTCAATGGAGAGGACCTTGGCGTCACCTTCACGGGAGATTCCGGTTCCACCCTGACCATCGGTATGGTCCCAGAACCAAGCGTCGCCGCGCTTTCCGCGCTGATGGCCCTCGGTCTCCTGCGCCGCTCACGCCGCGCCTGAACCCGATCACCATCGATTCCAGGTTCCTGATCGGGACTCTGAATCATGCTTCCGCGCCCTGCCTCCGACGAGGCAGGGCGTTTCTTGTTGGTGAATCTAACAAATCTCTGGCTCCTTCGTAGGACAACTGCTCTGAATAGGTCGGTCGCAAAAATGGTGACATTTTTGCCCGAGGCGGAGTACCGCTTTGCCCCATCCCAAAATACGTGCGATCGTCCGACCCATGCCCCAATTGCCATCTTCCGTTTCTCTCAGTTGCCCGCCGCTGCTCGACATCCAGGCGACCGATGAGATGGAGGCAATCCGCATGACAGCTGGCCTGCTGGCCGCGAATCCTCTGGTAACGGACAGCACTGCATTTCTTGATGCGGTTCTCGAACGGCAACGCATCAATCCGCCCTTGTTGGGCAAACAAATTGCACTTCCCCACGCGCGGACACCTGCCGTGAAGGATATGGTTTTCGCGGCTGCGCGCTCGCTCACCCCCATCCCATTTGGAGAGCAACAGGAACCCGTCCAACTGATTTTCATGTTCGGCGTTCCTCCTCACAAAATCAGCGAGTATTTGGCTGCCATGGCTGGCTTGGTCCGTAGGCTGAAATCTCCGGGCGTTATCGATTCCCTGCTCTCCACGGAATCCGCCGACGACTTTTCCGAGCTTTTGAAATGATCTGAAATGGAGCCAGCGAAAACAGAATCTCTGGGATCCATCACCAAACGGCTGGTCCGGCTGAGGATCTGGCTGTCCGAACACGTCCGCATCAGCGAACTCCAGGCGACCCTGCTATGGGCGGCGCTGATCGGCGTCGCCGGGGCTTGGTCCTCGATTGCCTTTCGTGAAATCACCGATCTGCTGCACAAACTGGCGACAGGATCCGACGGCGGCTACGTCGAAAGCTTCACCTTGCTGCCGCCATGGCGGCGCATCGCAGTCCCAGCCATTGGCGGACTTTTTGCCGGACTCACCTTGTTTTTAGGCACCCGATTCAAATCCAAACAAAACTCAACCGACTACATGGAAGCCGTGGTCGTCGGAAACGGAAACCTCTCCGTGCGCGCCAGTTTGGTGAAAAGCATTTCGGCCCTGTTTTCCGGCGCCACCGGCGCATCGATCGGTCGGGAAGGTCCGTTGGTCCAGCTATCCTCATTGGTCGCTTCTGTCATCGGCCAATGGTTCAAATTTCCACTCGCGCGTCGGCGGCAGATGGTTGCCTGTGGTGCAGCCGCCGGGATTGCCAGCGCCTACAACGCCCCGATCGCCGGAGCCTTCTTCGTCGCGGAAATCGTCCTCGGATCCATGGCCATGAATGCTTTTGGGCCGCTGGTGATCGCCTCGCTCGCGTCCACGCTGACCACGCGAGCCTACATGGGCTCCGAGGCACTTTACGCGGCACCGATTTTCACCCTCCACGGCAACCGGGATTTCCTCGCCTATCTGGCGCTCGGCATCGCCTGCGGTTTCATCGCTCCCGCATTCCTGAACTTTCTGAAAGTCAGCGAAAGAGGATTCAGCAAACTGAAACTCCCTGCCTACATTCGACTCGCGATCGGCGGGGCAATTGTCGGCTTGCTCGCCATTTATCGCCCTGAAGTCTGTGGCAATGGCCGCAGTCTGGTGTTCGCCATTCTCAATCACCCCGGCACTTGGCAGGCCTTGGCCATCGTCCTCGCCTGCAAGCTCCTCGCTACCGGGGCGACTTTCGGCTCCGGCGCGGTCGGTGGTGTATTCACCCCTACCCTCTTCACCGGTGCAGCTTGCGGATACCTTTTTGGTGCCTTGTGCACCTTCCTGCTGCCTGGCTGGGGAATGCAGCCAGGCGCTTTCGGACTGGTTGGCATGGGAGCGTTCCTCGCTGCGGCAACCGGTGCGCCGGTGATGGCCATCATCATGATCTTCGAGCTTACCCTGAACTATGAGATCTTGATGCCAGTCATGCTTGCAGCGGTGGTCAGCTACTACATCTGCCGCTCCATCACCAGCCGTTCGCTCTACGGGGACGCCCTCGCCCGAAAAGGTCAACACGCGGTCACCGAACGGCTCGGCACGCTCAAAGTGGTCGATTTGATGCAACCTCGTGGTGACTCGTTAAAACTGGATTCAAGCTTTGGCCTGGTTGCCCGGTCTTTCCTGCAAAACCGTCACGATTTCCTCCCGGTCGTGGATGGCGATCACTTTTCCGGCATCGTCCTGCTCCACGACATCAAGCCCTACCTGGATCAACCAGAACTCGAGTCGCTTCTCATCGCCCGCGATGTGATGCGCGAAGGAACTTCCAGTCTGAATGCGAAGCAAACTCTGGAAGAAGCACTCCACATTTTCGCTCGATCCGACACCGAGCGCCTGCCCGTCCTCGACGATCAGGCCCACTTGTTAGGCAGCCTCACCAAATCCGACGTGTTATTGTTCCTGGCCGGCATCCCCAAATCGACAGAAGCCTAGATGGCAGTTTCAGCTGATCAGTCGGAAATGCTCCTAGGTTGAGATTCAACCTGTTTTGGGACTAGAAGTTGTTCAATGGAGAGTGGCGATTTTCGCCTCGAGCTGCTCGGGAGATAGGTAGGTCACCGCAGCATATTTCCAGCTGTAGAAAAGATTGGTGTTGATCCAAGGTTCCGGCTCGCCTCATTCGGATCATAATCGATTCATGCCATAGCACGAATTTGTATTCAAGGCTCTGCCCGGCTCTCCTTTTTTGTGATATTCGCCTCAATCCTTTGCTTGGTTTTAGTATCCTGGATCAATGCAGCCCATTGGCGTGCGGTTACTGTATCACCTTGATTGGATGCTTGTGTGGCGAAAGCGGCGGCTATATATTGGGATTTGCTCGGAGAAAGGGCTTTCCAATTCTGCATAGACCGTTTGCCAAAAATAATTGCCGAAAAATCTCATAAAAAGCTGGTACGACTATTTGAAGCCTATTAGCTTTCCTCATCTGCCGTCCCCGT
>NZ_JAENIJ010000055.1 GCF_016595435.1 Luteolibacter pohnpeiensis
AGAAATAAGACAATGCACCCAATGGAACTATTCACAGACGACGGCACCTTCTCTGGAAGAGGCTATGTCACCGGAGAAGTGGGTGCGCGCCAAGGGAGATTTATGTGTGAAGCTGAACCAAGAGGCAGTGCTGTGCTGGCAGGCCCATTGGCAATCCGACTAGATGAGTCTATTCTCAGGATCAGTCCACTAGATCACCAGCTTGGAGGATTCTGGGGCATTGAGCTTTCGTTCAAGGAACTATCAGATACTAAAGAACATCAAGCGCCGAACAAGCCGCAGCACCCAACCGCCTGACCCGCTCCGAGTCGAATTCCTACCGTGATGACAACCCTCAACCCACAGTCAACGCGCGGCTGCCGTCAGGCGGTGTGTGTGCTCTGACGTTCTCTGAAAAATGATAGCGCTTCCAAGCATCCCTGAACTTAGACGAATCACCAATTCTCTAGCGACCCTGGATCTCATCATTTGCCCGGAGTGGGAGGATCGCTACTACAGCTTCGATTCGCGTTGGTCAGACACCGAAGAGATGGCCAGCATGCGGAACGGGTGCGGAGACGATTGGTTTGTCCTACTCGGTGCATCTGGGTTTGCGGGGATCAAGGGCCTTGCCCACGAATATCCTTCCGCGAGGGATGCTGAACTTGTGCGGCGTATCCGAGCCGCCCTTCCTCGGGAGCTTGCCGAGTTCGCGACCGAGCCCGCCTTTCATTGGGACTCGACCAGCTTCTGTTACTGGCATCTCGCTGGTGACGCGTCGTGGAGCGAGTAGGCTGGGCAGGCGCACGCGGAAACTGGTGCGGAAGAGTTTCTGAGTATTCTTTCAGACCCATGCGACGGCTACCTTCAGTTTGCTTCCGACTACTACGAGTTGGAGCTGGATCGTGCCGTGATCGAGCACATCTTGGCTCATCGCCCCCTCACACCCGAGATCGTTGAGGCACTGAATCCTGAGATTGGATTTGAAGACATTCAGGATGACCTTCAGCAGGTAGGCTACCCGCTAGAAAACTAACAGAGAACAAGGCGGAGCACAGAACCCCTGACCCGCTGCGAGTTCAATCCGCCATGACCGTTCAAACATCAACCCGCACTCGAAGCCGCGCCCCCGGTCAGGGGTCCTGTGTGCTCTGACGTTGGGCAAAAAACTCATGAATCGAACTTCCAAAGTTGTGTTCTGGCTTCTGACGGGTCTAGCGATTACAGCAACTGTAGAACCGTTCGTAATGTATACGATGACGACGATTCATGTTTCTTCCATTGAGCGATGGATCGTTGCGGGTGCATGCATCGCTGTTGTTGTGTTCACCATCGGCGTTTGGCGACATCGCAGATGGATGCTCACACCTGCCATTGCAAGTAATGCTTTATTTGGCTCGCTTTCACTATATGGATTGTGGGGCACATTTCAGAGTCACAATTACACGGCATTGTCCTGCCTTGCTTTGCCGCTCTTGTTTGCTGCTTCACCATTTGTTGCTGTCAGCGCATTGATGCTCTGGGGCACCAAATACTCCGAAGAATCAGAAGCCCAACAAGCCGCCGCATACAACCCCTGACCCGCCCTGAGTTCGATGACCACTGGTAGCATAACCCTCAACCCGCAGTCGAAAGCGCGCCCTCGGTCAGGGGGGCATGGCCTTCGACGTTATGCAGAAAATGGGCATCCAGAATTCGATCATTCCCAACTCTCTGGGCGGTCGCCTGACGGGTGCGAAGATTGCAGACGGACTGTTGGGTCGCTCGTGCCCAGCAAAGTTCGGCTGCGCATTGCTCGCAGGGATGCTCTGTCTGGGGTTGCTGCTTGGACCACGGTTTTGGATCCAGCCACAAGATTCGCTCGGTATTGGTCAGGCAGTGACTGATATTTCCCAGGTGGCTATCGTGTCGGTCGTTTCCGTCGTTGCGCTGATTGCAGTGGCGATCGGAATTCTACGTGGAGAGAGACTCTGGGCTATGGCAACCATGCTCTTGATCGCGGGTGTCACAATCCTAAAAATCCTTGCATAACAAGCCGTGGTAGGCAACCGCGACAACGCCGCTAGTTCGCTACGCTCTGGACTGTCCAGCGCGCGGTTGCCTACACTCTGACGTTCGCCAGAAGATGCATGAACCGTTTGTCACAAACTGATACGATCTGGAATCGCGCATGCAGTGGAGGTATCTCTGAAGCCCGTTCTGGTGATCGTGCCTTAGCCAATTTGCTCAGAGCGCATGGCTTGACCATAAACGGGGGCGTCTTACATGCGGTCGAATGCCTTACAGAGATTGAACTCAACGAGGCAGAGGCAGGTTACAGATTTTACGGCCTTGATTCAATCAGCTCAATGCTTTCGAGAGCCAAGGGTATTCTGATTTCCGGAGAAGATACTGAAGATTACGAATCCGTGTTGGATGAAGAATATTACGAGAAGATCCCGGACGACGATTTCCTTGTCGGTACATTCGAGAATCACTTCCGATCGAATCCTTCTGCCTATGAACCCACTTAACATCAGAAACGGCGAACAAGATGTGACAGGCGGCGGGCTATCGCCCGTGCCTGGACATTAAACGTTCTCTGAAAAATGATAAGCGTAATTGTAGCCGGATTGGGTATCGTGATCTATTCGGGAGCGCTGTTCCTCGTATTCAAGCTTCTGCGCCGGAAGTGCATCAGGATCGCACGAATAGTGGTTGTGGTTCTGCCCCTTGTGACGGCGTTTGTAGGTTACAAGATCTGGCATTCAGGTTCCGCCTATGGTGACAGGGAATATGACGAGAGCGGGCAATATTATTTCCAGCGCTACGCAACTATTGGTCCAAGCGCATTTCAGATGGGTATGCCCGGTGGCGGATCAGATAGTATCGATGGATTTATTCGGCTCTACGATTCAAAAGGGAATCTGCTGAATGAATATTTCACAGTCTATCTTTTGGGTATACAGCCAACCTGGTTGGATAATTCGCTCTGGTTGATGGGCACATCGGACGAGATTACCTGGCCTCTACGGACCCAATCAACGAAGACCAGAGAACAAGCCAGCTCATCCAACGGCGGGAAACGTCCCAATTTGGATTCGGGCTTCCCTCCCCGCCGTGGATGGCCTTATACGGTCGCCCGAAAAATGAGTAGCTGGAGCCCAATCTCTGAAAGCGACCTTTGGGATATCATCAATCGTGGGTGGGAGGAGATGAGCTTACCTCAGCGCCGCCTTTGGGAGATCATCAAGATCGATCCGGTGAAGTGGCAGGAGGATACCTATGGCGCATTGGGCGGTGGTTTCTGGGTCGTGGGGATCTACGGTACGACAGTAATCTGGTTCAACGACATCGAGTATGGCTTTAATCGATCGAGGTGGACGAATCCCGGAACCATCGACGAGTATTGGTGCAATCAGGATGAACTGCAGTGGACGATCCAGCATGTGCTCGACCAGTGGCGTGATGGCATTACTTCGGGAGGGCGCTGCGGTCCGCCAGAGCCGATCAACTAAACCCAAGGCGAACAAGCCGCAGCACCCAACCGCCTGACCCGCTCCGAGTCGAATTTTCACCGTGATTACCAATCCTCACCCACAGTCAGCGCGCTGCGGTCCGCCAGGCGGTTGATGTGCTATGACGTTCTGGATAAGAATGAATACAATTGATTCGGTAGTTTAACCTTGATGTTGGCTGCCGGAATGACTTCCGGGTTGGTGATGGGAGAGTCGGAGTGAATTTGGTTGCTTGGACTTGGTTGGTAGTAGATCGGATTGCTGCGAAGAGTCGTGTCTCACGAGAACTTGGTTCGGCACAAATCGGAGCTTGAGGGCGCGGTTGGATGGCCTTTAACGTTGGGCAGAAATAGAGAAGAGATCATGAAATGGTCATGGAAAGCCTTTGGGGCGCAGTTGGTCTTAACCTTCGTTGTCGCGCTCGTCCTCGCATACGGCATTAGCAAGGGCATTGATGCGAAGCGCGGACCCGGAGCTCCAGATTCGACATTGATTTCGATGGCCATTGGTGGATTCATTGCACCACTGATTTTATCCTTAATCTCCGGATTGAAGGGATGGATGCTGAAGTCCCCTCTGATCGTTTCGTTCATCGTTGCCGGGATTTACGCCTCAAATCCAGTAGTCGGGATCATCTGCGTGTTTGTATCGGCGGCGCTGTATTTGGCTGCTCGTAAGTGCGGGCAACTGTTGGCGTATTTCTCACCAGTGAAGAATCTAGATCGCGGATCGGGAGAGTGAAGCCGCCAAAAAATAAATAAGCTCAACAAGCCGCGGCATCCGACGGCGACAAGCTGCCAAATTGAATCGGAGCTTGAGGGCGCGGTCGGATGGCCTTTAACGTTGGCCACGAATCATGAACGCTGTGCCGAGGACCCGAGCCGATCTTCTCAGGGCGTTGCTAGTTGTTGCGGCTTCCCCGTTCGTCGCGGTCGTGCTCGCTCGGTATTTTGCCTTTGCCTCTTATTTGTCAGCATCCCCGCGCTCGGACGAATTTTTCATTGGTCGTGATCTGTTGAGGGTGATCGAGGAAGGTGTATGCATGCCTATCGCGATCGGGTCAGCCTTACTTACGGCCCTTCTCTCGACCCTGTATATCCGACTTGATCGAGGACTTTCAGTCTGGGGTTTTGTGATTCTGGCAGTATTTGGATTTATCGCGTGCACTCCGGCTGTTTTGAGGCAGGGCTGAACAGCCCGGAAAAAAAGAGGAGGCCAACAAGTCGCTGGTGGCAAGCGGCGACAACGCTCTGCGTTGAATCCGGGCTTCCTTTCCGCCGCTGCGATAGCTATTAAGTTCGGCTCAAAATGAGAACACTTGCATTTCTTCTTTTCCTTGGCGGCACAGCCTTTGCCTACCCAGACAAGGAACATGACATTAGGCAGTTCATTACCCTTCAATCGAAGATTCTGGAGATCGTTGAGGAGCACCAGCCCGACCCGTTTGAGAAGGGTTCCTCGAATCTCAACAAGACTGTTCAGAAGAAGATTGAAGGGTTGCACCTTGAAAAACTTTCATCTGAGCAGCTCTACCGTCTCGGCGTGGCTTGCTCCGTAGCATCCTGTCCACAGACAGCCGGACATCAGAATTGTGACCTGGTTTTTGATGATGTTTGCTGGCGGTGCGTGAGGATTATTGCCACCCGCCATGGTTCGGACAATGCGCACTACTTGAACCGAATGAAGGCGCTATTTGGGACCGACGGAGGCCCGTCTCTGCAGTTCACGGAGCTAATCGCCAGCCAAGAAAAGCTACAAAGCGAACAAGACCGTGGTGGACAACCGGCTACCCGCTCTGAGTCGAAATGACCCTCGTAACTACAACCCTTAACCCTGTTGCGGAGTGGCGCACCCGGTAGCCGGTGCCACACCTCGACGTTCACTGAAAATGGAAGATCAGGAAGCGGCCAGACAAGTAGTTGGATGGGTGTTTATTCTCGTCCCCATCATTTTCGTCTACAAGTTTGGCAAGTGGTATAGGGAGCTGTCGAAGGTTTCTCTTTCCGCCCGTACTCAGGGAGTGATTACGTCCTCCAACCTTTCGAGCGTCATGACCCATTCGGCGGCAAACTCTGTTTGGTCGCCTCGCATCAAGTATTCCTACTCAGTTGATGGGAGAGAATATTCTTCCAGCCGCATCGGGTTGATCCATGTCTATTGGGCAAAATTCCTCGCTAAGCTCATTTATGCCAAGTACACACTAGGCGCGGAAGTCACCGTCCACTATGACGCCCATAAGCCGACGACTTGCGCCCTTGAGCCGAATTCGTGGCGGATTCTTGTTGGTGCTCTGGTTCTATTTGCGCTCATTTTTCCACTACTCGGGATTCTGGCCCTCTCCGGAATAATTGGACAGTGAACAAGTCGTCGCTCTCAACACCTGCCCCGCCGCGAGTTCAATCCATCATGACCGTTCAACTTTCAACCCGCAGTCGAAACCGCGCCCCCGGTCAGGGGGCCTGTGTCCTTTGACGTTCTCTCAAAAATGATGAGCATCGTCCCCAGAAGAGCCATACACTGTGTCATTGGTGCGCTTTTGCCGGTTCCCTTGTTTGTCGGTATCTTCTATTGCTCGTATTTTTACAAGTCATGCAACGGCTTTGACTTTGAGGCGGGGACTTACATCACCGACTCTTACAGCATTGAGATGTCCAGGCGTCATGTCGGAACCGACGTTCTTGTCTTCCTCGCGATGGGATACTTTCTGATGGGCGTGCCGTCGCTCGTGGCAAGCGGCGATAGCGCTCTTCATTGAATTCGGGCTTCCTTTGCGCCGCTGCTACAGCTATAACGTTCTGCATAAAACTATGCCCGAAATTACGGTTGAGCATGTTCACGCGAAGAGCATCATACGGAAGCTGGAGGAAAAGAGTATTCCCTTCAAAACAACAAGTGACAGTTCAAAAGCCCGTTATGCGATGCCAACAAACCAACGGGCAGGAACTTTCGGAATGGGAGTAACAACAACAATCAGTGTTCGTCACGAGAACGCTGCAATTTTCGATGAAATCTGCATGGAAGTCCTCAAAGTGAGGATTGAACAAGAGGTGCCGCCAGGAAGATCGATAAGAGAATGGTGGCCGTTTAGGTTGTTCTCAAAGAAGGATTGAACACGCTTGGATTCCTTGAATAAGAAGCAGAACTAGTCGGCGATGGCGACGCCTAACCGCGGCCTTGCTGCGTTTGCGTTTTGGTGGTTCAATTTCTTCAAAGCTAGCACGGAGCGCCGTCATGGCTCGGGCGTCGCGCCATACCTCTAACGTTAGCGTAAAATGAAAATGATCCCGTTGTTCGCAATCGCTCTCTCTGCTGCGAGTTGCTATCCGCTTCCATCCCCCACGTATTCGGTTAGTCGATACGGAGTGGATGCAACACTGGTCGACGCGACGAGCGGCGAGCCATTGCGACGCAAGAATGCATCGATCGTCATGGGCAGTTCGCGATTTGAACAACAGACATCCAGCAACGGCAGGATCAGGGTAGCAGCCTTAAAGAATCGCTACTGGACCTGGTTGGGAGGTCCGGCATGGGCGAGCGTTCCACGTGCCAACATTGTAATTGAATCTGAGGGATACAAGTCAAAGCGGATCGACTGGTCAATCTTCGACAAGTCGCATCTCCCAACTGATGATGGCCGGATTCAAGCTGGCCGTGTAATAATGAAAAATCGCTAACAAGCCGTGATTAGAACCCTCAGCTCCCAGCCAGCGCGCGGCTGCCGTCAGGCGGTTGGTGTGCTATGATGTTCTGCAAGAGATGAAACGACGATTTCGAACGATTTTGATGAAGTCGGCTTTGGCCGTCGTGTTCGTGTTGAGTGTGACCGTTGGCATCCTGAGCATCCCTCGTAAGGTCGAAGGAGTCTATTCCGCTGGAAGGCTGATTTCGTGCATGTGCGATGGATCTGACTACATCCGATTCCATGGCGGTTTCGTGGTTCACTATTCCTCAGCCCATGAACCGGCGGACCTACTTGGACGATACGAAGTGAAGTCAGATGGCAGCGTAGAGGTATACATGCTCCCTCTCCGGAAGGGCGAGTCTGAGGAGCTTCTATTTTCACTCGGGCGTCCCCGCATTGGGTTTGCGCTCGCTTCGACTCCCGAAGAGAGTGGGTCTTGCTTACTGATGAGGTTTCCGACCACCAGCAGTATTACGGATATGATCGCACGCCAGGAAGTGTCTCAAGTCTCCATTCCTGACGACACCAAGATTGTGACCACCTTCTACGATTCCTCGTTGGCGGTAATCCGGGAGGAGACCAAACCGATCAAGAATCGAAAAGCAGAACAAGCCGCGGGCGTCAACGGCGGACTAGCTCGCTAATTCGCTTCGCTCTGGACGCTCGACACTGCCGTGCCACCGCTCCAACGTTGTGCTGAAAATGAAGACCTACAAGCAGCTCCTCCACAAAAGGTGGTGGCGTGGGAATTTTTATCCAAGCATTGCCGTTTTCTCTTTGATTCTCTTTCTGGTGTTTTCATGCAGAGTCGAATATACGGTCTTATTGATTCCGATTATATTCGTATCAAGATTGTTTGGCGGGTTGAAATGCCCAAATTGCAAAAGAACTCTAATCATTCCCTCGGGTCCCAGAGGGTTTGATCAGGTTCATCATTGTGGCAGATGTGGGTTTGATCTCGATCAACAAGCTCCGCCAGACTATCCGAAACAAGAAGCACAACAAGCCGTGCCACGTAACCGCTAGGAACCGTTCTGTTTCGATGATCTTCCGTAACTACAACCCCAAATCCGTAAGTGACACGCGCCCCCGGTAGCGGATGTGTGGACATTGAGCGTTCGGCAAAGAAAGATGATCGCGACCAACGCCACAGTCGAGGAGCGCCTTCCGGTATGGAACGCCCTCTCCGAGCTTTTTCTGGATACCGAGCTTCAAGAAGATGATCATCAGAGCATCGCGAGAGTGCTCGCTGCGTCGCCGTATACCGAAAAGAAGTTGGACGAGATTCTACGCTTTGAAGTCACGCCGGTATTGAAGTGGAATCTTTTGAGCATTGCCGACGAGTGGGCCGGCTTTGATGAGGCGTGGCTTCGTGAGAAGCTCGAACCGCGTATCGACGTTCGTCCGTGGCTCAGGCCAATAGTCTTCTGGATGATGCGCCGACGCTGGAGGCACCTCCTTGGTGTTGTTTTGAAGCTCAGGGATGTGCCGAACCAGGCGGCACAGACAACTCCGGAGCTTCGCCCCTCCGTGTCTGATCCTTAACGTTCGTCCAAAATGAATCCGCTTCTGCTCTTGCCCGCATGTGTAGCCGCTTTTGTTGGCGGATGCTTCGGCATATTGAGCGGGTTTAACCTGCGGTCAACTCGATTGGCAAGTGTGTCACTGATCGTAGCCACGGTGCTGTCAGCCTTGGCGTGGGTGACGTTTGGTGGTGGCTTGATTTATTGGTATGCTTCCGTCGAACCTCGCTTGGATGGGCGGAAGGCTCGGGGGTAGGATTCGGATGGGGGCTCATCCACGTGTGGGGCGCAGCCCTTGCGCTTCTATTCACTGGAGTTCTGCTGGGGTTGCGACTCAGCCTGGGACGTCATAGAAAGAAAATCCTGACGAACACTTCGTGGGATGCAACCGGCAACAAAGCCGTTAGTTGATTTTGGTGCTTCCATGCCGCTGCGCATGGCCTCATACGTTGGGCAAAATGAAATCGAGCCAGACCAAGTGGGGGGACCCGGCAGCGTTTCTGCTGCTATTCGTGCCTCTGTGGATTGCGTTTCGAGGCATTATGGATATCAGATCGTTCTTGGGTCAGACGAACCACGGTGTGTGGGACTACCTGAACTTGGTATTCACAGCCGTCGTTCTGGTCGTGGTGGCGGGATTTGTTGGTAGGCGACTGGTGATAAGATGGGAGATTCTGATCGACGGGGCGGAGATCACGCTCACACGTAATCGCGCCGAGGTATTTCGGGGTGATGCAAACGATCTGAAGGTTCGCGGATACGGCAGTGGCATGCTTCAGTTCGAGGCTCCCGGGGGTGGGGTATTCGCTTTCCCCGCATTCGGGGTACTGGAGCGCTTCACTCGGACTGGCGAAACAGAACAAGCCCAACAAGTCAGTGGTGGCAACGGCGGACAACGCCTCTAGTTCGCTTCGCTCTGGTTACCTGAACCCCGCCGTGCCACTCTTCAAACGTTAGGCTGGTCCCATGAATCTCGTTTTCCGAATTGTCGCAGATGGTCTGAACTGGATCGCTTCGGTCACCGGATTTACATACAACGAGATCAATATCATCGTCTACTACATCATCCTTCCATTTATCTACGTTGCGCTGGTTGACCGCATACTTAAGAAGCACTTCTTCAAGATTGCATACGCCATTGTTTGGGTGGTTCTGATTGTTTTCATCCCAAATTTCAGAGCGTTTTCAGATACTCTATTCCAGGCTTCGGTAGATTTCCTATTGTTCTTTGGGTATGTGGGCTTGAATTATGTGGCGGCTTCAGTTGTTATTTGCGTGATATTGCCCGGTCTGGTTTTTGCCGTCCTTTGTTTATTCGCGTTTCCGTCATTGCGGCGAAGCTTGTTCACCAAGCATGAGACACCCACATCAGCCTAACCATGCGCTGCAGCGAACGGCCTCCCCGCCGTCCGCTCGAGCGTCGCGGGAATTGGTGAGCACACCGTGCGCTCCAACCGCCTCGATGAGATCGTCGCTGAGCTTGGGTCGTCAGGCAAAAATATGAAATCACCCAGCACTGAAGAACTTTCAGCTCGCATATTCAATGCGTTTGCGGGAGTTTGCTTGGACGGCGGAATAAGTCTTATCGAAGCGGAGTATGCGGATAGTTGCGATGTTGCACCTGATCATCTCATTGCTCTCGAAGAGAAGGACGATTGGACGAAAATCATCAATGATCGACTTTGCGATTTTACAGTAACATTTTGCTTCACTGATTATAGAGGTTTTCGATTTTATATCGCTCCATACATGATTTGGGTTCTCAGGAATTTCAGAACATCCAATTCGAT
>NZ_JAENIJ010000056.1 GCF_016595435.1 Luteolibacter pohnpeiensis
GGGGGTCGTAACCCTTCAGACCTAAATTTAGGTTAACAAACATCGGGGACATGATGGCATCCGTGCCTCATGTCCCCAATCTTTGAGGATGAGCCAGATTTCAGGGTCTCGAAAGGTGATGTCGAAAGGCGGCGAGCAACGCGTTATAAATTCAAGAATAACAAACTATTGACAATGAAATTGCATAATCCAATCTGAGGTAGAACAAAATATACGGTTCAGGTAAGAATATGACGCAGATCATCACGCACGCCCTGCTTTGGCTTCTCTGTATGCCATCGCTTTTAGCTGGACCACCGAAAGTCGAAGGCCTCAAGCCTGACGAGCGGGTCTCAGTTACATTGATATATTCGGAACCGGCGATCACTAAATACAAGTATGTGTTCTCGGGTAGCGAAGTCACCATCAGCGAGAACGGGAAGACCCTGGGCAAGTTGGCGATCACGGCTGAGGATGCCGTCCACATTGATCAGCATCTTTGGGCTGTCGAGAGAGGCAAGAAGGCTGGTCGGAGCGTGATGGGAGCTCCTGTTTACACCATCAAACACGAGAGTTCTGGGAAGACGATTGGGACGTGGACTTACCGGATTGATGAACCCAAGGAGTCTCGCAAGCCTGTCCTCTCACTCGGTGAACTTAGGAAGCGACTGCCATGAATGAAGAACGCGAACAAGACGCGGCATGTCAACCCCTACCGCCGTTCAGTTTGGATGATTTCCCGAAACTACAACCACAACCCCGTGATCGCCGCTCGCCCTCTCTGTTAGGGGGCAAGCGCTTTGACGTTCTCCATTAAACTGTGACTGTCATCCAATACATCAAGGCCTTAACCGATTTGGGGCATCCGATTGCTAAGCATCTAAGGCCTGGAATTCCTTCCTCGGCGGCCTCCGCCCTTGAAGAGGAACTAGGAATTCACCTTCCTCTAGACATAAGGGAGCTATTCATGGCATTTGGCGGGACCGAGTTCCAAGAGGGTGTTCTTTTGGGGCACGGTCAGCTCATCAATGGATTTCATTTGATGACGATAGAGGAGGTGCGCTCGGAGAAGGAAATTATGGACGGGATAGTGGAGGATTTTCCTCTTATTGCTGAAGAGAGACATGCCTTCGAAGGTCGTAACATGCTGCCCTTCCTGGCGGACGGTCTTGGCAACAATGTGGTCGTCGATGTGTCCAAGGAGTCTAAGAACTTTGGGGCAATCGGTTTTTTTGACCACGCGGGTGAGAGTTTGACCGATACGTTTGCCTCGTTCGAGAAGCTAATTGCGGCACATTTTGAGGCGCTCAAGAGTGGGGTATACAGTTTGTCTGATGAGGGCTACATTCAGGCGGATTATGAATGTCTTGAGAAGGTCCTCGCCAAGCACCAAAAATGACAAGGTGAACAAGATGCCACAGGGGATGGGAACTCGCGCTTGCCTGAACATTAAACGTTCAACCAAGAAATTTAAATCCGGCATACAAGGTAAGGATGCGCACATCGAAGGTAGTCATCGCTCTCGCGAGCCTCGCATTGGGAATGGTTTTAGTAATCGCCATTCTTCGACACGGACCGCCAATCAGAATTGTCTCTACCGGCACGGGCGAAATGCCGCTATTTGCCTTAATTTACGCCAATTCGGGACTGCGATTTGAGACGTATCGAATTGATGGCGAGGGTTATATTCACGCTCCGAAGGAAGTTCTCAGGCGCGGCAACACATGGGTACTCTGCGTTACGGACGGAAGCAGCATTGTTTGGGATGGGAGACTTGTGCTTAAGCAGTTCGGGTGCCGTGAACTCCCTATTCATCCAATCTCAAGTGACGCGACGAAGCTTTCAACAGGCCTGTCTGAGGTTTTGTATTCCTCCGCCACTTGGAATAGATTTGCAGAACAAGCCGGAGCTGGATAACCCTCTACCCACTTCGAGTCGGATTCGAAGGTTGACGACAAACCTCAATTTGAACCGAAGGCGAACTCTCATTAGCGGACGTGTGAATTTCGGCGTTCGACAGAAAACAAGATGAATAATTGCAAGATGACACCTGACTTTGCACGGAAGCTCGAAAGACAGGAAAGCGCATTTCAACAGAACAAGATGCGCTTGCTTGGCCTCGGGTTCATGCTACTTGCCTTGGGTGGTTTTTTTGCGTTCCTACTGGTTAAGTTTCATTGGAAGTTCCAAGGCAGCGATGGCGCCGTCTTAGCGGCGCTATTCGTAGGGGGGATGATAAGTTTGTTCGGTGTTGGAGTGTTCATGGTGACTGTCTGTATCCGTGACTGGCACGGCAACAAAACAAGGCTTCTCCTTTTGCATCTTCTCGCATCTGCAGGCGGCAATGAAAACGCGCCGAACAAGCCATGGGATGCTACTGGCGATAACGCCCCTCGTTGAATTCAGACTCCACTCTGCCGGTGAATCCACTCTAACGTTCTTCCCAAAAAAAGGGACTCACAATTCTCACTCCTTTGGCATGCACAGGTATCGCGGTTGCGGACATTCCTGAGGCGCTGAAGTCGCTTTCGCCCGACGGCAAGATCCACGCAGTAATGATATCGAGCGAAACCGAAGATCGATTCCGGATGGAAAGGGAATAGCTACCAGCAGATCGAGGTGACCGAGAAGGACACTGGAAGGGGTTTGGCATCCATTGAGTATTTCAGCTCGCCGGGAGGTGACGCGCGTCCGCTTCGGGAGCAGGTGGGCTGAGCTGGTGAGCCGACTCCAAGGCATTTGCCATCACATTTGACGACAGGTTTTACTCTTCGAGCCTCGTCTTCGGCCTGAACAGGGACTCTCAATCGTGAAGGTTGATTTCTCAATCTACGAGGAGATGACGGCCTTTATTTTGGTTTTATGGCTTTCATCTCACAGTGGATGGATTCATATATTTTGCAGTAATGAAATATTCGCTTAGGGCACTGGCATTTTTAGTAGTATTGGCTTGCACAGCCTGCTCATTTAGCAAATCAGATCGTGATTATAATCGTCTCACCCGAGAATTCATTCAGAAGTCGCCACACCAAGAAGCCGCAGCAGACTATGCTGCGGGTGACTACCGAATCTTATCCGCAATGGGTTATGGAACCTATTATCCAGGTTTGGAGATTGACGTCGGTAAAAGGATCGCCTCGAAATACGGAGTGAGGATGATAGACGGGACTACCGATGCACCAGAGAGCAAAGCTCAAGCGAGGTATGTAGCTGCAACCATCGACTTCGCAGAACGTTACAATAAGCGCAAAGTCGCCCTTTTGAGGATGTCCCCTAAGGAAAAATCTAGCAGTGAAAGCCGCTGAATGTGGGGGGCGAAAACGCGTTTGGCGGAATCGAAGCTTGGCGATTCTGCTGAATGAGCTATGACGTTAAGGCAATGATCATTTTTACTCGTTTACTTCTTATTTGGATGGCCTTTTACCTAGCGTCACCAGCGCGAGCAGATGAGCCATCGAATGCTGTTCGCGGAATCGCTGCTGAAGGAAAACTTCCCGAGAAAGAGCGATATATCTCGGTTTCGAAAGGGGAAACGATTACCTTGCATCTTCGAAATGATACGGATGGCGTTGTGCTATTTCAGGCGTTGGCTGGAGATTGTACGTCAGGTAAAGCAATCTTGCGTTCGGAGCAAGTGCTCTTTGATTCTAAGACGAAGAAAGGTCCCATATGGCTGGCTAGTTGGCTCCGTCGCGCCGTTGTAATTCATACAGAACCTATAGGTCCGTCTATTGCCTACATATCTAAGCCGGGGGATGAATTTGATGTTGCTATCACTTTAACGGCACTTAGTAATCCTAAAGATATGGAATCTCCCAGAATCCCACTTGCTGAAGGTATTTATCAGGTTCAACTCGACCTATATAAGCTCGGGCAAGGTATGAGTGGATTGGTTGAACCTCTATTGTCGTATACTATCGAAGTGAAGTGATCTGCCTATTTCACACGGAATGGGCTAAGGGGGGGCTAATGGTGAACCATTATTGCCTGAGAAGACTCGCATGAATATGAAATATTTTCGACAACGATTCCTAACAATGAAGGGCTTGGCTCTGTCGCTCTTGTTCTCTACATCCTTATTCGTGAGCTGTTCAAAGACGCCACCGCCAGTGGGAAGTGGTGTTGAACAGATAGTTCGTGGTGAGTGGGGCAGCGAACGAACCTACACAAATGATTTTTTTGGTGTTAGCCTCGGTATACCATCAGAGTGGCCCCTACTTAAGGGGGATGAAGAGAATCTAGCATTCATGCTGAAAAGCATTCGTGTTGCTGCTGGTGGGGATCGATCGACTGAGAATGCCTTCCGAGAACAATTTAAAAACATTCACGTTCCGATGCGGGCTCTTGAACTTCCTGATAGAAATGACACCAAAAATCCGAATGTGTTGGTCATGATCGAGAATATCGAGACAGACCCATCAATCAAAACAGGTGGTGATTTTTTGAAGAAAATGGAGAAGTTTATGAACTCAAATCCTGAGTTTCCTAAGTTTGACGGACCACCGACCCTGATAAGTATAAATGGGGTTGATTGCTGGACAAGATCTTCGACTTATAATGTGAACGGAGGAGATGGTATATTGTTTTCAGGTGCCGGCGGCTACACAGTTCGGCAGCAGGGGTATTCTATTGTAAAAGGACACTTCGCCCTTACCATATTGAGCACCTGGTTTTCCTCGAGTGACAACTTGTGCTCTGATTTTGTTTACAAGCACCTTGCTAAATTGGAAAAACCAGGAGAACATGTCAGCACTGACCGACCCGCTGCCGCCTCAGAGACACAGGCTGAAAGTAGCGAGATACATCAGCATGAATCGAAGCCTGTCTCCCAGTAGCGAATGCTAGGCCTCTGAAGTTCTATAAGAAATGGCTTCCGAAGAAAAACGTGAGTTCGTGAAGGCGATCGCTCCGACCTTGAAGGCGCACGGGTTCAAAAAGAAGGATGCGACGTGGCACCGGACATGCGATGGATTCATCCAGACCTTCAATGTGCAGGGGTCCCAGTGGGGCAAGTCATTCTATCTCAACTTGGGGATTTACATTACGGCGCTTGGCGATGAAACGCATCCGCTAGAATACCGATGCCATGTCCGAAACCGTGTCGACGAAGTTGCTGTGGATCGTGCCCGCTACAAGCAACTTCTCGACTTTGAGATATCAATATCTTCAAGCGAACGGTTTAAGGAGTTAAATGAAATCATCGAATCCAGAGCGATTCCATGGCTTGAGGAGTTCAGTGATAACCGTCGGTTGATGGATTTGATTTCAGGAGGACAGAGGCTCAGCTTTTTTGTTCTCAAGAGCGTCTATGATTATTACGGTGTGCCACTTGAGGTGGGTAGGCAAGGCGGGTCATGCGAATCAACTGACGACAACGTCAGCGATTGAATCGGAGCTTATCCCGCCGGAACCTCCCTGAAATTCGCTCGTTAGGTATATTTTAGACTACCATCTAACAAATGGGTAGCGTGATGTATGCTTGCACCATGCTACCCATTGTTGGTTTGAGGGAATCGTGAATCTATCCGGCGTTTATCTCCGGCGTTTCATGCCGAGTGCGACTCCGAATAGTCCTAACATGGCGATGCTTGATGGTTCAGGAACTGCGCTGATGTCGACGGTGAGGTTGTCGACATTGATGTCGCCGCCATTGCCGTTGGCAATGCGAAGATTGTCAAATGCTTCGCCAGGATTGCCGCTGCCTGCAAGGCTTACGCCAGATGTCGTGGTGAACGTCCATTCACCGGTATCGAACCAATACATGAAGGTGGCTGTGGTGGTGCTGGTGGTATCGCTGCTTGCCTGGAAACCAATTGCTCCTCCATCAACTCCCCAAACTTCGGCACCACCGGTATCACCGGTGAAAACCCTCTCGTTGCCACCCACATACAGACTTACACCGGCATAGCCACCGCTGAAGAAATTGCCACCAGATACATTAAGGGTGTCGTATTGAAGGGTCAGCATCTGTCCGGCACCAAGTGCGGAAGTAAACGCACCGAATGCAGCGCGTGGAGCACCGGTCGTGTCAAATGTGTTGGACGAGCTGATGGTGGGCGCGCTGCCGGTCCAGGGTGATCCAATATCGGGTGCTTTGTCGATGATCGCGGTGCCAGATGGTTCACTGAAATCATCCGCGAAGACCATCGCTGCATGACTTGCCGAGGTTGCTAGACCAGCGATGGTTAGAAATCTAACAAATGCTGGGATGTATTTTGTGTTGCTTGGTTTCATGGTGGTTTGGTTAGGAAATTGGGAATGATTCATTGTTGTTCTACGCGGAAGAACTGCTTGGGTGCCAAAGGAAATTCCGCTGTTGAGGTGGTGGTGCCGACCATGCCGCTGATGCCTGATTTGATCGGCGTCCAGTCGGTGAGGTTGGTTGATGATGATATCTGATAGATTGCTCCTTCCGAGCTTTCCCATGTCAGTTGTATTTGGTGGGTGGCCATGGTGAGGTCCATCGACAGGATCTCGAAGGAGAGGGGGATCAGCGATGCTCCGGGGAAGGGAATAAACTGCGCTGGTGTTTGCCGGTCCCAGGGCATGTTGAAATCAAATGCGGTGACATTTTCCACCAAGGTCCATGTGATCCCATCATTACTACCTTCCATGGTCCACATCACCGGATCCCATTCTGGCAAGTTTGCGGCAGTAACAAACGAGTAGTCGGTGATTCCTGGATTCGTAGTGCCGAAATCAAAAATCAGCGGTGCTTTGGCATTGTCCACCCACTTGGTCCCAGGATCTCCATCGATCAAACTTGCAGGTCCTTCTGCAGTGACTGGATTGACTCCACCGGGATTGGTGATGCTTACGGGGGTGACTTTCGAGGTTGGATCGTAAAATTCCATTTCTGCCAGTTGGACAAAGTCCGAGCCAGGCTCACGGGTTTTGATCGTGTTGAATCGCAGGTATCGATAGTTCATCGCACCACCCATTACAGAGCGGGTGATTACTTTGGTTTGGGATGATGCTTCAGTCTGGAGATCCGTTGCGGTGATTGAAAACTCCGTATCTCCTGGATTCAGTTCCAATCCTACCGAACCCGAGGTGTCGACCTCACCAGGTACGGGGTTTATCGTAACTTGATCGGCGAAGGAGGTATCCCAATCGAGAATCGGATTATCGCCTTGTTTGGTAATCTGGCGGTCAATCGTGAATAGGTTGATGGTTGGCGGGCCTTCCTCCAGCGACTCGATCTCGATGGAGCCGATGCCAATGTCGCCGCCATTGTTGTTTGCTATGCGAATCCGATCGAATGTCAGGAATGATGTGTTTCCGGAGGTAGCGAGCGGTTGGGCCGTGATATCCGCACCTGCATAAAGATTCGTGCGTCCAGTTTCAAAATCATAGGTCAAGGTGATCACGCCATTGAGCGTTGTTGGCTGAGCAACCGCTCGCAAATTCTGTGATGAGCCTTCTACACCAATTGAGGTGCTGGCCCCATTCAGGTCTCCCAGAAAAATCAATTCTTGAGTGCCGTTGAAAAGTGAGATGCCGGCGTAGCCATCATTGTGGGAGAGCAGGGTGAAATCGACAGTCAGTTTCAGAACTCTCTGGCTACCATCAAACGGTGTGGCTAGATCACAATAAGCAACTCGGGCTGCGCCTGTGGTATCGATCGATCCATTCGTGACAATGAGACCCGGTCCGTCGGTTTGGGTCCAGTCACCGCCGATGTCTGATGCTTTTCCGGGTAAGGCGGTGCCGTCCGGTTCGTCGAAATTGTCACTAAAAAGAATATCACCGAATACTGGGGTGACTGTTAGAAGGCATAAACAAGCTGTTGCTAGTAGGCTGGAGGTAAAAGGATGTTTCACAAAATGGTTAGAGTAGGGGATCATGCTGTTAGACCGAAAGCCGCACTGAAGCTTCGGATCCTTGGAGGAACCGGTTCGTAAGCATTCGGCTGTTTTCAGTCGGGTTATCGAAATTCGAGGCCGATATCCGTTAGATGATGCCCATCATGGATTTTTCGGAACGGCGACCATGAGTGTTGGAATCGTGCCGTCCGATAGATTTTGTAAAATGCGTGGCTGAATGGGTTTTCATGAAATGCAGATGGGTTTACTTGGAGGAATTAATTGCCGGAAACTAATGGGAGAGTCCTAACAATCGGGCCTTGGGAAATGGGTCGTTTCCCGCTCGGGCTCATTCCGCCTACGTCATTTGTGGGCCCAGGTTACGGCATGAATGAAAAAAATTGCTGCAAGCTGTAGGGCGGGATTTTCTGGAATGCAGGCAATTTATAGCCTACGTGCCCACTTCGACCAGGTTACGAAAAAAGTTGGATGCGCGTGAACATAATCAATGATGCGTGGTCTTTCATCCGAATGGATGCTCGAATGAATAAAGTCACTATTGAGCTACCCGGTAGATTTGGCCAAAGTTTGACGACTCCATGAGCGGATCATTTCCCACGCAACCTTCTAACCATGACGAAAGCTTCGAGTCGCTGCTCGTGTCGCATCAGAAGCGGATCTATTTTTTCATCCGCTCGATGGTTTTTAATCCAGAGGACGCCAGGGATGTGCTGCAGGATGTGAACTCGATCATTCTTCGAAAGCGCGACCGTTTTGCGCAGGATACCGATTTTAAATCATGGGCATTCGCGATCGCCCGATTCGAGTGTTTCACCTACCTCAGGAAATATCAGTCCGGCAAATTGTTGGCGGCAGGAAATGAGTTGGCGGAATTTCTCGCGGACACGGCTGAAGATCACGCGGATCGGTTTGAGCGCTGGATGAGAGCACTGGAACAATGCCGGAAGCATCTGCCGACTGAGTCTAACGATTTATTGAATCTCCGCTACGGCACGCGTCGTCCTTTGGAAGAAATCGCCCACGCCTGGAAATCCACCGAAGGCGCGCTGAAACAAAAACTTTTCCGGGCACGCGCTCAGCTCAAAGATTGCATTTTAAAGCGACTTGGGGAGTTCGCGTCTGATGATTCTGCACGCGATCAGTAACCTGGCGAAAATTTGAACGTAAGCTCGAAGAAATTCACGAAGATGGATAAAAACTGGCAAGCATG
This sequence comes from Luteolibacter pohnpeiensis, assembly GCF_016595435.1. Lineage (GTDB taxonomy): Bacteria > Verrucomicrobiota > Verrucomicrobiia > Verrucomicrobiales > Akkermansiaceae > Luteolibacter > Luteolibacter pohnpeiensis. The sequence continues at coordinate 9,016 of NZ_JAENIJ010000056.1, forward strand.
GATCGAACGCTTTGAGTCGGGTGAGATATCTCCCGAAGAACTGGCGGAATTCGAGAGCTTGATCAAATTTGATCCGGCGGCTCGTGAAGCATTTTTTAACGAAATGATGACCACGGTGTCACTGGAGGCAAACCAGCTGCCGGATCCAATGGGGGGTCGTCTTTACAAAATGAAGCGGCTGTTGACGCATCGATCGATGGCGATTGCTGCGGGCTTGGTGCTCATCGCGGCTGGTTCGTTTTTCTTTGCCCGCTACGCGCGATTTGATGCTGAGAGTTCGTCCGATGTTCTGGCTACGGTGACAGAAGCCGATTCGGATCATGCGCCTGATAACTACCGGATCGGCCAGTTACTTGGAAATGGCGAAGTCCATCTGGCTGACGGGGCGGAGATGGGGCTTGCAATGCGTGGCGGGGCTCGACTTCAACTGCGCGGACCTATTGAAATGACAATAGATGGCCCGGATCGCATCCGCTTGATCAAAGGCCGCGTCAGCGCCTATGCGCCAGCGTATGCGAGAGGCTTCACGATCGCCACCGCTGACGGAACTTTGATTGATCGGGGAACGCGTTTTGTCGCAGCTGCCGGCACCGGTCATGGAACTGAAGTTCATGTTTTGGAAGGGCTTGTGGATGCAATTTCCGATGGCGACCAAGACAATCAGGGTCTACACCAAAGATTGGGGATGAGGCTTTTTTGTTGAGGTTTTGAGGTTGGATTGATGATGGATTTTTAGCCGCATTGGGCGATCACGCGGA
>NZ_JAENIJ010000057.1 GCF_016595435.1 Luteolibacter pohnpeiensis
TAAAATTCAAGCTGGCACTCTCCGGGAGACTGCAGCTAGATTACCACGCTCTTTCTCTATGATCACTTACACCAAACCCCCGCATCCAAGAGAACATCGGTTGATTTTCAAAAACATCGATCGCGAGGGGTGGGATCAGTCGATCGATTGCTGCCTGAAGGATGGAGGTTATGAGCAGCTGAAAAAGGCGCTCGCCATGGAGCCTAAGGCAGTCACGGAAGAAGTGAAAAAATCCGGCCTGCGCGGGCGCGGTGGCGCGGGATTTCCCACCGGCATGAAGTGGACCTTTATCCCGCCGAACAACACCAAACCCGTTTATCTGATCTGCAATGCAGACGAATCCGAGCCAGGCACCTTCAAGGATCGCTACATTCTTCATCAGGACCCGCACCAGCTGATCGAGGGCATGGTCATCGCTGCCTATGCGTGTGGTGTCCACACAGCCTACATCTACATTCGTGAGGAATTCCCCGCAGCGGCGTTGATCGTTGAAAAAGCGATTGAGGAAGCGCGGGCGAAAAATTTCGTTGGCAAAAACGTGCTCGATTCTGGGTTCGACCTGGAAATCTACGTCCATCGGGGCGCAGGAGCCTACATTTGCGGTGAAGAAACGGGGTTGATCGAATCGCTTGAGGGGAAACGCCCTTATCCGCGGATCAAACCGCCGTATTTCCCGGCAGCGCTTGGCCTCTACATGTGCCCGACCATCGTCAACAATGTCGAATCGCTCTGTCACGTGAAGCACATCATCGGCATGGGAGGCGACGAGTATGCGAAACTCGGGGTCGCGCGGAACACCGGCACCCGGATTCTTTGCGTATCCGGCGATGTGAAAAATCCGGGTTATTTTGAGGTCGAGGTCGGCAAAGTCACGATGCGCGAAGTGATCTACGAGCTTTGCGGCGGGCCCAAGGACGGCCGCGAAATCAAAGCAGTGATTCCCGGTGGATCATCCTCGAAAATCCTGCGCTGCGATGAAGTTTACAAAATCAGGAATCCCGATGGGACCACCCGCGATTTGCCATTCTGGGACGTGCAAATGGATTTCGACACTCTGGCAGCCTGCGGATCGATGGCCGGATCGGGCGGGGTGATCGTGCTCGATGATTCCAGAAAAATGTCGTGGGTCCTCAACAACATCAATGCCTTCTACGCCCACGAGTCGTGTGGCCAATGCACGCCGTGCCGCGAGGGATCGACCTGGATGCGCAAAATCAGTGATCGTTTGGTTGCCGGTTCAGCTAGCGCGAAAGATATCGAGACGCTGGAAAGTGTGGCATATCAAATCGACGGGCGAACCATTTGCGCCTTCGGCGAGGCGTCATCGTGGCCCGTGGAGGCGATCATCGCGAAATTCCGCGATGAATTGATCGCTGAAACGACCGAAGTGGCGGAAATCGCGCCGGTGAATCCCGAAGCGGTAGCTCAGCGGCGATTTTTGGAGAAGGTATGAGCTCGTTGCCGGTGAAAACATTGTTTCCCAAGACTCGGATCGTGCTGCAAGCCGTTGCAGCGATTTGGCCATTTCTGGCGTTGGGTTACATTTCAAGCTACTTCGATCATTCCCTGTATTTCCCACTAATCCTTCTGGTCTGTATTTTATTCCCGATCGATTTTTTGCTGAAACCAGATCGTTTTTCAGGTCGCCGTATGATCCTCTTCATGAAGACCGCGAAAATCGTCGCTTATGGATTGTCATCATGGGCAGTTTTCACCAATCCAATCTTTCGGGAAATCTCCCAACGTTTAGCCGATGAGCGAGCTTTCTATGATTGGCGATTTGTGACGGCTGCCATTGTGATCACGGTGGTTTTCTCGGTCCAGCAGGTGATGAAAGTTCGGGCCTGGGACGATCGCCGGATATACGACTTGATTCGTTGTGGTGCGGATTCACAATCCAGTGAATCTGCTGAACGACTTTGAAGGACCGACTGCAAATCATCGCACTGGCACTCCGGGTTCCGTTGGGAGCTTGGTTTCTCTATTCTGGAGCTGAAAAAATCTTTGTCTCGGGACTCGATCGATTCACCTACGACATCAGCAACTATCGCATGCTGCCCGCACCGTGGGATGCGGTGATTGCATACACGATTCCCTGGGCGGAAGTGATTTGTGGAGTTTGTCTGCTGCTCAGTATTTTGCGGAAGGGGACGATTCTGGCGATGACCGGGTTGGTCATTTCGTTTGCCATCGCGATCGGTTGGGCATGGTCCAAGAATCTCGACATCACCTGCGGCTGTCATGGTGGCGATGCACCGATCAATTATTGGGAGAAAGCCTTGGAATTCACCGGCTATTTCGCGGCACTTGGCTGGCTGTGGTGGATTGAACGCGCAGATCTGTCCAAAATTTGACGGCTTCGGAATGATTTTAGCGTTTCCGAACTCACGCTCCCTGACCAATCTCCGCGCATGAGCTTCGCAGAACGCTTGCAGCAACGAATCAAGAAAACCGGCTCCCGACTTTGTGTGGGGCTCGATCCTCGACCTGGCGACGGCGGAGCAACCTTTGCCCGGAATTTTCTCAAGCAGGTCATCGATGAAACGGCGGATTCCGCAGCTGCTTACAAGCCGAACATGGCTTATTTCGAGGCGATGGGAATCGACGGCATCCGCGTGCTGGAAGATTTACTCAGCAAGATGCCCGAGGGCATTCCGGTCATTTTGGACGCCAAACGCAGCGACATCGGGGAAACCCAAAAATACTACGCCCAAGGCTATTTTTCCGGCTGGAATGTGGATGCGGTGACGCTCAATCCGTTCCTGGGCTATGACTCGATCGAGCCGTTTCTCGATTGGAAAGACAAGGGGATTTACCTGCTGGCGGTGACCTCAAACCCGGGAACCGCAGATTTCCAACAGCAGAAACTGGCCGATGGACGCTCGGTTTTCGAACTGGTGACCGCTTTGGGCGAGCGTGCCAAGGCGGAGGAACGGGCGACGGATGTCGGCTACGTCGTGGGACTTACCAATGCCGCAGCGGTTTTGGAAAAAATCCCGGATGCACCGCTTCTGGTGCCTGGGCTCGGTGCGCAGGGCGGCGACCTTGCTTCGCTGGCCTCAGCAGGGCGCACGGCTCCGGATGTGATCAATGTTTCCCGCGGAATTCTCTACGCGGCGGATGAGCGCGGTTTCGGTGCCCGTGCTCGTGGTTGGGCGGAAAAAATCGCGACAGCTTACCCCGTTTAGCTGTGCTAGCTTGGCGACGTTTATGGGAGATTTAGAAGGAAACGAGCAGCCGCCGCAAATCGCCGGATACACCGCTAAAAATTCCGGTTTGCTGCCACAAAAAGGGTGGCCGGCTCGGAATTTGAAGTTTTTCCGCCATCGGATCGTCCCCGGCATGTTCAAGCGTGCGGGTGGCAGCTCGATTTCCCCAGTGCTGGACCCGCCAAAGGATGGTCGGGTCCGCATCACCTGGATCGGCCACGCTTCATTTTTCCTGCAATTTGCGGACCACTCGGTGATGGTCGATCCGAACTGGGCGAATTGGCACGGGCCGGTCCGCCGCATTCAACAGCCGGGCCTGAACCTGCGTGAAGTGCCGGAGGTCGATCTGGTGCTGGTGACGCACGCGCATTTCGACCACCTGCACAAGCCGAGCTTGAGAATTCTGCAATCGAAAGAAGGAATCGTCGTTCCCAAAGGCAGCGCCGGATTGGTCAGGCGGCTCGGGTTCCCGGCAGTCCATGAAGTTTCAGCCTGGGATTATCTACATTTCAACGAGTTGGAAGTCATCCACACGCCTTGTTTCCACTGGGGAGCCCGGTTCATTCACGACACACACCGGGATTACGGAGGCTACATCGTCCGCGCGGCGGGGAAGAGCGTGTTCCACTGCGGAGACAGCGCGTATTTCGATGGATTTGTCGAAATCGGCAAACGCCATCAAATCGATGTCGCGCTGATGCCGATCGGTGCCTACGAAGCGCCAAGCGGTCGCAACGTCCACATGAATCCTGAAGAAGCGGTGCGTGCATTTGCCGATCTTGGGGCGAAAGTGATGATTCCGATGCACTACGGAACGTTTCCCCTCGGAAATGAGCCGAACGATGAACCGGTCGAGCGCCTGCTGATGGAAGCGGATCGACTCGGTATCAGCGATCACGTGCTCATTCCGGAAACCGGGGTTGGCATCGAGTGGTAGATATTTTCCGACACAAATGTGATTACGGTGTATACTCGTCTTCATGACCCGACGATTTTTCCTCATCCTCTTCACGATGCTGCCGACCTTCGTGTCGTGTCAGCCTGAGAAAAAAGCCATGACAAAGTTAGATAAAGAACCTGCGGTGGTAACCATTCCTGAAGGCGCCGAAGTGGCGACTCTGGGGGCTGGTTGCTTTTGGTGCATTGAGGCCGCTTACAACCGGATCGACGGCGTGATTTCCGCGACATCGGGTTACAGTGGTGGCCATGTGAAAAATCCGACGTATGAGCAGGTTTGCGATAAAACCACCGGTCACGCCGAAGTGGTTCAGGTCGTCTTTGATCCGAAAAAGATCAGCTACGAACGCATCCTCGCCTGGTATTGGGATTTGCATGACCCGACGACCCTGAATCGCCAGGGAAATGATGTAGGTCCTCAGTATCGCTCGGTGATTTTCTATCATTCCCCGGAGCAAAAGAAGATCGCGGAAGCATCGAAAGCCGCTGCGCAAAAGAATTTCAAGGACCCGATCGTGACGCAAATCCAGGAGGCGACCGACTTTTATCCGGCGGAAAATTACCACCAGAACTACTACGCGGAGAACAAATCGAAGAATCCGTATTGCAAATATGTGATCCAACCGAAGTTGCAAAAACTGCATCTCGACGATTGATCGGATTTCTCAGGAGCGGAATCATTTGCACAAGCGGGTCGTCGGCAGCACCATGCCGTCGCCCGCTTTTTTATTTCCATGAACGCACCCCGGATTTTTTGCAACAGCCTGCTTTCGCCCGAACTATTTGAAACCTTGCGCGCGGGAGTCAGCCCCGGAGAACTGGTTTTGCCAGCGAATCCTGGCACCTCGGTTTTGGCAGTACCGCAGAAGGATCCGGCGTTCGAAAACATCGACATCGCTTTTGGCCAGCCGGATTTGGAAAGCATTTACGAATGCGATTCCCTGCGCTGGATTCATGTGAGCTCGGCCGGCTTCACTCGTTACGACACTCCGGAATTCCGTCAATACGCGACCGTCAAGGGATTGGTCGTGACCAATAGCTCGACGGTCTACGCCGAGGCCTGCGCGCAGCAAACCCTGGCATTCATCATGGCTCACGAGCGGCAACTTCCCAAGTCGCTCACGATCCGCGCGGCCAGCGGCACGCCAGCTTGGAACGGGCTGCGTTACGCCTGTGGTTTGCTGCAAAATCAGACCGTTCTGATTCTTGGCTATGGAGCGATCGCCGCGCGTTTGGTGGAAATGTTGAGGCCCTTCAATCTTCGGGTGATCGCCATGCGTCGCCAACCGAAAGGCGATGAAGGGGTGGAAATGATCACGCCAACGGACTTGCCGCAGTATCTTGGTCTGGCGGATCATGTGGTGAATATTCTGCCCGAAAACCACGAGTCGCTTGGCTTTTTCAACACCGAACGCTTCGGCTTGATGAAACCCGGTGCCGCTTTTCACAACATCGGTCGCGGAACCACCGTGGATCAACCGGCGTTGTATGATGCCCTGAAATCTCGCCATCTTTCCGCCGCTTGGCTGGATGTCACGAATCCGGAGCCGCTTCCGGATGATCATCCGTTGTGGACGCTGGACAATTGTTACATCACGCCGCACATCGCCGGTGGGTATGCGACGGAATCGAATGCTCTGGTCGCTCATTTCCTCGATAACTACCGCCGGTTTGTCGACGGCACTCCGCTGCGCGATCAGGTGATTTAAGGCATCACTCGCCAATATCTTCGTTCCAAAGCTCCGGTTGATCGCGGATGAAATCCGTCATCAACTGGATGCAATCGGCGTTGTCCAATACCGTCAATTCGACACCTCTGGAACGCAGCAAGTCTTCATCGCCCATGAAGGTCTGGTTTTCACCGATCACCACTTTCGGAATTCCGTAAAGCAGGATCGCTCCGCTGCACATTGGGCAGGGGGAGAGGGTCGTGTAGAGCGTGCATTCACGGTAGACTGAAGCCTTCTGCCGCCCTGCATTTTCCAGCGCATCCATTTCTCCGTGCAGGGTGGTGCTGCCTTTTTGAATCCGCCGATTGTGGCCGCGCCCGATGATCTCTCCTTGGTGAACGATGACGCTGCCAATCGGGATTCCGCCTTCTGCGAGCCCCATTCGCGCTTCTTCAACTGCCGCTTGCATGAATTTGTCCATTGGTGTTATGATGAGCAGCCGCAGGTGTTTCGTCGAGAATTTGAGTCGATGGGCACGTGATCTGCGTATCCCCTCCAGACCCAATTGTTTATGCCTACCGTTCGACTTGCAGGAACCGTCCGCGGAGAGAAAGATCCCAACCGGGAAGTCCGCGCCAAACTCCTTTACCAACTTTTCAGCCGTGGCTGGGATATCTATAACTCCAACGGCGACCAGCGAATCTCGCTTTCCAACATCGAGCGCAAAATCATCGAGTCCGACGCGTTTCTATTCACACCGGGGGCGACCTTGGAGGACATGTTCAAGGCGATTTCGATTTTTGTCGGCTACCAAACGTTGGACCGTCATCTCTCCGGCAAACCCACCGTGATCCTGAACTCGGACGAGTCGTGGAGCCGGCTTTTCGAACTCCTGAGCCATTTGAACCGTCTTGGCACGGTGAAACAAAACCATGCGGATTACCTGCTCGTCGCCGATGACCCATCCGGCGTGCTCGATTTGTTAGAAGCAGCCCGTTCCCGGGGCAACCCCGATGTCGGTCGCGAGCGAACCGGAGAAGTCGCGGGACCTTCTTTCGAGACCCCGCTGCCGGACGATCATGCTGGCAACGTCTGCGTCTTTTGCTCCGCCTCAATCGGCGATCCGGCATATCTGAGCGATGGCTATGAATTCGGCAAATTGCTGGCGGAAAGCAAACTCGGTTGCGTGTCTGGCGCCGGAAATTCAGGCATCATGGGCGAGGTGGTCCGTGGTTCGGTGGATGCTGAAGGCTGGACCGGGGGATCGAACGTTCCACACATCATCGAGCTGGAAGGCTTGCCGCAAGGGCTTTCCAGCTTCTGGCTGAAGCCGGACATTTACACCCGGATGGAGATCATGATCGAAAACTCGGATGCCTTCGTCATTTTCCCCGGCGGTGCGGGAACGGTGCAGGAGATGCTCGCGCTGATGATTTTCAAATCTCAGGGCAATGAGCTGATGAAGGATAAGCCGGTGCTGATTTACAATCGCAAGGACGCGAATGGTGTCAGTTTCTGGGCTCCGCTGATTTCCATGCTGGAGCCATTTACCGAAGCGGGCCAATTTGTCGTGGTCGATGAATTGGTTGATCTGGTTCCGACAGTGCAATCGCTATTGCCGAGCCGGGCGAAAGCTTGAATGCGGCGGGCTTGCACCATCGATCATCCCCGACTAGTGTCGCGCAGCTTGAAAGTTGGAATCATCGTCAATCCGCGAAAAACCGGGGCAGTTCGCACCATGCGTGCGCTCCGCACGGTGCTGCAAGCCAAGGGCATCTCGTGTGTTCTGGAAGAATATACCGCCGAGCTTGCGGGCGAGGGCGGGGGAATCCCAGCCACTGAGTTTTCCAAGCATGTCGCCATCGCCGCCGTTCTAGGAGGCGATGGCACCATGCTGAATGCCGTCCTGCGGTTGGGGAAATTTGAAAAACCGGTTGCCGGAATCAACATCGGCACGCTTGGGTTTCTAACAACTTCCACCGATGACGATCTCGAATCTTTTGCGGAAGCGCTTGAGACAGGAAGCTACACGATCAGCAAACGAACGCTGCTTGAGGCCACGGTCTATCGCGCCGGGAAAGCGACGGAAACATTTTTCGCATTGAACGAAATCACCCTGGCACGCGGCGAAACTGGACGACTTGTGTCCTTGCGAGCGACGCTGAATGGGGACTTGCTCAATCACTACCGCGCGGACGGATTGATTGTCGCGACCCCGACCGGATCGACCGCCTATTCTCTATCAGCGGGCGGACCCCTGATCGAACCATCAGCTGCGGTATTCGTGGTCACGCCGATTTGCCCGCACAGTCTGAGCCAGCGCTCGTTGATTGTGGCCGATGATGCGGTGATCGGACTTTCGCCGGAAAATCCAGACGATGGCCCGATGCTGTTCACGGCCGACGGGCGCGATAACAGTCGCATCGAGCCAGGTGATTCCGTCGAAGTGCGAAAGGCGGATCGGAATTTCCTGCTGCTGCGCTATGGCGGGATGTCGTTTTATGAAGCATTGCGGCAAAAGCTTCACTGGCAAGGGCTGTGAGCCTCAGTATGAGCACTGGTAGCAGATTGTGCTGCAGCATCCAAAACGGCGGCCAGAGCCGAAATCAGCCGATGGCGTAGCGGGGCCGCACGTTCTGCCAACCGTCGTTGCTCTGACTCATAGTGCTTCCTGCCCTCGGCGGTCTCGATTTTGACCGCTGGCCGATCCCACGCACTCAAATCGTAAGGGCTCGCGCGCATGTCGAGATCGCGCAAGTCGATCGCCAGCTCGAAACAATCAAGCAGCAGCTCTGAGCCAATCCATGGCATGGCTTTCGCCGCCCATTTGTAGAGATCCATATTGGCATGGATGCAGCCCGGTTGCTCCAATTTGGGGCGGCTCTCCAAGCTCGGTTGCAACCTGTTCCACGGTTTGGTTTCAGGCTCGAAAAATCGGAATGCGTCGTAATGAGAACAAACAATTGGCCGAGAGCGGACGACTTCGTCGATTTCCGCCTGTGGTAACCGCAACGGCGTGGTTTTCTCATGCCTCACGCTGGTTCCGCCATACACCATCGCCCATTCATGCAACCCATGGCAGCCAAAATGGCCCGGACGGGACTGGGTCGCTGCCAACAAATCATGGATCCACCGTAGCCGGATGATTTCCTTTTCATTCAGTAATCCAGGATCCACGAAAATCCGATTTTCCAGACAACGGTGGTACTTTCCCAATCGGATCGGTGGCTCGTCAGCATCCCATTCCAGAACCAACCCAAATCCCGGCTGCCAACTTTCCAAAAACGCAAACGGGTAGGGGTAGTATTGGAACAGAAAATCGTCGATCGGGTGGGCGATTCCTCGATCCCGCCTAGCCCGTGCCGGGGCTGTGTATGTCGATGCCCGCTGCAAGTGGCGACGTTGCATTTCCTGCCAAATCTTTGGAGCAACAAGGTTTGTGGGATCGGGAGACAACATTCCGCGCGGAGAAAATCACGATTTTCAGAATAAGGCAAAATTTCCCTTGCGCGAATGCCAAACCCATCCTAACAATGCCGCCCCGCGCCGGAAGGCGCATGGTTCCAACCGCGGGATGGAGCAGCCAGGTAGCTCGTCAGGCTCATAACCTGAAGGTCGTAGGTTCAAATCCTACTCCCGCAACCAACATAAAGCCGGGTCTACACCAAAGATTGGGGATGAGGCTTTTTGTTGAGGTTTTGAGGATGGATTGACGATGGGTTTCAGCCGCATTGGGCGATCACGCGGAGC
>NZ_JAENIJ010000058.1 GCF_016595435.1 Luteolibacter pohnpeiensis
CGTGTCCGAGGAGACCGGCGCAGCGAAACACGCTCCGCATGCCAGCACCGTCGCAACCGCAGTATGTAGTGGCCTGATCATTTTCAGTAGAACGTCATAGCACACCACCCGCCTGGTGGCAGCCGCGCGTTGACTGTGGGTTGAGGTTGGTAATCACGGAAAAATTTAACTCGGAGCGGGTCAGGCGGTTGGGTGCTGCGACTTGTTCTGCTTCTTATTGTTCCGCCAACGTCCGTCGGCAAAAACTTCGGGAATCTCCTGCTCGATAGGATCGGTAATCCCAAGCTTCTCAAGTTCATCGAACCAACGATCGCGCTGTGGTTCAGGGAGCTTTGATCCGCACCATGGGCAGTAATCAATCGAGATTGATGACGATCCACCGTCGTGAACGATGATTCCATACTCATCGAACTTGGCTGAGTAATTGATCAGCGCATCGGGGCAATCCCGGCGACCCACGTGCTGCTCGCATTCGCTCGCAACCGCAGATTTCATGCGTTGGCAGCAGTGCTTCATTTTTTGCAGAACAGTGTAATTCGTTCCGATGCATATTAGATATCGCGACTTTATTGTCAATAGTTTAGGTTCTGATGTTTTGTAAGTGGCAGATTAATAGCGATTCGGAAGCTTTATGGGGAGGTGTTGAAATTTTGGATTGTGAAGAATTCTGAATGTCTTTCGGGGTTGGATATGAATGTGCCATATACCCCAAATGATCAGGATTGGTCGATTGTCTTGGGACTGAATCTGGTGAAGGACGACTCGACTGCATCGACTTTTCCCAGCTGCTGATGCTTCGCTGGATCTGTGAAGCTTTTCGTTTCTGCGGCATCAGCTGTTCAAACTGAAATCGTTTTTATCCCAAAAGGCGAACACGCGATCCATCCTAGGATCGACGGCAAACCAAAGGAAATCACGGTGAAGGTGCCGACTCAGCAAGGGCAGGGATCACTGCGAGTTTGCAGGCTGATCTTTCGCGGTGTTTGGCTGACAACGTCCGGCCGATCATCGATTTCGATCACAACCACCGTGGACAGTCGGCGGGGATTCCGGTTTCGTTTCGTTATGAGGAGGGCAAGGAGATTGTGATGGCGCTTGATTGGACCCGGACGCCATGGGAACCGAGTACGTTCCTCTGCTTCACTGAGCCGGAAGGAACTCCACTTGGACTTGGCTTGAATACCCCGGTGCCCGCGAGGCGGTTATTAGTTATTTATGTCAGTTCGTTGAACTGTCGCCAGAGGAAAGATTCACGACACGTATTCTCAACTGCGGATCCTTCAATTTACTCAGCAAATCCCTGCGCAGAACTTCACCATTGGAAGTTTTGTCCCAGCGACCCCAGTTGTCTTCTATGAAATCAACCCACAACGGCAAGTCCCACTCTAGGGATGGTCCCATCGCGGAACTTACAGGAAGGATATCATACCCGGGGGGAAGATCTTGAAGCGTTTCTTGAATGATATCGAGAGCTTGCCATAATGATTGCTTCGGGTTGTGTTTATTCGCGCTCAACCATGCTTCCAAAGTGAGTGAAATAAGGAGTGCCCGATCTGTGCCTGAAATGTCAGGATTCTTCCTTAGTTCCCGAATCAAAACACGCAGCTGTGAGCCCTTCAAGTGTGCAGCTTCATCGACCAAGGTAGATGGGATGTGTTCCTCACCCACGTAAAGAAATCTAGGGGGGATAAAAGCTTCAGTGACGATTTTCTTGGATAAATTGAGTGCAGTTTTTTCTTCTGTCTCGAGAATTCTGGCTTGCTCCAGTCGCGCATCCAGCCGATGAGACAACTCTGTGGGCAGTTGGTTCTGTCTGTTGCTTGCTGTACGATACTTAATCCATGGTTTATTAGAGGGGCGTGACTGTTGCGGGAAGTGTGTCAACGCGATCAAAGCGAATATTGCTATCAGCGCCATCAAGATGCCAAGTGTTCTTGCTTTGTTCGTGAATTGAACACTCATAGGCAGTTACTATGACATACGAGTGGAGCTATGTCTGTCAACCGTGTGTAAACTTTCTTCGTTGTGATTATCGGCGATGCGCGTAAAGTCCGTAAGATCAGAGGCAGCCTAGCTGGCAAGAAAGTAGAATCGGGTTCGAGACGCGGGCAAACACGGAGGATTCGGAAAAGGGACTGCTGGATCTTCCGGTTGGCAGCAAAGAATTCGTCGATCTGACGCAAACGCGGGCATTGTTTACGCCAACCTTGCCCCTGAGAATGATGGATTCCACTGGTTGCAACGAAATTTACAGGCGCTACCGATGCTGCAACACCTACGGCATGACAACGAATTACTGACCCGCTATCTGGATCTGGAAACCTAGGTGATGGGCATCACACTCGTCCAGAAATCCACCGGACAGCTTTACAAACCGGGTAATTTTGCGTTCAGCATCAGCCTGTCTCAATAGCGAAGTGCCCGGCCTTCATCGAGGTCAATGAAATCGAACATGGTTTCCACCGTTCCGGGGGGCATGCCGATTTCTGCCAATCGAATCGTGACACGTTCCTTAATGGGGTCACGCCAGCCAAGTTTCATCATGAATGCATTCCAAATTTGGATTTCGTCTTCTGACGGGCGACGGCCATGAAGAAATGCCCATTCGAGCATTTCCGAATCGGTCCTGCCTTTCAGGGTTTCTGTTTCGAGCTCCGCGTAGTCGATTTTGAGGAAATTGCAGCAGCGTGAATCAAAGCTCCGGGGATTCTCGATGCCTTTGGCGGCAACCCACTCAGCTGGTAATTTGCCTTCCGCATTCAACCGAATCTTATCCAACATCCGTCCGAAATGAACAACCATGCCGACAAGTTCATATGGACTGCGCAGGCCGGGAATGATGGTAGGATGTGGATTGGTCATGCCTCCATTCCACACTGGAAATGGGAAGCTTGCAAGCGGGAGCGAGTGCTTATTCGGTTGCTAGCCGAATCGAAGATTCAATCGACCTTTGCGGGTAAGTGGAGTAACCATTCTCCATGAGATATATCTTGAAGCAAAAGCTCTGGTCATTCGGCGATGATTTCATCATTCGGGACGATCAGGAAAATGATTGCTACAGAGTTGATGGCAAAGCTTTCAGCTTTGGAGACCATCTTACTTTTGAAGACATGGCGGGCAGGGAGCTGGCAGCAATCCGCGAGCGCCTTTTCACATGGGGGAAAACCTATGAAATCATTCGCCCCGGGCAACCGGTGACCACGGTGGAAAAGGAAATGTTTACGTTCTTTTCCTGCAAATTCTCAGTCGATGGCCCCGGAGATCTGGATTACGTCGCTGAAGGGGACTTCATGGATCATGAATATAAATTCAAACGCCACGGGCGAACGGTCGCGATCATTACCAAACGCTGGTTCTCCTGGAGCGATCACTATGGCATTGAAATCGCAGATGGCGAAGATGTGGTCTCATTGCTCGCAACGGCAGTGGTGATCGACTTGATTTGTCATGACAATGACGATTGATTCTCACCAATCCGCTCATCGCCTCATGATCTCTGGAATCGATGGTGGATTTCCCATCCTCGGTGTGCAGGATGTCCAGAGAAACAATATCAGGAATGCCCCAGCCAACTCGAAATTTAGTCTACGGACTTTGCTTCATGATCGCAGTCATGGTGTTCGGCGTGGTGGGCTATTTGTCTGCAGGCTGGAATCTATCCGACTCGATTTACATGGTGGTGATATCGATCTTCACCGTCGGGTACGGCGAAGTCCGGCCGATCGAAGCGGAAGGTTTACGAGATCTCACCATGGCAATCATTGTCCTGGGTTGCTTCAGCGTCATCTTCGTGAGTGGCGCGTTGGTTCAATTTCTATTAGCAGGGCAAATCCTTCGAGCATTGGGAGATAGACGCATGAGTGCCGAATTAAAAAAACTGAACAAACATGTCATCATTTGCGGCTACGGCCGGATCGGACGGATGGTCGCCGCAGATCTCAAAGCCGGTCAGCGACCGTTCGTAATCATCGATAAGGATGAGCGACGATTGGAAACCGCGCGGGAGGAGGGCTATCTAACACTTGAAGGTGAGGCGACCCGTGAATCCGTCCTGATCGAAGCCGGTATTGCCAAAGCATCGGTTTTGGCAACGGTCTTACCTTCGGATGCGAGCAATGTGTTCATCACACTCAGCGCGCGGGATCTGAATCCCGAGTTGAGAATCATTTCCAGAGGGGAAGACCCGGCGACTGAGCGCAAGTTGATCCAAGCTGGCGCGACCCGGGTGGTCCTGCCGGCTCACATCGGAGCGGAGCGGGTTTCCCACCTGATCCTGTTTCCAGAAGCGGAGCAACTGATCGATGACTCTGAAAAATCCCATCATCTGCGGGAAGATTTGGTCGATCTAGGACTGCAGATGGAAGAATCGATCGTGCCGAAATATTCAAGGTTTGTCGGAAAAACCGTGGCCGATCTGGAATCTCACGAAGACGGTGGAATGATCGTGGTGGCCTTGCATCGCAAGGATGGCGGAACCGAATTAAGGCCGGGGCGTGAGGTCGTCCTCAACGCTGGCGACGGTGTGGTTACCGTCAGCCGCGGATCCAATCTGTGTCTTTTGTTAGAAAAAGAACGGGAATGATCCGCGGCGAGGTATGAGAACTACTCCGGGATGGAAGCGTAGAGCTGCTCAAGCGAAATCACAGCATATGCGGTAACCAGAACCGGATTGGATTCCATCCAGCGTCCATTGCCATTGGCCCATGAGCCATCAGATTTTTGCAGGGTCAGCAATTTGGTTCCCAAGTCATTCCGCCAGTCTGCTTGGCTGCCGTTTTCAAGAGGAAGCGTGTTGATGTTGGCCGCAGTCAGAGCCTTGGCCATGGCTTGATAATAATAATAAAGTCCTTGCTCACCCATGCCTGGGTTTTCAGTCATGGTATAATTTTTTCCCATCCATTCCTTTGCAGCAACGACGCGCGGGTCGTTTTGGGAAAGCTTGGCATAGATGAGGGAAAGAAGACCGGCGTAGGAAATCGAACCGTAGGAACGTTGTGCGGAACCACCGTCTGGCAGTTCATCTTCACCGGCCTTTGATTCCAGCGAATTGTAAATGAATCCACCTTTGTTCTTTGGATCGTCCGAAGCCCATTTCTGGTCATTGGTTTCTGTTAGATTCTGGCATCGCGAGACGAACGTAATGGCAGCCTGCCAGTCGAGATCCGGTTGATCGCCATATTCACCATCTTCGATCACTTTTTTCGACAGGGCCAAGGCCTCAATCGCAAAATGGGTGTTTGAGAGGTCGGTGTGGTCGTTGTGAGATCCATAGCCGATGCCGCCATCGTTCGGATCATCGGTTTTGCCCTTTTCGCCTTTGTCCCATTGGTTATCGATCAAATGCTTGCGAGCCTTGATGATGGCTGGATTAAAATCGTGGTTCTCAGCTGCCACCAATGCAGTAAGTGAAGTTGCGGTGTTATAAACCGACAAACCCCGGTTATAGATTCCGCCATCTTCCTTCTGCTGGCTCAGCAACCAGTCGTAGCCTTTTTGCACAGGTTCGGACAGGCCATCTTTGGCGGGATGATTCGGGTCTCTTGCCAACGCGTTCAGGGCGAGAGCGGTGAACGCTGGCAAACCGTCATCGTCCCAGTGACCATCTTCTTTTTGCTGCTCTAACAAGTAATGGTTTCCTCGGGCGATTGCCTGCGCCATTTCCTGTTTGAGCGAAATGTAACGATCGGAATTTGGGGCTGCATGCAGCAAGCCGACCGAAAGCGAAAAAAGAGTGATGAGTTTTTTCATGGTTTGTCTTCTGGGTAAGGGCTGATGATCAGGGTCACGGGTGTGCCAACGGCAGGGACTCGCTTGGGGTAGGGGAACCAAACGGTATCATCGTCATTGGATTCCCCGGGGTAAGTGATGATCGCACTTTGGGTGGTGTAAATGGCGATCAGATCGCCTGTGATTTGTGGAAGGTATTTGCCGTTACTGACCGCTGAGCCGAAATATTTCCAGGGGCCAGCTGGCATGGCGCTGGCTTTGACAGAATGCTGGATCAATTCATTGGCAGTGGCCGTGCGCTCTTTATCGCCTTCTTTCCATTTCAGGGAAATTTGAAGACGCGATGCTTTTTCCAAGGTTTCACCGTGTGTCGGTTTGTAGTGAAGCAGCGTGAGGGCAATATTGAGGTTGGTGGCGGAAATGTCCGTGTAGAGTAGGGACTCATGGATTTTGCCATTTTCGTGAACGAGTAGAAATTCCAGCAAACCCTCATCCATATTCACGGTTGTCTGGAATTCGATCTCCCGTGTTTTGCTATTAAAACTGATTTTCCCGATCTTGAAATGAGTGGCATCGATCTGCTCGATGGATGGTTTTTGATCGGTTTCAGGAGCTGGTTCCTCCTCCGCAACGCCAAGTGTTGCCGTGAAAATGAGCAGGAGTGTGGTGAGCCAAATTCTCATATGCTACTTATTCCGCGGTGGATGCTAATGCCATTCCGACATTTTTCCAGGCAAGTCTGGTAATTTTGAACTGCATGGCATCCAGCGGGTCATCGCCCTCACTAAGGGGTAACAACGGACTGAGTGTGGTCGTGCGTTGGAGGAGATTGTTCACCAATCGATAAACACTTTTCGCCAAATCCCTGGTCATTTCTGATGAATCGTCTGCGGTGAATGATAGCACTTCCGTGGAAACGTTATTTTTCGCCGGACCAGAAAGGTGGATCGCAACCAGGGTTGCTGCATTCGCGGCAGCCGGCTTGCCGGTGGTAAGGTCGATTTCCGCCTTGAGGATGCCGGACGACGCCCGCTCGATTTGCTTCGCCAATTGATCAAGAGCCGGTTTGATGGAACTTTCCAGCTCCCGGCTGGTGTGGGCGTGCAGGACGATCGGAATCACTCCGTTCGGATCAATGTTCCAGTCCGGTAACGTTGGTCTCAATTGACGGATGGATTCGATCGCTTCCGATGCCTGGATCGGATCGGGGTTGGTGCTGTCGAGAATACGTTCCAGCGCCAGCAATGATCGTTCAAACTGGCCCTTGGATGCCAATAACTTGGAAAGCGCCAACATATGGGCCGCGCCCTGGGTGGCAATGTTTTGATAAGCCGGGAGCCCTGGGGCGGAATCGATGTCTCCCAGTTCAATTTCCGGAACCGGCTCGGTTTCTGGAAGCGACTCCTCGGCTGGAGTTTCTCCATTCGACTGATCGGGAGTTTCAGCAACAGGCGGAATGATCGGATCTTCCGGGACGGTAGATAATACTTGAGCACGGATGGCCGCGAGTTTTGCCTCACTCGGCGGCGTTAAAAAATCCATCTCGCGGGTGTTCCACCACCAAGTTCCTCCCAAGACAAGCAAGGCAAGAAGGATGGAAATGGAGATCGGAACGCGCATGGGCACAGACTGAAGTCAGACCTCGAAGATTGGAAGCTGAATCCCGATGCCTAGAGAGCTCCGTTGCGAGCTTACGATTTGAGGTGATCCCGGCACCATGCCAGGGCCATCAGGCAGTAACCGGTCCCGTAGGCTTGATGGTAATCGTAAAGCGGGTAGTCCCACCAGGAGCCGTCTTTTTCCTGCCGGAACAAGATGATCTGGGCCAATTTTTCAGCATGCTCCGGCTGTTTTTCCGCAGGAAGGAATTTGGCGGATTCGGTGAAATAATAGACACCGTAGTAATAAAAGTAGCCCGATATCTGGAAAAACGATTCGTGCGGGACCGGGCGTTTACGACCGATGCTGAGAAATCCTTCGCGGGCGACAAATCGATCTGTCCAGGTCGTGATCACCTCATCGGTCACGATGTCTTTGCCAAATGCCCGCAGCGCGGCGTTACAAGCCTGGCTGCGCGCCAAAGACCCCGCAGGTCGATTGATTGGTAGCCGTGGACGCATGACGTGATCTTGCGAATACACGTAGGAAAAGTCCGGAGTCCGTTGCCGTTCGATGCTGTCGAGCGAGCTCGTTACCACATGCTCGTCCAGTTTGACTCCCATGACTTCTTTCGCTTCATGCATTGCAAGCAGGGCGGTTGCCGTCATGAAAGAGGTCGTGATGCCGGATGGTTTTTGCGTGGTTAGCCCATCATAGAGATCGAGGTATCCCCAGCCGCCATTGACATCTTCATAGCGGTTCAGCAGCTCGATTTGCCCTTGGCCCAGATTTTTCCATTTTGCCTTTTCCTCGTCAGTTTTGGCGATCCGGTATAGTCGTGTGATGGCGCGCAATCCGTAGGCGTGCCCCCAAACATTGTAGGTCGTGGTCTGGTCCGCGCGCCTGAGTTTTGGCAAATTTTCCTCGGCCCAGGCAGCGCCTTTGCGAATGGCTTCCAACACTTCGGGACGTTGATCCCCGCTATCGAGCAGTCCCGATAACGCCAGTCCGCTGGAGCCGGCCAGATACGCTTGATGTGCGCCGGGAAGGGGCGCGTAAATGTTCAAATCCTTGGTCTTACGCGCGCTGCCGAACGAGCCATCCGGATTTTGATGGGAAACCAAAAAGTCGACACCTCGACGCATGGAGGTTGCCACCGTTTCAGGATTCACAACGGCGTCTGGCTTTTCCTGCGCCCGTAATACGGTGGCGGCAAAAAGCAGAATGACGAGCTGGCGGATCATGATGCTTAATCTGAGATGACGACGACTTGGCCTTCTTCGAGGCCGGAGAGAATCTCCACCTGATCTCCGGAAACCTGGCCTCGTTTGACCGGGCGAGCTTCGGTTTTACCATCAGCCAGTTTCAAGTTCACGGTCCACGTTCCATCCGCAGTCGACTGCAAGGCCTTCTGGGGAAGGACGACGACGGCAGGATTTTGATGAACCACAAAGTGACAGGAGAGATTCATGCCAGTTGAGATCGCTGGCTGGTGTTGAGCCGTGGCACCGGGCAATAGATCCACCCGATATCGTCCATCCAGTTCCGGAATTAAAGACACGGTTTTGACGCTGGCTGTTAGAGCGAGATCCTCGCGGCCGCTTGCG
>NZ_JAENIJ010000059.1 GCF_016595435.1 Luteolibacter pohnpeiensis
CAGGTCAAAAGCACTGCGCCCCGGCGGGCCGGATTCGAGTTCAACGGTAACGGTTTGGGTAACGATCATGAAAGCGGAAGGGTCACCGAGTTGGCAACCTCGATGGGGTAAGGAGTGAGAGCCGGTTCCGTGAATCCGTCCGGACGATCCAGCAGGCAATCGATCCAGTAGCGACCGGCTTCGAGCTGGCCGGTTTGCTCTTTAGTGAGATCACAGATGATTTCCAGATTCGCCGGAACCGGGATCGAAGTAGCAATCGTCGCCGCCAACGGAGCGCCAGGACGCGGGGATTTGCGGAGCTGGCACCGCGCCATGCACCCCTCCAGGCTAACAGCCTTGGCCGGTAGCCGGATGACGAGTCTCCAGTCTTGAAACCTGCGGATCGGATTCACGCAGGGAGTGTGGCTGGGCAGCCCGAGCGCTCAATCCGGGCGAGTGGTCCCGGGCCGACCATAAAATCTCGGCATGTTTGGATGTTTTGTTAATTTCCGGCGATAAAGCTCATAATCACTCAAATCAATATTATCCCAGCAACAAAAATACTAGCCAAGCATTTTTAAGTAATTTATTTCTCTAGAAGAATAAAACCAAACTCGGACATCTCGAAAAACTTCAGTCCCTATCAGCATTATTGCAGTCACATATCAAAAAATCAAACAGTCGTAATATAACATCACAGACAGGCTCCGACGAGGAATTTTAATTCTAGAATTTGAAACTCGACATTCGAAGAACTTAGGACCAAAGTAAAACACAAAACTTTGACCAGCACTAAATATAATTTAATAATCATGAGAGATGACCAAACCAGATAAATTAATTAAAAATCAAACACATAAGCCCACCCCATCCGAATTACGAGCACTTTACGACATAAGAGTTAAAGAGGCACACCACTTCAATACTCTAATTTGGACATTTCCCGGAGCATTTGCAGTGATCCTATTTGGTGAAATAAATCTATTAGACAAACACCCAATTGAACTGCTAATAGCCTCCTTATTAAATATACCCTATTGCTACATATTTATATGCAACCTCAAAAAAAGATCATCCGGATTCAAAACGCTAAATTTTCTGCGCAATGAGATTGCACATTTATACGGAACTGACTACGTCCCGAGCTATCCCAAGATAGACCCTTTAGTCGAAAACACCACAAAATGGAGCATAATACTAATAACCTTACTATTCCTCTTTAGAAATCTACACATAGCAACTAATCATTTGGAGATATTCATTAATCGGTAAAATACAAAAAAAACACAAATACCCATCAATTACAATCACTTGCACCGCATACGACTATTGAATAAATACGAAACAAAGCCTGCAAGATAGCTCAGTAAAGCCTTGGTGCATTTCTTACCAAACTCTCGCTTCATATTACGTAGACCCCTTGCTAATTCTTAGTGCATGCCAGATAGATAAAAGACACATTAGGCGATACCTGCATATTGCGAGAGCTTGGTGAGCTGAATAATACGGCCAAGCTCTCACGGTCCCTTAGTCCATATTGAATAGTCCGCAGACCTTGTTGTAGGATTTGACTGAATCGGTTGAGGAAACTTTGGAGAGCCTTCCTCGACTTGTGGACCTGCTTGCCGCAAACCCGTGCGGGTTAGCATGCTGAAAAAACACTCCACAAAGTTCACCCATGAGGTCTGTGTCGGATATAGTGGAAACTTTCTATCGGATGGGCAGCAAAACGATCAATAGCCGCCTTTTTTGGGTATGGGTGTTGATGTTGTCCATCACCATGCGGAGCCTGAACCTCTGATAATACCGAATGAGAAATCAGAAGAACAAAGCGTGGGGGTAATCCGCTACCCCACCGCGAGTTGGAGATTGAACACTAAGGAGAATTCTCTACCATAACCTATAATCGCACCGCCGCCTCTACTAACTAGTATCTCTTCAAAGTCAAACAAGGAAAATGAGTAAAATTCGCCCCATTCCCCCAGGCTCAACTGAAATCGTCGATGAGAGCGATCGATTCAAGATCGCCCAGGCTATTTACAGCGCGGTTACCGGCAAGACCGAGAAGCTGTCGCGCACATACTCCAAAGATTATTTAATTACTCTTGATGATATCCAGCAGCTTCACTTGAAGTGTCAACAAGCATGCGGTCAGTGGACTGTGCTCAATAAGAGCGAAAGTATCACGGTGCACCACCTTGACGACAATAAGGAGGTGTTTAGCTCATATAAGAGGTTTTCGATTTACGACCATTCTAAGACGTCCCCGACCGAGAGTATCGTCTACGAGTTCAATCTCCTACTCCAGCTGCCGAAAGTCGAAAAGCCGCAGCACTACAAAGTGGTTGTTCGCACGCTTTCACGGGCTGCCATGATTCGACGGATGGAGCAAGAGATGGCCCCACCTCCGCTCCTTAGTTTTTTTGGCAGCAGCTCTATTGTGGTTGATATCGAGTATGTAGACTATGTGGTCGCCCGGAACATCCTTGGGATGATCGACTCTTGGGTCAGTGAGATTGAACGGCATTCCAATTTATGGTGGATTCGCCACATTCAGCGGTTTACGCATTGGGTTCCGCCGGTTTCGCAGTTTTTGGCCATCGCATTTATCGGACTTTCTCTCTTTACGGCTACCGCTGGCGTGATCGTGGATTCTTCGCCGCCTCCATTGGTCGCACGTTGGCTGATTCTCTCCGGCACGGTGATTGCTCTTACTGCGCTTCTTGCCCGTCGACTTGGCTCGCTCGTTGAATCAGGGCTTGATCAGATTCTTACGCTGAGTGCCATCCAGCTTAATAAAGGGGACCAGCGACTTATTCAGCGCTACAGAAACAGAAACATTTTGAAGGTCATTCAAGTCTTGGGTGGTGTAGTGGGTGTCACTGCACACGCTGTTGGAGCAAACTTTCTCACCGATTGGCTCAAGCTTCTAATCCATAAGTAGCCAAGGCTACAAGGCGTCGCCGCTAACGCCTAGTTTTCACAAAATCAATCAGTTAAGATCAATAAATATTAACCTTCCAGTCAAAGCCTTGAAGGCAAAAAACTTCAGCGATCAACAAAATTCTAGGAAATCACACAATGCGCCCCCCTTGAGGGCTATGCCCTTGAACGCGCTCGTCCCTTTACAAAGATAAACCAAGCTAACCTCAGAAGAGATCATTGTGCAGCAATTTGATTATTTGGCGAGTGTTTCCGCCTCATAAGCATCAGGGCTGTTACCGAGACTAAAATTACTGCTGTTTTAGGTTCAGGAATCACCACTAAATGGAAGTCTCCTGGTTGTGCGAAATAAAATCCAGTTGAATCACCATTATCTGCCTCATTTGTATAGATTCCGCTTACAAACTCAGAAATATCGAAATCAACCCACCTCCAACTACCCGACCAGCTAACCTCTTGGCCAGTATAATAAAATAGCGTCGCACCATCCGTTCGTATCCCTATAGAGTCGAAGTCATCACGATTTCTATGATAAATTTGATTTATATTCACACTCTGGTCCCCGATTGTAATCTGAGGTTGCTCCAAAATGTCACTTTCAAGAATTGAATCTAGCCCATTTACTGACCAACGAAGTCCAAAAAATGGCACCGCCCAGTCCTGTCGGCGCACCCCATCCGCTACAAAATCATTTATAAGATTTTGATTTTCTCCTTGAAGACTTACCGAAGTCCCCACGAAGAAATTCGGGGTTGAGGGCTCAAGGTTTGAGTTTCCATAAACCGTGCTATTTCCACTCAAGGTCCAAGTAGTCACACCAGAACCGGGAACCCCTTCTATACGAAGAGTCATAGCACCGCTTGCAAAATTAACAAGCCCTATAATAAGAAGAATTATTTTCATAGAACTACCGAAAGAGCAAAATTAATGCCAATCATTTTCATCACTCTAATTACCACAATTCAAATTTATATATTCTCTTTTTAGAATAAAAGAATATAGCGAATGAATCGAAAAATCATCAAATCGACAATATAAATCAACATGAAATATTCACCAAATCCAATTAGCTAGCCAATATAACATATCCATCCAAATTATATAAAAATTCCCGGATTTCATATTCGACACTATCGAACACGCCAATGGCACGGATCAAGCCCGCACCCCTTGCTCATGCGTTCCACGTCAGCCCGGAGATGCTCGATGATCTTATCCTGAGCGGCCAGGCGATCGCTCAGGCTTTTGTAGATGATGCTCGCGAGTGTCGCGATCACTCCGCCTAACAGGCCGATGATCCCGAGCACCCACGACACGGAAATGGACATTTCAGCGCCACTCATGGTTTAGGATTTTGGCAGTCCTTGGAAGCCGCAGGCTTCACGCATGGCTTGCATGGGGAAGGCCGGGCCGGGATCGACTTTGCGCTCTGGGGCGATGTCATCGTGGCCGACGAGATCGTCGAGGTTGTAGCGAGCTACCAGCGCCTTGCTGACGGCTTCGCAGGCGTTCAGCTGAGCCTTGGGATACTTCTCCCAGTTCTTCACTGGCCCGCCGTTCTTGTGACGCGCTACAAGCGGCTTCAGCTTCGAGAAGCGTTCGATCAGTGAATCCGAGTCACCCCCGTTTGCCATCTCGATCCCGATCGCGCAGGAGTTCAGGCCGAAGTACGTGATGCCGGTGTTCGGATCTTTCCATTGCGACGCTCCAGCATGGCCGCAAGTCCGGTTGAAGGGTCGGCATTGATAGATCGTGCCATCGCGATCGATCACGACGTGCGCACACACGCCATTATCCAGCTCCTTCCAGTAGTTAATGGAGGACATGGCGGTTGCGCCCGAGGTGAAATGCATCACCAGAAAGCGCCGGATCGACATCACTGCGCCGCCTGGCAATGGCACACGTTTGGCATCTTCCAGCCAGTGATCAGAGGTGATTTTCATGAATCAAGAAATGGGTTGGCCGTCCCCTACTTCCGGTCTTCGGGGATGGCTTGTTGGGTGCGGGCTGGACCGGCCGCGAAGGTGTTAGGGAAACAGGAATTTCAGCAGCATCACTTTCCCGAGTCCGCAATCGGGGTCAGGACTTCGGCCACGGCTCCGGCATTGTAGAGTCCCCAGGCCGTCTCAGGCTGTGCTTCAGCTCGGGCAATGTCGGACGTCGCCACGTTGAAAGGACGTCCGCCCTCTCGTTTCACGGGAGCAGTCGCAATGGGTTGCCCCGTCACGCCCGAGGTAATTGCGGCACACGATACCAGCGGATAGGACAGCACGCCCAACGTGAGCCACAGGGCGAGCGGGTAGAGCTTCGGCGACCATGAGTTGTTGATCTTGCCGTCATCGATGAAATCACCGAGCGCCTTGATCAAGTGGACCACACCAGCAAGCAGTGGCAAGGCCGTCGCAAGTCCTGTGGCCACCGTGTCCGGCAGGAAACTAACAATCCCGGCAAGATCAAGTCCGCCGACGAAGGTGAGGAAAGCGGCAACCGCCGCGAGGAATGATAGGAGTTTCGTCTTCACGCCACGCATGGTGCCGCTCTCAGTTCATCAAAGGCCATTGCTCCGAGTGGTCCCGGATCTACCAGCCAGTCACCAAGCCATTGGAAAAGCTATCTCGGTTCGCCTCCGGAACGTGGATCGAGTTGGCGCGAATCGCTCCGCTCATCCGGGAACCACACGCGATACAACCGAGCACCGCGTCGCCACGGTCGGGCGAGTGCCTGCCTTCGGCTCGCATCTTGTCTTTCGATTCCACACGCAGCTTGCCGTTCTCGCTCCACTCGCTCTTGCGGGTCGAGATTTGCTTGAACGTCACCGGGTCCAGAACTCCGAGGTTGATTCTCCCCCGCTCGATCTCCGTCGCTCCGACGTGCCAGACTTCACCGATCAGGTTCGCGTATTCATCGGGATCGCTCGCTGCCTGGCCACCGTGGAAGCGATTCAGGTAAAAGCCCAGCTCTGCGATGGCATCGATCATCACCGTGCCCAAGCCGTCCGCATCACCCCATGCCTGGCCGGGTTGGATGCCTTCGGTCTTGAGCAATCGAACGAACTCGCGAGCGGCCTGCATCGTGTCCTTTTCCACCCATGCCTTAATGATGCGCACCGTGTTGCCACGCCGAACCGCCAGAACGTTCTCGTCACGTCCTGCAGCGAAATCGAGGAATGCAACCACCTCGCCGTCTTCCTCGGGTTGTGGCTGGCCTTCCAGTGCCTTTGCCAGGCGATCAGGAGCCAGCACCAGACGCTCCGCATCCTCGGTGAACTCCGCCTCATGCATGGACCGATACAGCGGATGGTCCGGTCCGTATTTTTCCAAGTCGCGGGCACGCTTTGCCGGATCGATGTGCGGGCATTCATCCGAGCGCACTTTGCGCGTCCAAAAGAACTTCTTGAGTGAATGAAATGCCTCGTAGAATTGGCCCCATGGTTTGCCGGGTGAACTCACCCAAAGCTGGAACACGCGGGTGCAACGGTCGAACGCCTCGAACACGCCATCCGGCACCGTCTTCGCTTCGTCGACGATGATCATGACAGGATCAGTCTCGCTGCCGATCTTTGGGTGCCAGCCTTCAGCCCGTCCCGGATCGTCCGTGGAAAAGCCAAGCGCAAACCCACCTTCTGGCGTCTTCAGCTCAGTCTGCAGGAACGTCCACGCCGGGAACTTCTTTTGATGCACGCGCAAGGCAGGCCACAGCTGCTTCTCCACCTGCCGGAACGAACCCGAGGTCACCACGACCTGCCCACGCGGGAAACGACTCAGGAACCACAGAATGGCCGCTGCCACGACCTTGGCCGTCTTGCCCGATCCGTTAGCTGCTGCGATCGCAACCGGCAGCCCGGTGCGTGCTGTAGCGGATTTGCCAGTGCTGCATACCGACAATGATTCCGCCAACCCCTCACCCTGCAGCCCGATCGCCTCGAGGCATTCAATTTGCCAGTCATAGAGCGACTTTTCACCCAGCTGAAACCAGGCGAATTCGGAAGGGCTGAGAATGGTTCGCTGAGTCTTCACTCTGCATCCTCCTCAGCCTCACGGCTCTTGCGGATTTCATCACGCTTGGCTGCAATTCGAAGCAGGATTGCCTCGTCGGCTTCGGTTGGTCGGTATTCCTCGACGGTCTGGATAGGTCCGCCATCCGGGCCGCTGATTTCCTGAGTGATCTTGTCGCCGTAGCGTTTCGGGTCCCACTTGGCCAGGAGCTTGAGTCGGGTCTCTACCTGAAGTCGTCGATGCCCAAGCATGTCCCCTCGCTTAATTCTCGGGCCGTCTGGTGTATCGATCCGTTCAACGCCTTCCTGGGGCGTGTCTGCGATCTCAAGCGCATCCATTGCGATCCGGTCAAAACCAGCCTCCCTCGCGCGCGCGATGTGCGCGGAAAGTCCTTCATCTTCCGCCATCCAGTCGTAAATGGTTCGAGGCGAAGGCATCCCTTCCTCAGAGCAAATCAGGGTCAGCGGCGTCCCCATCGACAGGCCTTCGAGCACTCTCTCGATCACCTCATCCACTCGCTTCGTTGGCCGTCCATTCTTGTTGGGTGAGCTGGCTTGAGTTCGCTTTGATTTCTTCGGCTTCTTCTCCCGTTTTGGCTTCATCGGCTCCGATGATTCGCGCACGCGAGGCCCTGGCGAGGCAGGGCAGTGGTCCCTAAAACGCAAACGGCCCCTCTCCCAAAAAGGAAGAGAGGCGCTTAAGGGCGAACTTCAGTCGTCAGAGAAAGAACGAATGCAAGTTCCCCCCGGATCTGCATCACGCTTTCCCGGACAAGTTGAAATCCAGGTGTTCGACAGCCACGGGATACATGACTGATAGCCATAGAGCCTAAGAATCGCTCTTGGTCATGCAACGTTGAAATTCCATTTTGTTAGATTCAATCAGTTTATCTAACGGAATCTAACTGAGCAGTCAGGCGCTCCTTCCTCTGTAAAAACTCCTCATCCTCCGGACTCAGGGTGAGTGGTGCCACCTTCTCCGTCACTGTCGCCTCTTCCTTCACCTCGCGCTTGTCGGCTTGATCCAGCAACTGCTTGCCCAGCCAGATCAGCATCGAGACGTTCCCGCCCTTGGCCGATTCGATCTGTTGCCGACGCAGGGAAATCTTCAGTCGCCCAAAGCCCTTTTCATAGGACCGACAAAACTCCCCATCCTTGCGCGACATCCGCCGCTCAATCGTCCGCGTCGCGCAGCCAAACCACGCCGCCATCTCGGC
>NZ_JAENIJ010000005.1 GCF_016595435.1 Luteolibacter pohnpeiensis
CCGCGTGATCGCCCAATGCGGCTAAAAATCCATCATCAATCCAACCTCAAAACCTCAACAAAAAAGCCTCATCCCCAATCTTTGGTGTAGACCCATCTTTGGTGTAGACCCCAGAGGGGCTGTCGTGCGCTCATTTTCCAGACAGTTGGAAAATGGCGACCCGTAAGGGAATCGAACCCTTCTTGCCAGGATGAAAACCTGGAGTCCTAACCGATAGACGAACGGGTCGTAAGTCGCGGTGCGGCGAGAAAGAATCCCACCAGCGGATTAAAGGCAAGACCTTTTTGATGAAAAATTCGAATTTTTTTCATTACCCGGTTTCGTGCCTCAGGCACGGAAGGTGTGAATGGTGACTTGTCATCCCCGGGTGGTCTCTTAACCTCCCTTCAATCCGGATTTTCAAACCGCCGGAAACGAATTTCACTTATGAATACAACCGTGCTCGCAAAAGCCGCCAATGAAGCCCGTGGCCTCGCCATGGATGCCATCCATGCCTGTAACTCCGGACATCTCGGTCTGCCTCTCGGCTGCGCGGAGATCGGTGCCGTCCTTTTCGGCGAGGCTCTCCGGTATAATCCTGATGCCCCGAAATGGTTGAACCGCGATCGCTTTGTCCTGTCTGCAGGTCACGGCTCGATGTTCCTCTACAGCTGGCTCCATCTTTCGGGCTACGCGGTGTCCCTCGAAGAAGTGAAAAATTTCCGCCAGCTTGGCTCGATCACTCCAGGACATCCTGAGTTCCATGAAACGCCAGGCGTCGAAGCGACGACGGGTCCTCTGGGACAGGGAGTGGGTAACGCCGTGGGCTATGCGCTTTCCGGCAAGCGCGCGGCTGCGAAATTCAACACCGCAGAGCATGTGGTGTTTGATCACCATGTGGTCGCGATCATGGGGGACGGCTGTCTTCAAGAAGGGGTTGCGAAAGAAGCCATCGCTTTCGCGGGGCATTCCGGTTTGGACAATTTGATCCTCATCTATGATTCCAACAACGTGACGCTGGATGCGATGGCTGAAATCACTCAAGGTGAGGATGCCGAGGAGTATTTCCATTCTCAATGCTGGGATGCGGTCACCATTGATGGCCATGATTTGGCTGCCATCGCGGAAGCTGTCGAGAAAGCCAAGGCGACCCAGAA
The DNA here is from genome assembly GCF_016595435.1 of Luteolibacter pohnpeiensis. Taxonomy (GTDB): domain Bacteria; phylum Verrucomicrobiota; class Verrucomicrobiia; order Verrucomicrobiales; family Akkermansiaceae; genus Luteolibacter; species Luteolibacter pohnpeiensis. The sequence goes on from NZ_JAENIJ010000005.1 coordinate 1,137, forward strand.
CGGTCGGCCGAAGGTGATCATTGCCAAAACCGTGATCGCTAAGGGAATTCCTGAAGTGGCAGGCACTTCCAAGGGCCACGGCGAAGGTGGAGCGAAGTTTATCGAAGCGGCTCGCGCCGGGCTCGGTTTGCCGAAAGAGGAGCTGTTTTTCGTCTCGGAAGAAACGAAAGCGTATTTCGCCGCGAAAAAAGAGGAATCGAAGAAAGCTTTCGATGCCTGGCAAGCGACTTACGATGCCTGGGCCGCTGCGAATCCTGAGCTGGCAGCTGAATTGACTGCAGGGATTGCGCTTTCCGCTCCGACAGACCTCAGCAGTGCGATTCCTGAATTCGCTGCGGATTACAAGGACGCAACCCGTTCGGCTGGAAGCACGGTGATCAATGCAGTCGCCAAGGCGATGCCTCAGCTGTTGACCGGCAGTGCGGACCTTTTCGGTTCGACCAAAAACTACCTCAAGGATGGCGGTGATTATTCAACCGGAAATCCGCTAGGCCGGAATATCTGGTTCGGCATTCGTGAACACGGCATGGGCGCGATCTGCAACGGCATCGCCTATGACGGCATTTTCCGGGTGAGTGGCGCGACCTTCCTTGCCTTCGCGGATTACATGCGTGGATCGATCCGATTGGCGGCACTTTCGCACATTCCGGTTACCTATATCTTTACTCATGATTCCGTGGGAGTCGGCGAAGACGGCCCGACCCACCAACCGGTGGAAACAGTGAGCAGCCTGCGCGTGATTCCGAATTTGGATGTCATCCGTCCTGGAGATGCCGAGGAAACGGCTGGTGCCTTCATTGCGGCGATGCAGCGGACGGATGGACCGACCGCACTGATCCTGACTCGTCAGGCAATCCCATTGCAGACTTCGGTTTCCGTGGCTGAGCGCCGCGATGGTGCGCAGCGCGGTGGCTATATCGCGCGCAAGGAGAAGGGTGAGCTGACCACCATCCTGATGGCGTCCGGTTCTGAGCTTCAATACGCAATGGATGCGGCGGATCAGTTGGGCGACGGTGTCCGGGTCGTCTCCATGCCTTGTTTTGAGCGATTTGATCGCCAAGGCGCTGACTATCAAGAGGAAGTATTGCCAAAAGCGGTCACGAAACGGATCTCGATCGAGGCCGGCATCACCGGGCTGTGGTGGAAATACCTGGGCACGGATGGCAAGGCGATCGGCATCGATCGTTTCGGCCTGAGCGCACCGGGAAATGTTGTCTTCAAGGAACTCGGCATCACCACCGAGGCCGTGGTCAACGCTGCGAAGTAACCGCGCTCGCAGAGCAGAATTTGAGTAAGAGGCCGGATGATGCATCCGGCCTCTTTTCATGTTCACGCCTTGGCATCGGCCAAGCGATCAAGTTGCTCCCGAATTTGATCTGCAAGCGATTGCAGGCGGTCTTTTACCGATTTCGATGAGGGCGCGGGGTCAAAGCGCAGTTTTTGATGCAAGGTGATGGCTTCGGCGACAAGCTCAGGTGCAGCGATCAAGCCCTGCAGGGGAAGCAGCCATTGCGGGAGCGATTGCCCGGGCGGGCGGGGTCCCAGAATTTTTTTGGCTGTGGGTTCCAATTCGTTGAGCGCAGTGCGGATGTTGCTTTCGAAAACAGATTCCGCAGACTGATGCTCGTGAACCACATGCCGCGATTTGGCAAGACGGCGGATGATCACAATCAGCGCACCCACCGCCAGGATGGTCACAATGATCGAAATGATAAGTTGGTTTTTCGGCCGGTTTCTCCACAGAAAGAAATCTTCCCGAGCGATCAGCAATCCATCTGCCAGCCACTGGAACGAGGATTTCCCAAGGCGTTGCTCTTCGAGAGCGAACCAATTTCCGGGTGTCGGGTCGAAGTCCTTCCAGATGCCGTTTTTTTCATCCCATACCCGGCACCACGCGTGGCAATGTTCACCACGGATGACGGCGGTTCCATCCTTTGGATCGGTCTCCCGAACGGCAAAGCCGATGGTGTAACGTGTTGGAACCCCGGCTTCCCGCAGTAGCAGGGTGGCCGCTGTGGCGAAATATTCGCAGTGCCCTTTGCGATCGGTCGTCAGGAATTGGGAAATGGCGGTAGTGGGATTGGCGGACGCATCGTAGAAGGCGGGGATGCTGAGATAGCGGGTGTAGGTGAAATTTTGATCAAACCACCGTTTCACGATGTTAAGTTTCTCATCCAGGGTCGGCGCGGATTTGAGCCCCAGGCTTTCAACGACTTCTGCGACGGTTCGCGACTCACTTCGGATGACGGCGAGATCCTGTTGTGGCCACGGCGGTACTTCCGGGCTTTGATGATCCCCCCAGAGGATGGTCCCATCGATGATCGGGTTCTGTGGGTAAATTCGGATGGTTCCAAACGAATTCCGCTCGATACCATCCAGCTCGAAATCTTTGATGCTGGCCGCATTACCGGGCATCGGGAGCAGGCTTTTGTTGTTTACAGAGCCACGTATGGAAAAACGCGGAAGGGTCGGCAAAGTTGCTTCCTTACCATCTGCATTGGCGCGGATCAGGTAATAATCTTCGCTATCCGAGGTGCCGTATGCACTCAAATCCTGGAAATCGAGCACCAAGCTACGTGACCCCGGCGGCAATCGTGTATCCCAAGTCCCGTTGATGTAGCGATTGTAGCTGGCAGCTCGCAACAAACTTGGAAATGGGTCTCCTTTTCGAATTTTCAATCGCCAGAGGATGTCCCGCGATACCTTGATATCACCCAGTTTTCCAATTTGCGTATGGGAGGTTTTCGCATCCAGGCCGGTGCCTGAACCTGAATCTTTGCCGCGATAGCTATATTTACTGGTGGCGAAGTGCAGGGTCGCTTGACCGGTGAGGGCAAAAAGAGTGGCGATGAATAGGGCGAAAAGAACTCCGGCAGGTCTTTTCCGGCGATTCCGAACCATGGGCCACCCGATCAACAAAACGATCCCCGGCAGATAAAAATAGGGGTTGGCTTGTTCTCCCAAAGTCGATGCCACCAACGTGATCACCAGGTAGGCATTGCCGAAATTCAGTTTAATCACGGATTCCTGCAATCCATGACGAAGATTTCGCTCGTATCTTTGCCGGGCGAAAAAGGAGAAAATATTCAGCGGGATGGATGTCTGAAGCCCGTAGGATTGGGTGAATTGGACCGGAAACAGCAGCACCGGTAGCCAGCCCATCACGCGCGAGACCGCGAGCGAGCGATGGCTGTCATCCAACCAAAAAACGACCAGCAGCACGATGATGGCGATGGTTGAGAGATGCCAGGATCTGGCGTAGCCATGATCATCGAAATTCCAACGAAGACGGACGAAATGCGCCGTCTCGACGATGACGGCGAGTAGCACTGCCGCGATGACATTTCCAGTCATCGCCCCCCAGAACAGGAGGGCGCAACCAAGCAGATAACGGGGCGGTGGAAGGGCTGTAGGGATGGCGGAATTAGTTGAGTGTTGGGAGTCGGCGCGGGAGACGGTGGAGGTCTTGTTCCAGCTGGTGAACGTTCAACCATTGTCCAGGAATCGGAGCATCTTGCGGGCGCGGGCCGATGCCTAGGACTAGCGCGCTGCATAGCACTCCGCCACGTTCAAGGTTTTGGAGAAATTCGGCACGGTGTGAATCCCAGCCGCACAGGACGACCAGGCACGAAGTGAGCAGCTCGCGGTGTTTCAGGACCAAATTGGTGAGAGGCTCGAACGCCGGTTCACTTTCCGAGTGAACCCCGGCGAGGACTTCCAGCAAGGTCTCGGTCCGGGCGACTCCGCGTCCTGCGGTCACCATGTGGGCCTTGTCCTTGATGAACATCAAATCCAGCAGCGACTCTCCACTATCCAAAGTGACGACAAATGAGGCCGCGACAGAAACTGCGGCTTCAAAGATTTCCCGCTCGTTGGGGGTGGAAAAGGTATCGAGGATCAGCCCATAGCGAGGGTAAAACGTGTCTTCGAGCTCCTTCACAATCGGCCGCCCGGTTCGGGCCCAGCTTTTCCAATGAATCTGACGCAGCGGGTCGCCGGGGCGGTAATCTCGCAGGCCGACGAATTCGCCGGAATTGCCGATCGCATTGGCCGTCGCATCGCCGCCGATTTGGAATCTCGTGTTTCCGGGCATTTCGAAATTCGGCAGGCGGTAGCGCTTCGGTAAAACCGTCAGGGTGGATGTGGCGGTTTGGGTTCTGCGGCAACGTTGCAGCAGGCCAAATGGATCGGGCAATAGCACCCGCAAATCCTCCAACTGGGTGACTCCGCGGCGGAGTGGGATGAATTCGATGGTGCTCATTTTGGTTTCGCCAGGAGCGAGATCAAGCGGCAGCTTGGCCTTTCCTCCTTCGAACAGCCGGCGATGATAAATCAGCCACTTCCAGCGATAGTAAGCCAGGGTACGATCGAACCAATTGCGCTCATGTTCGCCCGGCTCGCGGCTGAAGCGGAAATCCCCATAGTTTGGCCGTGGATCAGGCGCCGTTTCTGAAAGCCATGCGTGGCTGAGACGTCTTCGGGCCAGGTTGGTGACATGGAGGTGGTAGCGCAGAACTTCATCGACAGTCCCATAACGCGGGAGTTCGCGGATGGCGCGGATGTTTGCCCGTCTGGCCAGCATCCAGAAGAACGCGATGAATCCGATGGCGAAGGCGAGGGAGAAGATTTGATGCACCGCATCATTATTCCAGTAGCCAATCAGCAATCCGCAGGAAATCACCTGGACTGCTGCGAGTCCAACACCAGCTGGGAGGATCCGCCGGGTGAAGAAATACCGCGGACCCGCGCTTTTCATGTAAGCACGGTGCAGCGTCCGATCCAACCATTCCGGTCGCGGTGACTGGCGTTTCGTCTCGGTGGCAGCGGAACTCATCGCGGTTGTTCGGTCTAAACGGGAACCGGTGTTTGAGCAATGATGTCCTCCACGATTTGTCGGGCATTTTGTCCTAAATATTTCGCTTCAGGAGCCAGCACCAGGCGGTGGGCGATGACGTCGACAGCGACCGATTGGATGATTTCCGGAGAAACGAAGTCGAGGCCCTCAAACAGTGCCAGCGCCTGGGAAACTTTCATCAATGCCAGTGAGGCACGCGGGCTGGCCGGGAGTTGGACCTCTGGCCGGGAGCGGGTTGCTGCGACCAGGGCCACGGTGTAGTGACGCAGCTCTTCGCTGAAGCGGATTTTTTTCGCGGCATCCATCAGTTCGAGGATTTCATCGCGTGAGACCACCGGTTCCAGTTGGTCCACCGGATGCGTTTGCACTTGATCGGCCAAAATGGCGACTTCTTCGGCCGCGCTGACGTAGCCGAGGGTGCATTGCAGGGCGAACCGGTCCATCTGTGCTTCCGGCAACGGGTAGGTTCCGCGAAATTCGACCGGATTTTGGGTGGCGATCACAAAAAACAGACTGCCGAAGTCATGTCGCTCTCCCTCAATCGTTGCCTGGCCCTCGGCCATGGCTTCGAGTAGCGCGCTTTGCGTTCGCGGTGAAGCGCGGTTGATTTCGTCCGCGAGAAGAATGTTGGTAAAGATCGGCCCGGGATGAAATCGGAACTCCTGGGAGCGGGGATCGAGAACGGAAATTCCAAGAATATCGGACGGCAGGAGATCCGGGGTGAATTGGACCCGCTTGAAGACCGAACCGGAAATGGCGGCTGCGATTGCTTTAGCCATCGTGGTTTTCCCGGTCCCCGGGTAATCTTCGAGCAAGACGTGCCCGCCTGAAATCATGGTGGCGAGGATGCGGCGAATGACGGGTTCCTGACCGCGGACAACGGAGCAAACCGCCTGTTCTAGGCGGGCTGGGGTGGGGAGATCGGGCATTTTGAAATGTCAAAGGGATGCGGCAAGCTCGCGGACGAGTCTGGGGCCTTGATAAATGAATGATGTGTAGATTTGGACGAGGGAAGCTCCTGCGTCCAGTTTTGCCTTCGCTTCTTCCACAGAAGAAATGCCGCCGACCCCGATAATCGGCACTTTATTTCCCAAATGAGATGAAAAAGCGGCCAAAACGGCGGTGCTTTTATCGAACACCGGTTTGCCTGACAGGCCGCCCGCTTCGTTGGCGCGCGGATGGCTCATGACCGACTGGCGATCCAGCGTCGTATTCGTGGCAATGAGGCCATCCAATCCGCCGTCGGTGAAAACTTTGGCCAGGTCCTGAATGTGCTGATCTTCCAAATCGGGCGCGACCTTGAACAACAACGGAACGGATTTGCCATGCTCACTGGCCAGTTTTTGTTGTTCCTGCTTCAGCTTTTCCAGCAATCGCGCACTCGCTTCCGCACCTTGGAGATCGCGTAAGCCCGGCGTGTTCGGGGATGAAAGATTGACCGCAATATAATCTGCAACCGGATAGGCGGCGCGTAGGCAGGCGAGATAATCGTCCGCGGCATTTTCGTTCGGGGTATCCTTGTTTTTGCCGATGTTGAAGCCGATGACTCCGTTGAAGTCCTTGCTTTGGCGAACGTTGGTGACGCCGGCGTCGATCCCGGGATTGTTGAAACCCATGCGATTGATGATCGCTTCGTGATCGATCAGTCGGAACAATCGAGGCTTTGGATTTCCGGCTTGAGGCCGCGGAGTGATGGTGCCGATTTCGATGAAACCGAAGCCGAGACGTCCGAACGCGTCGATCGTGTTTCCTTCTTTGTCGAGCCCTGCGGCAAGGCCGACTCGATTCGGAAAGGTGAGTCCCATCAACTCGACGGGGGTGACAAATTCGGGTGAATCCGCGAGGAGCTTTAAAACTCCCACTTTTTCACAAACCCGGAGACCGGAAAGACTAAGATGATGGGCCTGTTCCGCATCTAAGCGAAACAATATCGAACGAAGAACGGGATATAAGATATCGAGCACGCGTCGAATTTGCGGAACTCGATCTAAGTTGTCGAGTGGCGCGACACCGTGGTGCGAAATGTGTCATAATGACCCGGCACCGTGACATTATGCACGATGCAAAGTGCCAATGTGTCACGATGTTCTTCCGCAACTGTTGATTTATCAAGGGTATGAGTAATTATTCCTGCGGGCACGCATTCTGCGAATAGAATGGTCCATGGAAGCCAACGATCGTTCTGAAATGTTCTCCTGATCTCAGAATGTCATTACAAAGCATTTTTTCTCGAAATATTAGGAATAAACTACTCTCCGGCTTCGCTTAATCAAGTAACTCCTGCCCCACAAAATTATGGCCTACGAATCTGACAGCAGCCTTAAACTTTACCTGCGCGAGATTTCAAAAACCCCTCTTTTGACTACCGAAGAGGAAGTCGCGCTCGCAGCGCGCATCAAAGAGGGCGACCCTGAAGCACGCGCTCACATGATCCGCGCGAACCTTCGACTTGTGGTGAAAATCGCCCAAGATTATTCAAGCTACGGCCTTCCTGTGACCGATTTGATTTCTGAAGGAAACATCGGTTTGATGAAGGCGGTGGAACGTTTCGACCCTGAAAAGGGCGGCAAACTTTCGACTTATGCCGCATGGTGGATCAAGCAATCCATCAAGCGCGCACTGGCAAACCAATCGAAAACGATTCGTCTGCCCGTCCATATGGTCGATAAAATCGCAAAAATGCGCCGGATTTCGACCATGCTCGCAGAAGCACTCGGTCGCGAGCCTACCGATGAAGAGCTTGCCGAAGAAGTCGGCTTGCCACGCCGCAAGCTGGCCATGCTGAAGCAAGCTTCGCAACGCCCGACTTCGCTCGATGCCCCAATCAACGAAGGGGAAGCGACCGAATATGGCGAAGTCATTGGTGACGAGCGTGCCGTGAACCCGCTGGACATGCTTTCCGATAAGAATCTTCATGGAGAACTGGACGGTTTGCTTTCCGTTTTGGACGACCGTGAACGACGCATCATTGATGACCGTTTTGGTCTCAGTGGTCATACTCCGCTGACTTTGGAGGAAGTCGGTCGTGAGTTTGGTGTGACCCGTGAACGGATCCGCCAATTGCAGAATTCTGCTTTGACAAAAATGCGCCGCGCTCTCCGTAAGAAGGAAAAGCCGATGCCAAAACCAATTGGCGGTTTGGCAGAGGCTTGACGAATTCCCGTGTGTTTATGCTTGTTGGCTGGCAGCCGCAGCAGGTTGGAGGACCTGCTGCGGTTGCTTTTTTTGTGACTTGCGGCGCGCTGAATGGGGTGGATATTCGATGTCTTTTACCATCCCATGAATGCCCAATCCCAATTTCCTGACGAACAAGACGCGAACGGCGGATTTGTCAGGCAAGCCGATGAGTTCCGCCAATGGCTGGGTACCCCCGATGCGGATCAATTTCCGGCGGTCGCGGGAAGATATCACCTCTACATTTCATTGGCCTGTCCGTGGGCATCCCGGACGCTGATCGTGCGAAATGTCAAAGGCTTGAAAAAGGCGATCTCGGTTTCAGTCGTGGACCCGATCCGCGATGAAAAAGGATGGGCCTTTCGTGAAGGACCTGGCTATGGAAAGGATCCGATCAATGGGTTCAATTATCTGAGTGAGGCCTATTTTGCGACGGATGCCGCCTTCAAAGGAAGGATCACGGTGCCGGTGCTCTGGGATAAGGAAAAAGCGGTCATTGTGAACAACTCAGAGGACGATATCTGCCGCATGCTGAATGATGATTTTGGCGCAGTTGCGGAATCGTCGATCAATTTGTTTCCTGCCGAACTTGAGCCGGAGCATGCGAATCTGGCGCAATATATTTACGAAAACGTCAACAACGGCGTCTACCGGGCGGGCTTTGCCACTTCCCAGACTGAATACAACAAGGCTTTCAAAGCGCTTTTTGCTGCACTGGACGAGCTGGAGCTGAGGCTCTCAACCAAACGATATCTGTTTGGCGATCAGATTGTTGAAGCGGATTGGAGACTTTTTTGCACGCTGGTCAGGTTCGATGCAGTTTACCACGGCCATTTTAAATGCAATCTCCGGCGAATCGTGGATTACCCGAATCTTCACGGCTATCTGCTGGATCTATTTCAGCACCCGGGAATCGCAGGAACTGTGAATTTTGATCACATCAAGCGGCATTATTACTTCACTCACGATGACATCAATCCGAGCCGGATTGTGCCGCTCGGGCCAGCGCTTGATTTCACCGCTGCGCATGGCCGGGATGCGCTTTCTCACCAGGATTCGTAAAGCCGGACCAACGGCTCATCTTCCTCAGAGAGTTGTTCCAAAAGCAACCGGACCGGGAGTGTCAGACCGGGCAGCATCAGATCTGGAGATAGATCCGCCAATGGTTTCAGGACGAACCTGCGAATTCCGATTCGCGGGTGGGGGATTTCGAGCTCATCGGTCTGGCAGATTTGATCGCCGAGAAACAAGATATCCAGATCGATGATGCGCGGGGCGTTTCTTTCTGCGCTAGCAGTTCGGCCGAGTTTTGCCTGGATTAGCTGAGTGAGTGTCAGCAGTGAGGCCGGATCGCCATCGTAGTCGAAATCGACCACGGTGTTGAAAAAATCGGGTGAACCGGGCGGGCAGTTGACCGGAACACTCTGATAAACCGGAGCTGCCCGCAGATTTGAGATGGTTGCCTCGGTAGCCAGGCAATCTCTCGCGTGCTGGAGGTTTTCCAAGCGGTTGCCAAGATTGGAGCCAAGTGCAACTCCAGCACGGTTGCTCATTCAGTCCTTGAGATTGCTGAGTGAGGCGATGCCGTAGTTTTTCTGCACCCGGCGATTGGCGTCATCCACTTTGGAAGATGGGATGACAATGGGGCGATCGGCACCGAAGAGTTCGATCACGAAAAACTCAGGTGGATTTTCCGGGTGGAGCAGCTCATTGGCCTGCACCAGATCGGTGACTTCGACTCCGTTGATTTTGTTGACGGCAAAGCCTTCGTAATCGGTGAGCTGGCTGGTTACCGGATCGGATTCGACCCGAGTCAGAACGACGATGTCCTTATGTTTTTGGAAAAGCCCCTTCGGCACGTAGTCCGTGTAGAGGCGGCGGACCGTGACGTCGGTGAATTTAGAGGTGGCGAAGAGATTGGTGTCGAGCGGTTGGAAAACCAAACCGGCGAAAACCAGATAGCGCGGATCTTTTTCGTATTGAATCGCATACATGCGGGACCACTTCAACGGCTTCAGCTCGATCTCGACGTCGTTCCATCCTTCATCGCGTTTGAACCGGACGGCGACCTTGTCTCCAGCGAATTTCCGTTCGATCACTTCGTTCAAATTCACCTTTTCGCCATCGATGAGCACCATGCCATCGCTGTCGACCGCGTATTTATCCAGCGACATCAGAACATCGCCGGGTTGCAGGATGCCATCGGATGAACTGCCGGGAACGACGTTGGTAATCATCACGCCCGTGCCATCGTTCGGCAAACCGAGTGCTTTACGCATGGCAGGGTTGAAGAGCGGGAACTCTGAAATGCCCAGATCGGCATAATGATCATAATGGCCGTCCTCAATATCCTTGAGGAAACGTTTCACCACAGGAGTGGGGATGATGTAGCCGGTGTTGTCTGCTTGACGGAGACCCTGGAATGCAACCCCCACAACTTTACCGTCCTGAAGCACCGGACCGCCGGAGTTTCCGGGGTTGATCGCGGCGTCGATTTGCACGACCAGGTGGGAATCTGCGCGGCTGTGCGCGTAGGGTTGGAAATCGACCCGGGAAACCACACCGCGGGTGACGGAAATGCGATCTCCACCGATCGGGTAACCGATCACGCGGACCTGGGACTCAAGCGCCGGGATGTCGCCGAGTTCCAGTTTGGGAAACGATTCGAAGTCCGTGAAATCATCGACCGAAAGGATGGCCAAGTCACAGTCATGCGCGATGTATTCAACCTTGGCTGGGTATTTTTCCGGCGATCCGTGAATGGTGATCAGAATGCGGCGTGCATTTGAGGCAACGTGCGCGTTGGTGAGAATCTTGTTTTCGCCGATGATGAACCCGGTGCCGATGCCGCCGCTGAAGCGACCGCTATTCCAGGGAGTGCCGTAGTCCGGGACCTGAGTGGCAACCTCGACTCGGACCACCGAGTGGTAAACAGCAGAAGGGGCGGAAGGAGTAGCGGCTTTGGATTGAGCCCGCAGTGCCGGCATTGCCAGGAGCAAGGATGAGCAGACGGCGAAAATGCATTTCATAGGAATGGGCTGATGGTAGGGAGTGAACTCCGCTCGGCAAGGGATTTCAGGAATGAAGATTGCGGGCGCGGGCTTGCACGGCTACCAAGCGGCATGGACCATCACGTTTATTTCTGGCTCAAGGAGGAAAACAAGAACCCGGCAGATCGTGCCGCCTTTGAACAAGGACTGGCCGCACTATTCGAGATCGAAGGGATTGTCAGCGGACGCTGGGCAGTTCCCGCTGATGTGGAATTGCGACCGGTTGTGGATCAATCCTGGGATTACGCGCTGACCATGCAGTTCGAGAGCGTGGAAAAGCACGACATCTATCAGAACCACCCGGATCACCAGAATTTCATCAGCACCTTCAAGGAGCTCTGGGCCCAAGTCCAGGTGAAGGACCTGGCCTGAAGTTCTATTTGGTGCCGTAAGCGGCAGTTAGATAGTCGGTGAGATCCTCGACCACCGAGTCGGGGATCGGCGCGCCAAATTTGTCACGCATCTTCGCAACGGTTCCTGCCCAGAACGTGCGTGGCAATGGGGGCTGGGATGCCGCGTATTCAGCGGAGTGGCAGGTGTAGCAATAGGACATCGCCAAGTCGACCCCCTTGATTTGCTTGTAGGTGGCTGATTCCGGGACCGGTAACTCAATGGTTTTCGCCTCACCGGATGCGGCAGGAATGGCACCCATGGATAGCAGGCCTAACAAGGCAGGGAAGATGAAGTATTTCATGGCTTAGGCGATCTCGACTTCAACGGTTTCTACAACATTCCTCATGTAGCCTGAAGGATTCCACAGCGGCTCCATCGGCTGGCTGGCTCCGATGCGATTGAATGCGCGGACTTTCCAATGCGCAGTGCCTTTTTTGCTGGGGGTGAACGGAATGGTCCATTCACGGAACGAAAAGCGGCCCAGGTCTTCGCCGAGTTTGGCGCTGCGCCAGGAATTTCCGCCATCCGCCGAGAACTCGACTTCCTTGATTCCTTCGCCACCGTCAAATGCGATGCCGCGGATGGTGGTGGGCTTGCCGACAGGAAGAGTATCGTGATCCGCGTGACTGGTGATGAACGAGCGGACGTTGAGAGAATTGATGGGAACGGTGGCCTCAGGTTTGGTGCCTGGCTCGATAAATCCGCCGCCAGTGGTAGGAATCCGGTAGGCGGGATTCATCCAGAATCCCTCAAACTCGTCTTCCAAAACGGTGACTTCGTGCAGGTGCTTCACCCAATAGGTCGCGTAATAGCCGGGAACGACCAGTCGCAACGGGAAACCGTTCAACATCGGTAAATCTTCGCCATTCATGGTGTGGGCGATCATGATCTCTCCCGCCATGATTTGCTCGATATCCAGGGGTTTGACGAAATCCGGAGTTTTATCGATCACTGCGGTGTCGAGTCCATCGAACGAAACTTGCTTAGCCTTCGCGGAAAGGCCTGCTTTTTCCAGAACATCCTTCAGGCGCACACCCTTCCAGCGCGCATTGCCCATCGCGCCATTGCCAAGCTGACCACCCGCTACCCGCGGATTGGAAAAACCCCGGCTGTTGCCGGAACATTGGGCGACGGCCACGGTTTCGATCTGTTCGAACTGGGTTTTGAGATCCTGAAGTGAAAGCGAGAGTGGCGTTTTGACCACGCCTTTGATTTCCAATCGGAACTGATCCGGATCAATGCTGAGAGGGATCGCTGCCAGGTGATACCGGACATAAAAGGCATCATTCGGAGTCAGCAGGCCATCGTTGAAAATGCCGAACGGGGTTTCGAGTTGAGGCGGGCGCGAAGTCAGTAGAATGAGCGGTCGCTTGCCGGGAAATTGCACCAGCTTCCGGCCCCCATTGGCGAACGGGAGCGTTACATCCGCTACTTCAGCCGCCCGCAAAAGCTGACCGCCTGTGCCTGCGATCAATCCTGCTCCCGCAAGTCTGCGGATGAAATCTCGGCGTGAGGAATGGGAGTTGCGTTGCATGGGAATGGCCGGGTTATTCGAGATCGTCTTCTTCTTCGTCGTCTTCTTCCGCAAAAGGTAGCTCATCTAACAACTCACGATAAGCAGATTCGTCAAACGATCGTTTTTTACGCATCACCGATTCCATTTCTTTCCCAAGGGCGATCGCAATCTGAGTTTTCGCCTCATTTTCGTCCAAACCGAGGGCGGTCAAGCGTTTGAAGGCTTTGGCGACGTATGGAGTCTGGGGAGAAACCAATTGCTGCTCAACGGCGAGAAGAAGTTCAGGAAGGATATCGTCGTTCATGTCGGAAGATTGGCATTTTGGGTCCAGGGAGTGAATTCTGGTGGAATGGGTGCCTCAAATCGAACGGTTTCGCCAGATATTGGATGGGCAAAGCTGAGTTTCCAGGCATGAAGCATCAGGCGGCCCGTTTTAACGGTTGATTTGGCTTTTTTGGCGTAAATCGGATCGCCGACGATGGGCGAGCCCTTGTGATGGAGGTGGACCCGGATTTGATGGGTTCTACCGGTGTGCAGGTGGCAGAGGACCAAGGCCGTGCGGGTTTCCAGATCCGTGTGCAGAATTTCGTAATCCGTAATCGCGGGTTTGCCTCCGGGCGGATTGACGACTGCCATTTTCTGGCGATTCACCGGGTGCCGACCGATGTGGGTGAAAATCGTGTCGCGCTCCGGGGTCGGAATTCCCTGGGTCACGGCGAGGTAAAGCTTTTCCATGGTCGTCCGCTCGGCGAATTGCCCGGTGAGCGATTGATGAGCCGCGTCGGTTTTGGCCACGACCAGGCAGCCGGAGGTGTCCTTGTCGAGTCGATGCACGATGCCGGGCCGCTCTACGCCGCCGATGCCTGAAAGTTGGCCATGGCAGTGGTGGAGAAGGGCATTTACCAGAGTGCCATCCGGGTTTCCTGCGGCGGGATGGACCACCATGCCGGTTTGTTTATGGATCACCAAGAGGTCATCATCCTCATAAAGCACATCGAGCGGAATGTCCTGAGGCTGGGCGATATCTGGAACCGCCTCTGGCAAGGCGACACTGATGCTGTCTCCGGCTCGAACGGTGTCGCGCGGTTTCGCTGGATTCCCATTAACCAAAATAAATTGCTCCCGAATCAGGGTCTGGATGCGGGACCGGGACAAATCGGCGAGTTGAGTCGCAAGAAACGCGTCAAGGCGCTCTCCGGTAGTTTCTTCGACATGGATTTCCACGACGCCGAGTGTTTCCGCATTGGATCGCGCGGCAAGTTTCAAGTTTGCGCGCCAATTTTTCGTTCGCTATCATCCAGCACATGGCGGAGGCGGAAGAGGAGTTATTTTCATGTCAGGAATGTGGGGAGTCGATGAATGTTTCCGCGATCGAGCCATTTTCGATGGTGGAATGCCCGTTCTGCAAAGGGGATAACTTGGTGAATATCGACTTCGGTCCATACACCTTGGTGAGGCGGCTCACGCACGGTGGGATGAGCGTCGTTTACGTGGGGCGCGACAACACCTTGGGTCGCGAAGTCGCCTTGAAGATTCTTAACGAAACTTATTCCGCAGACGAACGGCGCATCCTGGCGTTCGAGGAAGAAGCAAGGATCACCGCATCCTTCAGTCATCCGCACGTCGTAAAAGTTTTTACCACGGGTAGAGCGTTCGGGCGATTTTTCATCGCCATGGAATTGGTTCCTGGAGGGCATTTCGAGACGTTCATCAAACGACGCGGGAAAGTGCCTGAAATGGAAATGCTGCCGTTATCGATCCAGATTGCCGAAGGCCTGGAAGCAGCGTGGCAGGCAGGCTTGATTCATCGCGATGTAAAGCCGGGGAACATTTTGTTAGACGCACAGGGAAATGCCAAGATCGTCGACTTCGGGCTGGCATTGGTCACCAAGGGTGGAAAAGCCAAGGCTGAGGAACTATGGGCAACGCCGTACTACGTTCCTCCCGAAACCATAGAGGGCCAGGAGGAAGATTTCCGCTCCGATATTTATTCATTTGGAGCAACCTTATATCATGCATTGGCTGGAGTCCCTTCCTGTTCGGAGGAAACCATGGCGACGGACGTTTTGCGGGAAGCGAAGAAGAAAGTGGTGCCCCTGAAACATGTGGCACCACACCTCTCGGCCGAGATTTGTCGGATTGTGGATCGCGCGATGGCCTACGATCCGAAAGATCGATTCGGTTCTTATCGGGAAATGATATCCCAGCTCAACCTTGCATTAAGTGACGATAAAGCGGCTGCGCAATCAAGAAAGCTCAAGACCGTCTTTACTGCCGTGGTCGCGGCGAATTTGCTGATTGGACTTGGCTTTGCCGCTTGGTCGCTGATGCCAAAAGATGAAGCGGTCGAAACTCCTAAAGCTCTAGTAGCACCGGTTACGCCGGTAGTTGATACGTCAGCGAATGAGCAAGCGGCAGCGCACATCGCTCAGATTTACACTCAAGCGCGCGAAGCCTTGAACGCGGCGGATTACGGAACCGCGCGGAAGCTTTTTTCCGAGTTGCGAAACAACGCGGCGGTGCAAGAACCCACCCGGACTTTTGCTGGAGTTGAGGTGGTTCTGACCGCGTTTTTAGCAGGTGCTCCGGATGACGCCCGTTATGAAGCGCGGAAAGTGATCGACCATTTGCAGGGTGGACGACTTGCCGATCAGGAACTTTCCAACCGGTTGCTGGATGCCTTGACTCAATTGCAGCAGGGTGGGGAACTATCACCTCCCGAGCGCGAGGCATCTGATGCAACGGATGTGACCTTGATGATGATTGCAGGGTTGGAGCAATGGGATCTGGACCATTTCAAGCAAGCTGCAGACGACTTCGCCTGGGTTGGCAATGCGGTTCTCAGCCCGCAGGATCATTGGGTTTTAATTTATCAATCGATTGCCGCCAGTTATCGAACAGAAGCCAACTTGTTGGCCGAAGAGGTGAAGCTCAAATCGGTCCCCTCATCCCAGACGGAATTGAAGGAGGCACTTGAGGATTTGGATCGGCTCAGTCTGCAAGTTCAACCCAACGGCCCGGCTGCTTTGGTGTTGCAGCAGCGCCGCAAGGCACTGGACGCCATGACTGGTTTACTGCAAGAGCCTGAAAAACCTGAGCCGGTTTTCTCTTATGATGAGATGCGGGAATGCGAAGCCGAACTCCGATTCGATGACGCAACCGCAATGATTGATATCGGCTTGAAAACCAATTCCACCCCCGCGCTGATTGCGAGAAAGGAGATGTCTCAAGCGGCCGCTCGTTTCATGACACGAATGAAAGCCCTCGTCGGGGAATTGCATGGAGCTGCCCAATTGCAGCTGTTGAATGCCTCTGAAGTTCAACCAGCGGAACTGACCAAAGACGGAAGTTTGATGTTAGGGGGGGAACTTGTTGGCTGGGATCGGGTTGATGCGGATTCCCTGATCGACCTCTATCGGCAGTATATCAGTTCTGACACGACTGAAGAAGATCGGGTGGAATCGAATTTCGAAGCGGTTTCATTCGCTTGGCTCACTGGCGCCAGAAGTCGTGCGGAAAGTGCGGCAAGGCGACTTAGTGAAGAAAGCCCATCATTCCGCGAACGGTGGGAACAGACTGAGCCTGCGAGATCAGGGCATTGATCAAATGCCGCTGTTTACTTGTTATGATTTAGCAACCATGACGGTGATGCCTGCGGCTTTGAATCGAGCGAGAATTTCAGGCGCAGCCGCGTCATCCGTGACTAAAATATCAATATCGCTCAGGTCTGCAAACCGGTAGGCACTGCGGGCACCGAGTTTGCTTGAATCAGCCAGAATGATCACCCGGTCGACACGCTCGATCAGGCGCTGTTTGAGTACGCCGTGTCCATGGTTCACATCCATCGCGCCGCGATCCGGGTCCAGTGCATCGACACCGAGAAAGGCACTGCGGATCACAAAGCGTTTCGACGCGTCTTCTGCCATTGCGCCGGTATAACCTCGAGACTGGTTTTCATAGGTGCCACCGGTGCAAACCAAGGTCAGGTCCGGGCGGGTCGCCAAACTGACAACAATGTGATGGGCATTGGTGACAACCGTGAGCGGCATCACGGGGAGATGATCCGCCAGCCTGAGAACTGTCGAACTCGCATCCAGAAAAATGGTTTCACGGGGGGAAATCAGGTCAGCCGCGACACGGGCAATCAGGTCCTTTTCCCGTTCGTTGACGGCGGTTCTGACGGGTAGTGGCAGATCGAATCGATCCGGCGAAGGACGCTCCGCTCCGCCATGGTTCCGGACCGCTCGTCCCATTTGTTCAAGCACCGTCAAATCCTTGCGAATCGTCTCATCAGAGACGCCAAATTCCTCCGCAAGATCGATGTTGCGGACGAAACCTTGCACCTGGATACGGTGCAGGATCAGTTTTTGACGTTCGGAGACCAACATGGCGGCGAAAAAGTAAAACTTTTTTCCCAACTTTTGCCAAGACGGAAGCTTGGGAATTTTGCGCCTCAACTTGGGTTTCGCTTGGGTTTGTTCGGTGCGGGAACTGTTTAAAAGATATGTGATTGGGTTTGTAGGATGTTTTAATGCTGTTGTGGTTGATGTTATCAAATAAATATCATTGATGAGTTAGGTTTTGATGGAATGGTTTCCCTTGTCACTTAACCCAGTGACACACGGGTGAAAGCCCATCATCTACCCCAAAAACCTAAAACTCATGAAACCCAAGTTGTTCGGCGCTGTATGTTCAGTTTGCCTGCTTCAAACCAGTATGTTGTTTGCCGGTTCATCCACGGAACCTGATGCATTTACTTCAATCACTCCAACCTCGACATCAGATCCCTGGATCACGGGATCTCTGAATGCTGGTTTCGAAACGCTCCACGTATATCGCGGTGTGGATTCATCCTTCGGTGAGCAGAACTACTGGGGCTCGCTGGATCTCGATATGCTCAACTTTTTCCACTTCAATCTGTATAGTGGTCATTCCTCAAATCGTGAATACAACGAGCTTACTCCGAGCGCTTATTTGTATAAAGATGTAGGGCCAGTTAGACTTTCGACTGGTGTTATTTTGTATCACTTCCCAAGTGGAAAAGGCAGCGATAGTGACGAGTATTTTGTCAGTGCTTCCTCAGAGATTGCTTACGGAATCCAAGCCACCGCTTACTTCTCCTACAACGAGCGCGCTGATGGTTGGTATGATGAACTCAAACTTTCGCGAAATACAGAGCTGACGGATCGGCTTTCTCTGGAAACCTCCGCCGCACTTGGATTTTCTGACGGTTTGCGATCGGGTGGCAATGGACTTGATAACCTGACGATCTCCGTCGGATTACCCATCAAGATCACCGATCAAATTACTCTGAAGCCCCTGGCTGGTTACGCATTTGCGCTGGATGCCTTGGATAGTGGTGATGAATCGTGGGCAGGCCTGACCGCTTCGTTCAAATTCTAACAGGTCGAAGTTGATGTTTAACAATTTAATATCGAAACGATCATGAATGTGTATTTAGCGGAATTTGTCGGAACGGCCATCCTGATTCTTCTTGGGAACGGTGTGGTCGCAAATGTGAATTTGAAAAAAAGCTACGGTCAAAACGGGGGTTGGATGGTGATTGCCACGGCCTGGGGATTGGCGGTGGCGATCGCTGCCTATTCGGTTGGACGGATTTCAGGCGCGCATCTGAATCCTGCGGTGACTGTGGCACTTGCCATTCTCGGAGATTTTCCTTGGGCAAAGGTTCCGGGTTACATTGCGGCACAAGTCGCAGGCGGAGCTTTTGGCGCGACACTGGTGTGGTTGACTTATTTGGCCCACTGGGGTGAAACCGAAAACCAAGGTGCAAAGCTCGCATGCTTCTCCACCTCGCCAGCGGTGCCAAAGAAAATTCCAGCGTTCATCACCGAGGTCATCGGGACTTTCATGCTGGTGTTCGGAATTCTCGCCATTGGTAAGATCGGAGCCGGAGTTCCAGCCGCTGAATTTGCGCCAATCGGAAAAGCGGTTCCCACCTCACTTGTTGGCGTCGTGGCAACCTGGTGGAGCCCTATGCTTGTAGGACTTTTGGTTGTATCCATTGGTCTGTCGCTCGGTGGTCCTACTGGATATGCCATCAATCCTGCGCGAGATTTAGGGCCTCGCATCGCCCACCAAATTCTTCCCATCGCCGGGAAGGGGCAGTCGAACTGGGGCTACGCATTGATCCCAGTGGTTGCCCCCCTGGTCGGTGGGGCGCTCGGCGCGGTCCTGTTCTCCGCTTTATTTAAGTCATAAACCCAATCTAACTTCTCGAATCTTTAATTTTAAAAACCCATGAAATCGAAACAATACATTCTCGCGCTCGACCAAGGCACAACCAGCTCGCGGACATTGGTCGTGGATCATTCCGGAAAGGTGATTTCGGTCAGCCAGAAAGAATTTAAGCAAATTTATCCCAAGCCCGGCTGGGTGGAGCATGACCCGATGGACATTTGGTCGAGCCAATCGACGACTGAAGCCGAGGCATTGAGCCAGGCCGATCTCAGTCACAAAGATATCGCCGCGATCGGCATCACCAATCAACGGGAAACCACCGTGGTGTGGGACAAACGCACCGGCAAACCGGTTTACAATGCCATTGTTTGGCAGGACCGGAGAACTGCGGATTATTGCGCGAAGCTCAAGGAGCAGGGGCTTGAACCAAAGTTTTCGCAAAAAACCGGACTACGGCTGGACCCGTACTTTGCAGGGACCAAATTGCGCTGGATCCTTGAAAACGTCGAAGGCGCTCGCGAAGACGCGGAAGCAGGTCATTTGCTTTTTGGGACAGTTGACAGCTGGTTGGTTTGGAAACTCACGGGAGGAAGTGTGCACGTGACGGATGCGAGCAATGCGTCGAGAACCTTGCTCTATAATATCTCGGAACAGGACTGGGATGATGAGATCCTCAAAACTTTCAATATCCCCCGCGTGATGCTGCCGGAGGTAAAAGGATCAAGTGAAGTTTATGGCCATACGTCCGAGAACGTGCCGATTGCGGGAATCGCCGGGGATCAGCATGCGGCTCTTTTCGGCCAGGCGTGCTTCGATGTGGGAATGGCAAAAAATACTTATGGAACCGGATGCTTTATGCTCATGCTAACCGGAGATAAGCCCGTCTTTTCGAAGAACAATCTGCTCTGCACCATCGCGTGGAAAATTGGTGACAAAACCGAGTATGCCTTGGAAGGGTCCATCTTCATGGGCGGCGCCGTGGTCCAGTGGCTGCGCGACGAAATGAAAATGGTCGGCAGTGCCGAGGAAGCGAGTTGGCTCGCGTCCAGCGTTCCAGATGCGAATGGCATGTATCTGGTTCCTGCATTTGCAGGACTCGGGGCACCGCACTGGGACCCCTACGCACGCGGCACCTGTGTTGGCATGACCCGCGGGACCAACCGGGCCCATTTCTGCCGGGCCGCGATTGAGGCGATTGCTTATCAAAGCGCAGACCTCGCCGAATCGATGAAAAAGGACAGTGGAATCGAAATCAAAGAATTGAGAGTCGATGGCGGTGCCTCACGCAGCGAACCGTTGATGCAATTCCAGTCAGACCTTTTGGATGTGCATGTCATCCGACCTGAAAATGTCGAAACAACCGCGATGGGGGCGGCATATCTAGCAGGCCTGGCCGTTGGCTTCTGGGAGAGTAAGCAGGACATCATCGATCGTTGGAAAGCCGGCGCTCACTTCAAACCAGAACGACCTGCTGAGGAAATGAAAGCCCTGGCCGCAGGTTGGGATCGTGCGGTGGAACGCGCGAAGGCCTGGGAATTACCGGAGGAAGAATCATGAAAAGAATCAATCATTTAAGAGAAGTCCGCAACGCGACAGAACCCTTTGATTTTTGCATCGTCGGCGGCGGTGCAACCGGACTTGGTTCGGCTGTGGATGCAGCATCGCGTGGCCACTCAGTCGTGCTGTTAGAACAAGCTGACTTTGCGAAGGGGACGTCATCGCGCTCTACGAAACTGGTTCACGGTGGTGTCCGTTACCTGCAGCAGGGAAATGTTTCTCTGGTGCTGGAGGCACTTCGCGAGCGTGGTCGGTTGACGAAGAATGCTCCGCATTTGGTTCATGACCTTTCATTCGTGATCCCTAACTACAGTTGGTGGGAAGGCCCATTCTATGGCATCGGCATGAAGGTTTACGACCAACTTGCGGGGAAACTTGGCCTTGGCCCAAGTAAATGGCTTTCTAAAAAAGATACCATTCAGCGAATCCCGACTGTCGAGGTCGAAGACCTGACCGGTGGCGTGATGTATCACGATGGCCAATTTGATGACTCGCGATTAGCGGTCAACCTCGCCCAAACCGCGGCGGGACTTGGAGCCAAAATCATCAACTACGCGAAATGCACCGGCCTCATCAAAGTCGATGGGTTGGTCCAAGGCGTGGATGCCGTCGATGTCGAAACCGGCGAGTCCTTCCAAGTGCGGGCGAAATGCGTGATCAATGCCACGGGAATTTTTGTGGATGATCTGCGCGCCAAGGACGATGAGTCTTCGAAGCCGATGGTCACCGTCAGTCAGGGCATTCACATCGTTTTGCCTAAAGAATTCTTGCCGGGCGATTCGGCAATCATGATTCCCAAAACCGCCGATGGTCGGGTGCTGTTTGCGGTGCCGTGGCATGATTGTGTCGTAGTGGGAACGACCGACACCCCGTTGCATGAAAAATCGATGGAGCCCCGCGCGCTTCACGAGGAAATCAACTTCGTCATGGAACATGCGGCAAAGTATCTAACAAAAGATCCACAGCCATCGGATGTCCTGAGCATCTTTGCCGGCCTTCGCCCGCTCGTGAAATCGGGTGATGATAGCAACACGGCTGCGATTTCCCGCGATCACACGATTGTGGTCAGCAATAGCGGGTTGATCACAGTCACCGGCGGCAAATGGACGACTTATCGCAAGATGGCGGAGGATGTGATCGATCAGGCGGAAATGGTGTCTGGGGTTGAACAGAAGCGTTGTGAAACGGTGACGCTGCAAATTCGCGGGTGGACACGAACTCCGATCAGTGAAGTGAATCTTCGTCCTTATGGAGCTGATGCTTCTGCGATTCGCCAGCTGAATGAGCCGGCTTTAATTCACCCGGCTCTCAATCTAACAGTCGCAGAAGTCCGTTGGCACGTTCGTGAAGAAATGGCCAGAACCGTTGAGGACGTCCTGGCGCGACGGAGTCGTTGTCTTCTATTGAATGCGAAGGCGAGTATCGAAGCCGCGCCAGCGGTTGCGCACATTATGGCGGAAGAATTGGGCAATGGTGACGCGTGGATCGACGACCAAGTTCACCGTTATTCCGAGATTGCCCACGGCTATGTCTTCGGCGATCCGGCTAGTGTTGGAGATTAACTGCCAACGTAAAGTTTCGTCGTGTAAATCATTTCCACGCTCCCATCGATTTGGTGGCGAGCGTGGCTTTCTTGTAGTCTCCTCATCATTGGTTCATGATTGGGATGTCCCTCAAGCGGTGACGATGATGAAGACAAGGCAAGCCCCTTGAGCGATTCAAAATCGAGCCGGGTTCGATGCTGGAAAGTGTGAAGATCGAACGGGCCGATGAAAAATTTAGCCAGTCGTTCATCATCGATGTTTTCGTGGCGAATTCTGGAATAGTCGCTGCCATAAGTGGTCATGATCTCCTCATAGTCGCGAAGAAACGGTGTCGTATCGAGCTGACGCTTATTCCAGAGAAGCCCGAGTTTGGCATTCGGCTTCATGATGTGACTGAACTCGGCCCTCGTTTCCGCATTTTCAAACCAATGAAACGCCTGGGCCGCGATGATGAAATCGACGCTTTGATCGGGTAGGGTAGTTGCCTGAGCCTTGCCGTCAATGCTATGGAACTTTGGATAACCGGCCAGCATATGCTCTGCAGCACCACGCATATCAGCATTCGGCTCCACCCCGTAAACCGCGCAACCGAATTTCAAGAACAGTTCGGTGGAAATGCCGGTGCCGGAGCCGATGTCCGCAACGATCGAATCAGGTGTCAGTCCCGCGACCTCTGCTAAACGGTCGGGAATTTCACTTGGATAGCTGGGACGATAGCGAACGTAATTTTCGACCCGGTTGGAGAATCGCCTTTCAGGTGCGGAATTGTTAGATGGATCCATCGCCGTCAAAATAGATTGCGCATCAGATGTCTCAATCCAAATTTACCGACGATTGTCGGCAAGGCCTTAGCATCGGAAATAGCATTCCAGAAACGCCCATTTGTCGTTCGAGATCAAAAAAGTATTCCTCGGATCATCAAGGCTTGGAACCAATGTATGGCATTGCAATCTCGAATACAATCACGCTGATGAGGGCGACTTGTATCCAGATGAAGAGATTACAAAGCGGGAGAATTCGTTTGTGTCCTTTGCGTTTTGAAATCTCTTTCGCCTGTTGCCAGTCGACCGACATTGTGACCCAGGCTACCGCTCCCGGAGTGTAACCCTCGCCATGTCGAATCGAGTAAGGTCGCAGGATGAGCAACCAGGTGATCGGTATCGATGCGACGAGGATGACGACGAGAGGTATCATGACCTATCTAACAGATCGGGCAGTTGTTGATTTGTTGGAAGAAATCGTTGCCCTTGTTATCGACCAGGATGAATGCCGGGAAATTTTCCACCGTGATTTTCCAAACGGCTTCCATGCCAAGTTCGGGGAAGGCAACGACTTCCTGGGACTTGATATGATGTTTCGCCAGCAAGGCGGCAGGTCCACCT
The DNA here is from genome assembly GCF_016595435.1 of Luteolibacter pohnpeiensis. GTDB lineage: Bacteria > Verrucomicrobiota > Verrucomicrobiia > Verrucomicrobiales > Akkermansiaceae > Luteolibacter > Luteolibacter pohnpeiensis. The sequence continues at coordinate 24,809 of NZ_JAENIJ010000005.1, forward strand.
GCGGAACCGAGGTAGAATCCACCATGTTTTTTGCAAGCGTCGGTGACTTGCTGGGAGCGATTCCCTTTCGCAAGCATCACCATTGAGCCGCCATTGGCTTGGAACAGGTCGACGTAGCCATCCATCCGACCTGCAGTGGTCGGACCAAATGAGCCGGATGGCATGCCTTCCGGCGTCTTGGCAGGACCGGCGTAATAGACCGGATATTTCTTGATGTAATCCGGAAGCTCGCCGGTTTCATCGAGCATTTCCTTCAACTTGGCATGCGCCGAATCGCGCGCGACGATGATGGTGCCGCTGAGAGAAACGGCGGTCGTGACCGGATACTTTGACAAAGTCTTGAGCGTTTCTTCCATGCCAAGATCGAGATCGATGGCGACGCCTTTGAATTTCCAATCGCGATACTTTTCGGGAATGAAGCGACCGGGATCCTTTTCCAGTTTCTCCAGGAAAATGCCGTCCTTGGTGATCTTCGCTTTCGCCTGGCGATCCGCAGAGCAGGAAACGCCGAGGCCGACAGGGCAGGACGCGCCGTGGCGGGGCAGGCGGATCACGCGCACATCGAGCGCGAAGTATTTGCCGCCGAATTGCGCGCCGATGCCGATTTCCCGGGCGGCAGCGAGCAGGTCTTTTTCGAGCTCCAGGTCGCGGAACGCCTGACCGTGTTCGTTGCCTTCAGTTGGGAGCGCATCGTAATATCGAGTCGAAGCCATTTTGACCGTCTTCAAACAAGTCTCCGCCGAGGTGCCGCCGATGACGAAAGCGAGGTGATAGGGCGGGCAGGCTGCAGTGCCGAGCGAACGCATTTTCTCAATGCAAAATTCGCGCAAGCGCTTCGGGTTCAGCAGCGCCTTGGTTTCCTGATAGAGAAACGTTTTGTTGGCCGAGCCGCCGCCTTTGCTGACGAAGAGGAATTTATAAGCATCGCCTTCCGTCGCATAGAGATCGATTTGCGCGGGCAGGTTGGTCTTGGTGTTGACCTCGTCGAACATGTTGAGCGGCGCGGTCTGAGAGTAGCGCAGATTTTCCTGCGTGTAGGTTTGGTGAATGCCTTGCGAAAGCAATTCGGCATCGTCGCATCCCGTCCATACCTGCTGGCCTTTTTTACCGATCACCGTTGCGGTGCCGGTGTCCTGACAGGCGGGAAGGATGCCTTTTGCCGCGATTTCCGCATTCTTGAGCAACATGAGCGCGACCATGCGATCGTTTTCGGTGGCTTCCGGATCGTCCAAAATGGCCGCCACTTGGGCCAAATGAGAAGGCCGGAGCGTGAAATTGATCGCCTTGATCGCCTCCGCTGCGAGAAAACTCAGAGCTTCCGGTTTGATCTTTAGAACCGGTTGTCCTTCAAACTCCGAGGCGGAAACGTGGTCCGTGGTGAGGAGTTCGTATTCAGTCGTGTCGGGACCCAGTGGGAAGGGATCTTGGTAAAAGAATGCTTTTTCGGCCATAGCTGCTGGGGTTTTCTAAGACCGGGGCGCTGGCTGCGCAAGGGGAACCGGATCAAGCGGTCGTGTAAAATCGCTGCCTATCAGTAAAATCGACTGGTTCGCTTCGCTGTTTCATTCATCTTTCGACCGATGTCAGACAGCGATTTGAAAGGCGATCCGGAATTGATGGAGTTTCTTCAATCCGCGCCGCCTCGCCTGGTGCCGGCGGGATTTACGAAGGCTATACCCGATCGGAAAGAGGTATGGGGCAAGGTAATCTTTGGAGCCATGTTTTTGATTTTGGGTTCCGTTTTTACCCTTATTTTCGTTCCGAAGAACTATATTCAACAGCTGTCTATTCTTAGAGGCCCATCGACGGAAGTAGTGGGAACTGTGTTAGACTCAACAGAGACCTCCCAATCCGAGAATGAGGTAAAGGTTTGGGAGACAACATTTCAGTATCGTGCGGAGGATGGAAAGGAGCGTGAGGGAACTGTATTCCGCACAGGGGGCGGTTGGGACCCGAATGATCGAGTAAGGGTGATCTACCTCAATCGTGATCCTGAAAAGGCTTTGATCAAGGGAACTCGTTTGGACCCGTTTGGTCCGGCCGCATCCTTTGTTTTGATCTTTCCGATAGCTGGATTGGGCCTTCTGCTCACGGCTTTTAAGGGGCGGAAGCGAAATAAAAAGCTCCTGAGAGATGGTTGGGTTGCACAAGCAATGGTGGCGGATATCAACAAGCAAAGCTTGCGAGTAAATGGCCGATTTCGGCACACCATTCAGTTCGTGCGGTTGGATGATGCCCAAGAAATGAAGTGGGTGACGTACGATACAGCGAAGATCGAGTTATGTTATCGGAAACGAGAAGCGAATGAAGCGGTCACGTTGCTCTACGACCCGAAGGAACCCAAAAAGATCGATCTGCCAGAGGCCTGGGGAAAAACTTTCAGTATCAGTTCCCATGATTACCTCGAGAAAACAAAATCAGGAACGATTGCGAAGCCACTTCAGGTGGCTCCTTGGATAGACGATTTCCTCAACTCACCAGTGCCACGAAAGTTGCCTTCGAAGCTGAGGTGGAATACTCCTTACTTGGTTAGAACCTCGATCCCCACCATCATGGGAATCGGTATCTTTTTAACTGGGGCAATATTTTCCAGTAAACTGGTTTCATGGAATTGGGTGATGAAGTCCCGATTGGATGCTACAGCAGTGGCGACGGTAGTTCGTGAGGAGGATGGAGTGGATTTCATTTCCATCCCGGTGATAAGGGTCAAATACTCTTTTGAAGATCAATACGGATATACGCACCAATCCGTTGTCTACACCGTTGGTAAAGGTCACCCGCCAGGAATCCAAATCAATGTGAAATATGATAGAGATCATCCAGAGGCCTCGTTGCCAGATGGTTTTTGGATTGAAAGAGCAAATTTGATTGGGATCTTTTTACTTATCTTTCCAGCCATTGGTTTATGCATGCTTGTCATTCCCCATGCTGCCGAAAGTCGGCGGTTTCGTGTCTTACGCCATGGAACGGTTGAGGTGGCAAAGATCGTCCGAATCGAAGATACGGGGAAGACTGAGAATTATCAGGCGGTGTTTGCGATATGGATTCAGCCAATCAATGGGATGTCAGAGATTCGCTATGAGACGATGAAGGAGAAGGAACTCAAATATGCCATGCGGGCATTGGATCTAGGTGAAACAATTCGCGTGTTGATCGATCCAAAGCATCCGAAAGTTTGTGTGTTGCCAGAAACTTGGTGACTTGTGCCCCTATGTCATTCAGGCGAGCTTTGCTTTGAAAAACTCGACAGTCCGCTTCCATGCGATTTCTGCGCTATCTTTGTCGAATCGGCCGGTGGAGTCATTATGGAAGCCATGATTGACGTTGGGGTATTCATACATTTTGTAATCAACACCGTTCGCTTTCAGGTCTTCTTCATATTCTGGCCAAGTGGCATTGACGCGTTGATCCAATCCTGCGAGCTGTATGACCAGAGGACCTTTAACATTTTTACGGAGTTCTTTTGCTGCCGGTGTGCCATAGAATGAAACACCTGCATTGAGTTTTTCAGGGATTACCGCTGCTAGCATGTTGACGATGTAGCCTCCGAAGCAAAACCCAACAGCGCCGAGTTTGCCACTCGATTTTGGGTGGGTTTTGAGATAGTTGGCTGCGGCAATAAAATCCTGTTCGATTTTACCCCGTTCCATGGATGCCTGCAGTTCACGACCCTCATCGTCGTTTCCTGGATACCCTCCCTTCGGAAACAAGGCATCTGGAGCGAATGCGACGAAGCCGTCTTTGGCCAAGCGGCGAGCGACATCCATGATGTAGGGATTGAGCCCTCGATTTTCATGGATTACCAGAACGGCCGGTGCTTTTTCATCCATCGCGGTTGGCGTTACAAGATAGCCTCTGCCTTCTCTGTATCCATGGGGCGAATCGAACTTTTCGTAAGTTGCTTTGATGTCTGGATCATTAAACGAAACTTGCTCTGCTACGGCGTAGTCGGGCATCAGAACGGCGAGCATGGAGCTCATTGTTAAACCAGCTGCTGTTAGAGTGCCGAGGCGAGCCATGAATGTCCGGCGGTCGATGATTCCGTGGGCGTATTCATCATACCAATCAAATGCTTCCTGCGGGATTGGATGCGTGGAATCCGGGTAGGCGTTGGGTTCATTCATGCGTTCGAGGGTTCAAATTTAACCCATGAACGTGGAACCCATCTTGAATTCTGCAATTCAATTTTTCCCGAATCCCCCGGATCCGTTTAATAAAAAGGAATCCGATAAGTGTAAAAAGCTTTCAAAGGTAGAATTAGGACAAGTATAGCTGCTGCCCGACAAAATTGGTCAAAACAGTATGAGTGATCTAAATCCCTACGCCGCCCCCCAGGTTGTTGATGATGCTGCTTTCAGTGCAAATCCAAATTTCGCCGATCTGGATGATAAAGCTCTGAAGAAACTTTATCATCGTTCCAGTAACGTGAATTTCATAGCGGGGTTGATCATGTTAGCCATCGTTTTTCTCGTGGCCATAATTCCCACGCTGAGCAACTCGGGTGGATATGAGTGGTGGATGACTGCAATATTTTGCGTTGTGCTAGTACTTTACGTGGTTACTGCCGTCGGGCTGGTTAAAAGAACGAATTGGGGTCGAACTTTGGGCATCATTGTCAGTGCGCTCTCCCTGATCAATATACCTATCGGAACCATTATTGGAATCGCTGGGCTTGCTGCTTTTATTTCATCCCCGAACTTGTTCGGTGCAGGCAGGGTGACTCATCGCGAGCTCAAGGCGGAATTCAAGGAGCGTAAAAGGATGAAGAAATTACGCGCGAAACAGGGTTAAGTTTTCCTGGGTTTCCCGCGATGGGATCAGCCATTAAAAAAGGGTCGGTGCCAGTGCGATCACTGACAGCCGACCCTGATCAAGGTTTATGGAATAGGGATTACTTCGTTAGAGAAGGAACGGCAGTCGCGGTGTCCGTTTGAGCTTCGTAATCAATACCTTCCAAGCCAAAGCCGAAAAGTCTCAGGAAGCTGCTTTGATAGCCTTCGAAATCGGCGAACTCAGCGAGGTTTTCAGTATTCACTTCGTCCCAGCGTTTGCCGACGATTTCCTGAATTTCGGGGGCCATTTCCCAATCGTCGACGCGGATGCGGCCGACTTCATCGGGTTGTGGATTTCCATTGTAGAGGCGATCGCGCAGCAGGCGATCCATCTGCTCGATGCAATCCTCGTGAGTGCCAGCGGCTTTCATCGCTTTGTAGAGCAGCGAAATGTAAAGAGGAACGACGGGAATGGCGGAGCTCGCCTGGGTCACCAACGCTTTATTGACGGATACCCAGGCTTTGCCGCCGAGACCTTTCAATTTTTCGTCCAGCGCGGCTTGTGCGCGTTCGACATCTTCCTTGGCACGGCCAATGGTTCCGTTTTTGTAAATCGGCCAGGTCACTTCCGGTCCGATGTAGGAGTAGGCCACAGTTTGCACCCCTTCCGCGAGAACATCAGCGGCAATGAGAGCCTCCATCCAGAGTTCCCAATCGTCGCCACCCATGACGGCTACGGTTTGTGCAACGTCGTCCCCCTCGGCCGGCTCGATGGTCACTTCGTTGACAACGCCGGTGGTCGTGTTGAGGTTTTTGTTGGTGTAAACTTCGCCGATCGGCTTGAGCACGGATTTGTAAACTTCACCTGATTTCGGGTCAGTCCGGCGAGGCGAGGCGAGGCTGTAGACGACGAGGTCGACTTTGCCGAGGTCGGCTTTGATGGCCTCGATCACTTCCGATTTCATCGGATCGGAGAACGCGTCTCCGTTGAATGACTTCGCATACAATCCAGCTGCGGCAGCTTCTTTTTCGAATGCAGCGGTGTTGTACCAACCCGCAGTGCCGCATTTATCGGCCTCGCCTGGTTTTTCAAAAAAGACGCCAATGGTAGCGGCGTTTGAGCCAAATGCGGCTGCGATCCGGGAGGAGAGGCCGTAACCGGTGGAGGAACCGATCACGAGAACCTTCTTCGGTCCGTTCTCAATCAAGCCGCGTGCTTTCACAACAGCGATTTGGTCAGCGACATGTTTGGCGCAACCATCCGGGTGTGCGGTGGTGCAGATAAATCCGCGGATCTTTGGGGCAACGATCATGGTCCGGCGAGGTTAACTTTGACGCGATCTCTGGCAAATGTTTTCGCGCTTGGAAAGTCTTCTGAGACTGGGGACAGGGCAGCGATTTGAGCATTGCCAGAAAGCGCTCCAATCGGAATCTTCCTTTGAAACATTTTCCAAACCTGATCTTTCTCCAAATGCAGTGGTATTATTCGAAAAACGGCACCCAGATGGGACCTGTGTTCCAAGAGGAATTGATCGTGAAAATCGCCTCTGGCGAGGTGTCTGCGCAGGATCTTGTCTGGTGTGAAGGGATGCCTGACTGGAAGCCGGCGGGACAAGTCGAGATCTTCAAGACTGCATCGACGAATCCACTGAATCCGGCACGGCCTCCTGTGATAGGCGAGCCCTCACCCTATGCCCCGCCTGCTTTTCCAATGCCTGCTAGCGGTCCCTTGCAGGTTACCAGCAGCAAGGCCACGGCCTCCATGGTGCTGGGGATCGTGTCATTGGTACTCTCAATTTGCGGATGTTATTCGATTCTGATTTCGTTGCCTTGTGCCATTCTAGCAGTCGTATTTGGCAATCAGGCGAAAAAGCAGATTATGGCTCGTCCGGAGCTGATGCACGATCTTGGCAAGGCCAAGAGCGGCGTCATCATGGGCTGGATCGCGATTGGAGTGACGGTGCTGATGATGCTGATCACGACCGCTACTTTCGCTTGGACGTCCACTAGATCGTCTAGCAGCTCTTCCTCTAGGATAATTCGGACATCGCACTTCTGAGAGATGAGCGATCCCCTGCGTGATTCACGGTTTTCGAGAAGAAAATGGTGGCTGTGGATCGTGTGCTCGCTGCCTGTATGGGTCATGGGACGTTGGCTGCTGGTAGAGTATGAGACCACGATCCGCGGATTTTCACCGGGTTGTCCATTGCACCGGTCTACCGGCTTGTATTGCGCGGGATGCGGTGGGACCCGGGCATTTTTCGCCTTGGTGAAAGGGGACCCGCTGCTTTCGATGAGAATGCACCCGCTGTTGCTGCCCGGCGTGCTATTCGCGTGCGCTTATGGGATTGCGCGCTGGATCGAAATGAAAACGGGCCGCTGTCGGGTGCGGATTTCCGCGCACACGGGGTGGGTTTTGTTTATCGGAGTGATCGTTTTCGGGATTGTGCGAAATTTTCCCTGGTGGCCGTTCACTCTGCTGGCACCGCATTGAGGGCGGGGCTGGCTTCAAGCATTGGGCGAAATGGTCTTTTTCACCTTGCGATTGATTTCTTCCGAGATGTCCGAGGCATATTCATTCAAGAGCCGCCTTTCGCGCTGGGAAAAGTCACGCGCATTGGTATCGATCAAGCAAAGTGCTCCAATGGCGTGACCTTCTGCAGAACGGATCGGCGCACCCGCGTAGAAACGAAAACCGTGTTCTTGGACAATCGGGTTATTGGCAAACCGGCGATCTCTCTTGAGATCCTGGACTATCATCATTTCGTTGTTGGCGACGACATGACCGCAAATGGAAATCTCCCGTTTGGTGTGGCCTTTTTTGGAAAATGGCACGGGCAAGCCGGTTTCTGCTTTGAAGTGCTGCAAGCGACCGTCGATCAAGCTCAGCATCGCCATTGGAATTTCAAAAATCCGCGAGAGCTTGTCGGTGAAATAGGTGAAATCATCGCTGGATTCGAGTGCGCCAGTGGAAGCGAGCGCTTTCACTCGCTCCGCTTCGTCGTCGGGGATCGGGGCTTTGACCATCTCGATGGCTAAAGGCCGGGCGATTCGTTCCAAGGCAGCGGTGGCTTGGCTGATGCCTTTGACAACGACGTCGGCTCCTGCATCGAGCAAGGTTTTCTCGGTTTCCGGATCGATCGATTTGATGCCCCAGAGCCCGACCATGATTTTTTTCATCGGATACTTCTCGCGGACCTTCATCGCGAGGTATCGAGCGTGCGCGGTGGTGGTGGGTTCAACCACGGAAATGCAAACGACATCTGCCCCGGATTCGCGGACTAGATCCAGCCGCTCGGAGGTGACCATCCGTGATGAGCCGTGGGTCGTTTCGAATGCAAGCCGATGCAATGCCTGGTCCAGCATGCGCCCGCCCAGCCAATCCCGTCGTGCCCGAGCCGGAACGCAACAGACCAGGCAAGGCGGGCGCTTCGGTTCGTATTCTTCCCAAGCCTTCCGATCCAATCGGGCGACTGCCGGCAGGCGATCATCGAGCTCAAGAATCAGCTCTTCGACTGCGAGTTCGAGTTGATCAATCTGATCTTTGTTAAGATGACCCAGCCGATGATCGCGACCCCCTGCGATCAGCGCGGGCATCAACATGAAATCGTGGAAATCCGTGAGTGTGTGCTGTTTCAGGAAATCTTCCGCCAGCTCCAGCTCATCCTGCCCACCCGGACGTAACAGTCGGTGATAACAATCTTCGGCAGGGGTGAGCGCTCGTTCGTCGCTCAGGATGATGCTCAAAAACGCCAGCTTCGGAATGTGCCTGCCCATCACAGCAAGGCAAACGGTGATCGGGGTGGCCATCACCAACCCGACAGGTCCCCAGATGTAAGTCCAGAAAACCGCGGCGACGATGAGCGCCAGAGATGAAACGCCGGTGCTTGATCCATACAGCCACGGTTCCATGACGTTGTTGCTGAGTAATTCCAGAACAATGAACAAGCCGACGGTGAGCATCGGCGTGGTCCAATCGGTCGAAACCGCCAGCGACAGGATCACGGGAAATGAAGCGGCAATCCACGGCCCCACATAAGGGATGAATCGCAATACCGTCGCGAAAGTGCCCCACAGGATCGCATTGGGAACGCCGATGAAATACAGTCCGATCGCGACCGGAATCCCGTAGGTAACGTTGACGACCAACTGCATCAGCAAATAGCGAGTCACCCGCGCTGCGGCGTCATCCATTGCACTGGTGGTTGCGCTGATGCGACCTTGGCCGATCAGTCGGATGATGCGGGCGCGCAGGTCATCGCGTTTCAGCAGCATGAAAATCAGCAGCAACAGCACCAGAGCCGTCGTTCCCAACGGGCCGACGACCGGGGCAACCACCATCTGGAAAAGTTCAAGCGGCGTCGGGTCCGGCGCGGCGACCACTTTGACTGGCAGGGCCTGCGCTTCATCTGAAAGGGGAGCCACCTGCTTCACTTTATCCGTGGATTCGCCATCCTTGCCGATCAGCCCGTGCGCGCCGGGGATGTCTTCCTTGAGATCATCGAAAGTCTCGGAAAGCTTGGTCAACGCGCCGTTAGATGGGACGTGGATGGCTTGCAGTTTGGTCCGGATGTTTTCCTTGTAGCCCGGCAATTGCATGCCCAGGTCCATCACTTGTCGGGTAAGAACATACCCGGCTGTGACCGTCATCGCGAAGATCATGGCGACCACTATCAGTACGGAAGCGACCCGCCCGACCCAGCGTTGCAGGCGGTTGACCAATGGGGTTAAAAGAAACGTAAGAAGTCCCGCGAGAGCTAGCGGTGTTAATAATTCCCGGCCGAAGTAGAGCGCCGCAATGATGAAGGTGGTCAGCGAAATTGTCCAAAGACCAATGATTGCTTCTGCGGATGAAGTCCGGGACTTGGGGAAGGGCATGTTCCTATGCCTTTCGTCTCAAAACGACAGTTTTGCAAATTCCATATTCTGCGGCGGTTTGTTAGGTCCGCAGTTTGCCGCGGATTCAGTTGAATCCGAGCGATGGGAGAAGCACTTGGCGGACCCGATCCCAATCCACCGGCGCTCCCGGAAGACCGCGCAGGGTGACAAGAACAGGCTCTTCTCCACTGTGGCCGAGCGTCGCCCGGCGGGCACTGGTTTTCAGCCAGTAATCCATCGGAGAAGTGAACTGCGTTTTGCCATCGTCGAAAAACCAGAGCGACTCCGAGGTTTGGGAACCTTTGATCAGGGAAACCCATGAAGCTTCGCCCGAAGAAGTTTTGAGGGTGGCCTGTTCATGGATTTTCCATCCGGCCCCTGAGAAGCAATAACTGGGATCGTGCACCGCGTGCCGGTTGTTGCTGCCGTCGATCACACTCAGGATCAGATTGGCACCACCTTTCATGCTCACCAGGTATTGAGCGGCTTCGGCTTTGCCGAGGAATTCCTGATCCGCTTTGCTGAGCTTCAGTGGTTCAGTTAGAAATCCAGGTCCTGATGCTGGGATGCTCGTCAGCCGAGCTCCCGCACCCGGGAATGGGATCATCGGCCAAATGATGGACACGATGAGGGTGAATATCAGTGCTCCCCAGAGGATTTTGCGTTTCATGCCTTCAAAATTCCACGGTTCAACCAGTCCAAATGAGGTTTGGCGAGGCCTAAGCCAATGGCAAACACCGCAAACGCGAGTGCCAGGCCAGGGCGTTCCCAACCGGAAAAGCCTCCCGCTTTCCAGGTGCTGACAAAATATCCGGTGGCGGGCAGCCAAACAGCGGAGGCAATGACCACAAACACGCCCATCATCCTGAGCCCCAGGAATCCCGGCACGGCACAGGCGAGAGATAGATGATAAAACACGTTCAGCTCACTCAGGCCTGCGATCGCAAAAAATCCGAGAGATGCCGCAACCCAGAAAAAGCGCCCGCGCAAGCCGACTCGCCGCGAGAGGAAGGCCAAACCGATCTGGGTGGCGGTCCAGATGGCAAAAGCGATCATTCCTCCACGCGAGTAGAGGTCATTGTTCCAGGCCGCCGTTAACGTCGGGAAGGCTTTCCAGATCGTCACCAGCAAAACGGCGAACGGCAGCAATAAGCCGATGCCTCCAGTGGATGGACGGGAAAAGAATTTCATGTGGCAGATACGACCCGGCGGCTTGCGGTTCGTTTGGGTTCAAGTAAGCGGCAGATGCCCTTGGTCATGGCAAGCACTGCGAAGAGAATCACCAAGCCCGTCAAGCCATGAACCGTTCCGGCTGCAAGATCGACGTCAAATGACAGGGCGATTGCTGTTAGAATGAGGATTCTTAGGAAATTTGCAACCCAGGCGAGAATGGGCAGGAACAAAAGCAAGCCGTAGAATCGCCGCGCGGCGCGGATTTCGTAAGCGCCCATCACAACCCCGGCGAGTAATGTCAGCTGCAGAAGATTCCAGCCCGCACAAGCGGCCTCGATATCGACGGGGACATTCATCACCCGCAGATGCGTGCCTTCCCGGACGACCGGCATGGCAAGCAGCTTGAAAAAGCCTTCCGCCAATTCCGCGGAGGTGAGGCGAAACAGCCAACCGATTTGTGGCCATTCGAGAACCAACCACGGGAAGGAAAACAACAATACCAGAGACAACCTTCCACGGCGTTCTTCTGGAGCAAACGCCCATGTCGCCCAGACGACACAGACGGCCGTCCAGCCGACGGTTAGAGCCGTGATGCTGCCGACTACCCAGCCGATGAGCCAAACCAGCACACCTGCAACGCCGAGTTTCTTCAGATGATGGGAAACCGGCGATGTCTCGATTTTCCAGGGGCCTCCCAGAAACCAAGCGAGGGGAACGCCGACCGCGAGTGGAACCATGTCCGAAGCTTCGTGGATCCAACTGGTATCACGGAGCCAGATGCCGATTGCCGCGAGGATGAGCAGCAATCCGCAGAGCCAGACTTTTGTGGGACGGCTCATGGCTTCGCCGCTTTCTCAGCTTCTTCGATCTTCAACAGATTGCGCCTGAATTCAGGCCGCTCCGGGAATCTGCGAGCGAGCGCTGCAGTCCATTTCCGCGCTTGTGCCCAATCTTTGGCGGCGAATGCTTCCTTTGAGAGGAAAATCATCGCGTCCACCGAGTTTTCGCCGAGTTCCTGATAGATTTTCACCGCGGCGGGCCGGTCTTGTTCTCCAAGTGACACGCGGGCGAGGATCTCCTTGCCTTGTGTGCTTTCGGCAAGATTGCTGTGGGCGAGGGTCAACTCACGCGCGCGCTTCAGATCGCCTTGATCCAGGGCGGCCAATGCCACAGTCCATGCCGCGCGGGAGGCTTGGGGAGAATCGCCCGCTGAGATTTTTTCCAATCGCTCAAGGCCGTCTTTCACTTCACCGCTCGCAAGCTGGAGTTCGCCCAAATAAAGATCAGCGGCAATGGATCGATGCGATAGCGAGGTCAGCCATTTTTTCGCGGGTTGCACACCTTTTGAGCGCTGCAGGGACTTGGCGTAGCCATAATCGAACCAGTCGGGAAGTTCTGCTTGAGGAGCAAGCGATTCTGCGCCGCCCATGATGACAGCTGCACCTTGCCATCCGGTGGTGAAAAGAATGCCCACGAGTGCTTCCGGGCGGGCCATCCATTGCTCGAAGGATTTCGCTTCTTCCAAGGTCAGGTTATTGCGCGCCCAGGAGGAAAATTGTGAGATGAAAGGATGATCGTTGCTGGCCGGAGCCTGGGGAAGGGGGCGGCCTGCGATGGCTTCGCGTGGGTTCTGGCCTTGTTCGGCAGCCAGCCACACCAGAACTTGCAGGGCAAGGTTCGGTCTGACCCGGTTCGCGTTGTTCGGGAAGCCAGTTTCCAGGCGGGCTTTCGCTGCGGCAAAATCCTTGGTGCGGATTTTTTCTAACAGATCGAGCCAGATCACCTCCGGGCGATCCGGTCCGCCGGGGATTTTCAGCATTTGAGCGGCCAATGCCGGACTCCAGAATTCGTCAGCGGGAGCTTTTGAAAGCAATGGGATCAGTTCACTCCAGCCTGCTTGATGACATTCGGGAAGGGGTTTGCTGAGGGCCACTCCGGACAGGCGTGACCAGAACCAGCTCTTCAACGCATAAACGCCAAGGCCGGTGTCTTCGGCGGCGTCGCGCCAGGTTTCGGCCGCGGCTGGAAAGTCTTCGGTCCGCAGGTAAAAATTGGCGAGCACATCTCGGAACAACGGATTTTTACGATCTGCCAACACGGCGGCGACGTAATCCAGCCGGGCATCGGTGACCCGGCCTGCGGCTTCCTCGATTTGGGCGCGGAAGGAAAGCAGCTCGGCATTTCGTGGATCGGCGGCCAATCCCTGATCAATGCTTTCGAAGGCCTTCGCCGGATCGCGCGCTTCGAGCAAGGCGACGCGGGCCAAACGGGAAGCTTCGTCCCTGCCGGTAAATGATGCGGCTTTGAGTGCTTTCAGGGCTTCCTCGGGATGTCCTTGAGCGAGCAGGGAATCGATTTCTAACAATTTCCAACTGGCTGGAATGGCCGATTTGCCGGTCCATTTTTCTTCGAGCTTTGGCAGCTGATCGAAATCACGTTTTTGGATCGATTCGCGGGCGGATTCGAGGTCTGCCCGCTCTAACAATTTGGGATCGATCCAGGATGCGCCATCATCTCCCACGGCCACTGCTGCCAGGCTGGTATCGCGGACGCTGAGGGCTTTTTCCAGCTCCGCAGTGCGGATCTGGCGTTCCTTTTGTTTTCGAATCCCGGGGTCCGCAAGTCCCTGAAGTGCGGATCGGGCGGCGACGAAGTCACCCGCTGCCAGACTTTGTTCAATCGTTGATCCGGAAAGATTCGCCTGCTTTTTTACCACCGTGTAGCGCCAGTAGCCGACCAATGCGGCAGTGATGGCAACTGCAAGTAGGGTGAAAATGGCAAAGCGTTTTACGGGTCTGGGCACGGGTGACTTCTAGTTGATTCGGTGAAGGGAAGGCAAGTTCAGGCGTGCTTGCGGCGGCGGAAGAAGCCCAATGCGCAGCAGCTGAGGAGAGCGCCGGCGGCGAGTGATGGCTCAGGAGCTCCGAGACCTGCCAAGTTGGCAACGTTTACTTTGCCGATTTGAACTGCGAACACGGCGTCATTGTAATCTTGGTCTCCGCCACCCATCAAGTCTTCAAAGCCGATAATCAAGTAAGCCGAACCATCTGCCGCGATCGTGATCGCGTGAACGATGCCGTCTGCGTTGAGGCTTTGTTGAGTGGAGAAGAAGTCGGTGCCGCCGTTCGCGCCATTGGCGATCAGGAAGAAATCCAACGCGGTTCCCGCAGTGAAAGTTCCCAGATCGACGAAATCTCCAGCGACCAAAGGCTCACTGGAGGTGCGGACGTCGGTGCCGGAGCTGGAGACATTCGGGAAGATGAGTTGGGCATCTTCGCTGAGGGGGCTGCCACCGGTGGTGGAGTAGCCGAGGGTGTTGGCATAACCAGCGCCTTCGCCGAGGAAGTAAACCCGGACGGTGGCATCTTCAGTGAGGACCAGATTTGCCGGGTCGATCGCGATTGCAGAAGCATCACCGACGGAGGTGGACTCTGAAAGGTTCTGGTTGATCAACTCCAACATTCCAGGGAGGACGTTGGCTTGGAAATCTGCGGAAGCGGCGTCAGAACCTGCGACTTGCACCGGTGCGGCGATGTCGAGGTTGTAAGGGCGGGCAGCGGATTGAACTTCGCTATCTTGAGAGGTGGTGGTATCGGCGGCCGATTCAGTGCCGGTAGAGGCAGCGCTGTCAGATTCGGTGGATTTTTCAGCGTCGTCGTCGGAACTGTTGCCGTTGTTGCCGTTGTTGCCGTTGTTGGTTTTATCGGCTTTGCGTTCGGCGTTTGCAGCTTGGGCGTTAAGCGAATTGGAATTCGGATTGTCAGTCGCAGCGAGTGAGGATGCGAGAGTGAGTGCGGTGAAGCAGGCGATGAGTGGTCTTGGGGTCACGGGGAAGAATATAAACCTAGATACTTCAAGGGATCAAACCATCTACATTGACGTGATCACGTTAGGTAAATCAGGGGTTTTGCGTTGTTAGAGAACGAGTTTGATGATATTGTCGATTTTAAATCAATGAGTTGTGAATGAATAACGCATTCGCGTTATGCGTCATTCGCATGGAAAGAGTCGTGATTTTTGGAATGGCAAGATCAAGAAAATGCGGCATAGATTCAAAGGTGATGACTGTAATTTTAATCATTGTGGCGGTCGTAGTTGTCCTTGTCATCTTTTTGGCACTTTGGGTGATGGGACTCTACAACACGCTGGTCCGTGCGAGGAATTTCTATCGGAATGCCTTCGCTCAAATCGATGTGCAGCTGAAGCGGCGTCACGATCTGATTCCCAATCTCGTCGAAACTGCGAAAGCCTATCTGGCTCATGAGCGTGAGACGCTGGAGGCCGTGATCGCAGCGCGGAACTCGGCAGAAACCGCGCGTTCCCACGCAGCGGCGGATCCAACGAATGGTGGCGCGATCAATCAACTTGCGGGCGCAGAAGCAGGGCTCGGAGGAGCGCTCGGTCGGCTGTTTGCAGTTGCCGAATCGTATCCAGACCTCAAAGCGAACCAGACCATGATGCAGTTGAGCGAGGAACTCACGACAACCGAAAACAAGGTTTCGTTTGCCCGCCAGGCCTACAATGATGCCGTGATGAAGTACAACAACTTGCTGGAAACCATTCCAACCAACATCATTGCCGGGATGTTCAACTTCGTGACCGCCGCTTCTTTTGAAGTTTCTGATGCGAGCGAGCGTGAAGCGGTGAAGGTGAAGTTCTGATTGGAGGTGGTTCCCGCGAATGGACTTTTTTGAGGCTCAGGAAAAAGCATTGAAGCAAACCAGACGGCTGGTCCTCTGGTTTGCGCTCTGTGTGGTGGGCGTGATGATCACGCTTTACCTCGCCGCGGTTTTCATCCGCCCATTTTTGATACAACCGGACGCGACCCATCTGAGCTGGTGGGACCCCCAATTGGCGGCGATCATTTGCCCCACGGTTGGGGGAATCATTGTCCTGGGAAGTTTGTTCAAGCTCGTCCAGCTCTCTGCGGGCGGAAGCGTTGTGGCGCGGGACATGGGAGCCAGACCGGTCGATCCATCCACCAGTGATCCGCTGGAGCGCCGCCTTCTGAACGTGGTCGAGGAAATGTCGATCGCCTCTGGTTTGTCCGCTCCTCAGGTCTGGGTGATGGATGCCGAGGACGGAATCAACGCCTTTGCCGCTGGCACGGATCCGTCCAACGCGGTGGTGGCTGTGACCCGAGGCTGTCTGGAGCGCTTGAACCGTGAGGAACTTCAAGGCGTGGTCGGGCACGAGTTCAGCCACATCCTGAATGGCGACATGAAATTGAACATGCGGCTGATGGGCTGGGTGTTCGGTCTGATCATGATCGCCATGCTCGGAAAAATGTTGATCGAGCTGCTCAGGTTCAGTCGCGGATCGCGTGATTCGAAGGGGAACGGCGCGATCATCGGCGTGGTGGTGGCAGGGCTTGCCATGTGGCTGGTGGGTTCGATCGGCGTTTTCTTTGCACGCTTGCTCCAGGCGGCGGTTTCCCGGCAGCGCGAATTTCTCGCAGATGCTTCCGCGGTCCAGTTCACCCGGAATCCGGATGGCTTGGCAAATGCACTGAAAAAGATCGGCGGCTTTTCCAAAAATGGAGCCCTGCACAGCTCCAAGGCCTCGGAGGCACGGCACATGTTTTTCGTGAAAAGCGAGTTGATGGGCCTCGGGCTTTCCACTCATCCGCCGCTGAAGCAGCGCATCAAGGCAATCGATCCGTCATGGAACGGAGAAATGTTGCAGGGAGAGACGGAGGAAATCTTTCGCGATCGCGAACGCCCAGATCCAGATGCCCCATTTTGGGATGGCCGACCGAGCGGCGCGATCCCATCGCGTCTTGCTCCAGAATCGGAACCGCTCCAATTGGAAGAGCTGGGCGATAGCCAAAGGATGGACCCTAAAGTGGGGGAGGCGATCCATCGCCAGCTGAGCGAGCGCAATGTCGTGTTTCGATCCAAAACCGAAGCGAAGGCACTGCTGTATGGCCTTCTGTTGGCGCAGGACCCGACACTGCATGAATCCTGCTTTGATCTTCTCGCGACGAAGGCAAGCCGGGCCATGGCGGAAAATGCGGCGATTTGGAATCGCGAGCTGGCCGGCCGTCCGGCTTCGGAAAAGCTGGCCCTGGTCGATCTTTCGCTGCCCTGGCTGCGACGGATGAGTCGGAGCGAGGCGAAACAATTCATCGAGATCACCCGGGAGCTGATTCATGCGGACGGACACGTGAACCTGTTCGAGTTCATGCTGCAAAAAGTCATCGAACGCCAGATTGCGGTCGGGCTTGGGCTCCGGGCGGTCGCGGGCATTCGGTATCACACTTTGGCCGATGTTTCGCATGAAGCGGCGGTGTTGATCGGTGCGTTTGCGGCGATTTCGGGCGATCCAGAAGCGGTGGAAGCAGGCGTTGTGGAATTTTGGCATCGCTCCGGGGTGGATTTGAATCCTGTCGACCCCGAAAAATGCACTTTGGCGGATGTAGCCAAGGCATTGGTGAAGCTGGAAGCGGCTAGTCCGGTGGTAAAAGTCCGAATTCTGAAAATTTGTGCTCTGGTCGCGCTGCACGACAATTCCCTGGAAGACGGGGAAATCGAGCTACTGCGGGCAGCTGCGGAAGCAATTGGCGCTCCTTTGCCGCCTCTTTCGACCGCAATGAAGTCTTAGACCGAATGCGCACTTGCGTTCAGGCCAGTGCTCGGAGAAGGTCCGCGTGCCGTGATTTCGGATAAACGCAAGCCACTCTGGCTGTTGCCAAACTTATTGAGCCTGGACGCCCCGCTGGTTGCGGTCGCGTGGCTGTTCGTTTTTGCGAAAACCTGGCGAGTTGCATCTCATCCGTGGAGTGCTTACGCTGTGTTGTTTCTGGCGGTTTGGGTGATCTATGTGGCAGACCGCCTGCTGGACGCGGCGTTGCGGAAAAACGATCCGAAACGCTGCGAGGAACGGCATCACTTCCACTGGCGGCATCGAGGCAAATTCCTGATCGGCCTGACGGTTGCGACGATTACCTGCCTGGGGTTGACCGTCACCACCCTGCCCATTGCCCTGTTTGCTTACATTTTCATGGGAATGATACTGGTGATGGCGTTTTTTGCGATGTCACTGTTCTCCAGCGAGGGCGGGAATGAGATCTCGTATTTGAAAAACATCTTTGGCGGTCTGGCTTTCGGCTATGGCACCGCGATGCTGGCCCACGTGTATCAACCGGCGATGGGCGGGCCGTTGGAGCTGCTGAAAACCCGTGAGTTCCTGTGCTTTTCCGCCCTGTGTGTGCTCAACATTTCCGCCATCGATCTGTGGGAACACTCCAATCGATCACCCGATCCCGAGGTGAAAGCGGCTGACGAATTGGCGTTGACCCTGCCTTTGACTCTGCTGGGTGGAGCCTCGCTGGTGTTTGCCCTTTTGGACCACCAATTCAGCACCAGGCCGTTTTTTTATGCGACTTTGACCGGTGCCGCACTGCTGCAAATCCTGAATCGCACCAAATCGCGGTTTTCGTTGATGGCGCTCCGGGTCCTCGCCGATGTGGCATTGATGATTCCACTGATCATTTTTGTGGCATTTCCCAGTAACTGAGGTTGAGCAAGGCTAAGGACTTGCGGCGCGGGTCGGCGTTCCCTAATTATTTCCCTCCCGGCATGTCACCCGTTCACGATTTCAGAAAACCAGCCATCATCATCCTCGGCGCTCCAGGTTCCGGCAAGGGAACACAGGGCAAGATCCTTGGCACGATTCCGCGATTTTTTCACTGCGCCTGTGGTGATGTGTTCCGGTCATTGGATACCCGCACCGCACTCGGCCAGAAATTCGTCGAGTATTCGAGCCGCGGTGAGTTGGTTCCCGACGAGTTGACGATCGAGCTCTGGAAGGCGCAGATCGACAACCTGGCGGACAGCCACGTCTACAAACCGGATATCGACACTTTGGTGCTCGATGGCATTCCGCGAAATGTTGAGCAGGCGAGAATCCTTGAGCGGCATTTGGAAGTTCACCATGTGTTCCATCTGTCCTGCCCGAACCGGAATGAATTGGCCCGCCGCATGCGCAAACGTGCCCTCAAGGACAACCGGCTGGACGACGCAAGTGACCGGGTGATCGATCAACGGATTGCGACGTATGAGGCTGAAACCAAGCCCATTCTGGAGTATTATCCGGATGAGAAGATCACCACCATTGATGCGACCCAGGCACCGGTGAAGGTGGTTTCAGAAATCATCTCGAAGATTCTCACCCTGCCTCTTCACCCGGAGAACGAAGGACAAATATTCTGATCCAGATCGAAGCCATGCGCCTGATTTTCGTAGCGACCGGCGACATCGCCCTGCCATCTTTTCGCCACTTGTTAGAGCATGGCCCCAAGCCGCTCGCGTTGGTGACCCAGCCCGATAAACCGGTGGGGCGGCATCAGGTGTTGACCCCACCCGCGATCAAAACCGAAGCACTCGCCGCCGGAATCCCGGTGCTGCAGCCTGGGAAAATCGGTGACATTTCCGAGGAACTTGAAGCCATGAACCCGGAAGTCATCGCGGTGATGGCCTACGGGCAAATCTTGCGGAAAAATGTTCTAACGCTTGCCAGCAAGGCGATCATCAATCTGCACGCCTCTTTGTTGCCGAAATATCGTGGTGCTGCCTGCATTCAGGCGGCGATCGATGCCGGCGACGCGACTACTGGAGTCACGGCGATCCACGTGGTGCGGGAATTGGATGCCGGTGACATGATTTGCGATCGGGCGATCCCCATTGAGACCGGTGAAACCGGAGGGAGCATGCACGATAAGTTGGCCGACCTGGCGGCACTGGTGCTGCAGGATGCCTTGGATAAGCTTCAGGCAGACGAGGCGACCGGCGAACCACAGGATGTCGAGAAATCGTCTTACATTCCGAAACTGGAACGCGATGACGGGCGCTTGGATTGGCAGCGGAGTGCAGAAGCGATTGAGCGCCGAATCCGCGCGTATGATCCATGGCCGGGAACCTTCACGTTGGTTGCGGAGGATGGAAAATCGAAGCGCCTGAAAATTTTTCCACCGACCGAGGTGGTCGATCTCAACCTCCAGCCTGGAGAGTTGGCTCCACAGGCTGGTGATTTGATCGTCGGTTGCGGCACCGGGGCGTTGAAGCTCACTCTGGTTCAGCCGGAAGGCGGAAAGCGAATGAGTGCCGCGGATTATGTGCGAGGCAGAAAGCCGACCTCAATGAACTGAAGCGGGCTCCAGCTTGAGGCAGGCTGCTTTCATTTTTTCGAGACCTTCCATCATCACGGATTTCGGGCAGCCGAAGTTGAAACGCACGCGGCCCGGCCAGCCGAACAAGGCACCATCCTGCAGGAATAATCCGGCTTCATCTTCGAAGAATTTCGCTGGATTTTCCTGGCCGAGTTCACGGGCGTCGATCCATGCGAGATAGGTCGCTTCAGGTTCGAGGATGGAAAGTCCCGGGCACTGGTTGTTGATGAAGTCGACCAGCGTATCGCGGTTCTCTTTCAGATACGCGACCAATTCCAGACGCCATGGTTCGCCATATTTGTATGCGGCTTCACCTGCATAGTAGGCGAAGACATTGATTTCAGAAAGCGTGTGACCGCGGGTCGCGGTGAACTTGCGGCGGATGGTGTCGTCGGGAATCACGGCAAAGGCGAAAGCGAGACCGGCGATGTTCCAGGTTTTGCTCGGAGCAAGAAGCGTGATGGTGTTCTTCTGCAATTCCGCAGGCAGATTGACGGCGGAAAAATGAGGAGTACTAGACTCATCGTAAACCAAGTCGCAGTGGATTTCATCCGAGACGAGCACCATGTCATGCTTCACGCAAAAACGGGCGACCTTTTCAACTTCTTCCGCTGTGAACACGCGGCCGAGTGGATTCTGTGGATTGCAGAGCAGGAACAACTTGGTTTCCGGCGTGACGGCTTCTTCCATGGCTTCCCAATCGAAGGTCCATTTACCGTCTTCCAAAACGTGATCGACGGTGATGAGCCCGACCTTTGCGTCGTGGTGCACACCGAGGAATGGCGGGTAAGCCGGGGTGCAGGTCATCAGGCTGTCACCCGCTTTGCAGAAAGCGCGGGCGGAAAGCGAGAGCGCGGGGACCAGGCCGCCGAGGTGAACGATGTGCTCCATCGGAACCTCCGCATGGCGGCGTGTTTTCAGGTAGTTGAGCACCGCTTCATTCACGCCAGCGTGAGCCTGCGCGTAACCGAACACTCCGTGGTCCACACGTGCGTGCAGGGCTTCCAGGATTTCCGGCGCGGACTCGAAGTCCATGTCTGCGACCCAGAATGGAAGTAATTCCGGCCTGCGATCGTATTTGATGCACCCGGTGGTCTTCCTCGGAATGATCTTATCAAAGTCAAATTTCATCTTAACGGCCTTTTGGGCCAGATGGCCGCCGGTTTCAAGCCGAACCGGGGAATTGTCGGAATTAGCATCAGTTAGGAAAGCCGATCGCGGAAATCCGGATAGCCAAATTCGCGGATGGTTTCCAATCGGCCGTCCCCGTGCTGCAGCACGATAGGCGGATGTTTGACGCCGTTGAACGTCGTGGTTTTGACCATGGTGTAGTGCGCCATGTCATCGAAAACCAAAATATCGCCAGCCTTGAGGGCGCGCGGAAAAGTGAAATCGCCGACGACATCACCGGCCAGGCAAGTGGGGCCACCCAGGCGGTAGGTGTGTGGCAAGTGGGGCTCATTGGTGGCGGCGTGGTAATTTTCGCCTTCCAAGGTGACACATGGCGCGGCGTCGGATGGCGCAGGATCAACCAGATAAACATCCGGGCGGTATGGCATTTCCAAGACATCCGGCATGTGAGCGGTTGCTGAGATGGAGAGAATCGCGATTTGATGACCTGCGGATTCGAACACATCCATCACCTCCGCCCGCAAAACTCCGGAGTGGATGGCTACCGCTTCTCCGGGTTCCAGCCAGACCTCGAGATCATATTTCTCCCGGGTTTCCCGCACCAATCGGATCAAGCGATCACGATCATAAAATGGTTTGGTGATCCAGTGACCGCCGCCCATGTTGAGATAGGTGAATTGAGGAGATCGCAGTAGGTCGCCGAATTTTTCTTCGACTGCGGCGAGCGTGGTTTCCAAGTCATCGGAATTTTGCTCGCAGAGCGTGTGGAAATGCAGGCCGGAGATGCCGGTTAGATCGGCTCCTTCGAGCTGATCCGCAGTGATTCCGAGTCTGGAACCTGGCACACACGGATCATAGATGGGGGTTTCACCGGTGGAATGCTCGGGATTGATCCGCAGTCCGCATTGCAAATCACCGGAAATGAAACGCGGGTGATTCAGAATGAAATCGCGAAATCGAAACCACTGGGTGAGTGAGTTGAAATCCAAATGGTCCGTGAATTCACATAAAGCAGCGATGTCCTCCTCATCGTAAGCAGGGGAGTAAGTGATGACGTGTTTCTGGAAATAATCGCGCGCCAACTGGGCTTCCCAGAGTCCGGACGCGCAGCAGCCATCGAGATCATCCCGCAAATACGGGAAGGCCTTCCAGCAGGAAAACCCTTTCAGTGCCAATACCAAATGGCAGTCGGCGGCTTGTTTGACCTGGCGGAGAATCGAGGTGTTGCGCTGCAGGGCAGGTAGCGAAATCAGAAACATGAGAGGACGATGGCGTTTTGGCGGAGTGGGATCAACCGACGAAGAGTCGACTGGAAAAAATCAAAACGACTTGCGCAGGTGGGACGGCAGAATGTTGAGCTGCTCGCGGTATTTCGCCACGGTGCGGCGAGCCACTTTGATCCCTTGCTGGGCGAGTTTTTTCGCCAGGGCATCATCTGACAACGGCTTGGCCGGATTTTCGTGGGCGACCAATTGTTGAATGGCCTCCCGCACACCCGCGTTCGAAACTTCCTCGCCATTGCTGGTGTGATAGCCGGTCGCAAAGAACGCTCGCATTTCCATCAGACCGTGCGGGGTCAGAACGTATTTTCCTGCTACCGCGCGGGAAACAGTGGTCGCGTGCAGGCTCAATTCATCCGCGATGTCATTCATCGTCAACGGGCGAAGATATCGTGGACCGCGGCTGAAAAACAGCGGCTGGTGCTTAATGAGCTGATGTGCAATCGCGAGAATCGTTTCCTGACGCAATGAAATCGATCGGATCAGGCTGCGGCCGTCCCGAATCTGATCGCGGAGAAACTGGCGCGCTTTGGTATCGGTTCCGTTCCGGCCGATGAGATCTTTGTAAAAGTCGTTGATGCGAAGATTCGGCAAATGCTCGCCGGTGAGCCGCGCAGACCATTGACCCTCGTCATTCTTTTCGATGATCACATCCGGGAGGATGTAAGGATTTCCCGTAGGATCGAAATCGCCACCAGGATTCGGCGTCAGTCGACCGATCCGCGATGCGGCTTCCGTGATGCGCTCGACACTGGTTCCCAATGCTCTGGCAATCTGTGGGTAACGCTTGCGGGCGAGATCCTCCAAATGGTCGCGAACGATTTTGTATTCGATGGATTCCTGGCCGCCGGTTCGCTCCAGCTGGAGCAGGAGCGATTCTGGAATGCCAGATGCGCCGACGCCCGGCGGATCAAAGGATTGCACCAATTTCAGTGCCTCATCCATGTGCTTCGGCGGGATGCCTAACCGGATGCACAGATCCTGAGCCGACATGTCCAAAAATCCACGTTCGTCGAGATTGCCGATGATCGCTTGGCTTGCATCGCGGATTTCCGGATCGACCATCGCCATATCCAGCTGATACTGCAGGTGTTGTTGCAGAGTTTCCGGGGCAACGATCGAGTCGTAAAGGCGCTGGCGCCGTTCCTCATCCTCTGAAGTCCAGGGAGAGGATTTGCCATCCATAATGAGCCGTTCACGCCAATCATCATCCGTCTCATTGAGGTAGTCCATCGAGTCCGCCTCTTCCGGATCCGGTAGTTCCTCGTCCAACGAAACCGACTCGGTAATGTCCTCCAAAACTGGATTCACTTCCAAGGCTTGGCGGACCAGTTGCGAAAGCTCAAGCGTGCCAGCCTGCAGAATCTCCAGACTCTTCCGCATTTGCGGTGCGAGGGTCTGTTGCTGCGATAAGGACTGATGAAGATAGGCTTCTGACATTTCCGGCGTTTACCGGAATCATTAAAGCGCTCCTTGAGAAGATTGCAGCAAATATTATGCCACGAGCCCTAAATTTTTTCCAGAGACGGGTTGCGGAGCGGATAAAATGGGTTTCCGCCCAACGGGGAGACATTGAAATTAAATGAGTGACTCGATTAATCCAGTGGAAAAATTAAATTTGGGAAAATTTTTGTTTTTGATGCACAATCTCGCTTGAGCCGAGGAATAAATTACCGGCCATCCGGCATTTACCGATTCGAAAATCGGAGTTTTCTCAGCATATCCCACCATGCTTGAGAGTGACAGGTTTGTGTGGAAGGCTTCCAGCATGTTGCGTTCGAAGCACCGTGCAGCCCGGATGATCTACGATGGGGCGATCGAAGTGGGCA
Organism: Luteolibacter pohnpeiensis; assembly: GCF_016595435.1. Lineage (GTDB taxonomy): Bacteria > Verrucomicrobiota > Verrucomicrobiia > Verrucomicrobiales > Akkermansiaceae > Luteolibacter > Luteolibacter pohnpeiensis. The sequence continues at coordinate 49,041 of NZ_JAENIJ010000005.1, forward strand.
AACGATGGTGGCATCACAACCATTCTCGATCGGCCGCCGCATTGGCCTTTTACAGTTTGTTTTCGATGGTGCCGATTTTGGTGGTTGCGACCCAGTTGGCTGCAGCGGTGGTGGGCAGGCAGTGGGCGGAAGAAGGGGTGGGCGAGGCGGCGGAGATCATGTTCGATCGCGAATCCTCCGAATACCTCCGCAGTTTGTTGAAATCCCAGCCGGGTGCGGCTTTTACCGGCATTTCCTCGATTATTGGTTTCTTTGTTCTTCTGTTTGCAGCCTCAAAGGTGGTGGTTGAATTGCGTGAAGTGCTCACCACTGTTTTCGGCAAAAGGCACCGAGAGGGGAAAAAGGGTTTCGTCATCGGATTGATCGTGGGTCGATTGGTGCCGATCACTTTGGTGGTTGGTTTAGGGATGATTCTCGCCTTTTCCGCCCTGGCGACTGCGGCGTTACAAATTTTAACGACGCACCTGAATGGGTGGTTGCCCGTTAATCTCGCGCTCTGGTCATCGATTCAGCGCGTGGCGCCACTGGTGCTGGTTACCTTGCTCTTTGCTCTGATCCTCAGATGGTTGCCTCCCAGACCGCCCGCTTTCAAGGATTCGCTGGTGGGTGGGGTGATCTCCTGTGGCCTGCTCGCGATGTTGCGGCGCGGGATAGAATTTTATTTCGGCCAAAGTAGTATTGGCACCGCTTACGGGGCGGCGGTGACGCTAGTAGTTGTGTTATTATGGATCTATTTCACGATTCAGATCTTTTTCATCGGGGCGGAAATCACCGCCTATCTGAGTCGTCTCCGGCACGAACAAGAATACGAAGACCCGGATCCACTCGCCGCCGGAAATGGATTGACAAGCGATCTGAAGAAAAACTGAATCAGCGCAGCTGAGACGCGTTCTCAATAAGAGTCACCATGAAATCGTTTTTCTATTCCATGAACATCGGGACACTTGCCGCTTGGATGAGTGTTGCGGGCGCAGGGACGGTGGCATGTTTGGTGCATACGCCAGAGCACTTGCCACAGGCTATCGAAGAAAAAGACGGACTTACAGACGGTGAGGTATTCGACATGGACCTCTATGCCGCTGGTTCATCGGAACGTGCTGAAGTGGATACCGCGGCCAACGATGCTGCTGTCCACGACTTGCCGATGGATAGTTCCCATGAGACGGAAGAGGCACCTGAAACCATGGAAATTCCGGAACTGCCGGATCTCGTCGCTGCGGAACCTTTACCGGATGTTCCAGATCTTCCCGCGCCGAAGCCGAAACCGGCCGCAAATCGCCAGCCTCGTAAAACATCATCAAGCAATTCGAACAACAGTCGCCGCAGCAAAGGGGGGAGCAATGGCCCTGCTGCCAAGCGCACCACCTCAGGTTCCGGCAGCGGAAGCGGGTCCGGTAGCTCGACCGGAAGCGGTTCTGGCAATGTCGGTGCCGCGCGGTTTGCCGGTGGTCGCAAGCCCCGCCCATCGTATCCCTCCGCCGCACGCCGACAAAACATCGAAGGCAGCGTCGTCGTATTCATCACGGTCGATGAAAATGGCAATGTGGTGAATGCTTCGATCCGTAGCGCATCCCATCCCTCTTTGAACGATTCATCGATTTTGAGCACCCTTCGCCGCTGGAAATTCCGGCCCGGTCCACGAGGCAGCATCACCCAAACCATTCGTTTCCAGCTCCATTGATTCATGTTAGTCGCTAATATTGTCCTCGAAAAATTCCATGAAGGGGGATGGGTCATGTACCCGATTCTCGCCACCTTCTTTCTAGCTCTTTGTGTATTGTTAGAACGTGCCATTTGGTGGGCCGCCTTCATGAAAAAACAGCGCCCATCTCTGCAGGCGCAGGCGCGGGAAGCACTTGGCTCCGGTAATTTCGAGCAAGCGTGGCATCTGGGAAATCAGTGCCAGGATCCCTACTTGCGAAACCTCAACGAGGGCATCGCCCACTCCCGGATTTCGATGTTGGCTGCCATGCAGCTGGACGCGACACATTGGATCGAAAAGTCCGAAGCCCGGATGTGGGTGCTCAACACCATCATCACCCTTGCTCCCTTGTTGGGCCTTTTCGGAACGATTGTGGGCCTGATGGGATCATTCGCGTCCCTTGGCGATGACCAACTTGCGGCGACGAAAGTCACGGGCGGTATTGCCGAAGCGTTGATCGCCACCGCAGCGGGGATCTGTATCGCGGTTCTCTGCCTCTTGCCCTACAATTATTTCCGCAAGCGCATTTCCTTGCTTCGTGGATCCCTGGAGCGCTGGATCAACCACAGCGAACTCCTGGTTCAATCCGCCAAGTCTCATGGCTACGACCTCGAGGCATTCGCCGAACGACTTCACTCGCCACAATAAGATTCCATGCCGGTTCATTTGCAGGGCGGTTCCTCGGATCACGAGGACGAAGCACGCATCGAGGTCGTGCCGCTGATCGATATCATGTTCTTCCTGCTCGCCAGCTTCATGCTTGTGAGCCTGAGCATGACCCATATCAACCGGGTGAAGGTGAATCTTCCGGTATCAAGCTCGGCCGTTGCCGAAAACAAAACGCCCCCCATTCATCTGGCGATTGACGCATACGGCGTGATCACCTGGGACACGGCGGTGATGACGCCTTCTGAGGTGACGGACAAACTGCTCGCGATTCCGCCGACGGATGAAACTTCCGTGATGATTGCGGCTGACGAGGAAACCCGTCACAAGCAAGTCATGGCGGTGATGGACGCGGTGCGCGCAGCGCATATCAGCAAGGTCAGTTTTGAAACCAAAGCACCCAATCAGTGACTGCCAGAATCCTATCCATTACCAACGCGATTGGTTGCCTGATCTTGGTCGGCTTCATTTTTTATCAATGGCACCAAGGGCTCACCACGGAGCTCAAACTCAAGGATGCCAAGACCGAGGCGATCAACGAGCACAACGAACGCATGACGGCTGAGACCAAGATCGCGGTCTTGCAGTCGGATATTGTCGGCCTCAAGGACTCGATCAGTTCCATTCGGGAAGCGTATGAGACTTCTGAAAAATCCCTGGTCGAGAAATCGAAAGAGGCAGACGATCTCGCGAAGAGTTTGAGCGAACTCCAGGCGCAAACCGAGCAATGGATGGAAGCGATCAAGCAACGCGACGCTAAATTGCTCGAACAAAATCAGGAAATCGCCGCGACGCGCAAGAAATTGGACGAAGCCATCGCCAAACTGAAAGAAGCTGGCGCCCGTTGATACGCCCGATTTTTTCGCCTGTACGGGGTCATGGTTAGAGATGCAGATCCATCCGCATCTCGCTGTGGATTTGCCGGGCCCACAGCTCGGGGATTGCTGCAGCGGAAGCGAATTCAGGCCATCGCGATACCGCTTCGTGAACTTCGGTTAGAATCGTTTTCGCCGCTCTGGTTTTCACATCGGCGGCCTTTGCCACTTCCAGAAGATTGTCAGTGGTAAAGTTCTCCCGCTTGCCGGCGAAGGTCATCTGGTGGCGATGGGTCCAGGCGCCATTCGGATTGTAGGAATGGATCAGGTCATACGCTGGTGCCAGGCTCCAGACGCCGCGCCGGTCCATCATGAATGAAATGTTTTTCGTGTGATCGTCCTGATTGCGGGCAAGGATGTTAAACAAGGCACGGCGGTAGAGTTCGGTTAGATCCGGCTGCGGAAGTCGCAACCGGCGTGCCACCTGGAACGCTTGCTCATACGAATACGCACCAGCTTGATTGAAGTCGAAATGCGCGATCGCACACAAACTTTGTAAATGGAACTTGTCGCCACTGGCGGTCCGATCAAACCGGCGCGTCATGAAGTGAGCTCGTCCATTTTCTTCTAACAGGCGGCAATCTGTCATCGTGATCCCGGCGGCTCTAGCCATGAGGTGGTAGGCGTATTCAATGCGACCGTAGCCTTTCGGATCTGCCAGTTCCTTGTCGCGATTTTCCGAGACCCCATCGAATTTGATCAACCACGGTTCAAACCCCGGTGCCAATGGAACTTGGCCGGAGCGGATTTCGCCGGTTTTCGGATTCCAGGCGACCACTGCTTTGGCTCGCGCGCCGCCGGCCGAGGTGCCTACCCGTAAAATGGTTGCGAGCGCTTCCGGAGGTTCGCTCAGATTCGCATGCAGTTGATCGCGCGACGCAAGCGCATCATTGGCCAGCTGCACCAGTGCCTCCACATGCAGCGTTTCTGGTGGGGCTTCCGGAAAAATTTTGGGGTGAAATTCCAATGCGCCCATCGCACGGCTGCCGAGATAGCAAAGCCGTTCCACCGGATCGAAGGAATCGGGCGTCCGCCCTTGGCGGGCGAGCCATTGATTGATCAGAAGGTTGCCGAATTTATCGGGTAGCGAGTCTGCGAGCAGTCCCGGCAAGCCTTTGAAGCTTTCCGGAGCGAGATTCGGAAACGAAAAGCGACCGGGACCCAGCGGCATCATCAAAGGAGAAATCTCGATCCCACTTTGGAGAAATCCGGGGTCATACTCGAACACCCCCAGATTTATATCGGGATTCCAGGTAACCGCTCCGATGACGGAGTTGTGAAGATGGACCGCCGCTGTGGTCATTCATCCCCCCATTTCCAAGGTTGGGCCGGTGAAGGGTGGCGCGGTTTGGAAGCGTATTTCCGGGGTTCTTCCTGCAATCTTGCCAAGGCAACCGGGCTTGGCCCGGGATCGGGAAGAATGCCTTCCAGCGAATCCAGGGCATTGAGGGCACGCAGGTAGGCGATGAAGGTGGCCAGCGTCGAACCTTGGCCATTTTCGATTGCAGTGATGGTGCGGCGGGAGAGGCCGCTTTTTTCGGCCACTTCGGCTTGGCTGAGATTTCTTTCAAGCCGACGGCTTTTCAGCCGGGAACCAAGTTCTTTCTCGATTTGCGGATTGGAAAGTAGGTCAAGCATGAGTAGAAATGTGCGCAAATTGCCCCAAACGAGGGGAATTTGCGCAAAATTTTACTCAATTACAACTCGGAAATACCAAGGATGTGCAAATTGTTGCGCGAATTAGTGCATTTCAGCGTTTTTTGCGCAAATTTTTGCTCATAAAAAGTAATTCACGCCGCTGCGGAAGATCGGCTGATGCTTGTTTCCGGGGATGTTCTTGGCAACGAGGCGGCCGGCACGCTCGGTATGCCCCATTTTGCCCAGCACGCGGCCGCAAGGGCTGGTGATTCCTTCAACTGCACCAAATGAGCCGTTCGGATTGATGGCGGGAAGCATCGAAACCGTTCCATCCACATCGCAATACTGAGTGGCAATTTGACCGTTGGCCGCCAGTTGCGAGAGGGTTTCTGTCGAGGCGTAGAATTTTCCTTCGCCGTGGGAGAGGGGAACTCGGTGAATATCGCCGATTTGAGATTCCGTGAGCCACGGGCTGTGGTTGCTAACGACTTTGGTGTAAGCGTAGCAGGAAATGTGGCGCGAAATGTCGTTATGGGCGAGGGTCGGATCGTCCGGGTGCAATTCCCGGATCTCGCCATAAGGGACTAGGCCGGTTTTGATGAGTGCCTGGAATCCATTGCAAATACCGAGAACCAAGCCATCGCGGTTTTGGATCAAATCCATCACCGCATCGGCTACGCGTGGGTTCCGTAGAATCGTGGCGATGAATTTGCCTGAGCCATCCGGTTCGTCACCGGCACTGAATCCGCCAGGGATCATTAAAATCTGCGATTGGCGGATCTGCTCCGCGAGTTGGCGGATCGATTCCTCCACATGGCTGGCAGTCAGATTCCGGAACACCAAAATTTCCGAGCTGGCACCGGCTTCATGGAATGCCTTGGCGGAATCATATTCGGAGTTGGTTCCCGGGAATGCAGGGATGATCACTTTGGGGCGGGCATCGGCAATCTTGGTGGCGCGTGAGGCCGAGGACTTCGGCGACGGGCTGGAAATCGTGCTCAGTTCTGCTGGAGCAGTATCGGGCTGAGTTGGGTAAATCGGTTCCAGCGTCCCAGTCCAAGCGGATTCAAGATCCGGCAGGGCGTAAGTTGTGCCGTTGAGCGTGAGGTTCGGCTCGGCAGTGGTTTGTCCGATCGCAGTCGCGCCAAGCTCTGCAGGCAGACTTTCTGAATGCTCAATCAGGAAAGCGAAATAGCGTTCGGAAAACGGCAGCTCGACTTGTCCCGTGAAGCCGATGCCATTGCCAAACGCGCTGACGGCGAGGGCGGGGGCGATGCCGGCAGCTCCGAGCGCTTTCATCGAGAGGATTTTTCCGTCCTCGTTCAATTGATGCAAGCATGCGGCCGTACGCTTGAGCGCTGTGAAATCCGGCAAGTTGTCCGCGTCTCGGGGAGTTTCTACGATGGAAATCGTAGATCCTGCTTTTTTGAACTCAGGCGAGGTCGCGAGTTTAGCATCGCCGGGTGCGAGAGCGAATGAAACCAACGTCGGCGGAACATCGAGCTCATTGAAGGAGCCGGACATCGAATCCTTGCCGCCGATCGCAGCGAGCCGGAGTTCGTGTTGAGCGTGGAAGGCACCGAGCAGAGCGGCGAAGGGCAGTCCCCAGCGTGCTGGATTTGTGCCGAGGCGTGGGAAATACTCCTGCAGGGTCAGGCGGACATCGGAAAGGCGAGCGCCAGCGGCCACAGCTTTGCAGACCGATTCGGTGACCGCATAAACCGCTCCGTGGAAGGGTGAGCTTGCGGAGAGATAAGGATCGAATCCCCAGCTCATGAAGGTGGCGACATCGCTTTGTCCTTCTAACAATGGAAGTTTGGCGACCATCGCGTCCGGCGGGGTCAGTTGCTTTTCACCGCCGAAAGGCCAGAGAACCGTGCCGGCACCGACCGATGAATCGAAGCGCTCGCCAAGGCCTTTTTGCGAGCAGTGATTGAGCGCCGCCAGGGATTCCGGGAGTGTGGAATAAGTTGGCGCGGCGGAGTCAGTGGCAACATCACCCACGTGAATGTTGGTGGATTGCTGAACGCCATTGGTGTCGAGGAAAGCGCGGGACAGATCGACGATGGTCTTGCCACGCCAGGTCATGACCAAGCGACCGGAATCCGTGACATTGGCGACGTGAACACACTCAAGGTTTTCTTTGTCCGCCTCCGCGATGAAGAAATCAATTTCAGATGGATCCACGCATACGGCCATGCGCTCTTGCGATTCGGAAATCGCCAGCTCGGTGCCGTCCAGGCCATCGTATTTTTTGGGAACTCGATCCAGATCGATTTCCAGGGAGGGGGCGATTTCGCCAATCGCGACCGAGACCCCACCGGCACCGAAGTCGTTGCAGATTTTAATTTTCCGGGTGAGTTCCGGATTGCGGAAAAGTCGTTGGATCTTGCGCTCGGTGGGGGCGTCTCCCTTTTGTACTTCGGCCGAATTTTCTAGGGCGGTATCCGTGTGCTCTTTCGAAGAGCCGGTTGCTCCACCGACACCATCGCGTCCGGTCCGGCCGCCGATGAGAAGGATCACATCTCCCGGCGCAGGGCTGCCGCGAAACACATTGCTGCGCGGGGCTGCCGCGACCACGGCGCCGATTTCCAAGCGTTTTGCGACGTAGCCCGGATGGTAGACCTCGGCAACTTGGCCAGTGGCGAGACCGATTTGGTTGCCATAGGAAGAGTATCCGCTCGCTGCGACCTGGCAGATTTTTTTCTGTGGCAGCTTGCCAGGCAAGGTTTCGGAAAACGGAGTCAGGGGATCGCCAGCACCGGTCACACGCATCGCCTGATAAACGTAGGAGCGACCGGAAAGCGGATCGCGGATGCAACCGCCAAGGCAGGTTGCGGCTCCGCCGAAAGGCTCGATCTCAGTCGGGTGGTTGTGAGTTTCGTTTTTGAACATCACCAACCACTCTTCCTCAGGTTGGCCATCGATCGATACGGGCACGACGATTGAGGCGGCGTTGACTTCTTCTGAAACCTCCAAGTTGTCCAATTCGCCTGAGGCACGCAGCTCGCGCATTCCCATCAGCGCGATGTCCATCAGGGTGACAGGCTTTTCGGTCCGACCGAGTTTTTCGCGGGTCGCGAGATAAGTTTCCCAGGCTTTTTGGATCGGAGCCGTGCCGATTTCGCCGAAGGTGACCTGGTCGATTTTGGTCAGGAAGGTCGTATGGCGGCAGTGGTCCGACCAATAGGTGTCCAGCATCTTGATTTCGGTGATGCTTGGATCGCGCGCTTCTTCATCGCGGAAATACGTTTGGCAAAAAGCGATGTCAGCCTCGGACATGGCGAGTCCGAGCGATTTCCGCAGCTCGGCCAAGCCGTCTACATCCAGCTGAGTGAAGCCTGCCAGAACCGCAACATCCGCCGGTTGCTCCGGGGTTTGGCGCTTCACCACGCCATCGACCGAAATTTCGTGGGAGTCCACCGAGTTGATGACGTAGGACTTGATGCGGGCGACGTCGGATTCCGCCAGTTGGCCTTGCAGCACAATCACCTTCGCCGATGAAACGGTGGGGCGATCTTTACCGGTTAAAATCTGCACGCACTGGGCGGCGGAGTCCGCGCGTTGATCGAATTGCCCTGGCAGGTATTCGACCCCGAAGGCGATTTCCTGTTCGCCCAACTGGAGCTCAGCAAAGGTTTCGTCGACTTGAGGTTCGGACAAAATATCGCGAACTGCGGCGGCAAATTGGTCATCGGTCAGACCCTCAATGTCATAGCGTTGAATGACCCGAAGTCCGGTCAGATCAGGCATGGCCAGTGACTCCTGAAGGTCATGCAGTAGATGACGGGCTTCGTTGCGATGAGCTGGCTTTTTTTCGACGAAAATACGGTTCATGAGCGCGATTGGCGGCGGAGCTAGAGAAAGCGTCGGATGCTATGACACGTTCCGGTCAGGGCAAGCCCAATGGCTACCGGATCAAAAAAGCTTTGGGCGAGCCAAATTATTGAAGGTGCAGCAGCTTCTGGCCAAACAGGATAAAGACCGCAAGCAGAACAAACAACAGTCCGAGTCCCAATTTGACCCAACCGGTGTGCTTTTTCTGGAATGCAATCAGCGTTTCACTGCGCATTCCACCATAGGCGAGGAGGAAAATCACGATCAGCGGGACGATGAAAGCGAGATTGTAAACGATCAACCACAGCACCGCATCCAGGCGCCCCTGTTGGATTTGATAGATGATCGGCGCATAGACCTGGCCTGTGCAGGCGAGTTCCAGCAGGGAAACCACCAGGCCGCAGACAAACGCCGCGATGATGAAATTCCGCGCGCGGGCGCTGGTGCGGATGACCGATCGGATGCGGGATTTCAGGAAACCGGGCAGTTGCAGGCTCATTTCATCCAAGCGTCCGGCCCGGCTTTTCCAAGCGTCGCGGAATGACAGATAGGCTGCGAATAGGGCGAGCAGGCCAAAAATGAGGTTCATCCATCTTTGGATTCCTGCAAAACGTTCGTTGATCAACGCGAGCGATTGATAGAGGACCAGTCCGGCCAGCAGGTATGCGATGAATACCGCGGAGATGAATGCGATGCCCACCATCAGCATTTCGCGCGGTGTGCGGCGGGCGATTTGCAGGTAGGACAGAAGGAAAATGATGGTGGCGAAGGCGCACGGATTGACTCCATCCAGCAGGCCTGCGCCGATGACTAGGGGAAGGGTGTAGCTGGCGTAACGTCGATCGACGGCTTGCTTCGCTTGGGTTTCTGCAGATTTTCCGATCGCGAACCATGAATCGTCCTGCGGGCTCTGCGATGTCTTGCTCAGAAGCCTGCCAAGATCTGGAGCGGTGATTTGGTCCCGGATCAGGAATCCATCTTGGGTAAAGATCGCAGGTGAAATACTATGCAGGGCGGATGGCACTCTGAACCGCTGGCACAAGGCCTGATTGAGAATCGTCCCATCGGGGGTGAGGATGTTTTGTTCATGGAGTTCCAGCAGCGGGAAATCATTTTTCATGGAATCCAGCAGCTGCTTTGCGTGGAGGCATTCAGGGCAACCTGGTTTGAAAAAGAAAAGCACGGCCAGTGATTTCCGCTCGGTGGCGGGGCTTGCTGATTCATCGGCTAGCAGGGAATCGGTTGGAGAACCGGAATGGGCATCGATGGTTGCGAGCGATGCAAAGGTGCTAAACCCTTCGGATTTTTCCGTCATGATTTTAGCATTCAGCTTTTCCAGCGTTTCCGCATCAATGTAGGTGGTGTCGGCGACTGCCAGCAACGGGGCCAGGCTCGGGGTGGCTCGTGCTGCGTTTTCACGCAACCAATAGGCGATGCGTTTGGGGGCATCTAATTCTTCAGGTGCCTCACGGACCTGCTGCACCAAAGCGTCGAGATCGGTATTCCCGGTGAGAAGCAGAAGGGTGTAAGATGCTTCGAAACGATTGCGCGGTGAGGTATCTTGATCGCGTTGCGTCTCAAGTTTCTGCCGCAACTTCGCATCGATACGGGGAGGGCGACCGCTGGAATACCAATTCGTATCTTCCATCCAATCAACGTCAGAGAAATGATGATGCCAGTTGGATTGAGATGGGTTCAAGGCGCACGGTAGCGCTTCACGGACGAATGCTTCCGGGTCATTGAGAATTTGATCCGCACATTCGGACGCGGATTGCGGCTTCACTTTGAGCAGGCTGAACCAGGCGGCTCGTCGAACAAGAGGGCTGGACGATGCGGTTTGGCTCGAAAGCGCGTTGGCCGATTCGGTAGAAGCATTTTGCCGGAGAGCGATGGCGGAGAGGACTTTGACTTGGATGGATGAATCGGCGGACTTTAGCTCTGTGATCGCCCAACGCTGGATCGATGAAGCGAGAGCGCGAGAGCGAGCGACTGATTCAAAGCGATAGCTGTATACTTCGCTTGGAGTCAGGACGGCTTCTGGTTGGGTCAGTTCTCGGAGCACCAAATCTAAAAACATTTGTGCACTGTCATTTGATAGTGCTGCAGATGCTGCGCCGGACCGAACTTCCGAGACAGGATCCCGCATCAGTGCGGTCAAAACTGGCACGGCTTCCTGAACCGACGGTTTGTAGATCTGGTGGCAAATCTCGGTTTTCTGCGCGGTAGTTAGTGAAGGAAGAAGCTCCAACAGCGCCGTGTAACCGTCTGGATAATTCGCATGAGCTAATGACAGCGCGGCACGGAATTGATCGCCGGGAGTTTTTCCATCCCGGGTGTATTTCAGAATTTCTTTTGCCAGTTCCTCCTGAACATGGGGGATGATTGGCTGGCCGCTACGATTCTCGTCCAGACCTGGCTTCATGAACGCGGTGTAGAGAGGATCAAGCGCAGTGGATCCTGCTTCATCACCCAATGCTTTTTCCAAAGCCTGTGTGACTCGCGGGTCTCTGATCGTCGATGGAGGTAGTTCCAGTTGGTTAAGAATTACCTCTACCTTTGCGCTTTCACCGGATCTCAGTGCGGTCAAAATAGCACTGCAGATTTCAGGCTTATTGAGCTCATCCGAATCGGAAACCAAGGCCCGAAGAGCGGCGCAAGCGACATCGAGCTGACGGTCTGCTGCGTAGCGGAGGGCGAGCGGGGCGAGCGTTTCGTTGGAGGCAATCTGGCTGATGGCGGCGATACGTGCCTCGGTTGAGGCGGCATCGAGATGCTTCAGGAAATCTTCATCCAGAGGCTGCTTGAGCGCTCCAAAACCAGCGACTACGGCGGCGGTCGTACTTTCGTCCTGATAGAACATCTGCCTCAGCTTTGGGAGGGCTTCGGTCAGATTGAGAGCTCCTGATGTTTTGATCGCAGAAAAGCGGACAAAGTCATCTGGATCGTCCAAAAGGGTAAGGCAGGTGTTTTTTGCCGCTTCTAACCGGCTGGCGCTGACATATTCGAGCGACTCCGCGCGAACGCGCCAACGCTTGTCAGTTAGAGTTTTGAGAATGATGTCATCTGCCGGGGATTTGGACTTATTTTGCTCAGAGTTTTCTCTCAGACTTAAACTCGTCCTGATGGCGGAGATCAGTAGATCCTCATCTTCACTGTTGAGAAATGAGGCAACCAGCTCGGCGGTTTTCTCACCGGGAATGTCTTTCAACCGCCTCATTGCCCCGTGGATGACATTTACATCGGGCTCTTGCTTTAAGATCGGAGCAACAATCTCGACGGCTTGTTTGCCCCCAACGGCAAGGAAGGAATCGATTGCGGTTTCACGCACCAACGGATCAGAGTGGACAATGAAATCGCGCAAAATTGGCATCGCCAACATCCCACTGCTTTTGGTGGCATCGAGGGCGGAAAGAAGCTGATCTCTGCTGCCAAATGCAAGCTGGTGAGCGATGGTTGAGGCTTGTTCTCCCAATTGCCCGGATAAAACGATTTGGTATTGGGCTTCACGGATGCGTGCCCGATGTCCCATGGAAAGTGCTGGTGTGTTCTGCAGATATGTTTCCAAAAAACCGACTGCAGAGAGTCCTTCAGCTTGGAGCATGCGGCGTGCTCTCGCGGCTTTGTCACGGTCTTCCGCTAACAGGTCACGCATGTAAGCAAAGCGCTGCTCATCGGAGAACAGCGTGATCTTGTCCTGCTCAGACACTGGCTCATCCGCCCACTGCTTCCAGCGAACCAGAGCCGCCGTATTTTCCGGAGAATCCGCAGGTGCCCATGGATTGTAAGAAAAATCGCCACCCGCCATCTCCTCCAGGATTTCCAGTGCACCAAGTCGCACCGCGAGGATCGGATGATTGAGCAACTCAACCAGCTCGGCACGTGGCGGAGACTTCTGCAACTCGGAGCGGATGCGCGCTCCTTTCTCTGCATCCGGCAATTGAGGAAGAACATCCGCCAAAGTGGCGACATCGCGTGACCCGTCCTGGAAGCGCTGCCATGCTTCGTCAGCAGTGTCTGCACGAAGCTGTGGCAAGACCCAAACGAGCAACAACAGGAGATGGAAGATGCGTCTCAAGGAGCGAATGGTTAGTGGAGTAGCGCGTAGGCGAGGATGTTGGCGTTGATCTCCATCGAATTCTGGATCTCATTGCCACCACAACAACAGCAGCCTTCAGTGTGCGAGGTGTCATTGAGTCCTTCCGAAGAATAAACCAAAACGACTTTGCCATTGTGAGTCATACCCCGAAGTGGCGTTTCCGGGCCGGAGTGCGATAACTTCAAATCCTTCACTTCGAAAATCGTGCGAAAGATTTCGTGGGATAATGGAATGTCCTGCAGCTTGTCGTTGCCAAAAATGGATTTGACCTCGCGCTCAAATGCTTGGCTCCAGGCTTCATTGGAGCAGGACGCCGAGGCTAGGAGGAAACCACCATTCTCAAGATATTGTTTCAGGTTGACTCGCTCCTTCGATGTTAAACTGAAATCACCCGTGCCTGTCATGATGACAAAGGGAATTTTGAATAGCTCATCGTCCACCAGCTTGACGGCTTTGAACCGGCGTTCCGTGGCGATTGACGTTTTCTGTTGGACCGTCGTCAGGAATTCATCGCTGAAACATTGCGAAGTACGGGTTCCGGCGTAGATGAGATTGCCGCATTCAACAGCGCCTTCCTTCGCCGACAGCGAAATGGTGAGCAGTGAGAGACATAGGAGAATTTTGCTTTTCATGGCAATGGTGGATCAAGGGGTGAAATAGCCTTTGACGGCTTCACGGTAAGGTTCTGGAACTGGTTCCTCGGAAAGTTGCGGCGCATCACCCGATTGCAGATCTGTCGGGGTGATGCGACCCTGCTCGGCAGTTGTTGGGAGAGGGGCGATCAAGCCAGGTTTGCCTTTGCCGCCGTCCTGGCCGGAGCTTGAGGCGAGCGGTTGAAAATCGAGTCGATCAGGTCCAACGACGGGCAAATTGGTGGAAAATCCAGACATGGGAGTGCCTGAGCCTCCGTTACCACCCGTGCCCATGTTATCCTGTCCATCGCCACCATTTCCTCTTTGGCCATTTCGCTGAGCGAACAATGACTCTAACATCTGCTCGATATTTTTGTTCACGTCCGGCGCTCCCTGGAAAGATGGCGGGATGCCCTGCGTGGCCTGCGCAAAGGACTCAGGCTTGGACATCAGGCGAGCTAGAATCTCTTTTGCAAGTTCTGCATTGGTATAGGCATCATTTGCGCGACCCGCATGACCGTGCTCTGCCGCGGCATCCATCAGTGTCTCCGGGGCAGCTAGATCCAGATCATTCAAAAACGAAATGGCGGAGTCGATGAGTGGCGCCAGTTCATCATGCTTCCCTTGGAGTTGGTTCACTCTTGCCCGAAGGTCGGCCTTGAATTGGTCCAGTGCTTGTCGGTTCTTTGCCTGCGTATCTGCGAGCGATGGAATCAGGCGCCGATTCTGTGCCTGGCCGTTTCGAAGTTCTTTGACGATGGTTTCGAGGCGTTTGGCAATCGATACCTGGGTCTCGTAGATTTCGCGAAAGCGGCTCGCCATTTCGAGCAAACTGGAGACGTCATCGGTGAATTGAACATCGTCGGCCAATTGCTTTTCTTCAGGTTCCTGCCTGCCTAACCGATCCAGCATTTCGTCCAGATCTTGCGGCTGGAAATGCTCCAGTTGTTGCAAGTTCTCGCGCAGCCCTTCCGCTTGTTTTCTGGCCAGGTCTTGCAGTCTTTTTTCTAAATCGAACGCGGTAAAGTCGTCGGCAATTTTTTCTAACAGCTCAGCAGCTTCGCGCTGGGCCTTGCGTGCCGATTCGAGCGCCTTCGGGTCATCCGGCGATTCCTTCAATTTCTGTAACGATTCGCGTGCCTGTCTCATCGCATCCTGCGCCGCACGAAATCTCGCGTCAAACTGCGCCAGGGTCGTCTTCGCCCGAATGTATTCGGCGTATTGATCTTCTGAAATGATCTGGATGCGGGAGATGCTCGACGAGCCATAACCGAGCAACGAGGGGTTGTGGTCGCTTGCCTCCAGCATCAATTCGATCGTTTGCCCGGCTTCCAATCCAAGCTCGTCGAGATCGAACCGATCTGTGAAATCATAGGATCTTTCTGATATCTCGGGTGCCACGGTTTTGACGCGATCCCTGAACCCTTGCAAAGTCCGGACAAACTGAAGCTGCGATAACATGAAATCATCCTCGGCATGGCCACGGATCGGAATCACGGATCGCGGCGTTGCCAGCAGCAGGGGTGGTGGTGAGCTAAGCTCAACCACGGGCGCTTGATCCGGAATGATTCGTAAATTCAACTCAAGTGGCTCTGCACAAGAGGTGCCACGGATATCTTTCAGGGTGGCGCTCAAACGCCCCGGACGGACCGCCTGCCAGGAAAATGCTACGGCGGATTCCGTAGTTACGGTCCCGGGATAGATTTCAGCTTCCGGTTCGGAACCAGGAACGGAAGCCGGGGTGAAGGTAAGCTCTCCTGAGCCAAGTGGCCGGTTGCTGCTGAGCTCAAGCGTTACGGTGGAGCCTTCGATCGCGGAGATTTCATTGGTGTCGAGTGGCCGCACCATTTCCGGCATGCCGGTGTAGGCGGGGGGAGTGATCCGCACTTTTCCCGCCAGAATGTTTGGCTGGAGCATCACTTCTACGGGAATCCACTTGGACCGTGCTTTGCCACAAGCGAAAGCAATCTCAACCGGCTCGGTAACTCCGTCCAATTTTCGGGAAAACCGAGTGGGAGATTCGCGGAAAGCTGGGAGTCGCAAATGAGTTCCATTTCGTTGAAGCCGGACTCGGCACTCCACAGGATGCTCCAGGGCGCCGCCGGTAATTCTGGCGTGGAGCAATAACTCATCTCCGTAAACAACCGCAGGTTGTGCGGGGTCGATCTCAAAGACCAGATGGCTGAAAGGTGGGGTATCCGCAGTTGGATGCAGCAAGCGATTCGCAACCGTGACAAAGGCGCCGGGGAAGCCCAGCCACAGAGCCAGCATCACTAGCAACAATGCCATGACTGCAATGAGTGGCAGTTTGGAAAGTCTCCACGGCACGGTTTTCTGCCACGGCAACTGGTTTAAGGCCGTCGCCGCCGCAGTTGAAGATCGATCCGCAAGTAGCTTTCCTAAGGGTGAGTCCGATGAGCTGGAATCCAGCGACAGCGCCGCTGAAATCGGCCGTCTTGAGTCGCCCAGCGCGAGGTCGGCTTGATCCGCAGCAGCTCGTTTCCGGACCGGAAGAAATCGGATGCCAGCGAGGACCACTGCGATGGTGGTTAAAATCCACAATGCCCAAGTGATGGCGATCCTCGCAGGGGACTCAAAGGCATGGATCGCATCGAGCCATCCGAAGCACAGCCAGAGCAATGCAATCCATGCGAGTCCGCCCAATAGGATTGCCAGCAGTCTGCCGAGCTGCTGGCGCAGCTGAAATCGACTAAGTGCTTTATGGTATTCGGACATGATAGACGAAGATATGATGACATATTATGCCAGACCCAGCCTCCGACGGAAGAACCATTCCGCAGAGAGTAGGGCGGCGATCAAGATCGCGACGGTAGCTAGATTCCAACTTGGCTTCCAAACTGCCCCGGTTTCCCTGGTCGCAAGTTTCTTTGGCAGCAGGTTTTGACGGATGAATGCTTCTGCAGTTTCCGCGGTTAAAGCGGTTCCTCCGGTCGCGGTGGCGATGTGGTTGAGAAAGTCGGGATCGGCAGAAAGATCATCCTGTTCGCTTGGCGGATGAGGTACGGTAAATACCGTTTCAGGGACTGACGGCGCGTGGTCGCGGGGATCAAGAATCGAAAGGTGCCAATCGCCAGGACTTGTCGGAGTGAATGAACCTCGCCACATCGGTCTGCCATATGCGTCGGTAAGCAATGCCGGATGGACTAGCGATTCCTCTCCATTTGGAGCGATCACTTTCAGCTGGATATCAGGTAATGGGGTGGTGCCACGGTATGAAATGGTTGCCGCCACAGCGGAGCCGGCCGTGCCGTGTGAGGCGGGCAGGCGTAATGAGAAATCCTGGCCCGGAAGAAATTCAGAATAAGTCGCCATCCACTGGATGAGCTGAATCCAGAAGTCATCATAGCAGTTGCCGAGTTCGCGGGCTTCCGGGAAAAAGTCCCAGCGCCACAGCCCGTCTCCATTCAATAAACCGACCACTCCCTGGCCGTGACGTCGAACCATCAGGGCGGGGAATTTGCCAGATGCGCTCGCGCTCGTGTTAGACTGCCCATTGGCCAGCACGCGTGTGAATGGTTTGATCAATGAAACCTGGCGACCGTCCTTCAGCGTTGGCAGCGACTTCCAAAGCGAGGCATCGGGTGGCGGCAAAGCTTGCCCAAAGAGCCCGGTATTTTCTCCCTCGGCTGATGGCTCGAATTGGAATTCTGAAATTCGGGCAGAACCCCAGATGACAGGTTCAAGATCATCCAGCGCCGGAACATCCCCGGTCGTCGGTTTGCCACGCGAGAGGAGCACGGCACCTCCCCGATCGCGCACGTATTGGCGGAGTGCTTCCGCGCGCTCGGGGGTGAGGAAGGGGTCGACGTTTTTGCCAAAGACGATTAGGTCGTATCGTCCCAGTTCGTCCAAAGTGGCCGGGAAGACCGGGTGCTCGGACTCGGTTGTTTCATCACTTCCGGTATCGATCCGAAAGTAGCGTTCGTCCGATAATCGGTGGACCGAGTGAACTTCCATCTGGGGTTGCTGGCGAAGCAGCTGCGCCAAAAATTTGCTATCCCAATATGGCGCACCTTCCGCGAGAAAGACTCGGGTCTTCGATTCAACGATCCGGATGTTTGCCCCGGCTCGGTTGTTAGACTTTCTCGATTCGCCGGCGACGACCGGGGTTTCCAATGTCCAGCGGCAGGATACGGATGGAGCGGTGAGATCGAAAGTCCCGACACTGGTTCCGCCCGATTCGACTTCGAGCGACAGTTGTTGCAAAGGCGATCCGTTCTCGTCCAACAACGAGACTTGTGCTTTCAACGGCTCAAGCCCGGTTGATTTGAGCGCGAAAGGAATGCGCAGGTGTTGTCCTGGAAATGCAGTGATGGCAGAGCGATTGAGTTGCAGAGCAAGATCCGCTGCTGGTTGGTCTGCTCCGATGGCGACTGTGTGAATGTTGGTATTTTGGCTGTTTGCGCGCAGCGCGATATCAGCCAGCGCATCAGGACCAGAGCCGGAGGTATCACGACCATCACTTAAGACCATGATTCCAGCCAGAGACTCACCCGTAGATGCCGCATTTTGCAGAACCTGAGAAAGTGACATCAGGATTTGACTGCCGTCTTTGTCTGAAGATGGAAGTTGATCTGGTTCCAGCGGTGCCTCCAAGGCTTCAGCGAATGGGTGGATGCGGATTGGAACGTCTGCCTCGTTTGCTTGCTTCACCGCTTGAGCGAGCACATTGCGTGCGACTTGAGCGCGGGATTTACCGTCGCTGGCAGCTTGTGCCATGGATGCGGAATGGTCCGCTAAAATGATCCATGCGGGTGGTTTTTGATTCGTTGGGTTAACCCATTTTCCCGGGTTCCACAGCGTGATCAGGATCACTGCCACGCCTCCCAGCCTTAGAGCAATTAGTAGCATCCTGCTTCTGATTGCCAGACCGTGAGATGTTTTCCATGCGCCGAAAAAGCTGATCGCCAATAAGGCGAAGGCCAGCGGATAGAGGACGATCGGTTGGAAGAATGGGTTCAAAACTTAGCGAAGCGGGTGAGGAATAAGCTTTCGGCGGCAAGTGCCAGCAAGGATGCCAGCAAAAGCCATGGCCAAAGTGGGATGCCGCGAGCGATTGCAGCGAGCCGCTCTAACGAATGCTCGGTTGAGGAATCGATGCCAAAGGATGGCGCTTCCGGTAGTGGGCGGAGATCGGATTCGGACACCGGGAAATTGACTGCAGTGAACTCAATCGCCTGGCCGGATATCTGCCATTGATACATGCCCGGTGTGGATGAGGCGATCGATTGCCATTGCACGCCGTCTGCGGTGGTGGCTTCACGGAGTTCTAACAGATTCGAATCCGGGCCAATCAATGAAATCGAGTTGGTTTGCTCAGGCTCGGTTGATACATAGCTGAGCCTCGATCCCGAAGGCAATTGAGCTGCTTCCGATTGCGATGCGGGTCTGGTCCGTAGCAGCATTTCTGCGAGCGCGGGAAGGAAGACACTTTTTTCGGTCCAGTCGGTTTGGCCCGGATCAAGCGATAGATTCATCACCAAAATCGGTGCGCCTGGAGTTGGGATTTCGAAAATCGCTGGCACACCATCTTCATAGGTCGCGATGGATTTGGCACCGGGAATCGGAGATAGCGGGATGCGCTCATGGAACCGACCCGCAAATGGATTGCCAAAGTCACCGGAGCGAAACATGCCGACTGCCGGATGGCTTTCGGAAGGTAAGATTTGCCAGCCCGATTCTGAGTGCTCAAGAGATAGGGGAGTGGGAGAGTTCGGCCACGATTGCGCACTGTGAATGAGGATGGTGATGCCGCTCGCTGCCTTTTTTTGCAAAGCATCCAGATCCGCTCCATCCCAGTTGGGAATTACCAACAGGTCCCCGTCAGCTGCTTTTGGTGTCGTCTCCAGCCAGGGTAAATTTGCAATAACACGTTGAATCGAATGCTGAACCGCGCCTTCAACCCGGATCGCACCACGCACGTGCACCACGCTATGTCTCGCATCGTCCCCCGGGAATGAGTCTCCCTCAAGTGACACGGTGACCGGAAGACTTCCTGCGTTGGCGGATTTTACCTTGAAGGCGATTTCCGCTTCACCCCAGGCGGCAAGATCGACCGGTTGCGATTGGCGGGAACCACCGGCATTCAGGGTGACCTGGGTCCGGACGGGTTCTGAGGCATAACTCCGCACATTCGCCAAAATGGTGATGTCCTGACCTGCGACGGGTTCTGTAGGTTGGCATAACAGCCGGGTGATGGCGAAATTGGGTGGCGCTTCATCGGCCACTTTACGAATCTTCAGTTTTAGACCTTTTGGCAGGGAGGGATGGAAATCCTTCCAGGCATTGGCTTGAAAATCTGAGATCACAACGAGTTCACGGCGCCCTTGGATGGTGCCGAATTGACGAAGAGCCAGATCAAATGCCGAGGCCAACGCGCCCGATTCCTGTTCTGGCTCCGACTGCTTGAGAAGATCTGTTAGATAGGAAAGATTTGGTCCCGGTGCCGGAAATGCCGAGTCGGGTTCCGCGTCAATCCACACGAGGTTTGCATGGCTCGGCTTCAGTGAATCGAGGTAATTGCTTGCTTCCGCACAGGCGATTTCAAATCGGCTGGCCGCGCCATGGTCGCGTGCTGCCATCGAGGCCGAGCGGTCGATCATGATCACGACCGTGGATGCCTCACCAGGGAGTGGTGCCGAGTCCGAAACTAACAATGGCAGCGAGAAAGCCGCCGCCAATAGCAGTAAGGCAAGGGTTCGCAGGGCCAAAAGCAGCCAGTCTTTTGGTCGGCGGATTCTAGCTGTCAGGCGAGTGATGCGGCGCAGGAATTCGACATTTGAAAATCGATACTCCGGTGGCTTGGCGCGAGAAAGCAGATGCACAAGCAATGGCAGTCCTGCCAAGGCGAGCAGGCCGAGCAATGCGGGATGTTGGAATAGAATCGACACGGGAATCAATGGGCGCGCATTCGATCAAAAAGGGAGAAATAGGAATCTGCTGTCGAACAGAGTGCGTAATCCACCTGTCGTGATGCTGCGAGGGCGCGCAGTGATCGGGAATGCCGGACGATTTCCTCATTCCATGCCTTTCGGATCGATTGCGGGTGAACGGTGACCTGGGATGCGGATTCCATGTCAACGAATCGCGATAGGCCGCGTTCTTCCAACTGAATCTCCGCCGGGTCTAACAGATGGAACAGATGGATTCGGAAACCTCGATGGATGTAGGCGTTCAGCGCTCTGAAAAGTTCGGCAGGATCACAAAAGAAATCCGACAAAATCACCAAGGTGCCTCGGCGCTTTAGCAATGGCTGGGCTTTAGCCAATGCTTCGACGATGGAAGTGCCGGAACCCGCGCGTGTTTCCTCAAGTGTGTTGAGAAGATCATGCAAATGCTTTCTGGTAGAACCGGGTGGAAGAAATCGCCGAATTCCTTGATCGAATAGCGCTAGGGAAACCCGGTCGTTTTTGGAAATCACCCACCAGGCAAGTGCAGCGGCAAAATACGAAGCATACTCCAGTTTGGAGAGCCTCTCGCTGTTTTCGGGAAATCCCATCGATGCCGAGCAGTCCAGAAAGAGGTGACATTCCAGATTGGTTTCTTGCTCGAAGGTTTTGAGGAACAGTTTGTCGTTTCTTGCAAAAATCCGCCAATCGACTTTCGCGAGATCATCGCCCTCGGCGTAAACACGGAACTCGTGAAATTCAATGGATGAGCCACGTTGGTGCGAGCGATGACGGCCGGATAAATATCCTTCAACCATGGCTTTCGCGCCAAATTCGTAGTTCTTCAGCCGTCGGATGTCGGCTGGATCCAGATATTTGAACCGTGACATTAAAGTGCTTGGATGAGTTTCGTCACGATGTCATCTGTCGTAATTCCTTCTCCGGTTGCATTGTAATTCGGAATAACGCGGTGTCTCAGAACTGGGAGTGCCACGGCTTTTACCTCTTCGATCGATGCCGTAGATTGCCCGCGCAAAAGAGCTAGCGCCCGAGCCGCGCGGGCCAGGCATTGGGATGCTCGTGGGCCGGCTCCAAATGAGACATAGTTTTTCACATCTGGGGTTGCGTATTCCGAGTCCGGCCTGGTGGCATGAACAAGCTTCAGGATCGACTCGATTACGGTGTCAGGGAGTGGCATATCAAGTGAAGCCTCCTGCAAGGCAGTCACCTTGGACGCATCGAGCAAGGCTTCGGCTTGATCTACGGAATGTCCAGTAGTTCGGCGGATGATTTCAGCTTCCTGGGCAAATGTTGGGTAGCCGATGTTAAGCTGGAAGAAGAAGCGGTCGAGTTGCGCCTCCGGCAGGGGATAAGTGCCCTCATGTTCAATCGGGTTTTGCGTGGCAAAAACCGTGAAGGGTTGTTCAAGTTGTCGGGTCTGCCCGTTTACCGTGACCTGCTTTTCCTGCATGGCCTCAAGTAGGGCTGCCTGGGTTTTTGGGGGAGTCCGATTGATTTCATCGGCAAGGATCAGATTCGAAAAGACCGGTCCGGGCACAAATCTGAAACTGCGTTCTCCTTCGGCTGAAGTTTGTAAAATTTCCGAGCCAAGAATATCGGTCGGCATCAGATCCGGAGTGAACTGAATGCGTTGAAATTTGAGCCCGAGGATTTGTCCGAGTGTCGAAACAAGCAGGGTTTTTGCCAACCCGGGGACACCGACAATCAGGCAGTGACCTTTGCAGATCAACGCGGTCAGCAGCATTTCGACGACTTCTTCTTGGCCCACGATGACTCGTCCGGTTTCAGAACGGATTTTCGTGATGAGTTCCTGGAGTTGGTCCCATTGGGCGGATGCGGATTCGGACATGATCAGTTGGCTTGGGGTGGAGAGAGGTGGTTCAGTTGTCGTCTTCCGCTGCACGGATGGCTTCGGCATCGGCCCGACTTAGAATTTGAACGTCGAGATCGAAACTCTCGGAACTGCTGGCTGCGGCTTCAAGCGCGTCGCTGAGCGGAGCCTTGAACTCGCTGTAGCGCGCCTTTCCATCCACGATCTGGATTGGAAAATCGAAGTTTTGGTCAGCCGTATAGAGTTCCAAGTAAATGACGCCGGTTGAGTCAGCGGGGGCTTCCTCACCGACCAGAGCGTCAAAAGAGCTGTAAAAAAGTCTTGAAAGGGAGGGGCGTTCTGATTCGGTCTCGCTTTCTTCGGCTGGCTCAAGGTTTGACCGGAAGGCCAAAATTTCCAAACCCGGACCGATTGCAGTGCTGGTAAGGTTGATGTAGGTTCTGGAATGGTCGGGCAGATTGCGGGCGATTTCCTCCATCCAGGATTCCAGCGCCTGCGGCGTGATTTCAAATCCAACTCCGATGTTGCCAACGCCAGGTTGGTCCGGATAGCTGAGATAGCCCTTCGAGCGTTTGATGATTTGTAGTCTTAGTTTTTGTAATGACTGGGGGAAGGCGGGAGTTTGCGGGTCTTCGAGCCAATCGATCCAAGCCATGAGTTCATCGGGCGATAAGTTCGTTAGATAGGGATGAACTTCGTTCGTGGGTAATGAACCGGCGTGATGAACCATTTCCTCCAGCCTCGACGCATCAACGCGTGAAGCATCGGGCAACGGAGGAATGGGTTTACCCTTGAGCCTGGCGGATGCCCGTTCGTAAGCAAGCTCTCCGGCGCTTTTGTGCAGGACCAGCGAAGCGCGTTGGAAATCCATGAACATTCCCTCGAGGGAAGTTTCCAAGGCAATGGCTGCGAGCTGCCCCACCGTATCGCTGTCATCCGTGTAGCGATTCATTTCCGCCGGGATATCGTTTTTGTCAGCGAGAAGTGCCTGCCAAACTTTCTTTTCTGAACTGGAAAGCTTTCTTGGATTCTTTTCCGGGGCGAACTCGTCATTCAGCGAGCGCGAATGGTAGTTGATGCAGTAAGCTAGGAAATAGCTCCGGGTTCTGGGCTCCGTTGCTGCTTTAGCCCCGGCCAGCATGGCGAGGAACTGTTTTGCCAACGGTTCTTCCTTGATCGAGTTATAAAATGCACGGATCGAAATCTCTGGATTTTCCAAATTCTCCCGTGCCAGTTCCCGCGCTCGGCCTTGAATCGAAAGGCCCTCGGCCTTGGCACCCATTTGCTTCATTATCTCCATCGCCATTTTCCGATCCATGCCGAGCTCATAGTCTTCACTGGGCTCGATCTGTTGGTATTGCGCGATGACTGCGGATCGGTAGACTTTGAAAAATTCAGTGGTGGGTGTTTTTCTTTTACGGATGTATGTGGCAACCGTCTCAATTTCCTTTACGGGTGAAACTGAATTTAATATCTGCGCTTCGAATTTCTGATGCAGTGATTCATCCGATGAGGTTGCGATGATGGAGGCTGCTGCAATTTTTTGTTCTTTGGAGCTGCTTGTTAGATATGCATATGCCAACTGGTCCCGGCTATCATTCTGATGTTGCTGCCAGAAATCGAGTGCAGCAGATTTGGTTTGAGAAGCATCCATCTCACGGACATAATCATCGGAAGCAGGAAGCATCGCATCCAGAAGTTGAGTGGCAATATCACTGCGCCTAAGAGGATGATTGAGATGCGCGAGTTGTTGTTGCATATTCTCAACCGGACCCAAGTCTGAATCAAAACTCATGGAGAAAGAATTAGCAGGTGAGTTCGGGAAATAGGTGAGGTAATCGTCCTCCGCCAAAGCGATCAGGACGGGAATCGCCTTCATGCCTAATCG
This sequence comes from Luteolibacter pohnpeiensis, assembly GCF_016595435.1. Lineage (GTDB taxonomy): Bacteria > Verrucomicrobiota > Verrucomicrobiia > Verrucomicrobiales > Akkermansiaceae > Luteolibacter > Luteolibacter pohnpeiensis. The sequence goes on from NZ_JAENIJ010000005.1 coordinate 73,135, forward strand.
CAGAGTTGGGACTGCAATTGACTTGCTCTCATCGAAAGTTTTTTTATCTGCGAGCAACCAGTTCCTGAGATCGTCCGTCAATATTCGATTCCCAGCGTTAGACATTTGGCTGAGATATTGTTGACGAGCTGAGGCTGGCAATTGGCTCAGCTGCTCGGCAAGTTCTTCAGGGATTTCAAAATCGTTGGAGGAAGGAGCCTTCAACATCCAGTCGATCGATTGGACCGCCTCAGGATCAAGTGAAATCCCATCCAAGGTGAGAGGGCGGGGTGGTTGGCTTTCCGCTCTTGCTTTTGATGGCTCCAGCAACAAACCCACTGCATTGCGAGCTTGCCAGCCACGCGGGAATTTCTGAACGAGTTCCATCAAGCCTTGATGGAGTGCTTTCCAGTCCTGCGACTGATAGAATTGCTCAATCAATTTTGAATAAGCCTGGTCAGCGATCAAATTGATGCCGGAGTCCAAAACCACTTCACGATTGGGAGCTGCCAGGAAGAGTGCGTTTACCAACTGATTCGCCAACTCCGCATCGCCATGCTGATGGAGTTGAACGGCAAAAATGAAGAAAGGGCCTGCTTCTTCTGACGAGAAATTGCCGTATCCCTTAAGGAAATACTCAGGACTATCTTCTTTTCTGGCTTGCTGGATCGATTCGATGAGCTTTTCGACGTCAGCCCTGAGATCCACTTTTTTGGCTTTGAAATGCGAGTTCTGAGGAATCTCGGTGTTATCGAGACTTCCCAAGCCGCGTAGAATCGTGGGCTCATCATGACCTGATGGTAAGCTCCACCCGTTTCCTTTCAGATTAGCCAGATAGTCACGGATGTGGTAATCAAAGTATACTGTCTGATCGGGAATTTTAGTCCAAGTAGCCTCTGGTGAGATCTGCGGAATCTCCAAAGCATCGATCAATGCAAAGCCTTCACTGAAGTCTGGTGCCGCTGGCTCCATCGCACCGCAGCGGAGCCAGAGCAGAGTGAAGAACAGAACTGTTAGAAGCTTTCGAACGGGCACTTAAAGCAAACAAGCTGATCTCCGTCGTAAACGGAAGCTTCTTTTGCCCGTTAGCGAAAAAAAGTCGCCGCTCGCGACTGCACTTGAAATCAAGAGCAGCCGTGCAGGGCCCGATGATGCAATTTTTCCATCACACCATCAGGAACTGGAGTCGGATCCGGATATTCGAACAGATTTCCCTCGTAGTTGCGAAGCGTGACTTTTCCAGGAACGGAATCGATCATGTAGTTCGGGTTGATCGGAATTTTTCCACCACCGCCCGGTCCGTCGATCACATACTGCGGGATGGCATAGCCGGTGGTGTGGCCGCGCAATCCCTCAATAATTTCGACCCCTTCGGCGACGGAAGTTCGCAGGTGAGTCGAGCCAGTGATGAGGTCGCATTGATAGAGGTAATACGGCCGAACACGGCACATCAAAAGTTTGTGAACGAGGGCCTTTTGAACCTCCACGGAGTCATTGATGCCACGTAGCAGGACACTCTGATTGCCCATCGGGATACCCGCATCTGCCAATCTCCCCAGGCCGTCGCGCACTTCAGAAGTCAGCTCGCGCGGATGATTGGTGTGGATGGAAATGAAGAGCGGGTGATGTTTGCGCAGCATTTGGCACAATTCCGGCGTGATCCGCTGAGGCAGGAAAATCGGAATACGAGAGCCAATCCGGACAAACTGGATGTGCGGGATCGATCTCAAGCGGGTGAGCAAGCGATCGAGAATCGTGTCCGACAACAACAGCGGATCACCGCCGGAGAGCAGCACGTCCCGTACTTCGGTGTGTTGTTCCAGATACTTGAAAGCGGCTTCCCAGTTCATTTCCAGGTGCTGTTCTCCTACGCCTGATACCACGCGTGAGCGGGTGCAGTAGCGACAATAGGACGCACAGCGATCGGTGACCAAAAACAAAACCCGGTCCGGATAGCGATGCACGAGTCCTGGGACCGGCATGTGTGAATCTTCGCCACAGGGATCCGCCAATTCCTCTGGGGCGGTCCAGCCTTCTTCGATGCGAGGGATGATCTGGCGGCGGATCGGGCAATTCGGATCATCGCGATCGACCAGATTGAAGAAATGAGGGGTGATCGACATCGCCAGCTTGTTCCCGGCAAGTAGGACTCCGGCGCGTTCGACGTCCGTTAGATTGATGCGGGATTCCAGATCGCTGAGGGTATTGACGCGATTGCGAAGCTGCCATTTGTAATCGCTCCATTTTTCCGTGTCTTCGTCGGCCCAATAGCCGGGCGCGTGCGAAATGAAGGTTGGGTCAAGGTCGGTTGCTCGCATGGATTTATGGTTGAAGGCAATAAAACGTCAGGTAGGGGACCCTCTTAGAGATATTCCCTGCCTTTGGCTGGGAAATTCTGGACCGGGGATCTATTTCTGCAACGGACAATTTTAATGCTGGGGAAAGTGTCCACCTACTTGGCGGCACAGCGGCGTATCAGATCCACCAATCTTCCGGCAGAAGCTGCTACGGTTGTGGGTGGTGCGGGTTGGTCATCCGGCTCTGAAACAGCCACGGCGGGACGTGTTGCAACCCGTAAGGTTGGCAGGCCGGTTGAAAACAGCACTTTTGCGAAATCGGCAGCGTTTCCATCCGGAAATGCCTCATCCATAGCGATTACCGCTCCGATTTCACCGGTATTCGAAAGAGCTGCGAGGTTTGGATCGGGCGCGGTCAGCCAGAGTGATTCGCGCGCGCCCATCGCCTCAACATAGATCACCACGGATGGATCGGCGGATTTCGCAATCAGCTGTTTCAGACCATCAAGCGTCTTTTCTTTGGGGGCTGTCGGATCGTTGGCGTGTGGGAGGAAAACAAAATGAACCGATCGCAGGGGAGTATCGCCAGCCATGGCTTGAGCAGCGGCGATGGTGGCCGTGAGTCCAGTGGCATTGGCTTCCACCCCAGGTGAGCCTGGCCTGGAGTCGTAGCTGGTCACGACCCAGATCGGTGATTGATCCGATTTCCCGGTGATGCGGACCTGAATGATGGGAAAATCACCGGTCGAGCGCTCCAGCATGATCGCGTAGCCCGTGTTGGATGGTCCGAGTGAGCCTTGGATCATGGCTGATGCTTTGCCAAGATTCGCCGCGGCCTTTTCTGAAGACAAATTTCGCTCACCAATGATCTGCACGAATTTTGTCAGATCATCCTGCAAGCTTGGGACCGAGATATTCTGAGTGAATCTAGCCTGCTCGATCGCCTTCTCCTTCCCTTCATTCCAAAAGTAAAGCCAGAGGCCTGCTAAGGCGGAGATCAGCAACCACGCGGGAACTCCTACCAGTAGGATCGCTACCCAACGCTTCCGGGTTCGGGGATTTGACATGGATCAGTATCAATCAGGATTACTGGCCGGTGCCTTCTTTTCTTCCTCCACCTTAGTCGCTAGAGCAGGGGGCGAGGCGGCATTCGCATCAGGATCCGGCTCCGTCTCCACTTCGATGCCTTTGCGAAGTTTGGCGGAAAGCCAAGGACGGATGAAACCGTAGCCAAGATAAATGCTGAACAGCACCACTGGCATCACGTAGCGGAACTGGACCGTGATCACGAGCAGCAGGATGGCGAAGATCACGGCGCTCAAGGTACCGCGCGTTTTCCAATCCACTTTTTTAAAGCTCGGGTATCGGATGTCGCTGATCATCAACCAGGAGAGTCCGAGCATGACGCCCGCGAGAACGAATTTCCAGGCGCCGAGCTGGCGGTCGTTTTCGTGTAAATCGATGATCAGGAAAGTCAGCGAGGCGATGAAACCGGCAGCCATCGGAATCGGGATGCCACGGAAGTCATTGTCGACAACCGCCCCGGGCTTTTTCGGGATGGCTGCCAAGCAGTTGAATCGAGCCAATCGCATGGCTCCGCAGAGAAGATAAACCAGTGCAATTCCCCAGCCGATGTTGCCCAATGGGAAAAGAACGGCTTTTGAAACCAGCATGGCGGGGGCCATGCCGAACGAGATGATGTCGGCCAGCGAGTCGAATTCCCGGCCGAAGGGGGAATCTTGTCCGCCAAGCCGCGCCAGTCTGCCGTCCAGCAAGTCAAACAGGCAGGACCCAAAGATCAGCAGAATCGCGTATTCGTAGTAATTGTGGGAGATTTCGTAGTATTCCTTGGCGGTGAGAACCCCGTTCCCAGAGCTTTTTTGCACCTCGATCATGCCTTTGAAAATCATCAGCACCGCGAAAAATCCGCATGCGAGGTTCGCCCCGGTCATGAGATTGGGGAGAAAATAAATCTTGGGTTCGTCTGGATCACGTTGCCTTGGCATGCGGCGGAACTGTGGCACAGGGGGGGCGGATGAAACAGTGCAAAATCGGTTTGGGAATTCGACCACTCCTGAATGGCCCCCTTGTCAGCATGAGAGTCCTGATTCAAATTTTGCCAGAAACTCCGCGATCGGGGCGATTGCATCGTGAAATCCCAAGTGATTCATAATCAGCAAGCTCAGTAACACGATCGCGGTCGAAAACGAGAAAATCACGTAAAATAGGGCCAGTCTTGAGAATGTGATTCCCCATTTGCGGATGATGGAGCCGTCTCGATCGTTCTGGAAAAGAATGGCGAGTGGATGCTCGGCAATTCGGCGTATCCAACGTTTCCGGAATTCTTCCGGTGATCGCACCATTTGTCCTGCTGCCTGCCGTGCCATCAGGCTGAGAATCCCAACAGCTAAAGCGAGCAGCAGCAGACTCAGAGCATGTCTTGTGTCAAGATAAGCAAGATTCATGATGAAGCATTAACGGTTATGCAGAACATTTACTCATTTGTGGGTATTATGCACAAATTATAGATTGATCAAGAGTGGAAGATTTTTGCTTCTTCTTAATACGCCAATTAGGGGTGACTGCCAAGCGGCGGACTGCTATTTCGGTCCCGAGATGATCTTAAAATTGTTCTGCATAGGTCTAATCAGTCTTGGCACTCTCACTGCACAGACTACCCGTACCCTACCTAACTTCAATGAATGGCGCAAAGCCTGTGAAAAAATGCCTACGAATCGCCAAATGAAAGGGAAGTTTCCCGACTCTGATACGCTACCTCTCAAGAGTTATGAGGAATTTGATCAGATGCTCGACACCTTCATTCAAGCGGAGCGGGACGGTTCAATCGGGGATCGGAAACTATGGGTTGGCGCTTCTCCCAAAGCGGAATTTTTCAAATATGAGTCTGGATTCTATCAGGATAAGAAATTCAATTTTCAACCTTTTGCTAAGAAGTTAATACTTCCGGTTGGCTCAAAGGTTTATATTCAAGGAGATTTGCATGGTGATATTCACTCACTCTTGATCACTCTCGATGAGTTGCGCAAACGCAAGGTGCTGGATGGTTTTAAGGTAATAGATCCGTCCGCTTATCTATGCTTTACCGGTGATTTCACAGATAGAGGTTCATACGGTGTGGAAGTTCTTTACACCCTGATGCGCCTTAAACTTGCCAATCCTGAACGAGTTCAGTTCGCGCGCGGCAATCACGAGCACTTCGGGATGAATGCGAAGTATGGATTCGTCAAGGAGCTTCAGGCAAAATACGGTTCTGATATTGATATATCAAAAACCATGCACCTCTATGATCTTTTGCCCGTTGTTATCTATCTGGGAACGGAATCGGATTTTGTGCAAATGAATCATGGTGGCATGGAGCCTGGATACGATCCGAAGACATTGTTGGCTTCGTCCGGAACGACCCGATATCAATTCCTTGGAGAAATCCACCAGAAAACCTACTCCGAGAGTCATCAGGGCTGGCTGGGGGATGATCCGAAAGTCCTGAATTTGGCAGAGACCAGGTTGAAGGATTTCACGCCACAAGGCCCAACTTCGCCTAATTTGTTAGGCTTTATGTGGAGTGATTTTACGGTTTTTGGTGATGAACCATCGCTAGGATATGGACGCTCATTGATCTTTGGTGAGTCCAGTACGGCTTATCTGTTGAAATCCTTCAGCACGGAAAAACAGAAGATTCACGCAGTGCTTCGAGGTCACCAACATGCTTCCGGACCCAATCCATTGATGAACCGCATTGTCGCCAGTGGTGGGCTGTTCCGTCATTGGCAGGAACAGCATGAGGAGGGAAATGCAGATTTAACTCCGAAAGAGCTGGAACGTAAAATTGAGACGAGTCCCGTCCGATCCATTCCGGATGGATCAGTATGGACCTTCAATGTTTCCGCCGACAGCGTCTACGGTGAAGGTTGCCATTATGATTTCGGAACCTTTGGAATCATGAGCCTGAAAAAATCCTTCTCCGATTGGACGATGGAGGTGGTGAAGTATGATGTGTTCTAACATCTGATCACTTCAGCTCTCTGATTAGGCCGAAAAATCGATGAGAGTCCTAACTCGGGGCATGGCGATTCCATCAGTCATGCGCCGAGGCAGGCCTTCACTGGGTGATTTGAAAGATCACTCTTACTTCGATTGCTCAAGCATGCGGAGCAGTGGGGCTTCTGCGCGCTTGCGAATCGATTCGTCCATCTCCACGCGTGGCTCGAGATTTTCCAAGCAATCGCGGAGTTTCTCCAAGGTATTCATTTTCATGTAGCGGCAATCGGCGCAAGCGCATCGATCGGTAGGGCCCGCGATGAGATTTTTATCCGGGGCTTCTTTGCGCAAGCGGTGCAACATGCCGCTTTCGGTGACGACAATGATGTTTTTTACCGGCGCGTTTTTCACGTAGGTCACCATTTTTTCGGTCGAACAAACCTCGTCCGCCAAGAGTCGCACGGCTTGGGTGCATTCCGGGTGGGCGACGACCAATGCGTCGGGAAACTCTGCCTTGATGGCATGGATCGAGTCGCGCGTGAACTCGACGTGGACGTAGCAATTGCCTTTCCAGAGATCCATCTTGCGGCCGGTTTGCTCCATGACCCATGCACCGAGGTTTTCGTCCGGGACGAAGAGAATCGGGCGATCCGCAGGTGCTTGATTCACGATTTTCACCGCATTGCCGGAAGTGCAAATCACGTCACAAAGTGCTTTTACCGCTCCGGAGCAGTTGATGTAAGCGATGACGTAGTAATTCTTGTCCGCGTTTTCTTTGAGAAATGCCTCAAGTTGTGGAGCGGGGCAGGATTGTTCCAACGAGCAACCGGCATCTTTGTCTGGTAGAACGACAATTTTCTCCGGATTCACAATCTTCGCTGTCTCCGCCATGAAATGCACGCCGCAGAACACAATGACGTCGGCATCGGTTTCTTTCGCTTGATAAGCGAGGCCGAGCGAATCTCCGACGTAGTCACCGAGGTCCTGAATGTCACCAGTCTGGTAGTTGTGCACCAAAATGACGGCATTGCGGGATTTTTTGAGGGCGAGAATTTCCTCTTTGAGGTCCAGGGAGGCTTGCATGACAGATGGTTAGAACAAATTAAGGCTGGATCAAGCAGACGGGCGAACCATTTCGATCGTTCCGGTATGCTTGGCACCACTTTTCACCACCAGGGAAGTGGTGCGGACCAATCCCTGAAGGCGGGCGCGTTTTTCCAGAGTCACCGGTCCGCTGCAACTAATTTGGCCACGAACTTGACCATCGATGTATGCACTGCGGGCGCTGACCGGGTTGAGGAATTCGACTTTGGCCCCTTTTTCGACGCGGAGCTGGTCGCAATTGACCTTGCCGAGAATTTTGCCGTGCGAGCGGATGATCAAATTCCCCGAACAATCAACGGATCCCGCGAGCTCGCCGAGAACCGTAAGGTGGTGGCATTGAATGGTAATTCCGGAAACATGGCCGGTCTTGAGGATGACCACATTGCCACGAGTTTGAATCCGTCGATTCCATGCCTCAGCGATTTCGTAATCCTGGAGGCTGATGTAGCCGCTGCAGCGCGGGCACTGGCTTGATTGGGCCTCGGCTGGTGCCTGGTGGACAAAGCCACAGCTGAAGCAGGTGATTTCCCGCATCTGTTTCCTGCCCCAAAGAAATCGCAACAGTGGATGCTGCGGTTTGGGGAGGGATCGGGGGATGAGAGAAGAACCCAATGATTCCGCCTTGGGTTGGCGAGTAGGCTCTTGCGGCTGGACTGGTTTTTTCGCAACCAGTCGAGTGGATGGTTTGGGGCGGGAGACGGCAGCACCATCACGCACTTGAAAATTGGCGCGACAGCCCCGGCATTGGGTAGAGACTACCAATGCCGGTTCCCATTGACGGTGCCCGCATTCGGGGCACGTCAACTCAATGCGATGGCGCTTCGGCTCATCGGCCATTTTTTTAGCTATGAAGCGGCGTGAAGGTTAGGACTTGGAGGTCCCGGCAAGGGTGCCCTGCTGTGGAGCGCTCGTTGCGGCAGCTGGCTTGCTGGCCGATGATTTATCGGATGCAGGGGCTTGAGCTGGAGTGCCGACGGTGGACTTACCGACGAAGATGGCACCGGCTTCGATCGAAAGCGTTTTTGCTTTGATGTCGCCGACGACTTCAGCGCTGGCTTTCAGTTCGATGCGATCTGCAGCGGTGAGGTTGCCGTGCACTTTGCCGTAAACCACGATGGTTCCGGTTTTGACTTCGGCTTTGATGCGAGCATTTTCGCCGATCGTAAGATTTCCTTCGGAGGTGATTTCGCCTTCGATTTTGCCATCGACGACAAGATCATTGGTGAACTTGACAGTGCCTTTGATTTCGACGTCGGAAGAGAGAACGTTGCGAGTCGTAGCAGCCTGCGGGCGTGCGGCTGGCGCAGGGGCGGCAGCTGGAGCAGCGGCTGCGTAGGCAGGAGCCGCAGGGGCAACAGGAGCTGCTGGTTGTGGTGCTTCTGGAGGAGTTGGGCGAGATGGATCGCCGAGATCTTGGCCAATTACTTTTTTGAACACGGTGCTAACAAATGGTTGAGGTGAATGGATGTCAAATCGAATTAAGAATCATGACCCGGAAGGAGGATTTCCCTCATTGCCCGGCATTGCTGGAGTTGGCTCAACCGGTAATTCCGGAGCTGTAGGAGGCTCTGGAGTAGTTGGGAGCAAATCTTCGGGTGTTGGATCTGCCGGCACATCACCTTCCGTCGGGAACATTCCCGCAGGCGGATTGGTGGATGGCTGGAGAAATGGGGAAGAGGTAGGATTGCCCGGAGTCGGCAGGGTTGGATCCGGAGCCGGTGGCGCATCAATTTCAACGGGCGGCTTGGCTTTCAAGCTCGAGATCCGATCGTTTGCGGTGCTGAAAAATGAGCTCGAAGGATACTCGTTGCGAGCACGCTCATAGTAGGATTGCGCTTGGTCCAGATCGTTCGCCACTTTGGAAATATCGCCCAGTGAGATAAGTGCGTAGGGGGCGATGTAGCGGGCGGATGGGTCGGCTACCAGTTCTTCGAGAAGCTTCTTGGCTTCGTCGGATTTGCCCTGGGAAACCAATTTGGAGGCGAGACTGGCTTTTGCCGTTGGTTTGGCGGGGTGGTCAGGATGGCTGCTGAGGAAATCCTTCAAGGTTTTGACCGAATCGTCAGGATTGCCTTCTGTCCACTGCTGGTCGGCCAAAAGCATCATCGCGCTACCGGCGGCCGTGGTGTCCGGGCTTTCTTTGATCACGGCTTGGAAATCAGCGATTTTCTCAGCTTTGACCAAGGCTTCACCGGCGGTGATCTCCTTGTTGTTTTCCAAGCTCCGATAGATCAAAAACGAAGCTGCCCCCAGCACGGCGACAACGGCGAGGACCGCGACTCCTTTTTGGTGGCGGTCCATGAACTGCTCGAATTTTCCGGTGTTCAGGCTGGATTCACCAAATGGGCTTGCTGTGTCAAAACGGTCTAGAGACATGATCGGGATTTGCGTTCCTGCGGAGGACTTGATGGAAATGCGTTGTGGCTATGAAAGCAACCCGGAACTTTCGGGATCGATAACTTGTCAGTTTTCAGTTTTCAGATGGGACAATTGAACGAAGATCAGCGCATGTCCAATCGGTTGTATGTGGTAGCGGGAGAATTGAGCGGGGATGCGCATGGTGCAGGACTGTTGCGATCCCTTACAGAACTGTGCCCGGGGGTGGAAATAGCCGGCCGTGGTGGCCCAAAAATGCGGGAAATTGCTGGCGATCGCTTGATCGATTGGGTGGAGGATGCCGCAGTCATGGGGATCTGGGAGGTGCTGAAGCGTTATAGCTGGTTCAAGCAAAGATTCAATGAAATGTTGGATGAGGTGCGTGAATTCCGTCCTCAAGTTTTACTGTTCGTTGATTATCCGGGATTTAACCTTCGGTTTTCCAAGGCGGTGAAAGCGGAATTCCCGGAGATCCGGCAGGTCTATTACATCAGTCCTCAAGTATGGGCCTGGAACAAGCGCAGGATCCCGAGAATGGTGGAGCAATTGGATCAAATGCTGTGTCTGTTCCCATTCGAGCAGCCGATCCTTCAGGATGCGGGTCTACTGACCACTTTTGTGGGCCATCCGTTGGTGGATGAACTGGAGCCATTGCGGAGCAATGGGCTGCTGCGTGATGAAAATCTGGTCGGTCTGTTCCCGGGAAGCCGCGAACGGGAATTGGCGGGGTTGTTTCCGTTGATGATCGAATCCGCCAAGCAACTTCGCGAATGGCGACCCGATTTGAAATTTGAGGTGCCCGCGGCTTCGATGAAGCTTGGCCAGCAATTGGACCAGCTACTCGCCGAGGCAGAGGCTGCGGATTTGATCAAAGTCACCCAAGGCGGCGCCCACGAATTGATGCAGCGGGCGGGATGCGGGGTGATCGCAAGTGGCACCGCAACCCTGGAGGCTGCCTACTTCGGACTTCCTTACTGCCTGGTTTACAAGGTGGCAGGTCTGACCTACGTGCTGGCAAAATTGCTGGTGAAAATTCGTTTCATCGGCATCGTCAACATTCTGGCGGATGAAGAAGTGGTCCGCGAGTTCATACAGGCGGAGGCAGAAGCTGAGAAGGTGGTGCCGGTGCTGAAAAACTTTCTTCAAGATCCAACTGAGCGGCACGAATTGCAGCACCGTCTTCTGGAAACGGCGGCGAGGCTCGGTGATCCCGGAACTCATGAACGCGCGGCTCGGGAGGTCGCGAATTGGTTCGAAAAATGAATTCTACCGCGCATCCGGTATCAACAAAATTGCCAACTTGAACATTTGGGGGCACTTCGATGACTGGATTCGCGTGTTGGGGGTTGCGTTCGGATTCCCAGAAGCTATGAAGGCCCCCTATGAAATTTTTGTTGATCGCCTTGTCTATCGGTTTTCTAGGAGTTTCGTGCGAACGCCACGATTTCAGTGAAACCCGGAAGCTGCACGAGCCGGAAGAGCACGAGCATGAAGCCGGGCCTGCCGAACCGGGGCACGATTCGCCTCAAGGTGAGCCAGCTGGCAAAGAGCATGCTGAGTAAGCCGGTCTAAGCTCGCGAGTAGCTCAAAAAGCACTCGCCGAGGTCGGTTCTTGGCTCGAAATAGCTGATTTTAAAGTGGCGGGATGCCGGCAAAAAGTTCGCCGGTTTTCCCGTGGTGGTGGGTGATTCCGCGCCGCCAAAAAGGGTGTGCGCTGCGACGGTGAGATGAAATTCATCGATCAAGTCCAGCTGCGCGAGTTCGTTGACCAACTGGCCGCCGCCTTCACAGTGGAGGTTTTTCACGTGATGGGTTTCCGCCAAGGAATGGATGAAATCCTTCAAGGTTCCGGTGTGGATCGTGAGTCTGGGGTCTTGAGGTAATGACTTTCCTTCGCCGTTCGTCACCAAAAGGTGGATGGGGCCGCCCGGTTTCGAAAAAATCGGGTGAGTTGGATCAAGCTCTCCAGTTCTCGAAATGATGCAACGGAGCGGGTTGCGCGGGCCGGTAAGAGTCATTTGGTCATGCTCCAAGGTTCCGCGACCAACCATCAGGGCATCGGCATTTTGCCGCAGCTCAAGGAGTCGCTGGTGATCTTGTTTGGAAGTCCAGCCGGACGGTCGATGGTGGATCGAGGATATTTTTCCATCAGCCGAAATGGCAAAGTTGGTGGAAATTCTGGGGCGGACCATCACCGAGAATGTTTCAGTACGGTGATGGCGGCAAGAGCCGGTTCCTGCAAATGGCAATTTCCGAGGGTCGCTTCATACGAACCTTGCCAAACGGCGACCGGCGATTCATTGGAGTAAGCCTCTCGCGGAAACCCATCCACTGATGACTTTGCCCATCGCGCTCACCTTGCTGGTGATTCTCCTCACACTCATCGCCTTCATTCGCGAATGGGCCACTCCGGATGTGCTTGCCGTCAGCATCCTGTGTCTGACGGTTGCCCTTGGCCTGGTGCCGATGGGGGAAATGGCCTCCGTTTTCAGCAATGAAGCGCCGCTCACCATTGCAGCCCTATTCATCATCGGCGGTGCCTTGGAACAGTCGGGCGCGGTGGATCACATCGGCCGCATCCTCAAAAGCCGCCTGTCTGGCAATCTACGGATCGCAATTTTCTCATTCGCCGTGCTCTCTGCCTTCTTTAGCGCGTGGATGAACAACACCGCGATCGTGGCCATTTTGCTGCCGGTGACTCTTGGATTTGCCCGTAGCAAGGACATCCCAGCTTCGAAACTTTTGATGCCACTGTCCTATGCGTCGATTCTCGGCGGATGCTGCACCTTGATCGGCAGCTCAACCAACTTGCTGGTGAACGGGACCCTGCAGAACATGGGGGAAAAGCCGATGGGCATGTTTGAACTCGCCCCGATCGGTGTCCCGGTGGCGATTGCGGGGATCGGCTATCTGGTGATTTTCGGGCCGAAATTGATGCCGTCCCGTTCGTCGATCACCGGCAGCCTGGAAATCGACCATCGGACTTCGCCGCTTTACCATTTGCTCATCACCGGCGATTCGGAACTCGTCGGGAAGAAGTTTTTCGAAACCCTGCTCGCCGATCGCGATTCCGGCATCCACGTGATGGAAGTTCGCCGAAAAGGCACGCGGCTCATGATTCCGCTGTCGAAATTGGTGGTGGAAGAAAATGACCGGTTTCTGGTTGCCCTTCACCGTCGCAAGGGAGGCGGTGCCAAGGCGGGGGAGCTTTTTTCGCAAATCGGTGCGCAATTGCTTTCGACCGTCGATGGGATTGTCTCGGAATTGGTGGTCAGGGATGAATCGTCGGTGCTCGGAAAGACGCTTGCCGCTTCGGATTTCCGCCAAAAATACAACTGCGTGGTTCTCGCAGTCCATCGGGGTGGCCTGAATATCACCAGTCGCATTGCCGAGGTTCCGCTCGAAAGCGCGGATACCTTGTTGGTGATTACAGCGCTGAATAACCTTGAGGCGCTCAAGGCGACCCGCGATTTCGTTCTGACGGATACGCCCGATGATAAGCTGCCAAAGCCCGAGAAGCCCGCGGGTTCACGACGGCATGTGATTTATTCCTGGGCCGCGCTCATCGGCGTGGTGCTCACCGCCACCCTCACGGATTTTCTGCATCCGCTGGTGCCGATTATTCCGAAAATTCCGATTCACTACGCAGCATTGGTCGGGGCACTGTGCTTGCTCTGGTTGAAGGTGATGTCGCCGCGTGAGGCCTATGCGAGTGTGGATTGGCAGGTATTGCTGATGCTCTACGGACTGCTGGGGCTCGGGATGGCGATGCAAAATACCGGAACCGCTGACTTTTTGGCGAGAGGCGTGGTGAGTTTGGCGGAAGGCGTTGTCCCGGTTTCGCACATGCCCATCGTGATGCTGTGGCTGGCATTTTTGCTGACCGTGCTGCTCACGGAGATTTTATCGAACAACGCGACGGCGGTGATGATGGTGCCCATCGCTGTCACCTTGGCCCACGAACTCGGCGTCAATCCGCGTCCCTTCATCATTGCTGTCACCGTAGGCTCCTCGATGGCGTTTTCGATGCCTATGGGATATCAAACTCACATGATGGTCTATGGTCCGGGCGGCTATCGATTCACGGACTTCCTGCGAGTCGGGATTCCGCTTAACATCACTTGCTGGGTCATCGCCTGCTCGATCATCCCGATGGTTTGGCCGTTTTAAGGCCCATGGTTTTGCATGATGGTGCTCGGAAAGCTGACCTGATCCACGCGCGTGGCCCATCTCGGTGAAAAAGCCAATGGACGGGAGCGGAAGCGGCCTCTACAACCTCGGCGCAAGTTGCCCCATGCCTGATCCACTCCGTTTGCTTATCGTTACTGCCGCCTTCGGAGAAGGGCACAACAGCGCCGCCAGAAATCTCGGACTTGCTTTCGATATGGAAGGCATTGAGGCAAAGGTGTGCGATCCGTGCATGCTGGCTGGCCCTCGTGCGACCCGATTGATCAGCAGTATTTACCGCTACATCACCACGCATTTCCCGAAACTTTGGGAGCGGATCTACCAATCGACAGGCGAGTGCGATTTCCGCCGCCAGAGATTTCCGCTGATGCGCAAGCCGGAGCGTTATCTTGCGCGTTTGGTCGATGAATACCAACCGGCTGCGGTGATCAGCACCTATCCGATTTACCCCTATTTCCTGGAACGGCATTTTGAGAAATCCGGCAAACGCGTGCCCGTGTTCACCGTGGTGACCGATTCGCTTGAAATCAATGCCGCCTGGTCGCGTGCTCCGACGGATCATTTTCTGGTCACGGATTCGGCGACGAAGGACATGCTCGTTCATGAAGGCATTGCCGCCGATCAGGTTGCGGACACAGGATTCCCGGTTCATCCGGATTTTTCGCGATTGGAGCCAGTTTGCCATACCAACGACTGTAGCACCTTCCGCGTGCTTTATTTCCCGACAGCCAGCAAACCGTTCATCCGTCGGCATAGTCGCGCGATTTTGGATGCTTCTCCAAGTTCAAAGCTCACCATCGTTCTCGGTAAAAACGTCCGGTTGCTCTACAAGCGGGCGCGCGAAATTCAGTTGGAATATCCAGGGCGGGTGAAATTGATCGGCTGGACACGCAAAGTACCACGCCTGCTCAACAGCCACCATCTGGTGGTGGGAAAAGCGGGTGGCGCGACCGTCCACGAAGCGATCGCCGCGCGGTGCCCGATGTTGATTCATCATCTGGTTCCCGGCCAGGAGGAGGGGAATCTCCGATTGTTGGAAATGCTGGGCGCTGGTGGTTTGGCGGAATCCCCGGAACAATTGCAGGGCCAGATTTCCAAAATGTTAGAGAACGACGCCCAGGGTTGGCGTCAGATGAAAGACTCCCTCGTTCGCCATAATCGCAATTCGGGTGCCATGGTGGGCGCCCGTTACATTCTCGACCAACTGCAAAAATGACCTTCCTCTTCGATATCGGCCGGGTGCTGCTCGATTTTGATTTTGAATCCTCACTCAGCAAATTGCTGCCCCCGGGCGTGCAAAATCCGGGTGAAAAACTCGGTGTGCTGCTGGAGCGCAAGGATGAGTTTGAAACCGGTAAAATCGGAGCGGATGCCTACATCGATTGGGCACTCGACATTCTCGAAAGTGAGGCAACTCCCGAGCAATTCCGTGATTCATGGCGCGGAATTTTCACCCCCAACGAGCCGATGTGGGCGGTTGCCCGCTCGCTCGCAGCGGATGGTCACCGGTTGATTCTGTTTTCCAACATCAACGCCATCCATCATCCGTGGATTCTGAGCCACTATCCGGACTTTCAGGTTTTTTCAGGTGCGATTTTTTCACACGAAACCGGATTCATTAAGCCCCAGCCGGAGATTTATCACCACGCGATCCAGAAATACGATCTCGATCCGAGCCGCACGATTTACATGGATGACATGCCTGCCAATGCGGAGGCCGGTCGGAAATTTGGCTTCCGGACCTGGCAGTATGACTTGAACGACCACGCTGCGTTCGAGGTTTGGCTCAAACAGGAAATGGCAATGCTCTCTGACGCTTGATCCCGGCGGCCTCCAGCCCCATTCTTTCCGCACATGACCTCATCGCCACTGATCATCGCCGACCGTGAAATCCGTTCTCGGCTTTTCGTAGGGACCGGAAAGTTTTCTTCGAACGAAAACATGCGCGATGCGCTCGATGCCAGTGGCGCGGAAATCGTCACCGTCGCCCTGCGCCGTGCCGATTTAACCGGCAAGCACGACCCCTACGCCAATATTCTCGAGTTCATTGATGCGGAGAAATACCTGCTCCTGCCGAATACCAGTGGCGCGATGAATGCCGAGGAAGCGGTTCGTCTAGCCCGGCTGGCCGCAGCTGCTGGCTTGCCGAAATGGGTGAAACTCGAGATCCATCCGGACCCGACGTATTTGCTGCCGGACCCGATTGAAACTCTGAAAGCCGCTGAAATTCTCGTGAAAGAGGGCTTCACCGTGCTGCCTTATATCAATGCCGATCCGGTGTTGGCGAAACGCCTGCAGGAAGTGGGTGTCGCCACCGTGATGCCACTTGGTTCTCCGATCGGCTCAAACCGCGGCATCGCAACTCGTGACCAGATTCGTATCATCATCGAGCAAGCTACGGTGCCTGTCGTAGTTGATGCGGGAATTGGTGCGCCAAGCCACGCTGCTGAAGCGATGGAGATGGGGGCGGATGCGGTTCTGGTGAATACCGCCATCGCCATTGCCAGTGATCCATCGCGCATGGCGATCGCTTTCAAGCATGCCGTCAACGCCGGGCGTGAAGCATTTGAGCTCGGCCTGCCTGAAGTTCTCGACGAAGCCAGTGCGACCAGTCCCCTAACGGGATTTTTGGGTTAAGCCGGGCGATGCGGCGGGTTTAGCTCAATCGATTCGGGGCATCTAGATTTGAGAATGGATTCCGCGACCGCCGCCACGCTGGTTCCGGTATTCTCCCGGAGCCATGCCGAGCAAGCGTTGGAAAACCACACGCATCTGCTCGGTATTGTTGAAGCCTACCAGCCAGCAAACATTTTTGATCGGGAGGTCGGTTCGTTCGAGGAAAAGTTGCGCCCGTCCTCTTGTGGAGATTTTTTCAGGGCCGTGTTTCGTGATTCACCAAGCTGATTGAACGAATACATGTTGGGATGTTCATCCCCATCGAAGAACTCTACCCTCACTCCCAAAACCGCGACGAATGCCGCGCCTTGAGCGATCCCGACTTCACGGTGCTCGGCATTTAGCGCTGCATCAGCCACACAAAAACCGGCCACTTCTTTCGCATCAACCTCCGCAACCACCACCTGAGTTATATCGACTCAAGCCGCCCGGCCGATGGCAAAAAGAAAGAACACGACGCCACCATCATCCAGCGAACCACGGTAGAATCCCTGCGCTATCAAGCCCGGAAAGGTGAAAAAGTCATCTACTTCTGGGACAAAGCCTGCATCGACTACGCCACCTGGGCCCGCCTCAAGCATCGAGGCATCAACTTCGTCACCCGGCAAAAATCCAACAGCGCCATGAAGACCCTTTCGATTGAAAGGCATAACCGCAAAGATCCGCGAAGGCGAACCCTACCAGCAAGCGAATAACTTCATCAACCAAGCCTTCCCGCGAGTCACTCAGAGGACCGTTCGATTTTTACGATGGCTACGCACCTGGCTCTATCAAGAAGCTCCCTGGAGCAAAGCTCTAGCCCGCCTAACCCATATCTGGACCTGCTAAAACACGAAGTTTTCTACACCGATCCATGCGACTTAATCCCGTGCCATTCGGGACAGGCCTGAATGGCACGAGAACAAAATCGAATTTCAGGATACCGCGATTGATACTGGGCTGGCTAGATGCTGTTATGCAAATAAAACCTTGCACAAGGAGCCAAATCTGGATAGTGTCACCGACATGCTCTACCTGTACGATGGTTGGAACCCGGTAGCGATCGGCACTCGGACTGGCACCGCCAGCTCGATGGGAGCGATGAGCCTCAAATGGAACAACCTGTGGGGGCCAGACATGGGATCTTCAGGGAAAGTAATAGGACCAGCTGATTTCCAGGCCGCAGGTGGTGTCGGAGGTTTGCTGGCAAGCAGCTACTACAGTTCCTCCACGACCGCTCCGGACAATCACTTCGTTCCAAGCTATGACGCGAATGGCAACCTTCTCGCCTGGACCAGCCAGACCGGAGCGTTAGCCCGTCAAAACGACTACGATCCATTTGGCAATGTGGTGATGAAACGTAGTCTGCTTTCCGGCGTGCCGGACTTCGGCTTCTCAACCAAACTTCAGGACACTGAGACAGGACTACTGTATTACGGTTATCGTTTCTACGATCCAATCACCGGCAGATGGCCATCAAGGGATCCGATTGAGGAGAGGGGTGGGATGAACCTGTATGGATTCATCGGGAACGACAGTGTAGATCGTTGGGATTTCCTAGGCTTGGACTTCTGGGACTGGGTGAATCGCAGAGAAGGTTGGATTCCAGGCTCTGGAACACGAAGGTCAGTTGAAGAAGCTGAGCGCGAGGCTCGCGAGTACGCGGAAGACGTCGAGGCTCTAGCCACCCTGAACGCGGCCGCGGAGGCATCAAGAAAATCCCCCGCCCGCTAACCTCGAAGTTGCTGAGACACTACCTGCACGGCGGCGGAAACGATCTCACCCTGAATGGAACTGATATGGATCGAATTTGGGACAACCCCGGCTTCAATGAGGTTTACGAAGATGAGCTTGCACGCGTGATCAGAGCGAATGGTGAGGGAGATATAGACCATAAGGGCACGTTCATTAACCACAATTTAGATCCGAGTCAGGGGGATCTCTTCTCAGCCTTCCATGATATCCGATGGAAGATTAACGTAAAAGGATGCACGGTTAGCGAGCAGGAAAACTGGTTCTTTGAAGGTGACGTGACACTCTCAGTGGAAGATCGGTATGGGTTTAGTGACCCCCGTATGGCGCACAGGACCCCGTTCTTTCGGCAAGAGTGGCTTCATGATCGGTATCAGTTCATGCAAGAAGGACGCTTCCTCAGGCTAGAGAGAAGAGGTTGGGTTCACCCTTTCAATGTCAAAGGCAGCAAGACTAGATCGATGGCCGCCCTTGTCCCTAAGACTGGCGGGGCGCCTCGTGTAGAAATTGCACCGATCGATACTTACTAAAGAGCAACCTAGATAACATGAAGATATTTTCGCTCCCTCTTCTGGCCTCAGCCGTGTTCTTAACCCTTCATTCCATATCCTGTTCAGGAAGATCCAGGAAGCCAGACTTTCCGAGAGCGGTAGAGCTGCTCAATCAGCGTGATATTGCGGAATTCAAAAGGGCCGTCTCAACTAGTCCTAGACTAACGAAGCAAACAGATGGGTTTGAAGGCAGAACCCTTTTGCATCTTGTCTTTTCCAAAGGAGTGTTTAACGGAGGCTTGAAAGATTTCGCGGATTTTCTGATTCGCGCGGGCAGCGATGTTGATGCGCAAGACTTCCAAGGGATGACGCCTGCTCACTGTGCGAGTTTCTATGGAGGGGGAGGAAAGGAAGCCTTGGATTACCTTACTTCCGAAGGCGCCGACTTATCCATCAAGGATGTTTCAGGCAAATCACCGCTAGACTATCTGAACGTGAAGACTAGCCCTTGATCGAGGATTCATGACAGAGGGACACATGACAGAGGGACAGGCCTGAATGGCACAAATTTTTTAATATTATAACGGAGTCGATAGTTGAAATAAGGTATGGAGCTTCTTTCTAAAGTTTTGATTTTGTTCATTGTGTCAGTTTTTCCAGTTAAAGCTGTTGAAAGACTCGTTCCTGAGCAAGCATTTCGTATCAATAATTCGATTTTAATTCGGTTGATAGATGTCCGTGAAAAGCCGATTTGGGATTTTCAGACTTTAGTTAGGATAAGAGGGCGCATTTTTAGAGCAAGACACTATGATGGTTTTGGTCATAAAGATTTGAAGGGTAGACCCGTAATGTGGATTTTTTTGGATAGTTTGGAAGAGTATGACAATTACGGTAATGCCCGAGCAATAGATGTGGTTATAGATTCTGAGTTTGATGCGTTAAAGGTATTGGATGTTGCTATTATCGATTCCGGTGCTGATATTTCAGAGTTTCTTAAGAACCCAGAAAAGGATTTCAAGGCATTGGAAATTATCACTATTCCTCCCGCACTTACCGAAAAATGAGGTAAGCATATTCTTAGTAATGACACATGGATCGGTGTAAAAAACTTTGTTTTTTTAGCAGGTCCAGATATGGGTTAGGCGGACTAGAGCTTTACTCCAAGGAGCTTCTTGATAGAGCCAGGTGCGTAGCTATCGCAAAAATCGAACGGTCTCCTGAGTGGCGCGCTGGAATATTCATGACAAAGTGGACAGGCCCGAATGGCACGGGCTTAATCCCGTGCCATTCGGGACAGGCCTTTTATAAGAATCGAGCTTGCCGAATTCCGTAGGCTGGGTAAACGCATCGAGGGGTTAGTTTAAGGATAAAAGTAGAGCGCTGAAAAATGAAATTAATGTCTATTGCTCTGATTTTTCCTGCTTGCTCTTGACCGAATGTGATGAGGATGAAAAGTATCCTCGGGAAGTGCTGAACTCTTACATCGAAGCGTGTCGAGATGAGGATATTGTATTGGCCGCAAGTTGCTGGGCTAAGGATTCATTGAGGCGTTTTGATGAAGGTTTCGATGATGGTGGTAGGTCTAATGTCGCTTCGGATTTTATCTTCAGTCGTCTGCATAAGGGCAACGACCGCTCCGTCACGCTAAGTGAATCTGATGTGGGTGATCGAATGTTTTTGGCGATATCATAAAAAATCGGGCGAACCTGGTAAAAGGCTCGCCCGAAAGGTGATTCAAAAACTATAGGCTCGATCTGCGATCAATCGACCGGGACGATGCTGAGGTCCGCGACGGAGCCGAAATCGCCATTCGAGTGGTCATCCAGAATGACAAACTTGATATAGCGAACGGACTGCGGGCTTTTCAGCATGATGGTCTGGCGGGAGTCTTCGTTTGGAAGCGAGCCTTTCGCAGCTGGGTCACCCCATGATTTACCATCGGTGCTGCAATAAACCTCATAGTGATTCGCGCGACCGTTTGAGCTGTCATTTCGTGCAAGCTCGCTGATGCCTTGAATCTTGGTTTCTTCGCCGAGATCGAGAATGAGATCGTGAGGACCATTCACTTGTGGGTTGTAGCTGCTGTGCCAAATCGTGGAGTTGTCGTCGTCAATGGCATGCTCAGGCTCGCCTTCGTTCTTCTGATAGCTGCTTGCGCGGATTTTCCAATTGCGTCGATCCACAAAAGCAGGGAAGTGAACGGAATTCTCAATACTCTGCCCATTTGCCGCATTGCTGCGGACAGAAAGCAAGGCCGCTTTCTTCAACGGAAATGGCTTCGAGTACGAGGTCCATAGTTTACCGTCAGTGGAATAGGAGATTTTGTCTCCCTCGGCACTCAGTTCGACGTTTCCGTCCTTATCGCGTGAAGCGAGCACCGGATGCGCGCGGTTTTGCGGAGGAAGCTCGCGGGCGATCTCACGAACATTGGTTTCGCCTTCCGGCAGAACCCTCAGGCTGTAGGAAAATTCCGCTGGTTCAGAGTAGACGCGATATTGGGGCAGGGGGCGAGGCCCGCAGCTGTTTGAACCGACTCCGAGAGTTTTGGAACCGAGGCAAAGCACGGTTTGACTGCTTTCCGGAAGATCGACCAAATACTCGGCTGGGTCCATTTCTTCATCGGAATAAGGCAAGGCGGAGAATTGCATCGGCTGCCCAAGTGCCTGGACTAAAAGTTGTGGCATGCCATCACCGCCGAGTGCCAACCAGTGAAGATCCTCGTGATTGCCATTTTCCATCGGTTTGGAATACGGAGTCATCATGTCTGGAACCGTGCTGGTATAGAAACCGATGTCCGATCCACGTTTGCGATCAGAATAGTTTTCCATCGGACCACGAGCCAGATAGGCAACGCCATTCAGGCGTTTATCCAGCAACATGCGAACGCCCATTCTTGCGAGATTCACTTGTGTGTCAGAGCATACCACCGCGTTGTCCACGGTGACGGAGCCATCGCCACACACCAGAAATGCAGCGGTGTGGTTGACGGTGAAACCACGATTTCCGGTTAGAAGAATCGAGGAAGTGACACGGACGGTTTTGTCATCCACTTGATCGGCTTTGATCGATAACACATCGGTCTTCATGGTGCCCAAACCAAGTTGGCTCCAGAGGCCGGCGGCGTAGTCGTCGTCGTTGCGGTGTGCGGAGCGCCAGAGATGAAGTTTGGGTCCACCATTCGGAAGTAGAAGGTTGGTATTCCCTTCGATCAATTTGGAAATGGTGCCGGAGTTTTTATCAAAACTCACAGAGAATCCTTCACCGGTGACGTTGATTTCGTCCGATCCGTCTTCAAGCTTGAGCGGCTTCATCGTCGCTTCAGATGCGACTTCCGCAGGGCGGGAAACCGGAATTTCGAATTGGCCGTTCGCAATATCGTAACCCGCCTTTGCCCATGGCTCGTCTTTCGCGAGGGAAACGGTTAAATTCAGATGATAGATGGCACCGGGTTTCGCTTGGATGTTTTTTACGCCGAGTGTCATCGCTTTCTCTTTACCTGGTGCGAGATCAAGCGCTGGCATTTCTCCGGATTGAATCACCTTGCCATCCTCAGTGATGTTCCAGGTGCCGGTGTATTTGCCGATGTTGGTGAAAGCGAATTTGTTCTTAACTTTGATTTTACCAGTTGCGGCATCCACTGCATCGAAAGCGATCCATTGATAGGCGCGCTTCATCTCCGGGTAGTGGGGTTTCGGTGAGCGATCCGAGAAGACGACACCTTTGTGGATGAAATAATGGTTGTTTGGATATTCACCAAATCCACCACCGTAGGCGAGATAGATCCGGTTTGGATTGCGGCGATTCCACAAGCCTTGATCCATCCACTCCCAAACTGCTCCGCCCATCAATTGCGGATATTTGTCGAATACATCGTTGTATTCGCCGATGGAACCCATCGAATTGAACATCGCGTGGGCGTATTCGCACTGATAAAATGGCTTTGTTAGATTATTGGAAAGGGCTGCCTGTTTCATCTCATCGATGGAGGCATACATCCGGCTGTCGATGTCTGCGGGATTGCCGCCACCAATGCCAAATCCTTCGTAGTGAGTCGGCCGGGTATCATCGATTGCTTTGACTGCAGCCAGCGCGCTCCGCAGATTCTGACCTCTGCCACATTCGTTACCGAGTGACCAGATGACGACGGATGGATGATTTTTGAAGTTCTCAACATTCGCCACATTGCGATCGACGAATGCTTTTTCGAATTGCTTGTCATCGGAGATCGATTGCATGCCGTGGCATTCAACGTTTGCCTCAGCAACCAAATAGAGGCCGTATTCATCGCAGAGTTCATACCATTGTGGATCGTCGGAATAATGGCAGGTCCGGACGTGATTGCAGTTCGCTTGCTTGAGGACCTCGATATCGCGGATCATTTGCTCACGGGTGACCGTGTGTCCGCTATCGGGCCAATGTTCGTGGCGATTGGCACCTTTGAGTTTAACCGGGACGCCGTTGATGGTGAAGACCCGATCCTTGATCTCCACTTTGCGAAATCCAACCCGTGATGAAATGGGTGAATCACCAGTAAAGCCGAGCACCACGGTGTAAAGATTCGGAGTTTCCGCAGTCCATTTCAACGGATCCGAAACCTTAAGGTTCACCGAAACGGTGGTCTCGCTGTTCGGGTCCAAGGCGTCGACCGTGACTTTACCCGAAACGCCAGGCACGGGTTTGCCTGATTGATCGTACAAACCGACGATCAGTTGCTTGGATTTTGATCGTTCTTTACCGGAATTCCGAATGATGGCGCTCACTTTCAATTCGGCATCGCGGTAGGCCTTGTCGAGATCTGTGACGACGGTGAAATCGCGGATGGCCACCTCGTTGGGCGCCCAGAGAGTCACGTTGCGGAAGATGCCGGAGAGCCGCCACATGTCCTGATCCTCCAAGTAAGATCCTGAGCAATACCGATAGACTTCCGCCGCAAGCGTGTTGGTTTCGCCACGCTTGATGTAAGGAGTGATGTCAAACTCGGCGACGTTGCGCGAGTTGGTGGAGTAGCCGACTTTTTGGCCGTTGATCCAAAGGAAAAAGGCGGAGTCGACGCCATCGAAATTAATGTGCACCCGGCGACCCTCCCAGTTCTCAGGGATCTCGAAGGTTTTGACATAACTGCCAACTGGATTGCGCTCTTCGTAGGCCGTGTAGTTGCGCGGTGGCTCGGACATGACCCTTGGCGGGTCGATCTTGAAGGTATATCCGAAGTTGCGATAATAGGGAGTGCCGTATCCCTTCACCTGCCAGTTCGATGGGACTGCAATATCGTCCCATCCGCTTACATCATACTCTGGTTTGTAAAAATCTTCAGGTCGGTCTTTCGGCCAATTGACATAATGAAACTTCCATGTCCCGTTCAGCGATTTGGCATAACTTGATGTATATCGGTCAGCGGTGAGTGCTTCCTTTAAATCGGCATACGGCATCAAAGTCGCATGCCAGGCTTCCTTGTTCTCTCCAAGGGCTTCGGCATTTTCGATTTCTGGAGGTAACGGAGCAGCTCTCATCAATTGGGTCAAAGAAAGTGCCAGCAGGGCGGAACGGATGATCGTTGAATTCATAGCAGGCTGTGGAAAATGTTCGGGATTCTCCACCCGGAGATTGAGTTGGCGGATGATCTCACACAAGCCGCGAGCACTCCCCAAATGGGTAGTTATAGGGTGAGCAAGGACTTACAGTTGTCAAACAAGCAGACTTTCAGAGCCGCCTTGACGGCATGCGGATGGGTTCTCAGGCTTTGGGCATGAGGTTGTTTCTTTTTCTGACATGGGTGACCCTCGGAGGATTGCTTCAAGCAAATGCCGAGACAAAAACGGCGGTCGAAACTGGTATTTCATACTATGACTCCAAAGCTCTGGCAACTGCCACCGAGTATCAGAAGGAGCAGTGCAAACTGGATATCTATCACGTGGTGGATGCCCCTGCAGCCCCAACACTGATCTGGTTCCACGGTGGGGGATTGACTGGTGGACATCGGGAATTTCCGAATCTCAAGGATCATGGAATCAATCTGGTGGCTGTAGGCTATCGTTTATCCCCCAAGGGTGAGTTACCCTGCTTCCTGGAAGATGCGGCTGCCGCAACGGCATGGACGATTCAGAATATTTCGAAGTATGGCGGTGACCCGAAAAAAGTTTTTGTCGGCGGCCATTCCGCTGGCGGCTATCTCACCTTGATGATCGGCATGGATCCGCAGTGGTTGAAGCCATATGGCATTTCGATCCATGATCTCGCCGGTTTGATCCCGGTGAGCGCGCAGGTCACAACGCATTTCACGGTGAAAAAGTTAAGAGGCGACACAGGCGATTCGCTTCGCCCGATCATCGATGAATACGCACCGCTTTATTATTCAGCGAAAGAGCTTCCACCCATCTGCCTGATCACCGGAGACCGGAAAATTGAATGGAAATCTCGGGTCGAAGAGAACGCGTTGTTAGATATCACATTGACCAATCTCGGCCAGCCAATGCACGAATTCCATGAAATGCCGGGATTCGATCATGGTTCGATCTTGAACGGATCCATGCCACTCATCGAACCCTTCATTGATAAGGTCGTCTCTTCCAAAAAATGATCGGTTAGAACCTCATGCCGTAGGTGGAAGTTCGGTTGGCGGAACCAAGGCGTAAAGCGCGGTTCCTTCCGCGACTTTGGTCAACTCCGATGGCGCGGGTCGGAGGCCTTTCAGGTCTTTCATGAATAGAATCAGCGCCGATGGATAGGACTCGCGATATTTGTCGAAATCGAACTTCTCGGTGATCATCGACTTTTTCATCACTGCTCCACTTTGCACATAGGAGGTGAGCTGGCTGTGATCTGGACCACCGACAAAGCAAACCCGGCTGCGCAGCTCGTGAGCGATGGATTTGGTATGATGTTCGTTTCGATCTGCGGGGGCGATTTGCCAGACTCCGGCGCGTCCGAATTGGTGAATGAAACGGGTTGCCGCCATGGAGTTAACCTCATCGTTCGGAGTGCCAGCGACAAGGTGTCCGATGCCGTTAAAGTCGATCGATTCCTCTGCAAATTCGGATAGGATGTTGGCTCTCCGTGCATCGAGTCCGAGCATTTTGGCGGTCGCGATGTTTTTGAAGTTTGTATCTAACAAAAGCACCCGGTGACCATCTTCCTGCAGCGGCTTTGCTGCGAGTCTGGCCCAGGCATCCGCTCCAGCGAAGAGCACTCCATCGGAGGTTTTGGATGCCAGGCCAAGCCGCCTGGCCAATGGAGCTGCGGCGAGACCGTAAATACTGACGGTGCCGATGATGATGAGGAATATCAGCGCGACCAACTCTCGCGATTGTTCGGCAATAAGCGGTGACAACTGGACACCAAACCGTCCGTGAACTGCAGCTTCCTCGAACTCGAGGGCAAAGATGGAGGTTACCGCAGCAGCGACGATTCCGCGCGGTGCCAAAAACGCGAGGAAAGTTCTCTCTTTGAACGTGGTTTGCTTTGATCTCCACAAGGACAGATAGACGGATAGGGGACGGCCGATCAAAACCAGAAATGCCAGTAGAATCAGTCCCTTCTCCAACGATGCATGCAAGTCTGCTGCGGAAATCCGACCTGATAGAATGATAAACAGGGAAGAAATGATGAGCGTGCGGAGGTTTTCCTTAAACTCAAGAATATGGCGGACTGAGACACTTTTCTGGTTCGCCAAAGCAACTCCGAGCACGGTCACAGTCAGCAGGCCTGCCTCGTTTTCGATTTGATTCGAGCCAGTGAAGGCAATCGCAACCACGGCCAACAAGAAGACGGGTTGCAAGTAGTCTGGAACCAAATGGTTTTTGAGCAGGAACTCAACGCCTTTTGCGATCAGAAGGGCACCGATAATTCCAACGAGGATCATCACGCCAATTGACTGAAGAAGCTCGGTTCGAGCGGTTACGAAGTCGCTGGCGATCGCAATTTTGAAAACCAGCACTCCTAGGATTGCACCAATCGGGTCGACAACAATGCCTTCCCATTTGACGATCGATCCCATTTTGCGCGTCGGGTTCACATGGCGCAGCAATGGAGCGATCACGGTAGGACCGGTAACTGTTAGAATGCAGCCGATCAGTCCCGCGATGCGGATGTTATATCCAAGCGCATACGTCATGAAGGCGGTGGTCAGTGCAAAAGACAGCACCACGGCAAAGGTGCAGAGCCGCAGAATCGGTAGGCCGGATTCCTTCAACTCTTGGAATTTCAGGGTCAGTCCGCCCTCGAACAGGATGATGGCGACGAACAAACCAACCACCGAGAGAAGTGGGCTGGAATGACCATCGCCTGGTGCGAGAAAGTCATCAATTCGAACGCCGGACCATTGGCCGAAGGCAAACCCGAATCCCAACAGGAGCAGGATCGACGGCAGCTTGAACTTCCAGGCAAGCCACTGGGCAAGGATGCCCAGGGCCAGAATCATGGTCAGGAATACGAGAGGTGACATGTGCACCTCCCATTAATCGCGAATCTACTTTTTTCGACGAGTTATTTCGATGAAATCTCGGTTTCGCCAACCACCCGAACATGGAGGAAACCGGTATCTCCAACTGGGACCGGGGCGCGCCAGGTTTCCGTCATGGTGCCATCGTAGTGGTTGGTCTGCTCGATCAGGATTGGGGAATCTTCCCATGATTCGAGATCAGTCGAGAATTCCACATGATACGTGAGATCGGTTGCCGCGATGTTGCGCAAGAAGGTGATGGTCAAGTAGGTCTCCACATTGCCATCGACCGTGAGTTGCTGAAGGCCGGAATCCGGTCCCTGATTGGTCGAAGCGGGATCTGAGTTAAACGCGTATTCCAATAAATTGACGAGGCCATCGCCATCGTCGTCATCCAAAGATGAACCTGTTAGATTTTGATGGGATGCCCAGGTTTCGAATGATAACTGATCTTGATAGCCAGGTGTGCCGCCAGGGTAGGGGCTTGCCATCCAATTTTCAGGCAGTGAAGGATCAGGCTGCGAATCCGGATGGATCAGCACCAAGCTGCGACCATCGGTATCCGCTTCCGTAGGCCAAGGGGCCGAATCCGAATAGGTGAAATCCACCAGTGGCAGTCCTGCAGCAGATAGCAGCTGGATTCTTTCGCCGGAATTTTTCAAGGCACCGACGTAGGTGCCTGCGATGTTTCGGCCCGGCCCATAGCGGAAGGCAAAGGCATGGGCATTGGGAACGATGACGCATGATTCGCCGGGCGCGAGAATGAAACCCGAGGGGAATGTGAAGGTGATGCCTTTTTCAAAATACGCACCTGTTAGATCATAGGATTCACTTCCCACATTTCGAATTTCCATGAATTCGAAAAGCTCCTGGTCATCAAATCCTGCCGAAATTTCGGCAAGTGTCGGATTGCTGGGTTTGTAGAGCATTTCGCTGACTACAATCGGGCCCGGGGCAGGGGCGACTCCAGCGATGAATTGGATGGGCTCCGACCAGTGACTCCAACGCCCGGTTTGATCCTGATGGCGAACCCGGGCGCGATAAGCGTGGCCGGATTTACAAACGGTCGCGGGAATCAATATCGAGCTATTGAAAGTATCGATCGGACCGCTGTCGAAATCGCTGTTCCACTCCAGTTTTACTT
The DNA here is from genome assembly GCF_016595435.1 of Luteolibacter pohnpeiensis. GTDB lineage: Bacteria > Verrucomicrobiota > Verrucomicrobiia > Verrucomicrobiales > Akkermansiaceae > Luteolibacter > Luteolibacter pohnpeiensis. The sequence continues at coordinate 101,557 of NZ_JAENIJ010000005.1, forward strand.
GATCGGCTGGATCGTATGCGGGAGCGGTAGGATTTGTGACTTCGGCGATCCGCCACTGCATGGCTGCAAAATCTCCGGTACCTTGTGGGTCGGAAAAGGCGCTGCTGGAGAAACTCAGCGATGAGGTCACGAAATCGCCGGGACCGGTGTAGGTGATCACCGGTGTGTTGGGGATGGTGTTCGCTTCGCTGGAGTCCACTCCGCGTTGAAGTTGATCCATGAATGCAGCTCTTCCTCCGCTCGCGACATCACCGCCAGGCCAGCTGCCACCAACCCAGGCGAATTGTTTCATGTCGATGACGAGATTCTCAAGCGAGGTGGCACCCGCTCCACCGAGGCCGTCGTAATTTCCTGCGGAAGATGGAGCTCCTTTCCAACGGATGGAATCGGCCGGAACGAATGGAGCGATTTTTGCGGCGAATTCATCAAGCAGGGGATCAATTTGATCTTCCTGCCACAACAGATCACGGACCTCGCGAACCGCGTTGAAATATTGCGGGTAGAGTCCGGAATTGGCAGGATTGTCAAAAATCGCGGCGTAGACGACGTCCTTGCCTTCGTTCCAGGTTGGCCCCCAGGTGGCGTCGACATCGTTCGGCATGGTCCACAGTTTGCCCAAGTGATCGGTTTGGTCGGTGAAATCCGGTTCAAAGTAATAAGCCGCATTGTTGTCACCAGTTGGCCAATAGTCGTAATGGCGCACTGCCTGGCAGAGGGCGTGGTAATACGACCACTTTTCAACATTCACATATCTGCGGATGAAGGCTTCATCCTTGCTGCTATTTAGATTCTGATAGATGTTGTCATGATCCGAGCCATCGCTCACGGCATCCGGGGCTTGATATCTTTGCTCTTCTAGCCCTGCCGTTTCATCCCGTGTCAGCTTGTAAACGTTGCCTTTTTCAAGTTCGTGGGAGTCGAGGAAATTGCTGTCATAATCCTCGTGGATCATAATCAGTCCCCAAAAGTCGCCATGGTAGGCATCCGCTTGTTCTTGCGCGGTCGTTACAGTGCGGAAGTGTCCCCAATTCGCGCGGGGCGAGGGAATGCCGATCGTTTCCCAGAGATGGAAGTTGATCATTTCGTTCAGTGAATAGGTCAACGTTCCGCGATTTTCCCAGCAGTTTTCGGTGGTCATGCTGTTCCATTTCGTGGGTAGCAGATTTCCGTCATTATCCCGGTTTTGGAAGTCGTAGCCTTTATTGAAAAAGAATCGGAACCCGCGCTTGCTGGTGTAATAGTAGCGTCCGTTTCCGCCGTGGAGGCGATACTTGATATGATCGTAAACGACTCCTTCGAATACAAACGCGCCTTCCCAGTTTTCGTATGTCCAGCTCGGGGTGTTCCCGCTAAGTTGGTCTGCGGAATTATAGGCCACGCACTGATCGTAATCCTGTTGACGGGTGAGGAATTGATAAACAGGCAAGGTCTGTAAAGTTGAGGCGGATACTCCCTGATAATCGGGCACTCCGTCGTAGACATAACAAGCAAAGTTTTTTGATTCGTCGTCGTCAAATGGTGCGCGTGCAGATTCGTTTTGCAGGTCGGTTGCGGAGACCCGGTAACGAACCAATGTCCGGTTGTTCTGGCCGGGGATCACCGCCGTGAAAATCCCGTCACCCGGAACTGCGTCTCCATGAGTGCCATCGTCCCACATGGGGATGTTGGTCCAGTTCGCCGGATCTTCAAAAGCGGGATTCGGCGTGCGGGGGAGGTTGGTGTTAAATTGATGATCGACGATCGGAAGTGGCAAATAGGCCGGGATGTAATTGCCCGGTGAAACGATCTGATAAGAGAGCGTCGCGGAGGCGATCCCATCTGCGTCGCTTAACTTAGCGGTGACAACCATGGCTTCGTTCGAGGTTGGTTGAGTCGGAGCATGCACAACCTCCTCAATGTTCGGTGCAGGATTGATTTTGAACTGATAGTTTTGTGCTCCCGGAGAAGCGATTTCCATGGTGGCTTCGCCATCCGGAACGATGGAGGCACGCCAGGAACTTCCAAGATTTGGATCGAGAAGCGGATTGACCAATTCCGCAGAGGCTCCGTCGCCATTGGCCGCGCATGGCCATGGAAATCCGGAACGATAACTGACCTCGGCGACGGTCTGCTCGGATGTATCTGTTAGAGTGATCGTTTCGCCGTCCGAGCTGAGGGATTTTTCATAAGGACCCAGCGCCGATACGTTCCATAATGCTGCCACCGTGGCGGGGTTTTGAGCGATGACGAGATAGCCACCAGCTTGCATGGTCGTGCCTGCTGGGAAGGTGAAGTCAATCGCGCCACTGAGGGTCCAGCCACTGATATCGACCGGTGATTGATCGAAATTGAATAGCTCAATGAAATCGCTGTGAACCGTGTTATTCAGTCCGTTGTAGTGGATCTCATTGATCAGAACCCGACCATTCTCCGGGAGTTCGGGGAGGATGGACTCGACGATCGCGGAGGCTGAACCAGTTCCAGCTGAGTTTTCCGCTTCAATTCGATAGTAATGGGTTTGTCCACCGCTGGCCGTGGTATCGAGGTATGAGGTGCTGGTCATTCCCGTTGCGATCGGATTGAATGGGCCGCTTTCAGAATCGGAGCGGAGCACGGTGTAACTGGTGGCACCTGCCGTTTCCGCCCAGGAGATGCGCGCTCCATTCGCAGCCACTCGAGTTGGAACGAGCGGAGTGCTGCCTCCTGAAAGACTGTATTTTCCTAAAATGGCGGATTCGTATGCTGATAACTCGGATGAGTCTAGTACTTCATCGAGGACGATGATCTCGGCGATGTCACCCGTTAGAAAATTATAAGGCCCAGGTTGGGCTCCTATGGCAATTTGTTGGAAGGCGTCCAATGACTGATTGCCTACATCCGTCGAAACATCGCGCAGTGACTGATCGACGTAGAGCGAAATGGTAGAACTCGCCGTATTGCGCACGAAACTTAGCAAATGGGGAGCGCCATCATCGAATCCCTGCGGGGAACGAATGGTCACGTCTGGAGATCCCGTGCCGGCGATGACCCGGCCGCTTTCACTCAAAGCGATGCCAAAGTCATCGGTGACCCCAGGGGTTTCCGCGCTTACCAGACCGGCCCCTGAATAGAAATTGCTGGAGGAGCCTGATCCTGCGGAAGATTTGAACAACACCAGTATGGTGAAATCGCCATCGATCGGGCGGGAAAAGGACATCGATTGGCTACCATCGAAATGCACCGAGGGGAGTCCGTTCATGCCTTGCAGATCCAGCGTGGGGGCTGCTCCGACGGCCTGCGCGAGATGCCCATTTTGGCTGGAGTCGATCCATTGGCTGACTGCGGATTCCGCTTCAGATTGAATGGAATCAGCTTTGAACCAGGCCACTGGATCGGCGATGGATTCAGAATAGCCAAACAGTAGCAATGCCATGGGAGCAACGGCGGGAAAGTGCCGTAGCGCGGTGCGATATAAATTCATGTAGATGGGTTTTCTCCGGTTGAAAGCGTGGGTAGGGGCTTTCACCGGTCGGATTTTGGATGGATTTTCCCGCGGGGGTTAGGGCGGGAGGCAATCAATCCTGGAGGGGTTCGGGGTCTGGAATTTGACAAAAAAATCGGGTTCGCCAAGCACGTTCGCGGAAAGTTGAGATTTCCCTTATTTCTGGATTCGAACGCTGAGGTAATAATCCAGCGATGATTCCGAACCCATTATCTTCTGATCGGTTGACTGGGAGTAATGATGGAATCCCATGTTTTTGCATCTGGGTCGCGCAATTTGCAATATTTTCGACTCGTCTTCATTTCTTCAGCTGTTTATTCAAATTGCCAGAAATGAGATGGTTAAACGAATATGATGCAGATTCTCAAAGAGGGCCTGGATTATGCGAAGGGATTCGTAGCTATGACGAACGAACCATCCTTAAGTGACGCTGAATCCAACCTTCGCAGCTTCGCAGAAAAAGAAGCGCAGGTTGTGAAAGAAAAATCCGCAGAATTGTATCACAACGTGAAGAGCAAAGGCGAAGACGCCGCAGCTTGTGCGGATGAATACATTCGCAAGCGCCCGCTGCCAGTTGTCGCCGGGGCCTTGGTCTTCGGCCTCGCAATCGGTTATCTGGCTTCCGCTTCCCGCCGTGAACCTGCATGTCTTTGCAGCCGGCTTCGTGGCCATCTTGACGATGCCACAGATCAAGCGCGGGATCTAATTCCTGCTGATCTTTTGGGCGACCTTTCGTCCGGCCTGAGCCGCTTCACCCACCATCTTAAATTCTGGTAATTTTATGTCTGAATACACTCCAAATCCCAGCGAACCACCCACTATCGAAGAAGGGGTCTATGCATTGTTTGATGATGCGAAGAAGACCTTGAAGGAAAAGTATCACCAGTGCGAAGCCTGTGTGTCAGAGTCGCCAACGAAGGCGATGATTGCAGCAGTCGCCGCTGGATATGTTTTGCACCGGCTACCGATTCGCTCGATTGTTGTCGCCAACGTGCGACTTGTCTCAGCTTTGGCCGGGCCAGCCTTGTTGGCCTTTGGTGCGGCAAAAGCTTGCGAGTTCCTGCAGAAGGAAGCTCGCAAGCATGCCGAGTGAGTTCGTTAAAAACGGCTTAAGCCATTTTCAAACCCCATCCGTCGCTCAGATGGTTGGGGTTTTTCCGTGGGTTTCGAGTCCCGGATCGTGACCGATGATGCGGTGCACGATCTTCATCACGACCACAAAGAAGATCGGAACGAAGAAAATCGCGAGGATCGTGCCGGAAAGCATCCCCCCGGCAACACCGGTGCCGATCGCGTTCTGGCTTGCAGAACCAGCGCCGGTGCTCAGGACGAGAGGCACCACACCGAGGATGAATGCCATGGAGGTCATCAAAATCGGGCGCAAGCGCAGCTTCACCGCTTCGAGAATCGCCGGGATGAGCGCCTTGCCCTCTTTCATCAGATCCAGGGCGAACTCGATGATCAGAATCGCGTTTTTCGTCGACAGACCGACGGTGGTGAGGAGACCGACTTTGAAATACACGTCGTTTGGCAGATCCCGATAGGTCGCGGCAAGAAGTGCGCCGAAAATCCCAAGTGGAACCACCAGGACCACCGCGATGGGAATCGACCAGCTTTCGTAGAGCGCTGCCAAGCAGAGGAACACGATCAGGAACGACACCGAATAGAGCATGGGGGCCTGGTTTCCGGAGATTTTCTCTTCCAGAGATTGTCCGGACCACGAGTAGCCGATTCCATTGGGCATTTTGCTGGCGATCCGCTCCATCTCAGCCATCGCATCACCCGATGATTTGCCAGGGGCTGCGGCGCCGACGATGTTGACCGCTGGCACGCCGTTGTAGCGTTGCAGCTGGGGCGAACCGAATGACCACTCGATTTTGGTCACTGCGGAAAGCGGAACCATTTTTCCTTGGTCGTTGCGCACATAGACTTTGCCGATGTCTTCGGGAGTCATTCGGAATTTGGCGTCGAGTTGGACGATTACGCGTTGCACCCGCGGGCCGTTCACGAAGTTGTTCACGTAGTTGGACCCGAATGCGGTTTGCATGGTCGTGTTGATCGAGGCAAGGGAGACGCCCAGGGCAGCTGCCTTGTCCTGATCAAGCTCGATTTTCATCTGTCCGGCATCGGCCAAACCTTGGACACGAACCCCGGCTAGAACTTTGCTGTTCGCTGCTTCTGCGAGCAATTGCTTCTGCGCCGCGATGAGTTTGTCGTGACCGACGTTTCCGTTGTCCTGCAGCCAGAAGTCGAAACCGGCGGACGTTCCGAGCTCGGGAATCGCGGGTGGGTTGAGGGCGACTACAAATGCGTCCTTGATGCCTCCGAGATGGGCCATGGCGCGTCCGATGATGGCATGGACCTTATGCTCTTTGCCTTCACGTTCTTCCCACGGTTTGAGGCGGACGAAGGCAAGTGCGGAGTTTTGGCCACGGCCGTTGAAACTGAAACCGGCGACGGTCAGATAGCCGTCCACTTCCGGCTGCTTGCTGAAGTAGTCTTCCACTTGGAGGATCACTTCGTGGGCACGCTCAGCGGTGGCACCGGTTGGCAGCGAAATGTTGGTCAGGAAGTAGCCTTGGTCTTCTTCTGGCAAGAATGCGGAAGGCATTTTCTTATAAAGATTGGCCACGGCGAACAACACGCCCAGGAAGACCACGAAGCCAATGACTCCGTGTTTGACGAACCGGGCGACCACGGATTGATAGCCGGTGGAGGTTTTGTCGAACGTGCGGTTGAACCAACCGAAGAAGCCACGCTTCTCGTGATGATGTCCGGCTTCAACCTGCTTCAGCAGCACCCCGCAAAGTGCCGGAGTCAGCGTGAGGGCGAGGAAAATGGAGAACACCATGCAGGAAACCATCGATACCGAAAACTGACGGTAAATGGTTCCCACCGAGCCGCCGAAGAAGGCCATCGGGATGAACACAGCGGTCAGCACCAGAGTGATGCCGACCAGCGCGCCGGTGATCTGGCCCATGGCTTTCTTGGTGGCCTCTTTCGCGGTGAGACCTTCCTCACTCATGATCCGTTCGACGTTTTCAACCACCACGATGGCGTCGTCCACCAGAATCCCGATAGCGAGCACCATGCCGAACATGGTCAGCACGTTGAGCGAGAAGCCCATGGCGAGCATCAAGCCGCAGGTTCCGAGCAATGCGACCGGAACCACGATCGTGGGAATCAAGGTGGCGCGGAAGTTCTGCAAGAACAGGAACATCACGAGGAACACCAGAATGATGGCTTCGACCAGGGTGTGGATCACGGTTTCGACCGAAATTTTGACGAAGGTGGAAGTATCAAGCGGGAAGAAAACTTTCACCCCAGGCGGGAAGAATTTCTCCAGACGCTCGACTTCGGCCTTGATGGCGTTTGCCGTGTTGAGCGCGTTGGCACCTGGTGACAACTTGATCGCGGCGGCGACCGATGGGGTTCCATTGATCCGGGCTTCGGGAGTGTAGGCCTGACCACCCATTTCGACGCGGGCGACGTCTTTCAGATAGACCCGTGAGCCGTCGGTGTTGACGCGAAGGACGATGTTGTTGAACTGCTCAACCGTCGCAAGTGTGGAGCGGCCTTGGAGAATGATATTCATCTCCTGGCCGGGCGCGGCTGGCAGGTCGCCAATCTGCCCGACTGCCACCTGGGTGTTTTGAGCTTGGAGAGCCTCGTTCACTTCCAGCGGTGTCAGATTGTAGCTGAACAACTTGTTGGGATCCAGCCACACGCGCATGGCGTATTCCGTGCCGAATTGGTTGATCTCACCGACGCCTTGCACCCGGCGGAGCGGATCAAGCATGGAGGCGGACATGTAGTTGCCGAGTGCAACCGAGTCCATGCTGCCATCTTCCGATCCGAGGGCGATGATCATGAAGAAGTTCCGGGTCGCTTTGGCCACCACCACACCGGATTGCTGCACGGTTTGTGGTAAGCTGGGGGTTGCGAGCTGAACCTTGTTCTGCACCTGGACTTGCGCCGTGTCGGGATCGGTCCCCGGTTGGAAATACAGGGTGATGACTGCCCGGCCGGTGGCATCACTGGCGGAGGAGATGTAGAGCAGGTTATCGATACCGTTGAGCTGCTGCTCGATGACCGAAGTCACGGTGTCGCTCAACGTTTCGGAGGAAGCACCGGCGTAAGTCGCGGTGACCGAGATCGAGGGTGGCGCGACGCTCGGATATTGAGCGACCGGCAGCTGGGTGATGGAGATCACGCCCAGAAGGCAGATCAAGATGGAGACGACGACCGCGAAAATCGGGCGTTCGATGAAGAATCGGGCCATGAAGGATGAGGAATTTGGATGGGAAAGGAACGCGGATGGGGATGTGCAGCATGAAGGCTACAACTCAGCCTTCACCGGTTTTTTTGTCCGGTGCTTTGGGGGTGTAGGGCTCGGTCACGACTTTCGTTCCAGGGAACGCTTTCATGCCCTCAATGATCACGGTATCGCCTTTTTGCAGGCCGGAAGTTACGACCCACTTGTCGCCGACGGGATCTGCCGTCTCGATCATCTTCAGCTGGGCCTCGTTTTTGTCGTTCACGACCATGACGCTGGCCTTGCCATTTTGCTGACGGGTAACAGCGCGCTGAAGCACGGTAACCGCATCTTTGCGAATCGCTTCGACGACGCGAATGCGGGCAAACATGCCCGGCAGCAGGACGCGGTCAGGGTTTGGAAATTCCGCACGCAGCGTGACCATGCCTGTCGTTTCATCGACTGTCACTTCGGAGAACAAAATGCGTCCTTTGACGGAATATTCCGTGCCGTTTTCGAGGATCAAAGTCGCACCGGTCTGATCGTCAGGAACTTTACCCAGCGAGCCTTTTTCCATGGCCTGGCGCAGGGAGATCATATCGCCGCTTGGTTGGGTGAAGTCGAAATAGATCGGATCCAATTGCTGGATGGTGGCGAGAAGGGTTGCTTCTCCTTCGCCAACCAAGGCTCCTTCTGTCACGATGGCACGACCGATCCGACCGGAAATCGGTGCGGTGACGGTGGCGTAGCCGAGGTTCAGCTCGGCAGTTTTCAACGCGGCTTCAGCGCCTTGAATCTGGGCATTTGCAAGGGCGACCGCGTTTTCCGCATCATCGAGATCCTGCTGACTGACTGCGTTTGAGGCGGAAAGACCACGCAGACGTTTCACATTCACCTCGGCGATAGAGGAATTGGCTTTGGCAGTTGCCAGCGAGGCGGCGGCACTGTCGCGTGCGGCTTGCAGTGGCTCGGGATCGATCTGGAACAGAACGTCGCCTTTCTGAACTTCAGCGCCTTCGACAAATTTCTTTTGCAGCAGAATGCCGGGGACACGTGCGCGGACATCCGCGGTGCGGACGGCATCGATGCGGCCAGGGTATTCGCGAGTGATGCTAACGTCTTCAGTACCAGCTGGAAGTACGGATACGGCAGTTGGTCCGGGTGGTGGGCCTGCGGCCTCCTCTTTCTTGCAGGATGGCAGGATCAGGAAAGTCGCAAGGGTGAGTGGAATGAACAGGTGGGGCTGCATGGTGGGTAAGAAATTGGACAAACGAATGTTTGATGGCGGGCTAGTTAGCATCGAATCGAACGATTCGGAATGATTTTGAAGTTTGCACCCTAGTAACCAGCAGTTACTACTGCGGCGGGATGGAACTCAGACATTTGAGATATTTCGTGGCGGTCGCGGAGGACCTCAGTTTTCGGAAAGCGGCAAATCGGTTGCATGTCAGTGGTCCGGCGTTGAGCAAGCAAATCCGGAACCTGGAGGAGGAAACCGGAGTGAAGCTTTTGGAGCGGACAACGGTGGCGGTATCATTAACAGAGGCGGGAAAGGTGTTCTTGGCGGACGCCAGGCAGCTCCTGACGCAGTCGGAGATGGCTGTGGCGCGGGCGTTGCAAACCCAGTCTGGGCAGAGCCGGGCGCTCCGGATCGGCAGCGTTGGGATCATTGCCACTGATTTCCTTCCGCTGACGCTGAAGAAATTCAGGGACCGATACCCTGGAGTCGAGATTCAATTTGTCGAAATGCTTCCGCTTGAGCAGTTGGAGGGGCTGAAACGGGGAACCATCGACATCGGGTTTGCCTATGGCCAGGATGCCTTGGCGAATTCCGGGCTGCGCAGCTTGTGCGTGGTGCATTCGCAATTTGGCGTCGCCGTCTCTTCGCAACATGCCTGGGCGGGGCGCAAATCCGTGGCACTGCCAGAAATCCGCGATCTGGTGATTTACAGTATCGGCAAGGAGCCTCGCTCGGTTCATCAGGAGGATGTATGCGGATTCTGTGCCAGGGAAGGTTTCACGCCGACCAACCTCCGGCGGGTGGCGGGATTTGATTCACTGATCAATCTGATCGCGGCCGATCAGGGGATTTCATTGCTGCCCCAGGTCCTGGATCTGAAAAATCAGGGCATCCACATCATTCCACTGGAAGAAAGCTCGAATTACGATTTTCGGATGTGGGCGGCGTGGAATCATCAATCGCGCAATCCTGCGGTGGATTATTTCGTGCATCTGTTAGAGAAGCGGGAACCTTCATGACTTCCGCGAGGATTTCGAAAGAGCGAAGCCGGGCGGTTTGATCAAAGATTTGTGCGGTGGCGATGACTTCATCTGCTGCCGTATCCTTGATGAAATTCGTTAAATCCTGCTGCACGGTTTCCGCGCTTCCAACCATGGAGCAGCGCGACATTCTGCCGACTTGCTGTTGTTCCGCCAGTGTCCAGTGAAGGTGCCTGGCGGGTGGCGGGAGCTGCTGCGGTCCCCGGCGAATCAAGTTGAGGAATTGCTGCTGCAGGGTGGTGAAGAGGAAACGGGCCTCATCATCGGTATCGGCCGCGACGACGTTCACACAGACCATGGCGTGTGGCTCGGGATGGGCTGCGGATGGACGATAGTTTTTCCGATAAAGCGAAAGGGCGGTGTGCAGGTAATCGGGGGCGAAATGCGAAGCAAAGGCAAACGGCAAACCAAGCTCTGCTGCCAATCTTGCGCTGAAATCACTGGAGCCTAACAAATAGAGTGGAACCTTTGAGCCAACCCCTGGGATCGCCTTCAAAGCTTGTCCCGGTTCAGCATCATCCAGGTAGCCCTGAAGTTCTAACACATCCTGCGGGAAGGTATCGCCACTGCTGCCCAGATTGCGGCGCAGTGCTTTTGCGGTTAGCGGATCTCCGCCGGGAGCGCGCCCGAGGCCGAGATCGATTCGCCCCGGAAACAAAGCTTCCAGAGTTCCAAATTGTTCAGCGATCACCAAGGGCGCGTGATTTGGTAGCATGATGCCACCGGAGCCAACCCGGATGGATTGGGTGCCAGCTGCAACATGACCGATCAGCACGGAGGTGGCGGCGCTGGCGACACCGGGGATGTTGTGGTGCTCCGCCAACCAGAACCGGTGATAACCGAGCGATTCGACATGCCGCGCCAAGGCCAGCGTGTGAGCAAAAGATTGAGAAACACCTTCGCCCTGGAGGATGGGGGAAAGGTCGAGCACCGAGAGAGGAATCATGCCGGACCGTATCGCGGTTTCAGCAGATAGCAAAAATCCGAATCTTTGTGGTTTGTCAGTTTCCTTGCGCGAGCGCTGGATCGCGCCTATTCCTGCGGCGTGGCCCAAACGGACCCCATCACGCGCGGCCTGCTGCGGCGCGCCATCACGCTGCCGGAATTTGCCGAACGCCTGGCCCCATTGGCTGCTGGCGATGGAGAGGTCGTGCTCGATCACTCGGCCGAGGCGGCTCACGCGTTTTTGTTGGCGGTTTCGATCGGTGCCGCGCGCGACGCGAAAAAATCCCGCTGCTGGGTGGTTTGTGATCTCCCACGGCAACGCGAACGCCTCGCGGCAGAATTGGAACTCTGGAACATCCGTGCGCTTTGCCTTCCGGAACCGCCTGCGGAAACGGGGGATGGAACGGTGGCCGATCCGGAGTCGGCAGCGGAATGGTTTGCCGTGCTGGAAGTTCTGGCCCGATCGGAAAGCTGTGTGGTGCTTTGCGGAAGCGATGCCTTCGATGGGCCTGCGCCATCGCCCGGCTCCTTGCGAGCCAGCCGCACCGCGCTGAAGCCTGGGCTTACGTTGGACCCGGTCGAGCTCGCCGAAACTCTCACCGGAGCCGGTTATGAAAGGGTGCCGACCGTTGCCGCCCGCGGCCAATTTGCGGTTCGTGGTGGGATTCTCGACTTGTTTGCTTGGCAGGCACCGAAGCCACTCCGGCTTGAGTTTTTTGATACCGAACTGGAATCCGTCCGCGAATTTGACCTCGATTCCCAAGCATCGACGCGGAAATTGTTAGAAGCGGATCTGTTGCTGGCGGAACCGGTGTCCGAAGCGACGGTCGCCGACTACCGACGCCCTGATGATGTTTTCATTTCCCTGGCTGCGGATGTTTCACGGCCGGATGTCCGGATTTTGGAAGGGGCTGCGGAATACAACTCCGAGGAAGATTTCACGCTCGCTTGTTTCGGCAGTCCGCTTGGGTCGTTCGAGGCTGGCGATTTCGTGTTGGAGCAATCACGGCGCGATCATTTCTTCCGGCAGCTCAATGATTGGAAACGCGATGGCTGGGACGTGGCGATGGTCTTTTCCAACAAGGGCGAGCAGGAGCGCTTCGCGGAACTCGCGGGCAAGGATTTGCAGCGCGATCTGGGATTGCAACCGGTGCGCGGTGAACTCCTGGCAGGTTTCACGGTGCCGGTTCTCAAACTGGCGGTTCTTTCTTCGTCCGAACTTTTCGGCCGATATCGCAGTGGCGGGCCGCGTCGCTCCTCACTGGATCAAGCGCGCGCCGCCCGCGCCCGGGCAACCGTCGATGAGATGGAAGAGGGCGATCTGGTGGTTCACTATGAATACGGCGTTGCTCGATTCCGCGGCATCCAGCAAGGCGACGAGGGCGAGGAATTGGTTCTGGAATATCGCGATGGCTCCTTGCTCGGAGTGCCGCTCGAACAGGCGCATCTGGTCGGCAAGTACGTGGGTCTTGGCGGCAAAACCCCGGAACTGAACAAGCTCGGCAGCACCGCATGGAAAAACGCCAGAAAGGCCGCGGAAAAATCGATTCTCGACTACGCGGCGCAGCTGCTGCGGGTGCAGGCCGAGCGCCAATCCGAAAGTGGCTTTGCGCATCCGCCGGATTCCAAGTGGATGTGGGAATTCGAAAATTCATTCCACTACACCGAAACCGCAGACCAACGGCGCTCAATCGAAGAAACGAAGCTGGACATGGAGTCCGGCAAACCGATGGACCGGCTCATTTGCGGTGACGTCGGATTTGGTAAAACCGAGGTCGCAATCCGCGCCGCGTTCAAGGCGATCACCGGCGGCAAGCAAGTCGCGCTGTTGGTGCCGACCACAGTGCTCGCGGAGCAACATTGGCGCACCTTCCGCGAACGAATGTCGGATTATCCGATGCGGGTCGATTTGCTGAACCGATTCCGCACGGCTGCGGAAGTGCGCGAAACCTTGGCCGGTCTGAAGGACGGTTCGGTGGACATGGTCATCGGCACCCATCGTCTGGTTTCCGGCGATGTTCAATTCAAGGACCTCGGCTTGGTGGTGATCGATGAGGAGCAACGCTTTGGCGTCGCCCACAAAGAAAAGTTCAAGCAGCTGTTCCGTCAGGTGGATGTGTTGACGCTTTCCGCGACCCCGATTCCGCGGACGCTTTACATGGCTCTCATGGGCGCGCGTGACATGTCGACCATCGAGACCCCGCCGCCGAATCGGGTGCCGGTGGCGACGACGGTTTGCGCGTACGATGAGAGGGTGATCCGCGATGCGATCCGGCGTGAAATGAAACGCGGTGGTCAGGTGTTTTTCCTGCACAACCGGGTTAAAACCATTGAGCTGATGGCCTCGAAGCTCCGTCAGTTGGTGCCGGAGGCGCGAATTGTGATCGGCCACGGGCAAATGGACAAATCCGACCTCGAAGTGGTGATGCATTCGTTCGTCCGGGGTGAGGCGGATATTCTTTTGGCAACCACGATCATCGAAACCGGGATCGATATTCCCAATGCCAACACGATTCTCATCGATCGCGCCGATCGGTTTGGCCTTGCCGATTTGTATCAGCTTCGCGGTCGGGTCGGCCGGGCGGGGGAGAAGGCGTATGCGATTCTTTTGTTGCCGCGTGATATGATGACAGTGGGTGATGCGCGAAAACGGATTCACGCGATCAAGCAATACACCGCCTTGGGTTCGGGATTCAAAATTGCGATGCGTGACCTGGAAATTCGCGGCGCGGGTAATTTGCTAGGGACCAAGCAATCGGGCCACATTTCACAAATCGGATTCGATCTTTACTGCCAGCTGCTTCGCCAATCGGTCGATCGTCTCAAAGGGCGTAAAAACGCGCCGCAGGGTGAGACCAACTTTAAAGCCGATTTCGTCGCCTTTTCCGAGTCCAGCTGGTCGCGCGCCGATCCGAAGACCACGCTTCCGGCGTTCCTGCCAGCCGGGTGGTTGGAGGAAACCAAAATCCGGATTTCCGCGTTTCGCGAGCTTTCCGAAGCCGGGACCGAGAAAGCGGTGCAGGCACTGGAAACTGCTTGGCGTGACAAATTTGGCAGAATCCCTGATCCGGCTGCCAATTTGCTAAAAATTGCACAAATTAAGGCAATTGCTGCCGCTGAGGGGATAGCATCCGTGGAAATTCAGGGTCAAAGGCTGATGTTGCATCGCAATGGCGATTACATCATGCTCGAAGGCCGCAGGTTTCCCCGCTTGCAATCGGCTAGTCCCCAAGGGAAGCTGGCCGAGGCCATTACTCTTTTGCTAAACTTCTAAATTACTCTTGTTCATGAAATTCCGCCTTCTTTGTGCCCTTTCTGTGGCGGTCGCCTGCGGCCCGATGACGGTCCTCGGCCAACCTCAAGGACCGATTGAAGTCAACGGCATCGCCGCCAAAGTGAACGGCCAGGTAATTACCCGAAGCGAGGTCAATATGTTGTTAGCTCCCAGCTATTTGCAGCTGGTTTCAAAATTCCCACGGCGTGGCGAAGAGTTTGAGCGCCAGTTCAAAGAGGAGAAAGCACGCGTGATTCAGGAATTGATCGACCGTCAGATCATTCTGGATGAGTTCAAGCAACTTGGTGCCACCATCAAACCGAGCTACATCGACGAGGAAATTGATCGTCAGATTCGTGATCAATTCAATGGCAGTGAAGAGAGATTCCGTGAGGAATTAAAGAAAAGCCGTTTAACGATGGAAGGCTATCGCCGAATGACTCGTGACAAACTGGTGGTCGACGCCATGAAACAGCAGCAGGCGATTCTCAATGCTCCACCACCCCTTCCAGACGAAATTCGCAAGGAATACAACAACATCAAGTTGCAGATTCGGGACACCACGAAGGACCAGATTTCCTTCATGAAAATCTACATCCCACGTGTGGATCCGCAAAACCCCTTGTCGACGCCGGAGACCCAACTCGCCCTTGCGGAAAGTTTGGTTAAGCAGCTGAAAGACGGCAAAGATTTCGCAGAGCTGGCAAAAAGCTATTCGCGCGATGCATTTGCAGAAGCCGGCGGCGTCCAGGAGGACGTGCCACGGATGGATTTATCCTCAGAGTTCGCGGCAATCATTTTCGATGCGAAAGAGGGTGAACTTCTGGGACCACTCGAAGATCCTCAAGGATTCACCATCGTGAAAGTGACTCACAAAGATCTGGGACCATCTCCAGCACTCAGTGAAGTTCGCGATATGGTGGAAAACCGTGTCCGGGCTGATAAAAGTGTAGCTCAATACAACCGCTGGATCGAAAGTCGCCGCAAACGCGCGATGATCGATATCAAGGATGATTGATCGGACTTGCCGCAATGGGTCTCATCAAATCAAAGGTCGGTAATGACCAGATTGAGATGAGGCTCTAGGCACTCGAGCATCTTCGCCATGTAATGCGGGAGCTTGTAGTAGGTGCCGAATTTTTCGATCGCGAGATACAGCTGACTCTTTTCAGATAGAGTGGTGGTGCTGGCGTGAAAAACCGCGATTTCTGTGTCCGGATTTTCGATCTCGAGCCAGGCACTCTTCGGGCAGCCCATATGCATGGATGCGCCCTTCAGGGCGATGGCGATCATGACGTCTCTTTCTGTGAAAATTTCCGGTGCTTCTTTGTTCGAGCGGTTCGGTTCGAAGCGGCAATCCTGAGTCATCAGAACGGAATTCTTGCCGCGATCGAAGATCATCCACACGGAATGCGGGACGGGTGACCACTCATAACCGACGAAGAGATAATGATTAAGTCCAGAATCCGCTGTAGAACGAAAAACGATGAACGCGCTGGCTTTCTTCATTCAATCATCTATTCAACTTCGATCGGGTTTGGCAAGTGGGAGCTTGATGCAAAATTCGAAATTCAGCGTCTAACAAGCCGATGCTTCTCCATTTAGGCGGAGCAAGTCACCGTTTTGGAAATAGGCAAAACGAACCATGGACCGAAAATCAATTCCAGCGATCCGACTCGCGGACGGAGACCAACTCCGGTTGCGGGAAAAGGGAATTGTCTCGGTGTCATTTAATGAGCTGATGGACAACGATCCGATCCGTCGGATGCCGCATTACCATGACTATTTCCAAGTCTCGATCATGAAGGGGCGCGGTCAGTTAATGCACGATTTCAGGGAAATTGAGATCACGGGCACGACCGTATTTTTCCTGAGTCCCGGTCAGGTGCATACCGCCAAGCCAGAGGCCGGGATGAGCGGATCCATTGTCTCATTTACCCGTGAGTTTTTTGAATCGTCTCCAGACGCTGAAATCAGCGGGCTCTATCAACTTCCGTTTTTCCATGGGTCGACCGGATTGCCATGGCTGTCTCTGGATTCCCATCAGTCAGAAGTGGCACACCGGATCTTCCATGAGATCCAGAGTGAGTTTGATCAAGCGGAGCCCGGCGCTGAGTCATTGATCCGCTCATTGCTCAATATCCTGTTCATCAAATGCTCTCGCTGGCATGCGGAGATTCACCCGAATCCAGCGAACGGCCGTGCGGCGCGGCTTGTGGCACGATTCCACCAGACCGTGGAAATGCACTTCGCGGAATGGCATCAACTTTCGCCTTATGCGAAGGCCTTGGGAGTGACAGAAAATCATTTGAACTATGTGATTCGTGACGAGTTGGGGGAGTCGGCAGGCAGTCTCATCCGGAAACGTAGGCAATTGGACGCCAAACGGATGCTGTTGCACTCCGATCTTAGTATTTCAGAAATTTGTTATCGGCTTGGATTTAAAGATCCTTCCTATTTTGCCCGCTTCTTCCGGCGATATGAAAAACTGACTCCAGCTGCTTTTCGTGATCGAATCCGAGAAAAATACCAGAAGATCCCCGAATAACACCAGCTCCTTCGGTTGAACTTCGGATGGAGATCCAGCAGGTTCATCGCCCTCATGCGAACCTCTGGATCAACCCCTGCCGACATAGCCCAGCCCCCCGTTACTTCCACGGTGTTCGGCCTGCTATTTGCGATCAGTGCTTCGCATTTGATGAATGATATGATCCAGGCCTTGTTGCCATCGATCTATCCATTGCTGCGGAATTCCTATGCATTGTCCTTTACTCAGCTGGGACTCATTACTTTTACCTTTCAGGTGACGGCTTCGTTGCTTCAGCCGGTGGTGGGATTGATCACCGACCGCAAATCGTTGCCCTATTCTTTACCGATCGGCATGACATTGACGACGGTGGGACTGGTGTCTCTTTCCTCCGCCAGCAGCTTTGCCACCATTTTGTTTTCCGCCGGATTGATTGGTGCTGGGTCGGCGGTGTTTCACCCGGAAGCTTCGCGGATCGCCCACATGGCTGCAGGGAAGCGGCGCGGGCTTGCCCAATCCTTGTTCCAGGTCGGAGGAAATGCTGGAAGCGCAATCGGGCCCTTGCTTGCTGCGCTGATCATCGTTCCCCATGGCCAACGTGCGATCATTGGGTTTTCCGCTGTTTCGCTTTTGGCGATCTTGGTTCTGTGGAATGTCGGCAGATGGCAGGGTCGGAACCTTCATCGCATTCATCGCCGTAGCACCAGCAAGGATGCGGAGGTGGAAAGCATCTATTCAAGGAAAACGGTGATCCGGGCGTTGCTGGTATTGGTGGTGTTGACGTTTTCGAAGTATGTCTATCTGGCGTCACTTTCCAGTTACTACACTTTTTATCTGATGGATCGTTTCCATATCTCCGTGCGTGATTCCCAGTATCATCTTTTCCTGTTATTGCTGGCAGTCGCGATTGGAACCATTGTGGGTGGTCCGGTGGGGGATCGGTTCGGCAGGAAGAAAGTCATTTGGGTTTCCATACTCGGCGTCGCGCCATTTTCACTGCTATTGCCCCATGTCGGCCTCGGAATGACGGGCGTGTTGAGCGTGATCATCGGCTTGATACTAGCCTCGGCGTTTTCAGCCATCCTGGTTTATGCGCAGGAGCTGTTGCCCGGCAAAGTCGGGATGGTAGCTGGTTTGTTCTTCGGTCTGGCGTTTGGCATTGCAGGCATCGGCTCCGCAGCCCTTGGAAAACTGGCGGACATGCATGGAATCAATTTCGTCTTCCAGATTTGTGCGTTTCTTCCGCTGCTCGGATTCCTGACCGTTTTCCTACCGGAAATTCGTGCAGACAGGGACTGAAGTTCCAGCAAGATGCGCAGAGCATCAGCGAAGGCATGCGGAGCGGTTCTGCCCGGCTTGAGTAAGGTCTTCGCACCGATGAAAACTTCATCCACGACCACATCGAACGGAGTCGCTCCTGCGCAACCTGCAGCAGGCACCCAATACCAAAAATCCGCCTGCAAATCGTATGGCTCGAAGACCTGCTG
This sequence comes from Luteolibacter pohnpeiensis, assembly GCF_016595435.1. Classification (GTDB taxonomy): domain Bacteria; phylum Verrucomicrobiota; class Verrucomicrobiia; order Verrucomicrobiales; family Akkermansiaceae; genus Luteolibacter; species Luteolibacter pohnpeiensis. The sequence continues at coordinate 119,785 of NZ_JAENIJ010000005.1, forward strand.
TGCAGCCTGCCAGGCCATGAAGGAACGCGAAAAAGCCGCAGCCATGGCGGAGCCGACGATGCCGGTGCGCTGATGCACCGGCGACCTTATGCGGCTTGATCAAAATGACCTGATCCGAACGGTAGAAAATCCCCATGATTCTCCACTTGCAGGAAAGTGGTCTAAGCGACCATGTTGGGTCGTGAGTGACGAAGTCAGTTTTTGGAAAACCAGCCCATCACAATGGTTGAATCTGGGAGCCTATTTGGTCTCCTTGATCGTAATCGCTGGAATCGTAGCCGGGGGGATCTTCTTTCCTCCGGCATTCATCGCCTTGGTTTTGCCGTTGGCTTGGATCATCTGGAAATACATGGTGGTGAAATGCCAGCAGTTCGAGTTGACCAATGAGCGCCTGAAAATCACATCAGGTGTCATCAACCAGCACATCGAAGAAGTGGAACTGTATCGCGTGAAAGATACTCTAACCATTCGCCCTTGGTGGATGAGAGTTGTTGGCCTCGCGACCATCAAACTGGAAACTTCTGACCGTGGACAGCCGAAGGTTCTGATTCCCGGCGTGAAAAATGGCGTGGAGTTGCGCGAGACCCTGCGCAAGGAAGTGGAGCGCCAACGCGACAAGAAGAGAGTCCGTGAGATGGACTTTAATGAAATCGAAGATGAGGTCGATTTGGCCTGATTCGGTCAGCGGCTCATCACGATGAGATGATTGTTGAACGGGGTTCCACCCCAGAGCGGAGAAATATCGACCGTTCCATAGGGCGAGAGGATTTCCTGGAAATCCTCCGCCACCGGGTAGTGAACTGGGCCGGATCTCATCCAGGACGTCGCCTTGGCGACAACATCGCCAAAAACGGTGATTTTGAATCGCAGTGACGAATCCCGCAATCCAGAACGGATCACGAGTTTCCCTCCTTGTTGTGCAACTCGCTCGGCAGCGAGCTTCAACAGCGTCCGTTGCTCCTCCGGGGCGATGAATTGCAGGATGTCGAGGATCGTCACATTTCCACAATGCTCCGGCAGGCCGGTTCGGGCATCATGAACCGAAAAATCCACATCGGTGGTGCCTACCTTTTTCGCGGCCAAGCGTGCGGCCTCAATTTTTCGTTCATCGTAATCGAGCCCGAGCATCGGAACCGCGACCCCGAGTTCTCGTAGAAAAAATTCGAGGACACCCAGGCCGCAACCCAAATCCAGCAACGGAAGTGAGGAGTCGGCGAGCTCCTGATGGATCCGCGCATAAAGTGGATCCGTGCGGACTTTCGTCGCGACATAGTGCTGATCCCAGCGGCCGCGGTAGAGCGATCCGATCTTTTTCGGCAAAGCAGTGGTCATCGCGAAGGTGGATTTTCGGATTCCAGCGGATTATCCCCACGCAGCAGGAGGTAGGGAAATCGCAAGGCGAATCCAAGCATGAGACGCAAGTGCATCCAGGTCAGCAGGGTATTGTCGCGCAAATACCGGAACTGTGAAATCCCGCCGTCTTCCGCCTTTGGGTAGAGCACCGGTGTCGGCAAATTGATGATGGGAACACCCCGCCATGCCAAGCGAACCGCCACTTCCGGTTCGAAGTCGAATCTGCGGGCAAATTGGGTGGATTCCATCACCGCTAATAGATCGGCAGCTGGATAGAGGCGCATGCCGAACAAGGAATCATCAATGCCCCAGCCCAGAGTTTCCAGATTTGCCCAGAAATTGGAAATTTTGCGGCCATTCACCCGGAGTGCCGGTGCGGATGAATCAAACACCGGACGGCCGAAAATCGCCGCTTGAGGGAATTCGGCGGAAATGGCGAAAAATTCCCGGATTTTTTCCGCAGGATGCTGCCCATCGGCGTCCATGCTCAACACGTGGGTGAAACCTTCTGTCATTGCCGCCTTCAGCCCGTAGAGAACGGCGGATCCTTTGCCTGAGTTTTTTTCCAACGAAAGAACCTTCAGATGGGGTGAGGATAGGTCTTTGATGAGCTCAGGTGAGCCATCAGTTGAGCCGTCGAACACCACCCAGACCGGGACATTTGCTCGCAAGACCGCATCCAGAGTCTGGCGCAAAATGGGGCCGGTATTGTAACTGGGGATGAGAACAAGTGGGCGGTGATCCGGCATGCGAGCCGAGGTCTACAGCGACTGGCGGCGGCGGGCAAGCATTGGACGAATTCTGGCGTCGAAGTGCCTTACTAAAATTTCTAGTTTTCAACCGAGGCCACTTGGCGTCTCAAGGGATGCGGCTTGGCAAGTTCCGTTTCGTAAACCGCTTGCAGGCGCTGGTTGAAGTGGTGCGCGGATTCTCCCGCAACTGGAACCAAAGGTGGTGCGATCTCGAAACAGATTCTGATCGGAAATGCCGGTGGTCTCCAAATGGGCCAGCCTTTTTGCAAAAATCGGGTGTTGCTGCGGATGATGACCGGGATCACGGGAACTCCGGCACGAATGGCGATCAAGGCACATCCTCCTTTGATCGGATTGATCCAACGGCTCTCCGGTCGGGTCCGGGTGCCCTCGGGGAAGACCACCAGATGATCGGTGTCGCGCAATGCATTTGCCGAGGCGCGGATCATTCCGGTGATGGATTGGTTTGAAATGTAACCCGCTAACCGGGCGCCACCGCCGAGGAACGGATTGCAGAGAATGGACTTTTTCATCACGCACAGCGCGTGAGGAATGGTGGCGATCAGGAAAATCGCATCCCACAGCGACGTGTGATTTGGCGCGATGATGACGGGGTGGTCGATGTGGTTTAGCGACTCGAGCGGAGACAAATCCACCCTGATCAATCCCACCGCTTTGAGAAATGCGATGAAACGTTTCATGATCCCGTGGTGGAGGCACCGGCCGATGCGCTGGGATTTCGCTTTGCTGAAAAGGAGTGATATCGGCAGCGCAAGAAGCGAAACTGCCAGTCCGAGAATCCCCCAGGCGACGACAGCGGTTGCCATCATCAGCCAGTCCCACGGGAGACGAATCCATGCCCGACCACCGGCAGATTCCGAAGGTGATTCCAGGGCGGTATGTTCGACAGGTGGCAAAATCGTGGGCAGATGGCGCACCATACCGACAGGAGCTGCATTCGGTCGACCCGATTTTTCAAGTCACCGGGATTGTAATTGTCCGTCATCTTTCACATGAAACAGCGATGGATTACTCGCATTTCCTCGATTCGTTGCCGCATGGCCCATCGTTTCGATTCGTCGACGAAATCAAGGCGCTCGAACCCGGAGTCAGCGGCACCGGACAATACCGCATTCTTGGAGATGAGGACTTTCTTGCCGGGCATTTTCCCGGCAATCCGATGATGCCAGGGGTGATTTTGCTGGAAGCAATCGCGCAAATGGGAGGGATCGTCGCTCAAAGTGGTGAGCAGAAACTGGAAAATCTGCGGCTGACAGCCGTGAAAATGGCTAAAATTCTGGGGGCGGCAGTCCCGGGAGAAACACTGGATATTTCTGCCCGAGTGGAAGGAAGGTTAGGCGGACTGGTTCAGATTGCGGGTGAGGTGCACGGCCCTTCCGGGTTGTTGGCCAATGCGAAAATTGCGCTGAGTGGGGACGAAGTTTGAAGAATCAGTGGCAGCTGAGGTTGGGGGGATAAAAATCACATACCCGCGCCAGCCATGCTGGACGCGGGTATGCTTTGCCTCCCTGGAAAATGAAACCTAGCGGAATTGGTCAGCGACCGCTACGGGTGCCGAATTGTAGATGGAACGCCTTGCCATTACCGCCGCCGGATAGATTGAATTTTTCAATCCGCTTGCGGATGTCTTCTGGCGCTTTGGACTTGTCGTCATCCGTATTCCACGGCCCGGACCAGACTTCTTTATTGTCCTGATCCCGCACGGTCACTTTGGTATCTCCATTGTTTGAACGGACTTCGATACTACCATCGTCATCGACGATGCTAAGGCTGGAGCCGGAATTGAATTCGAAGTTCCCATTGCCGCCTTGCTGTGGATCGATCATGTCATTCATGTCCGAAAATTGATCCTCCATTTGGCGCATCATATCCTCCATGTGAGAAGATAGTCCCATGGACATTTGAAGGCGGCGTGGATTTTGCAAATTCCGCTCAATAATGCGGCGAATCCGATCTGCCTGTTCGGGAGTAAAGCCTCCCAAGCGCTCGAAATCCAGATTCGGGGGGGAATCCTGAGCGCGTTGAGCCATTTGCGGATCCAAGCTATCATTGTTAGATAAGTCGAGATCTGTTGGCCGTTGTCCGAGGGTTACTGATTTGGTAATTCGATCGCCAGTATGGATTAAATCGATATTAACAGAATCGCCTGCTTTGTAATTCGCGAGACTATTTGAAAGTTCTTCGGGGGATCCGATAGCTGTATCAGCTACTTTGAGGATAATATCATATTTGGCAAATCCACTCGTTATGGCTGGAGCACCAGGAACCAAACCATTCACCATCACTCCTTCACCCGTTTTCAAGCCTAGGTGCATGCGGAGCATTTCCGGGACTTCTTTGGTCATAAGGCCTAGAAAGCCACGGGAGTTGCTCGCGCGAGAAGTGGCTTGGGCGGCCGGTGCTATTGGTGCGGTGCTATCTTCTTGGGGGTTCTGGGCTATGGAATTCGAGGATGATCGAACTCTGGATTCCACCGATGGTGGCGGTGGCGCATTGTCAGGTGGGGGTTCAATCGCGAGAGCTGGAATAATACAGGCCAGGCCAATTCCAATATGATAGAGATTTTCTTTCATAAGCTTGATTGTTTACAAACTATAAGCGTGATGGAGTTGCGATTTTGTTTCCTGATATGAATTCTAATTAGTCTACTTTTTCCGGAACTAAGATATATTGAGTGCGGGGCAAGTTGGTGGTGTAAGTTTTGCCGTCTTTGGATTTCATGATGTAATGATCCATATATTCGACGCGCAATACACGATGTGGCGTATTACTTGAGTCCCAATAAATGCCTTCGTCCCGTGTGCTGTTCAGTCCACGCTCAAATCCTGCAGGAACGAGGCTGGCATTCGTCGGCGAAACCCGATCTGCCAGTGGGGCGGGGACTGAGGCTGGCAAATGATTGGAAGCCTGCTGGATGGGGGAGACCGATGCTGACCGGTTCGGCAGCAAAAGCGCGGCAGAAGCACCAAGGATGGCGACCGCTGCGGCGGCAGACCACATGGAGCGGGAAAAACGCGCGGGTTTGACAGCTTCGGGGGCGGCTTTCGGGAAAAGTAGAATTTTCTTGTTAACGGGAAATGGGGTACTGGAAAGTTGCTGTTCCAGGCAGTTGAAGAAATTCTCAGGCAATGCTGAGGGTTTTACCCGGCGAAGGCTGGCCTCGAACTGCATTTCCTCAAGACTGAGCGACTCTAACGAGCCATCAGCTGCTTGTTCGAGACGGTCCAGTAAATCCAGGTCCAATGCTTTTGGCGAAAGCTGCCGGAGCAGGGATTCGAGTTCTTTGGGATCAGGAGTATCGGATTGCAATGACATGGGAAAGGGGAAATCAGATGGATAGATCACCGCGGCGGCGGGCTCCGCCGAGCTGCTTTTTCAGCGCTTCAAGGCCATAGCGATACCGGGATGCGGCGGTGTTTTGAGAAATTTGTAAAGTTTCGCCAATTTCTGCGAAGGTCTTTTCACCCCAGATTTTGAGAACGATGACCTCGGAAAATTTGGCAGGTAAGTCCTTTAGACTTTCTTCGAGTTGGGAACGGGTTTCGTCGTCGGAAGCATCACTTTCGAACCAAGGATGAAAGGCGTCGCGTTGCTCAGCTTCCTGATCGGCGCTGACATTGTCTTCACGCCGCTTGCGACGATCATCCTTGCGGCTCAGATCAATCGCGAGGCGCCGAATGCTGGTGTAAAGATAGGGCATCCAGGATTCCTGGCCCCCGACGAATTCTCCGCTGCGGAGTTTTTCGACAAGTTTCACCAAAGCATCCTGCAGGACATCCTGAGCATCCTCGGTGGAACGAGTTTGCTGGCGCGCGAACAGGAATAACTTTGGACCGTTCTCTTCCAGCCAGGCTCGCCAGGCATTGGCGGCCGGTGATTTTTCCGGGGTCTGTAAACTTGCCATATCGGGAGGTGGTTCCATAGGCAAAGCGACATCATACCGGTTTTTTGTCTCGAATCCCAGATGGAATCCTCGCTGGCAGAGGAATCCTCCGCAAAAATAAGACCAGCCTACGGCTTCCAGCCCGCGAGTTTGCAAACCCGGGTGAAATGCACCTTCTCAACTGGGGTGATGGACAACCGCGAGCCGCGCTGGCAGACGATCATTTCCTGCAAAACTTCATCATTTTTCAGGCTATCGAGCGGCAGCAGTTCTTTGAAGGCGCCGACGTATTCGAAGTCGACCAGCCACCAGCGGGGTTTTTCCTGCGTGGCTTTGGGATCGAAGTATTCGCTTTTCTCGTCGAACTGAGAGGGGTCCGGGTACGCTTCACTGGCGACTTTCGCAACCCCGGCAACTCCCGGAGGCTTCGCGTTGGAATGGTAAAAAAGCGCGAGATCGCCCGGCTTCATGTCCTTCCACATGTAGTTGCGGGCCTGGTAGTTGCGAACGCCATTCCATGGCTCGCGCCCAACCTTTTCCAGATCTGTGATGGAAAAGACGTCGGGCTCGGATTTGATCAACCAGTGTGACATGGCGTCAGGCGATCGCTTGGATCATGCCGTCTTTTGGCGCTGGGATTTGCAGGTGCTCAGGGCCGATTTCCAGTCCTTTGGCAGCACGCAGATCGCTCTCGATCGCCTCAAGCACATCGAGCTCCGGACGAAAATCCGCAGCGTGATAGGAACTCCGGACCAGAGGACCGCTGGCAACGTGACGGAAGCCTTTCTCCAGCGCGATGGCTTTGTATTCATCGAATTTTTCCGGTGTGACGTAGTCGACTACCGGCAAATGCTTTGGCGTCGGACGGAGATACTGGCCGAGGGTCAGGACCGTCACATCGTGCTCTAACAGATCATCCATGCTGCGGAGAATCTCATCGTGGCGCTCGCCAAGACCCAGCATCATGCCGCTTTTGGTCGACACGTTGCCATTCGCCATGGCTTTCGCTTTTTTCAGAACCGTGAGGGAACGCTGGTATTTGGCTCGTGACCGGACCAGTGGAGTCAGCCGCTCCACGGTTTCCAGGTTGTGGTTGAAGATGTGCGGCCGGGCATCCATGACCATCGACAGGGCCCAGTCGCGATCGTTGAAATCAGGGACCAGGACTTCGATGATGATGCCGGGATTGGCCGCGCGGACAGCTTCGATCGTTTTTTGGAAATGCTCAGCGCCGCCGTCTTTCATGTCATCACGCGCCACAGCGGTGATAACCACGTGGCGGAGGTTCATGCGACGGGTTGCTTCCGCGACGCGATCCGGCTCATCGCTTTCGAGCGCGTCCGGACGGGCGGTTTTGACCGCGCAGAATCCGCAGGCGCGGGTGCACTTGTCGCCGGCGATCATGAATGTCGCGGTTCCTTGGCCCCAACATTCCCAACGGTTCGGGCACTGCGCCTCTTCGCAAACCGTTACCAGTTTGAGGTCCGTGATCAGGGATTTGGTCGACCAGAATGCCGGATTGTTTGGAAGCCGGACCTTGATCCAGGACGGTTTCTTGTCCCGGTGCAGGGTTGGATCCATCTTCATTTTCGGTCCGCAGGTGCTCATGTCGGCGGGAGGCTACGCCTGCGAACCTCCGGGGAAAAGGGCAAAGTAGGGATGTTTTTTCGATCGGTTGCCACTTGCGGACCAGCGGGGGATTGGCATGCTTGCCGCAGTGAATTCAGCGCCTCTAGGTATTTTCGATTCGGGTGTCGGCGGGTTGACCGTGGTGAAAGCGGTCCAGGAGCTTCTTCCTGCGGAAGATGTTCTTTATCTGGGAGATACCGCTCGTTTGCCGTACGGATCCAAAAGCCCGGAGACCATCCGCCAATTCGCGGATGAGGATGTCCGGTTCCTCATCGCAAAAGGGGTGAAAGCGATCGTCGTCGCCTGCAACACTGCCACCGCCCATGCCTTACCCCAGCTGCGGGAAAAGTATCGGACGCCGATTTTGGGTGTCATTGAGCCGGGAGTCACCGCTGCGCTTGCCGATCCCGCGACGGAGCGGGTTGGAATCATCGCGACCCGTGGGACGATCCGCTCACACGCCTACCAGCACGCATTGGCGCTGCGTCGCACCGGGCTTATCATCCACGGTCAAGCAGCACCGCTGCTGGTTCCCTTGGTAGAAGAAAACTGGATCGAACACCCGGCAACCCGGCAGGTTTTGAAAGCCTATCTCGATCCCTTGGTGGATAAAGGCATTGATACCCTGATGCTTGCCTGCACGCACTATCCGATTTTGATTCCGGTGCTGAAAGACCTGCTACCGCCGGATGTCCGATTGGTTGATTCCGCAACCACCTGCGCCGAGCATTTGAAGCATGAACTGACCCGTCTTGATCTCTTGGCGGATGGCGATCGCGAAGGGAAACTGGAACTTCATTTGACCGACTTGTCGGAAGAGTTCGAAACACTCACTCGTCGATTCCTTAAAAAATCTCCCGGCCGGATCCGGCGTGCGGTGCTGGGTGCCTGATCTCTTATCATGCCCATGCGCAGCTGGGGAAAATCGTTGCGCCAGCGGATCACCTTTCATTGAGTTGCCTGGTAACTCATTGCTTGGCTCCCGTGAAAAAGTTCCCGCTCTATCCGAAACTGACAGGCCCTTTGTTGGCATTCCTCTTCTGCATTCCGGCCCTGGCTGCAGAAAAACAACCAGCGGAATACGTAAACACCCTTCAGGGGACGAATTCGAAATACGAGCTCACCCGCGGTAACACGTATCCCACCACGGCTTTGCCGTTCGGGATGAATACCTGGACTCCGCAGACCGGTGAAAATGGCAATGGCTGGAAATACCAGTATGAGAAGGATACCATCCGCGGTTTCCAGCAAGCGCATCAGTGCAGCTCATGGACCAACGATTATGCGGTGTTTTCACTGATGCCCGTTACCGGGCCGTTGGTGGTGGGCGAAAATGACCGGCAGGCGAAGTTCAGTCACGATCACGAAGAAGCGCACCCTTATCATTATCAGGTCGATTTGGAAAACGGCATCCGCGCTGAAATCGCTCCCACCGAGCGTGGTGCCTACCTTCGTTTCCGCTTTCCCAAAGACAGCCCGGCGCATGTGATTCTGGACGGGTATACCAAATTCAGCGCGGTAAAGATTTTACCGGAAGAACACAAAATCATCGGCCGGGTGAACAACGGCAGAGGGTTGCGGGATGATGTGTTCAGCAACTTTGTCATCGTGTTCGATCAGCCGTTCAGTTCCTGGGGGACATGGGAAAATCAGAACAACACGATTCAAAAGGATCAATTGGAGGCCGATGGGAAAGGCGTCGGTGCTTTTGTAACATTCGAACCGGGAGTTGTGGTTCAGGCAAAGGTGGCATCATCCTATGTCGATTCGGAGCAAGCGGAACGAACCCTGAAGCAAGAGCTGGGTGCCTTTCAGTCAGTCGATGAGGCAAGTGCGGCAGCGAAGAAGATTTGGAACGATCATCTTTCGCGCATCAAAATGGAAGGCGGTTCTGAGGATGATCTTGCGACGTTCTATTCCTGCTTCTTCCGTGCGAGTTTATTCTCGCGCAAATTTTATGAAATCAATGCGGAAGGAAAAGCCTATTACCGCAGCCCTTATGACGGGAAATTGCACGATGGTAAAATGTTCACCGATACCGGCTTCTGGGATACATTCCGCGCGCAATTTCCATTATCGATTGTCATGCATCCGACGATGCAGGGCGAGTATGTCCATGCCTTGTTAGATGCGTATGATCAATGTGGCTGGCTGCCTTCCTGGTCGTTTCCAAGTGAGCGTGGTGGTATGATCGGCAATCACGCGATTTCATTGTTGGCCGATGCATGGGCGAAAGGGATTCATACCTTCGATCCGAAAAAAGCGCTTGAAGCCTATCATCACGAAGCCACCCAAAAAGGTCCATGGGGGCCATCGAATGGACGCGATGGCGGGAAGTATTATGACAGTTTGGGATATGTTCCTTACCCCGAGGTGCGTGAGGCGACCGCGAAGACATTGGAATATGCTTATGATGATTTCTGCGGTTATCATCTTGCTGAGATGAGCGGCCAAATCGAACAGGCTGAGTTCTTTGCGAAGTCGATGTATAACTTCAAAAATGTATTTGATCCTGAAACCGAATTCATGCGCGGGCGCGATGCGGATGGAAAGTGGAATGATAATTTTGATCCCACCGAATGGGGCGGTCCGTTCACGGAAGGTTGCGCCTGGCACTGGGTGTGGTCCGTGTTCCATGATGTGGATGGATTGATCGAGTTGTTAGGTGGTGATGAGAAGTTTGTGCAAAAACTCGATGGCGTTTTCACCGCAACCAACGAGTTCAAGGTCGGAACTTATGGAGGGCCGATCCATGAGATGACGGAGATGAAAATGGCGAATATGGGCCAGTATGCGCATGGCAACCAGCCGATCCAGCACATGACCTACCTCTATGACTACGCCGGCCAACCGTGGAAAACCCAGCAGCATGTCCGCGAAGTGATGGCAAAGCTCTACAACGCGACTGAAAATGGCTATCCGGGTGATGAAGACCAGGGCCAAACCTCTTCATGGTATGTTCTCAGCGCGCTCGGTTTTTACGCCGTTTGTCCCGGGACGGATCAGTATGTGATCGGCAGCCCGGCATTTGAAAAGGCAACCATCACCCTGGAAGACGGCAAAACATTCACCGTTCATGCCAAGAACAACTCGCCGCAAAACGTCTACATCCAGTCCGCGAAATTGAATGGCGAGACCTGGACCAAGAATTTCATCCGCTACGCCGATCTGATGAAGGGTGGGGTTCTTGAGTTGGAAATGGGGCCAACCCCGAACAAGCAGCGTGGTGTCGCAAAGAGCGATCGGCCATTTTCACTGTCGGCTTCCAAAGAATGACTTCGAGCTGGATTCGAAGTCTTTTTCGAAGCATCAGGAACCCACCTAGGCCACCAAATACGTGGTGGTTTGTCTTGTCGGAAGGCTCTGATATGGGAGAATCCGCCTTCACGGATTTATGAAACTATTTGGTACGGATGGGATTCGGGGACGGGTAAATGAATTCCCGATCACTGCGGAAGTGGCGCTACGGCTTGGAAAAGCGGTGGCGCGGGTGCTGCGTTCATCGGAACCAAACCGGAACCGTGTTTTGGTCGGCAAGGATACTCGCATTTCCGGCTACATGCTGGAAACGGCTCTCACCAGTGGCCTGGTTTCGATGGGCATGGATGTGCTTTTGGTAGGACCTTTGCCGACTCCAGCTGTTGCTCATTTGACCAAATCGATGGGCGCCGTCGCCGGCATCATGCTCACCGCTTCCCACAATCCGTATGAGGACAATGGGATGAAAATCTTCGGCCCGGATGGCTACAAGCTTTCCGATGAGCTGGAGTTGGCGATCGAAAGTTACATTCTCGGCAAGGACACCGAGGTGGCCCCGCTGCCACCAGGACGCATTGGCAAGGCCAAGCGGATCGACGATGCGCGCGGTCGTTACATTGAGTTCGTGAAGCAAACGGCGGACAATATTTCACTCGCTGGATACAAAGTGGTCGTCGATTGCGGTCACGGCGCTGCGTATTCGATCGCTCCCTTGATTTTTGGCGAACTTGGCGCGGAGGTGGTGGCGACCGGAGTCGAACCGGATGGTTTGAATATCAATGCAGGTTATGGCGCGCTCCATCCTGAAACGGCGGGAGCTTTGGTGCGGGAGCACAACGCCGATCTCGGCGTGTCATTTGATGGCGATGCCGATCGCGTGATTTTCACCGATGCGAATGGCCACGTGGTCAGTGGGGATCGTGTTTTGGCGCTGTGTGCCCTCGGTATGAAAGATCGTGGCAAGCTGCGCAACGATACCGTAGTCGCAACGGTGATGAGCAATCTTGGTTTGATCGAGGCAATGCGTGAAAACGGCATCGCGGTGGAAACCACTCCGGTGGGGGATCGCAGCGTGATCGAGCGGATTCGCAAAGGCGGCCATGCCTTCGGCGGAGAAAACTCCGGACATTTGATCTTTGCTGACTACTCGACAACAGGCGACGGCATCCTGAGCGCTTTGCAAATCCTGCGATTGATGAAGGACCGCAAGGCGACGCTCGCTCGTCTCTCGACGGTGATGAATGAGTACCCCAGCCAGTTGAAAAATTTACCGGTGAAATCGAAGCCGCCGATGGAATCACTGACTGGCTTGAATCAATTGATGCGCGAGGCCGATGAGGCATTCGGTAATCGGGGTCGTCACCTGATCCGCTACTCAGGCACGGAGAATAAAATCCGTGTCTTGATTGAGCATCAGGATGCGGCCGAGGTGGAACATTGGATCGAACGTTTCTGCGAAGTCATCGCCAAGGAAATCGGTTGAACTGTTAGTTGTTAGAACAGGAGATTCATGAGCTGCGAACCATTATCACTGGACCGGGAAATTGCCGATTTTCCGATCGCGAACATTCCGCTGCGGGATCACCAAGCGATGGTGTTGCAACAATCAGGAATCAAAGTGGATTTGCGACATGATCCGCATGCCTGGTTGGAAGTTTCCGATTTGCGCCAGCTTGCAGAATCGCACCGGACAACCTTGATCGATGACCAGGGAAATCCGGTAGCGTGGTGTGGAGAAAAACCCGATCTCAGTTCGGTGATGCTGGCTGCCGAGTCGTTCGTCATCCAATTTCCGTGGGATTTACTCAAGGCCAACGAGCACTTCATCGGTCAGCATGGAGAGCCATCCATTGCGGGTGAGGTTCATCCATCTGCAGTCATTGAAGGAGTTGCCGTGATTGGCGAAGGCACGCGAATTCTGCCTGGCGTTTTTATCGAGGGAAATGTCGTGATTGGGAAGAACTGCAAAATCGGTCCAAACTGTTACATCCGCGGCAATACCAGCATTGGCGATAAGTGCCACATCGGGCAATCGGTGGAGATCAAGAACTGCCTGATTCTATCCCAAACCAATGTCGGGCATTTATCGTACGTCGGCGATTCGGTGTTGGGACACCGGGTGAATTTTGGAGCCGGGACGACGGTATCGAATCTGCGCCATGATGGGCAAAATCATCGCTCGATGGTCGATGGAAAACTCATCGACACAGGGCGGAGAAAATTCGGCACGATTGTTGGCGACAACGTCCACACCGGAATCAACACATCCGTTTATCCCGGGCGAAAATTCTGGCCGGCCACCAGCACGCTTCCAGGGGAAGTGGTGAAACACGACGTCAGATCATTTTTTCATTAACCAATTTATGTGCGGAATCGTTGGATACATCGGAAAAGCGGACGCTCCGTCCGTTCTCATCAACGGGCTGAAGCGGCTTGAATATCGAGGCTATGACTCTGCGGGTTTGGCGATCCTGGATCACGATCAGGTGCGGGTCGCGAAATCACCGGGCAAGGTGATGAACCTGAAGGAGAAAACCCGTCACGACTGGACACCCGAGCTATGCCGCCAATCTGCGATCGGCATCGCCCACACCCGATGGGCAACCCACGGCCCGCCCACGGAAGTCAATGCTCACCCGCATCTGGATCAATCCGGCGACATTGCATTGGTCCACAATGGCATCATCGAAAACTATCGTGCCTTGCGCTCGCGGCTGGAGGGAAAAGGTCATCATTTCTACTCCGAAACCGACACTGAGGTGCTGGTGCATTTGATCGGCGACTGCGATAAGGGTGATCTGTTCCAGGCGATCTGCGATGCCCTGCACCAGGTGGAAGGGACATTCGGGATCGCCGTTCTTTCGGCGCGTGAGCCGGACCGGATCATCACCGCGCGCCGTGGAAGTCCGATCGTGATTGGCGTTGGTGATGGCGAAACCATCATCGCATCCGATGCCGCTGCGATTGTGGCTCACACCCAGCGAGTCATTTATTTGGATGACAATGACATCGCGATCGTCACGGGCGAATCGGTCGAGATTCGCGATCTCAATAACGTTCCGGTCACGCGTGAAATCGCCGAGTTGAGCTTGGATGCGGCCGCTGCCGAAAAGGGTGGTTTCGATCATTTCATGCTCAAGGAAATCCACGAGCAACCGGACTCGCTGGCCAATGCGATCCGGGGTCGGCTTGATCATGACATCGGATCCTCTGTCCTGGCTGGCATGGGAACTTCACCGCGCGAGCTCGCCGAGTTGTCTCGGGTGGTTCTCGTAGGTTGCGGAACTTCGCTGCACGCTGGATTGGTCGGTGAGTATGCATTTGAAGATCTTGCGGACGTGCATGCCGAAGTCGAGCAGGCGGCTGAATTCCGCTATCGGAATCCACTGCTTGGCAGTCGGGATTTTGTAGTGGCGATTTCGCAATCCGGAGAAACGGCAGACACCTTGGCGGCAGTTCGCGAAGCGAAGCAAAAAGGCGCTTTCGTGATGAGTCTTTGCAACGTGGTCGGATCGACGATTGCTCGCGAAACCGGGCGCGGGGTTTACCTGCATGCCGGACCTGAAATATCGGTGGCGTCGACCAAGGCATTCACCTCGCAAGTGGCGGTGCTCTTGATGATGGCGCTCAAACTGGGCCGAGGTCGCAGGCTTTCGCGGGATGAGGGAATTCGTTTTGCGCGCGATATCGAGTCCATTCCCACGCTCGTCAGCCGGGTCGTTGCCCAAAGCGAACGGATTTCCAGAATTGCGGAAGGATATGCCCAAAACGAGCATGCGTTTTTCATCGGTCGTGGTCCCATGTATCCAGTGGCCTTGGAAGGGGCGCTCAAACTCAAGGAGATCTCGTACATCCACGCGGAGGGATACCACGCGGCAGAGCTGAAGCACGGGCCGATTGCCTTGCTGCAGGAAGGAACTCCGGTAATCGGGCTTGCGTTGGATATTCCGGGAAAGGACAAAACCTTGGGGAATATCGAAGAATGTCGCGCTCGCGGTGCGAGAATCCTGGGTATCATCACCGAGGGCGACGATGAAGCAGCGGAGTTTATGGACGATTACATCATGGTGCCAAAAACCCACCCATTGGTTTCTACGGTACCTGCCGTAGTGGCGCTGCAGTTGTTCGCCTATCACGTTGCAAGAATCCGCGGCTGCGAGATCGATCAGCCGCGCAATCTTGCGAAAAGTGTCACCGTGGAGTGAGGCAGAAGGGGAGTCCAAGACGCCATCGGGCGATGGACTCCCTGCATGATCACGGCATCAGGATCAATTCTTCTTCAAATCCTCGTCGATCAGTTCGCGGGCGACATCCAGTGCGTTTTTGTCACCGGAATCGACATCGGGAATCACTCCCGTGCCTTCCCATCCTTCCAGTGTGCGTGGGCCTACCACCATTTTCACCGGGATGAATGCGGAAAATCCGCTTCCATTTTTCAGCGGAATAAACGAACCCGCGATGCCGGCACCGGCACTTGGTTTACCGACAATCGTCGCCCGGCCCATTTTTTGCATCGCGTAGGCAAAACCTTCCGATGCGGAACCCGTGCCGGGGCCAATCAGGATGTAAACCTTGGCGTCTGGATTTCTCCGGCCAGGGACGTAAGAATAAGTCCACTCCTGATCGTCCATCGAGCGGTCCTTGTGGAATCCGTTGAGGTAAAATTGCTCCTGCCCGGTTTGAAAGAAGTAGGAAGCGATGAAGCGCCCCATCTGTCCGGTGCCGCCTGGATTGTGACGGATATCAAGGATCACATACTTGCTATGTGCGGAAAGGGTCATCGCGGCGCCTGCGGCCTCGAAAGCCTCATCGCTCGCCATGAAAGGACCTGGGATGTCGAGGTAGGCCGTGGATTTTTGAGAATCGAGGTCCACGCTGTTGAATCCGAAGTTGCTGCGTGCGCGCCCTTGGCCACGACCGTTGTTACCGCGGGGCCGACGTTGGCGGCCTTGATCATCGCCATTTTGATCCGGCGCTGGCTTCCGGAAAATCACGTTCAAGTGCACGTCCTTGTGGATCGTCCGCAGATCCTCCGTGAGTTGCTTGGCGAGATCTTGATCCGAGAGATCCTTGTATTTCCCTGCTTTTTCGTTCTCAAGGAGACCCGCTTGATATTTGGCTGAAATTTCCGGGAACGGGTAGGCATCCACCAGGCGATCCGTTAGATTCGCGATGATTTCATGGGTGTCGCTTTCACTTACGGTGTCCGCATAGATGGACGTGCTGGCGAAGGAGATTGCCAGCGCAACGCTGCAGGCATGCTTGAGGACAGAGGGAGAGAATTTCATATGAGTGAGCAGATAATTCTAATTTGGATAAGTTTTCGCTAAGTTACCGATACCGTGGCCGGAAACTTTCTAAAAAAGCCAATCTTCCGGTTGTGGAGTAATCGAGGATTTCGAACGCAAAAAAACCGCCCTGTGGATCACAGGACGGTTTTGAATCATTCAAAGGCTTGAATTTGAATCAGGCTGGGGCGCCAACAACACCTGGCAGCGGGCCGTCATCGGGACGGTCTTCCCCGGTTGGTTTGCTCGCAGGCTTTTTGCGAAACTCATCCGGCACCGGTGGTGGAGTTGGTGCGCTTGGTGGATTCCGCATTTCGCCGAACTCGATCAAGTCCTGCAGATGCTTCGCATCCAGAGTCTCGTATTCGAGCAGGGCATTGGCGATCAGCTCAACCTTGTCGCGATACTTGTTCAGGATTTCTTCCGCTTTCTGATAAGCCTCGTCGATGAAGCGCTTGATTTCGGAATCGATGATCCGGGCGGTTTCTTCGGAGTAATTGCGGCCACGTGATACATCGCGGGCGAGGAAAACCGGGGATTCGCCTTCGCCATATTCGATCATGCCGAGGGCGTCGCTCATGCCCCATTCGCAAACCATGTTCCGCGCTAGGGAGGTGGCTTGGCGGATATCGCCGGATGCGCCGTTCGACACATCGTCGCTGTGGAAAGCTTCGGCGATGCGTCCACCCATGGTCACGACCAGGTTGGCGAGTGCTTCTTTCTTCTGAGTCGAATACTTGTCGCCATCTGGAAGATACATCGTGGCACCGAGATACGGACCCCGTGGGATGATGGTGACTTTGTGAAGCGGGTGCGTGTGAGGCAGAACAATATTGAGGAGCGCGTGACCGGCTTCGTGCCAGGCGGTGCCGATCTTTTCCTTATCGGACATGGCAAGCGAGCGGCGCTCACGACCCCAACGGACTTTATCCCGTGCCTCCTCCATTTCAGCGAGTGTCACGGCGGAGAGTCCTTTGCGGGCGGCAAGCAGGGCGGACTCGTTGATCAGGTTGGCCAGCTCGGCACCGGAGAATCCTGGGGTTCCGCGGGCGATTACGGCGAGATCCACACCAGCTGCGAGTTTGATCTTCTTCACGTGAACACGAAGGATTTCTTCGCGGCCGTTCACATCTGGAAGGGAAACCGTCACTTGGCGGTCGAAACGGCCGGGGCGGAGCAATGCTGGATCGAGAACATCTGGACGGTTGGTGGCGGCGATGATGATCACACCTTCCTGGGTGTCGAAACCGTCCATCTCCACCAGCAATTGGTTGAGGGTTTGCTCACGTTCATCGTGGCCACCGCCCATGCCGTGTCCGCGGTGACGACCGACTGCGTCGATCTCATCGATGAAGATCAGGCAGGGAGCATGTTTTTTGCCTTGCTCGAACATGTCGCGAACCCGCGATGCTCCGACGCCGACGAACATTTCGACGAAGTCAGAACCAGAGATGGAGAAGAAAGGAACGTCCGCTTCGCCAGCGATCGCGCGGGCCAGCAAGGTTTTGCCGGTTCCCGGGGAGCCAACCATCAGCACGCCTTTTGGAATCGAGCCGCCGAGTTTCTGGAACTTGCGTGGGTCACGCAGGAAATCGACGATTTCGAACAGTTCTTCTTTCGCTTCCTGAATGCCGGCGACGTCTTTGAACGTCACCTTGTTGCGATCCATCGTCAGAAGGCGTGCCTTGGATTTTCCAAAGGACATCGCACCGCGGCCAGCGGATTTCATTTGCTGACGGAACAGGAAGAACAGCAGCAGAATGATCAGAAGGAAGGGCAGGAAGGTAAAGATCGCACCCTTGAGCCAATCGTTGGTGCGGATGTAGCTCGCGTCCTCCTTGACGAGAAGTTTGCGCAAGTCATCACCAAGAATCGCGATAGATGCGACGACTTGGAATGGTCTTGGACCCACCGCTTTGCCGTCCTCGGTTTTCTTAGGGACAAGGTTGGTAGGCGCTTGGCGGGTGCCAACGATCAGTGCTTCGGACGAATTCGGAACGAGTAGGATACTCAGCGGATTGTCCGCATTCGTGGTATCGACTTCACCAGCAGCAACGTATTTGCGGAATTCTGCGAGCGTGAGCTGCTCCAGATCGCTTTCCACTGGAAGTTCAGCTTCAGTGACTTGGCGTGTGGTGAAATTGTCACCGAGAATGTCGCGCACGGCATCCTGCTGAAGGCTGAGGTTGAACCGGACTTTAAAATCTTTCGGCTCGGTCTTCAATTTACCGCCTTCAGGGACCATTTCGGGTTGAAGGAAGCCGCTGATGGTGGCGTCTATCGAGCTATCCGAGGTCACCACTTTAAATGGGTAATCCTTCGGGTTTGAGGTGATCACGAGATCCTGATCCCAATACTTGCGGAATTGCGAGTAGCTCAAATTCTGGGAATTCCCATTGATTTTCGGGCTGAAAACAGCTGCGCCGATCAGAAGAGCACCTACAGAAAGAAGGACGAGAAGACGCCAATTGAATCCGCCCGTGTCCCCTGGGCCACGGTTCGGGCTGGGAGGCGGCGGCGTTGAATTCGGTTGTTCGGACATGATGGACTGGAAATGCCTGCTTAGCGGGAGGGCCTCCGCGACAGCAGGAATGATGGAGGATAAGCGGCACGTTGCAAAAGGAAACCCCTTTTTTGCAATGTTCCCCCAGATCGTTTTACGCGTTTTCCCGAATTTAAGCAATCTCAGGCTGCTTTGTGCAGGGTCTTGCGAGGATTCGCTCCGTCTGCCAAGGATGCTGCGTGGATTTTCAACCTCAGGAGGAGCAAAGACCGGTGCGGAAGCGAAAGTCCCGGAAATGGGATTGGCTGCAATCGTTGCCGGGAATCGGGCGCCTACGCGCGTTACGTCCTGGGGCGGATGCGCATGTGGGCGCGTTGGTGGATGCGTTTGCGACTTTTGCCACGCTTGATGACGTGCTCACGCCGTTGGAGGCGGATCTGATCCTGGATATGCTGCGCAGCGCGTTTCCGGAGGTGGACCATGCTTGGCTTGCAGCACGCCTGCAGCGCGCGGTGAAAAATCCACGCCCCTTGCAAGGGTTGGCAGCGGCCTTGAAGGATTCTTTGGATGATCCGGCCAAGCTCGCGGTCGGCCTGCAATTGTTCACTTTGGTGGATGCGGCTGGAAAATCAGAGCGCAGCCGGGCGAGCTTTGAAATTTTCATGCGTCGCCTGGGCCGACCCGACTACGGGATCGCCATTTTGCGTGAAATGCGTGGCGAGGTTGCGGAAAATGAGGAGCTGCCATTTGAGCGGCTAGTTTTCGGCACCGATCTTTCGTCATCCGATGTGCTGTTGCCACCTGCGGCGCGCAGTCAGGAATTCCGGGTTTACCGCACTGGCGATCTGGTTCTGGTGAGGAATACCGGTGCTGCTGCCTTGTGGTTGCGCGGCAAGCCCTTGGAGAGCGGTGCGTTTTTGCGAATGCGCGAGCGTCAACCGTTGGTGGTTCCCGGTTGGACCCTCACTCACGAGGATTTGAATTTTTTCCTGAACGTCAAAAGAACCGGCAACTCACCGTCGATTTATCTTGAGCAAACGGATGATGCGGTGACGGCGGAAAGAGCCCGTGGACGGAATAGCGCGATCCGCATCCGCTTCGGGTTACAGGCTGAGGTCGAGGCCTTGCGAGATACAGATTTGACGATAGGAACGCACCGCCAACTCAAAAGAGGCGAGGTGATTCAATGCCTGAACCACGAGCAGTTGGGCGATGACAGCGGGTTCAATCTTTCCATCAACGAATTGCGCAGACGTGCTGTCCAATCCGGTCGCCGTTTCAGGCTGGCGCTGGATCGTCAGGAATATCTGGTCTCCAATGATGCCTCGGCGCTGGCAGCAGGAGATCTTTTGCTGGGCCCCAAAATGGCACCTCGGGTGGTGCTGTTTATTCGGTTCGATCCGCAAAAAGGGAAAGGATTGCTCGAAGTTCGGGAAAGTGCCGGGCCGGTTTTGGTGAACGGCTTTCCGGTTAGAGGGCAGGTGACATTGCATGATGGTTCATTGATCCGGCTTTCCGGGACACAGGCGGTGCGATGCCGTTTCAGCGAAGGCTTTTTGGATGAGGAGCGCACCCAGATTGAATCTCTGCAGGTGGAGGATCTGATCCATGATTTCGGCAGCGATTCCCACGCGATCGATCACCTCAACTTCAGCGTCAAGCGCGGTGAAATGATGTGCATCATCGGCCCCAGCGGCAGTGGCAAAAGCACGTTGTTGGCGATTCTATCAGGGCAGCGCGAGCCTTCGCGTGGCCAGGTGAAATTGAATGGTGCCTCGTTGTATGAACACCGCGAGCGGTTGGTTCCATTCATCGCCTACATGCCGCAGGAAGAGGCGCTCAATCCCCAACTCACGGTGCGGGAACACCTGCGACACGCGGTGACGATCCGGCGTCCGGCATTGACGCCAGCCGAACACGAACGTCGTGTTGACTCCACCTTGGCAGAGTTGGGGTTGCAGCGGATTGCGCGTCGCCGGGTGGGAGCTCCTGGTGAAAAAACCATCTCCGGTGGTGAACGCAGCCGACTGAACCTCGGGTTGGAATTGAGCAGTCGGGCCGAAGTTTTCCTGTTCGATGAACCGATCTCCGGACTTTCGTCGAAGGATTCCGAACACGTCGCCGAGACCCTGCGCTCCTTGGCCCGGGAGAAAATCGTGATCGCTTCCCTGCACCGGCCCGGCGCGCCGGTTCTCAGATTGTTCGATAAGGTGTTGCTGTTGGATAGCGGCGGAAAGCTTGCTTACTTCGGCGCGCCGGGCGCGATGGTGACCTACTTTCAGGAGGCATGCGAGGAACTGGCCATTTCCCATCCATCGGTGAATTCAAAAACTCCGCCCGGAGCAGACTTCGTATTCGATGTACTAGAAACCCCGTTGAGCGGGATCGGCGGAGGAGCCAATACCGGCGGTGCCCGACGATTCCCTTCGTCTTTCTGGCAGGAACGGTTTGAAAGCCTGGCCTTGCTGAAATCCCTGCAACCCGGCGATGTCAGCAGTCGGCTCGGAGATTCCGGCACCGAGGGGCGACTGCCTTTACCTCCGAAACCGGTCCGGCGCGTCAAAGCCGTGGTCGCGGTATTCGCAACTCACTTCCTGCGGTCGCTGCTGTCGAAGATTCGCAATCGGGGAACCATTTACAGCACCTTTCTGGAAGCCCCGATTCTAGCGGCGGTGATTGCGATCACTCTGCGTTCCTCGCCGAAAGGTCCGTATCATTTCTCCACCGCGCTGCATCTACCGGCGTATTTGTTCCTGAGCGTGACCGTGGCGATGTTCCTTGGTTTGACCAATTCGGCCACCGAGATTCTAAGGGATCGGCCATTGCTCAGGCGGGAAAGAAATTTTCTGCCCGGAGCTGCTTCGTACATTTTCGCCAAGTTTGTCGCACTCGCATTGGTTTCCGCCGTGCAGAGCTTCATCTACATCGTCGTCGGGAATCACTTTCTTGAGATTCGCGGCATGCTTTTCGAGCACTGGATCTGGATGACTTTCACGGCGTGGGGAGGGACGGCGATGGCATTGGTGGTTTCTTCTCTGGTGCGATCGGAGCGCGCAGCACTGACTGCGGTTCCCTTATTGCTGGTTCCTCAGATGTTACTCGCCGGAGCTCTGGTGCCTTACCGGGAAATGAATCGCGGCCTGTTTGAAAATGCCGGGATCAATCGCGAAAGAGGCGGATCGCCAGTTCCGGCGAAAATCATGCCTCTGCGGTATGCATACGAGGCGATGGTGGTTGCGCAGGCAACGCGGAATCCATTCGAAGTCGAGCGGATCCGGCTGCAACGCAGAATCGATCGAATCCGCAAGACGACGGGCATCATCGATCCCGAGCGGGCGGAGAGGTTCGAGCTGTTGAAAGAAGGGCTACGCCGCCTGCTGGCATCGGGAGCGAAGACTCCTGATGAAGCCGCGCAATTGGTTTCCAGAATCCGAAAACTGGCTCAATCCGGTAGCAAGGTGGAAGTGGAAACCATGAAGGTCTGGCCGGATGATGACGACGAAAAAGCCAAGCCGACTTCCGAGTTTTTCGTCAATGAACGGATCGATCTGCTGGTGCGGGAAGCGGAGACATTTCGCAATGACTACCGGAACAAAAAGGCGAGAAACGTCTTCCTTGCACTGAGTAAGCCGATCCCGTTCGAAAAGGTTGAACCGAATCCCGACTCCCCGGACGATGGATGGTTTGAGACCCAGCGTTACTGCGGAGTGATCTTCCTGCTGCTCATCGTGGGATGCTGCATTTCTTCCAGTGTGATCATATCCTGGCAGAATCGACGCACTCGATAGGTGAATCGCTGTCAGATGGCGATCATCAGGTTTGGGTGCTCTCCATCCGTGCTAAGCAGGTGGAGAGGCGACTTCTAACAGAGCATGCATGATTTCCTGAACCGAAGACGGGTCCAGGGATTCCTGGACGACTGCGCCGAGCACCAGACAGCCATAGGGCGTTTCCACAGGGATGACTTCGAGCGTCGCGCTGGAACCGACCTTTACGTGAACATTGCCAGCAGGCGTGCCGGGTCGACGAGAGGCCAATGCCAGGCTGCGAGCCAGGAAATGCAGTTTGCCGTGTCCGCTTTCGTCGAAAATGACCGATCCTTCGCGGTCGAGAATGAAAATCCCGGTCGCCGAAAATCGCTCACTGAGCCAGAAGCGGAATTGAATGATTCGCTCCAGAAAGGGCCCGCGGGCATTGCTTTGAGGCGCTCCGGGTTCCAGATCCGAATCGGTGAATTGAGATGAAACGTCGATGGTCGGCGCAGCTGCAGCGGGGACGTTTTGAAATGCTGTCCTAGGTGGCTCCGGTGCGGGCGGAAGCTGCTCGGGCGTTGCCTGAGGAGATGGCGCCGCAGGCTCGGCACTTACTGCAGGAGACGTCGGCGGAGCTGGATTCGGAGCTGGATTCGGAGCTTCTGGGGGGCTTTGAGGCGGTAGGGGGGATGGTGCTGGCTGCTCGGCTTCATAGCCAACGAAGGCCAGGTCGAAGCCAGCATCGGGCTTGGTCATCCGGGGCTGTGCGACTGAAATCATCAGCCGCTCTGCCAACCGTCTGACCTCCTCGCGATCCAGCCAAGGATTGATGGGGTCCATTTATCCGTTTAAATTGCGGTATCCATCGGAAAGGTCCAGCTTTCCTTCAATTTCTGCACGGAGTGAATCAAAAACGATCTGAGCACCAGCTCCTTCTTCCAGCACCCCGATGGGCAAGCCGCGTGCGCTGGCGCGGACGAAGAGCGAGTCGCGTGGGATTTGGGTTTTTAATACCATTTCCTGCGGGAGAAGCTCGCGGAGTGCCATGGCCGCTTCGCGACTTTCTGCCAGATCATTCTGCACCATGGTCAGGCAAACTCCTAGCACGGTCAGGTGAGGGTTCATCACGCGGAGTCGATTGAGTCCCTCCAACAGTTTGGGCACGGATCGAATGCCGAGCGGTTCCGCTTGCTGGGGAACGAGAATCGCATCGCTGGATGCAATGATGTCTCCGGAAACGCCGAACAAACCCGCTGCGGTATCGATCAGGCATAGGTCGAATCCACGCAGGGCGGCATTTCTCATGAAAGCACGAACGCGGGCGAGGTGGGTTCCCATGCCGCCGCCGGCTTCGTAGTCGCTAGCCTGTCCGCTGGCAACGAGGGAAAAGGTTTCGAGGCGGGTCGGAACGACCAGGCGATCCAATGGAATTCCGGGATCCGCCAGGAAGTCGTAGAACCCAGTGAGAAGCCGGGATTGTCTGGTAAGAGAAAGTCCTACCGAGCCTTGTGGATCGGCATCCACGAGCAAGGTTCTGACGCCTACGCGGGCAAATGCGTGGGCGAGATTGATGGAGAGGGTAGTCTTACCCACGCCGCCTTTTTGGCTTGAGATCGCAATACTAATCACACTGAGTCGGGAACGCTGGCGAAAGGGTAGCTTCGGCTTGTCACATCGGAAGTCTTTTCTTTAGATGCAAGTTGTTCCGGAGAACGAAAAACCCCTCGAGCGCCGGATCTAGAAAGCATGAAACTACCTTTCCGCCTCGATTCAGTCTTCATCAAATTCCTCACCTGCATCGCAGCCTGCTCAGTTCTCGGCGCATGCAAACAAAAACAAGCAGCGGCCAAGTCAGCAACGGCCGTCGAATTACCCGCTGAACTGCAGCAAAACCTGATCGGCTCTCTTCCCGGGCCGGTCTACCAAAGCCAGCAGAATTCGCCGATTCACTGGCAACCATGGACCGAAGCAACCTTTGATCTCGCGGCTCGATCCAATCGTTTGTTGATGGTGATGATTGCGATGCCTCAGCAGCCGCATTTCCAGAAAGTTCTGGAAGCACTTTCGGAGGATCCGGGCATCGTGGAGAAGATCAATCAGAACTACGTGCCGGTGCTCGTCGATGCGGATGCGGCGCGTGAGATGGGTTTGGTATTGATCGATTTCTGGGCGGAATTGCACCAGCCGGCGAGCATGCCATTCTGTGTTTGGCTCACCAAAGACCGGAATCCGGTGACCTTCCTTGCTCCTAATGGCCAGTCGGCACAAGTGATTCGTGATCAATTTGGCCAGACCAATTCGGTGATCGAGGAAATGTGGGAGCACGATCAGAATTACGTTTATCAGAATAGTGCGCTGAATTCGGAGCAACGGGCCGAGCGGATGCTGAAACGTTGGAAGAGTATCGAATACAGCGGCACCCCTGAGGAGGATGCCTTGAAGTCGGTCCGGGCTTTGGTTTCATTGTATGACCCGGTTTCACGAACACTCGACGATGCCGGCGGGCTTTTCCCGGCCAGTGCCATCGATCTTTTCGCCGGGGTCAGTCTCGGCGTCGGGATTCCTGATTCGACTCGCAAACCAGCCAAAGAAGCGTTGGAGGAATTGTTGAAAGATCTGCTTCCGAGTCCGATGTTTGACCCGCTGGACGGCGGGATCTTCAGCGGTCGCCAGCGTTCCTGGATGTTGCCATCGTTTACGAAGGATTGCCAGACCCAGGCAAAATCAGCCATCGCACTCATCCATGCTTATGAGGCGACTGGCAATCAGGGAGCGTTGGAGAAAGCTCTTGCGGCCATCGCATTTGCCGAAAAATACGACCAAACCCCCGACGGGATGTTTGCATTTGGCATGAGCGCTCCATCCAAAACGGAGGACTGGCTTTGGACCGTCGACGATGTCGAAAAAGCACTTCCAGCCCAAGATGCCGCTTGGTGGATCGCCATCACGGGCATGAAAAAACTCGGAAACCTGCCCAGCGAGATTGATGTGAAACGCCAGTTTTTCCGTTGTAACTCACTTGGCATGCAGGAGTCGTTGGCAAAAACGGCAAAGCGTCTGAAAGTGCCAGTGGAAGAATTGCGGGCCAGTTTCGAAAAATCCCGGAAAGTCCTGCTGGATCTGAGAAATGCGCGGGTAGGGGAATCGGTCGATCAAACTCCGCATGCCGGTGCGGTATTCCGCATGGTTTCAGCCTATGCGGCAGCCTTTGGCGCGACCGGTGATGAGACTTATCGGAAAAAGGCCATCGAGCTGCTCACAAAAGCAAAGGCTGAGTTTCAGGATGGTCCGCGCCTGTTGGCGTATCATGCGGATGCTCCGGAATCGGTGAATGGAGCCAGGGCGTTTGTTTACGGCATCGCCATCCAGGCGGCATACGATGTGGAAGCCATCACGAACGATGACTCATGGTTGCTGTGGGCGGACGATCTGGTCTCCACGGCGATGGAGCTTTTTGTCACCGACGACTACATCAAGGAATGTTCCGATCGCGCGGAAATCATGCACGTCGCGGTGGCGGATCAGGCCATGCTGTTCGACGACTCGACCGCCGGTCTGTTTTCATTGGTCGAATGCCTGGCCGATGCTCAAGGACGGCCGCTGCCTCCCGGATTTTCAAAACACGCGGGCCGGTATCCGCTCAGTGCCATTCAAAATCCGATGCTCTACACCAACGTCACCCAAGCGACCCTGATTCGCGAATTTGGCCCGGTTGTCGTCCAGTCAGAGGATGCCCCGAAGGAATTACAGCTTGCAGTCGAGCGTTTGCCACTGAGGGTTATTCCTCGGAAAACGGCGGATTCCAAAGATGAAGTTCCGCCGGGCTCCATCAAAATAGTTTACGCAGATGGAGGCAGCAAGGTTGCAACCACAGCGGAAGCCGTTAAAGAAGCGGTGCTGCCTAGCACTGCAATTCCTTGAAAAATTCCCAAAAACTCGAGTAAACACCTTTCCAGTTCATGAAAATCCAACTCATTCCGACGCTCTTTACCATAGCAGCCCTCACCATTTCAGCTCATGCGGATGTCTTCGTCATGAAAAATGGCACCAAGGTGGAAGGAACACTTTTGCGTGAGGAAGGTGACACCTATGTGGTCGAAGTCTATGTAACCAAGACGATTAAAGATCAAAAGCGCATCGCCAAAGCGGATGTAGCGAGCGTGCAAAAGGATCGCCCGGACGAGAAAGCATTTGAGGAAGTCAAATCCTTGGTTCCGACTCCGGATCTGCTGCCTCCTGAGGAATACAAGCAACGCATTTCCTTGCTGGAAATTTTCATCAAACAATATCCGGACACATCGCTGGCTGCAAAAGCCAAAGGGATGATCAGCACGCTGAAATCCGAGCTCGATACCATCACCGCAGGCGGAATGAAGGTCGATGGCAAGTTGCTGACTCCTGCCGAATACCGTGCCAATGCCTATGAAATTGATGCCCGGGTGCTGGAAGCAAAAATCCGCAGCGCTGCCGAGCGTAACGATTACCCAGGTGCGCTGGAACCATTCGTAACCCTTCAAAATGATTTCGATGCATCGGCAACTTATAAAGAAGTGGCGCCATATGTCCGGAAAGTCATGGAAACCTACCGCACGAAAGTTTCCCAGCTTGCTGCAAGCGTGGACGCCCGTGCAGCCCAACAAAAGAAGGGCCTCGCCAGCATGAATTCCGCAGATCGCGCCAACTCTGAACGCGCAATCGCTGATGAAATGACCCGTTCGCAAAAATTGTTTCAGCGCGAGAAGGCGATGAAAAAGACCTGGGTGACCCCTTCGATCAATAACAAGAGCGTGTTGCAAGACATCGTCCGCACTGCCGACAAGGAACTCGCCACGATCGATCGCAAGAGCAAGGCACTCAAAATCGATGCCGGTGACGCTTATCGCAAAGCTTGGGATTTGATCCAAAAGACCGATTCCGATCCGAAAGAAGTGAAAGCGGCGGTTTCGACCGTCCGCGGCGCCCGCATTCCAGATCGCTACATCAAGTATTTGGAAGAAGCCGCCAAGCAGCACAACTACGACGTTTGAGAAACGCCCGAAGTTCCCGATTTTCTATCCCCAATAATGTCAGTAGACCGTCAAGCCACCCGCACGCGCAAAACCGCAGAGACCGATATTGAGCTATCGATCGACCTGGACGGTAGCGGCAATTCTTCGATCGAGACCGGAGTTCCGTTCTTCGATCACATGCTCACGGCGTTTTCGAAACATGGGTTGTTCGACCTGAAGTTGAAAACGGTGGGTGACCTTGAGGTGGATTCGCACCACACGATCGAAGACACCGGGATTGCCCTCGGTGAGTGCATGAAGGAAGCGCTGGGGACGAAAGAGGGGATTCGCCGTTTTGGCAGTTCCTATCTTCCGATGGATGAAACGCTGGCGAGGGTGGTCGTGGATCTTAGCAATCGGCCCTATCTTGAGTTCCGTGCACCTGCCGGAACTCCTGATGCGCCGAACATGCGATTCACGTTGGTCGAGGAATTTTGTCGCGCCTTGGCTTCCAACCTGCGGGCGAACATCCACGTCGAGCTGCTTTACGGTCGGGATGGTCACCACATTGCAGAAGCCATTTTCAAGGGCCTCGGCCGGGCTTTGCGCGAGGCTTGCGAAATCGATCCACGCGTCAAAGGAATCCCCAGCACGAAGGAGGCGCTGTGAAAATCGCGCTGATTGATTACGGAGCTGGAAATCTGCGCAGTGTTGCCAACGCGCTGCGCGAAATTGGAGCCGATCCCACCATCGCATCCGGCCCGCAAGATCTGGAGGGAGCGACCCACCTGATTCTTCCCGGCGTGGGCTCATTTGGCGATTGCATGTCGGAACTGACCAAGCGTGGCTTGGTTGAACCGATCCGGGAGTGGGTCAAACAAGGGCGTCCTTACCTCGGGATTTGCCTGGGTTACCAGATTCTGTTCGATTCGAGCGAAGAATCGCCGGGTGTTAGCGGCCTGGGACTTTTCCGTGGTGCAGTTCGCCGGTTCAAGGAGGTCGATTCCTTGAAAATTCCCCACATGGGCTGGAATTCCGTCATCCCGACCCATCCAGAACAGGAACTCTGGTCAGAGTTGGGGGCGGAGCCATTTTTCTACTACGTCCACTCCTTCTTTCCCGTGCCGGATGATCCATCGGTGATCGCCGCGCAGACTGAATATGGCGCAGACCGATTTGCTGCGGCGATCGGGCAAGACAAATTGTTTGCCTGCCAATATCACCCGGAAAAAAGTCAGGATGCAGGACTGCGCTTGATTCGGAATTTCCTGATCTTCACTGAAAAAGATCTGGAGCTTGCTGCTACGGCTCCATAATCGGATGGTGATTCGTTCATAACGATTCACTTTTAAGCAAGCGGGACTTTTGTAGCATTCTTCTTGACTCAATCCGCCAACTTGAGCAAAACCCCGCCCCCAAACGTATTTTACTTCCCATGGCCACCGCCCAAGTCATTCTCAAAGAAAAAATCGAAGGTCTCGGTGCTGAAGCCGATGTTGTCAAAGTTCGCGCCGGTTACGCACGTAACTTCCTGATTCCACAAGGCAAAGCTTTCGAAGCAACCAAATCGAACCTTCGTCACGTAGAAGCTTTGAAGGCAGAGCGTGCTCGCCGTGAGGGTGAAGAGCTGCTCGCTGCTCAAGAACTCGCGACCAAGATTTCCAAGCTCAAGCCGAAGTTCACCCTTTCCACAGGTCAAGGCGGCAAAGCATTCGGCTCTGTTACCAGCATCGACATTCACAAAGAACTCGAAGCTGCTGGTATCAACATCGATCGCCACGCGATTGAGCTCGATAAGCCAGTCAAGAAGTCCGGCAAAACCGAAGTTTCCATCCGCCTGCACCCACAAGTAGCAGCCACCCTCACCATCAGCGTCGACGCTGGCGATGTGGAAGAGACTGAAGGCTAATCTACCTGTCCAAGTTTTTTCAAAAACCCGGCAGTGCTAAGCACTGTTCGGGTTTTTTTGTAATCGGATGATAAGAATTTCTTGCTCAGCCGAGGATTTCATTCACCCAGGCGGGAACCAATTGGGTTGCCGGGCCGAGACGTGATTCCTGGAATGAATCGCTGGTTTGGCTCGGATCCAGATTGAGTTCGAGGGTTCTCGCTCCTGCATGGCTGGCCAGTGAAACAAATCCGGCAGCAGGGTAAACATTGCCGGAGGTGCCGATGGAAACGAACCAATCCGCAGCGCGAAGTGCGGATGAGATTTCCTCCAGATGGAATGGCATCTCACCAAACCAAACGATGTGAGGGCGCAATGTCCCGATGTTTCCACAAGCTTGGCATTTCGAGCTCGTGGATGTTTCCGCAAGCAATGGGGCCACATTGCCGCAAGTGGTGCAGCGGGATTTCAGCAATTCACCGTGAAGATGGAGTAGATTTTCTGAGCCTGCGCGCTCGTGTAAATCGTCGATGTTTTGGGTGATCAACAACACATGGGCGGCACTTTCCTTTTCCAAGCGGGCGAGCGCAAGATGAGCGGCATTTGGCTGGATGGCTGGATCTAACAGCTTTGCCCGCCGCTGATTGTAGAATCGGTGAACCAACTCGGGGTTAGCTTCGAAGGCTTCTGGCGTTGCCACATCCTCGACCCGGTGACCTTCCCAGAGGCCGTCCGGACCGCGGAATACCGGAACTCCGGATTCTGCTGAGATGCCCGCGCCGGTGAGGATGACTATGTTCATTTGCCGATGCAGAAGCTGCTGAAAATGACACCTAACAGATCTTCTGTGTCGACCCGGCCGGGAATTTCGCCCAAGGCGTCGAGCGCTTCACGCAGGTCAATGGCGGCGAGTTCAGGATCGGCTCCTTCGTTTTCGATCAAATCCAGGGCGGCGATCAGGCTGTTACGAGCGGTTTGCAAACTGGCTTGGTGGCGTGCGTTGATCGCCACCGAATGTTCGCCCCAATCGGCTTCATTGAAGTGAAGCGCATCGCGAATGGCTGCCGATAATTCATCAAAGCCGCTGCCAGTGGAGCAAGAGAGTCGGACTGCCTCAACTCCACTCCAGCTTTCGTTTTCTCCAAGGTCTGTTTTGTTCAGCACCAGCAGCTTCTTCGCCTCAGTGTGGGGAAGAACTGCCTTGCTGGGTTTGGGTTGGCTGGCGTCGTAGATTTCTAGTAGCAGGTCCGCTGATTCGATCTGCCTCACGGTGCGTTGAATGCCCTCTGCTTCGATTTGATCACCAGCTTCCCGAACTCCGGCGGTGTCGATCAGGCGCAGTGGCAGTCCATGCAGGTTGACGATTTCTTCGATGGTGTCGCGCGTCGTGCCAGCAACATCGGAAACGATGGCGCGATCGAAGCCGAGCAGTCGATTCAGCAAGCTGGATTTTCCGACATTGGGTTCGCCGAAAATGACCGTGCGAACCCCTTCGCGCAGGACCCGGCCTTGATCCGCAGTCGCAAGTAGCGAGCGGACCGTGTCCAACACACTCCGGATGCGGGAGATGAGAAGTTGGCCCGTTTGCGGGTCGATGTCTTCTTCCGGGAAATCGATCCAGGCTTCCAGATGCGCGAGTGTTTCAAGGAGTTGGTCGCGAGCTTCCGTAGTGCGTTTGCCAAGAGTGCCTTCAAGTTGAGATCGGGCAGCGCGCATGGACAGACGGGTTTGGGCGGAAATCAAATCCATGATGCCCTCCGCCTGAGTCAGATCGAGTTTGCCATTGATAAAAGCGCGCTGGGTGAATTCACCCGGACCCGCCGGAATTGCCCCGCATTCAAGAAATCTGCCTAGAACCTCACGCGTTACCAACATTCCGCCGTGGCCGGTAAATTCGACACAATCTTCACCCGTGAAACTGTGCGGTGCGTGGAAAACGGTAATCAATCCGTCATCGATTGCATTCTGCTGCTCATCAAAAATCCGGCAATGGCGGACGGTGCGGGGCAGGAGAGCCGCCGCTTTACCACGAGTCGCGCGATCCGCGATCTGAATCGCACGCGGCCCGGAGAGTCGGATCATCGATACTGCGCCGGTTCCAGAGGGTGAAGCGACGGCCGCAATGGTACTGCGGTTTTCAGAAAGTGGTTGCATGCAAGGTGGAGATCAATTCCCGGAACCAGTCTGGCTGGCTGGATCGATCTTACCGCCGAGTCCAAGAAACTCCCAGCAAAGAAAGCGTTTGATCTCCAGTTGGGATGGTTCCTGATCGGACCAAGCCAGCTCAAGTGTGGCGGTGCGGGTGATCGGCATTTCACGATTGCCGCCACGCCAGTTGATCACATTAAGCGAGCGGCCGACATCCGAGTCGACCGGGACATTGATGCGAACGGAGTCGGTGACAATGCGCGATGCGTAGAGAGTTCCAGTAGGATCGGCGACGCGGTAGGTTCGCATGCCAGTGACGGCGCGCCCTTTGTCCGGGACATCCTCTGCAATGAGAACGCGAAAGATTTTTGATTCACCCGGTTTCGGTAGATCCAGGAAGTGGCGGAATGTCCGGTATTTTGTTTGTGCGTAAACATCCCAGTCCAGCTTCAGACCTTGGGGAGTTTTTTTGAACAAAGCCTCAACCAATACCGGGTCCATTGCGAAATTATCCAATTTGGCAACGGTGCTGAGCAGGATGTCAGCCTCTTCAAGACCATACTGCACTTCCAGTGTGGCGAGTGGCCGGAAGAATTCCTTCATCGCAAATTGCGGAGGCTGATCATAGATCATCATGAAAAGCCCATTGTGTGCATCCTCATCCGTTAACGGGTAAGTGGTGAAGGAATTGGCCGGAGTTTCGTCTTCAGAAATAGGACCCGCACCGTAAAATGCCTCCATCTCGGCTCTTTTTTCTTCCGGGTTCAGGATATATGGCAGTTTAGCCTCAATGGTGGATGCCTTGAGAAACTCGTTCAGGACTTGATAGGCGTCTTTTTTCCAGCCGGATTGAATGTAGATATCTTCCTCAACAACCGGGTCTTCGGGTGGAGGTATGGGAAGTGCCGTAGTTCGTTTTGGCTGCGAACTCAGTTGATTGGCGAAATAAACAATGCCAGCGCCGAGCAACAAAACCAGGATCAGGATGCCGCCGAGAAGCAGGCACATGGTCAGTATCGGCTTTGACTTCGCCGGATTTTGGGAAGCCGATGCCTGAACTTTCGCCGGGACGACGTCTTTTTCTTTTTTGGCTGGAGCTGGCTCCGGCTTCGTCACTGGTGCTTCAGCAGCTGGAACTGGAGCCGCTGCAATCGGCTTTTCCGCCGCCGGTGAACCACTCGGAGTTTTGGGCAGATCACCCTGAGATTCAGGGGCGGGGGATGTGATGATGCCTGAGCAGTGCGGGCAAGGGCCCGTGGTTGCAGGCAAGTTGCGAGGGATGCGGATGTTTCCGTTGCAGTGGATGCAACGGAACTCCCTCAAATCACCGGGTATGGGTTGGTTTGACATTGGACGACGCTCGTAAAACTCCTGGAATGTTGTTTAAATAGGTGGTTGGACTCTGTCAAACCTCCTACTCTCACGCGGTGACAGCACCCGCGAGAACGGAGTCGAGTACTTCCATGCATCGGGCGTTCTGCTCGGGCGTGCCGATCGAGATCCGCACCCATTCCGGCAGTTTGTATCCGGCCATAGCGCGGACGATGACGCCCTGATTGAGCATTTCTCGGAACACGCGGTTGCCATCGCCGACCTTGACCAGAATGAAATTGGCCACGCTAGGAACAAATTCCAGGCCGCGTTTTTTGAATTCCGCTTCGTAGTAGTCGAGGCCGATGCGGTTGATCTTGCGGGTGTTTTCGACGTGATCGTCATCGGCCAAGGCGGCAAGCGCACCAGCCTGGGCGATGGCATTGACGTTGAACGGCTGGCGTGCCTTTTGCAGCAGCGCGGCCACTTCTTTTCCGGCAAGTCCGTAGCCGACGCGCAAGGCGGCAAGTCCATGGATTTTCGAGCAGGTGCGCAGCACGCAGACATTGCGGTTT
The DNA here is from genome assembly GCF_016595435.1 of Luteolibacter pohnpeiensis. Classification (GTDB taxonomy): domain Bacteria; phylum Verrucomicrobiota; class Verrucomicrobiia; order Verrucomicrobiales; family Akkermansiaceae; genus Luteolibacter; species Luteolibacter pohnpeiensis. The sequence continues at coordinate 153,134 of NZ_JAENIJ010000005.1, forward strand.
TCGCGGACGAATTTGAGGGTGTCGAACGGCTCGTCGAGGAACTCGAAATAGGCTTCGTCGAAGGCGACCACGACGTGATCCGGCACGCGGGCCATGAATCGATCGATCGCTTCCTGCCCGACGACTGTTCCCGTGGGGTTGTTCGGATTTGCGATGAAAACCAACCGGGTTTGCAGTGTGATCGCGTCTGCCATGGCGTCGAGATCGTGGATGAAATCAGGATCGGGGACTTCCACGTATTTCGCGCCGAAGAGGGTCGCCATCAGTTTGTAGACGACGAAGGCGTGGTCGGAGGCGATCAGTTCCGCGTCCTTGTTGAGAAAAGTATGGCAGAGCAGTTCGATGATTTCGTTCGAACCATTGCCAATGACGACATTTTCAATGCCGACATCGAACTTCGCAGCGATGGCCGTGCGCAGGCGGTATGCGCCTCCATCGGGATAGATGTTGGATTCTTCCAACGCATCGCGCATGGCGGCCTTGGCCTTTGGCGATGGGCCGAGCGGGTTTTCATTGGAAGCCAGCTTGACGATGTCCGCCGGATCCAGCCCCAACTCGCGGGCGGTTTCTTCGATGGGTTTCCCGGGTTCATAAGCGACGAGGTCGCAGACGAAGGCATTCGCGTATTGGTCGATCGGCATGGGCAAAGCGTTGTGAATCCTGCGATAAGAAGCAAGTGAAGAGGCGTGAATCAAGCGAACGCAGTGGTCCATGCGGATTCGTTGAAGCCGATCAGCACAAAATCATCCGCAAGCAGCAGCGGCCTTTTGACCAGATTGCCATTTTGGCTGAGCAGGGTGAGCGCTTCATCCTCAGAGAGACCGGGCAGTTTGTCTTTCATGCCGAGCTGGCGGTAATCGACGCCCGAGGTGTTGAAAAGTTTTCGGAGATCACCATTTTGCGATTTCAGAGCGATTTTGAGCTCTTCAAGGGTCGGCGGCGTATCACGGATGGCTTTGGTTTCGTGAGAAATATCGTGCTGCTGCAGCCACTTGCTGGCTTTGCGGCAGGTGTCGCAGTTCTTGTAGGCGTAGAGGACGGGCATGAATCATTCTTGCGCTGCTGTCGGCAACCGGCAAGTCTCCGAGCCCCCTGATGAAGACCGAATTACTGGAGAAAGTTCGCTTGGAACTGAGGCAACGGCTGGACCGCCTGGCAAAAGCGGCGATGGATGCGCATGCGGCGGCGACTGACTCCGACAGCAAGGCGGAAAGCAAATACGACACGCGCAATCTCGAGGCATCCTACTTGGCATCCGGCCAGGCCCGTCAGGTGGAGGAACTCGCCGAGGCCGTCAGGATTTTTGACGCCCTTTCCTTGCCGGATTTCGACATGGACGACGCGATTGATGCGGGCGCTTTGGTTGAAGTTGATCTGGAGGACGAAGAGTCGTTTTTCCTGCTGGTTCCCGCCGCGGGCGGGATCTCCATCGAGTCGGCAGGGCGCGAAGTGACCTTGCTCACGCCGGAGAGCGGGCTTTATCAAAAACTCGTCGGCCTGAAAGTCGGCGACCAGCTTGAGGAACCGCCGTTGATGGTGATGGAAATCAGCTAACTGCTTTGGTCCCCTGATAGATCGAGACCACGCCGAATGTGAGTGGGGTGTCGATGGTTTCGCTGAAGCCGACCGATTCTAACAAGGCGTTCATTTTTTCACCGGCAGGGAATTGTTCGATCGAACCGCCGAGGTATTCGTAGGCATCTTTCTCACCTGTGAGCCAACCGGCCAGGTGGGGTAGGATACGGTGGAGGTAAAACCGGTAAGGGCCTCGAAGGAGATTTTGAGGTAATGAAAAGTCGAGAATGAGCAAGTGCCCGCCGGGCTTGAGAACTCGATGCATTTCCCGCAGGGCGGCAGGGTAGTCAGCCATGTTGCGGAGGCCGAAGGCGACGGTGACAACGTCGAATTTCCCATCGGAAAATGGCAGGTTCAACGCATCGGCCACCACGGTTTTCTCAATGCCTCGCTCAGCGGCATGAGCCAGCATTTCAGCGCAGAAATCGGAGGCGATGACTTCGCAATTCGGACATTCATCCTGGATCTCCAAGGCCAGATCGCCGGTTCCGCTGGCGACATCTAACAGAGCCGCAGGTTTCCATTTTTTGATGCGTGAGGTGACGACGCGTCGCCACCAAATGTCCGTGCCCAAGCTAAGAACGTGATTGGTCAGGACATAGCGGTCCGCGATTCGTGCGAAGGCATCGCGGACGTAGGTGGCATCAGGCATGCCCCATCGTTGCTTGGGTGATGAGACGATGCAAGTGAATCGCTATTTCGAAAATTCAGCGGTTTGGGTTGAGGCAACAGGAGCTCGGAGCAGCGGATGCTGGCACTCGATTCCACGGCATTTTTGCCAAAACGAACGCCAAGCCACACCAGCCGGTGCTGCCTGCGATGGTCAGTCCCAGTCCGAGCACCGCTGGCACTGCGGCGAACAGCGGGTTGACGAAAATGGCCAAAATGGAGGTGACCAGGCTGAGGACTCCGACGATCAACTGGACTTGCCGCATCAGGGGCAGTGCACGACGGCGCGGCGTTTCGCAGGGAAGGCCGCATTGTTTCCAGTTTTCAAGCCCACCCGAGACGATGGCGAGATGCGAGTAGCCGAGATCCGAAAGGATTCCTGCGGCCCTGGCAGCGCGTTTTCCGCCGAGACAAAGCAGGCTGTAGTGGCGGTTTGGGTTCAGCTCGGAAACGGCGCTGGAGAGTTGATCGAGTGGAATATGACGGCAATCGGCAACAAATTGTTCCGCGAACTCGACATCCGTGCGAACATCGATCATAGTGGTTTCACCTTTTCGTAAGAGTTCTTGCACCTCTTGGGGTGATAATTCTGTAACGGATGAAGTGGTCATAATTGAATGTATTCCAAATAAAGAATAAATGAACCAAAAGTCCAACGAAATTTCTCAAACTGATGGGAAACTGGATGCGCGGGCTTTGGAGAAGGTCGCCGAAACCTTCAGAATCCTCAGTGAACCCGGTCGCTTGTCGTTACTTCAGGAATTGAAATCCGCTGAAATGACGGTGGGTGAACTGGTGGAGGCGACCCAGCAAGGCCAGGCCAGTGTGTCCAAACATCTGAAGCTGATGCATTCCGCCCAGCTTTTGACGCGACGGAAAGAGGGCGTGAAAGTCTACTATTCCGTGAAAGACGAAACGGTATTTGCGCTCTGCAAACTCGTCTGCGGAAAATTGGCGGCAGAGCAGCAGCAACAGGAGTCGATCGATTTTTCACTCTGAGAAAGATCAACCGACCCCGGCCGGGGAGCGGTGTCACGCCGTTTCTTCAAGCGCGTTTTGTTGGCGCGCGATGTCGTTGAGCGTGATCCAGCCGAGCAGTTTTTGCGGCTGGCTCGGGGCGACGACCGGCATTTGCTGGTAGCCGGTGCGGATCATGTGATTCGCGGCATCGCGGATCGATGTGTGTGAATTGACGGTGACGAGCTTTTGCTCACCGATGCGTTCACTGATCGGCATCTCGTTATTCGGGCCGAAGAGTTCGCGGCGGGTGATCACGCCGGTCAGTTTTCCTTCTTCGTTCACCACAGGGTAGGCGTGGTAAATTTCATCTTCGGCGGTGAGGCGTTTGAGGGCATCGGCGAGCTTCTCGGATTCCTTCAGAGCGAAAGGGGCGTGCGCCATGATGGCTTGGACCGGGAGTTTGCCGTAATCCTGAGCACCGCGATAGGCAGGCATGGTCCGGAGGGTGACTGAATCCTGCAGCAGAAGCGCGTTGTAGATGGATTCCGGTTGGAGGTGCTTCGCAATTTGCCAGGCGATGACGTTGCCCGCCATCAATGGCAGGATCAGCGAATAGTTTCCGGTCATTTCGAAGATGATGATCAACGAGGTGAACGGGCAGCGAATCACGGACGCAAACATCGCGCCCATGCCGAGAAGCACGCAGCCGCCGATGACTTTGGAATCTTCCGGGAATGAAGGAATCCAGGGGCTGAGGTGTTGCAGATCCGCCAAGCCCACGCCGATCAATCCACCGAGCATGCCACCGAGGAACAATGCCGGTGCGAAAAGTCCGCCTGAACCACCGGTCGCATAGTTCAGCACGATGGCGATGAACTTGAGAACCAGCAGCGTCGCGATGATCGAGACATAGAGGTGGTTTTGGAATGCTTGCTCGAGACTTTCGTAACCAATGCTGAATACCGAGTGTTGGGAATTTCCGAATGAAGCCGTGAGGTAAACACCGGTGAGACCGAGGATGCCGCAGGAAAGTCCGCCGAAGGCCGGGCGGAGCCATGGCGGAAGGATGTGCTTTTCCCGCATCCACCCGCGGATGCCGAGGATGCTGCGGACGAAGAAATCACCCAGCAGGCCGGCGCACAAACCGAGGGGAATCGCGACCAGCATCCAAAGCGAAGTCTGATAGTCTTCGGCAATCTTGGCGGGAATGACCGGGTCCTCGCCCAGAATCGTCCGGGAAACCGCCGCTGCGACGACCACCGCAACGACCATGCCGCCGAGTGCTTTCATCGAGAAATTTTCCAGCAGTTCTTCGAAAACAAAGGTAAGGGCGGATAGCGGAGCGTTGAATGCAGCTGCAATCCCGGCAGCCATACCGACTGGCAACATCGACTGCACCCGGGCTGGATCACGGAACGCCCAGCGACCCAGTCGGGATGAAAACGCGGCGCTGACGTGGATGGTCGGGCCTTCACGACCCAGGCTGTTGCCCAATCCAACGTAAAGTGTGCCAAGAACAAAACGCCACAGGCCTGACCGGGCGGAAATCATGCCGCCTTTGTTAAAATAAGCTTCTTTGGTTTGAGGAATCCCGCTTCCGGCTGCATCCGGTGCGAAGTAGCGCACTGCCAGACCGACCAGCAAACCGGCGAAGGTAGGCGCGGCGAGCATGATGATGGCGAATACCACCGGGCTTTGCTTGCTCGCGGTCTTCCACAGGAAGGAGAACGTCTCGTGAATCGAAAGGTGGAAGGCGACTGCAACAAGTCCGCAGACGAGGCCGGAGATGATGCACAATACGAGAAATCGCTGACCATCACTCAGTCGATTTCTCATCCAGTCGGGCAAGCTAAGCTTGGATTTGGCGGTCATTCGGAACGGGCGGTAACAAGAGGTGCCGATATTAGCCAGTTTTGAAATTCACGCTTTTTGTAATGCCACCGCTTTTGCTTGCCAAGAGTTTCGACGCTTGCCGGAACCCAGGCGGCGGTCTAAATCGGGATCGTTATGGCCAAGAAACCAGTAGTGTTGATTATTCGAGATGGCTGGGGTGTGAATCCCGGAGGTAAGGAAACCGCTGAGAAGGACGGCAACGCCGTGTTGCTTGCCAACACACCCTTTCATGATGAGGTGCTTGAGGGATATCCGCGTGGATTGGTGAGCGCGAGTGGGATGGACGTCGGATTGCCGGATGGGCAAATGGGTAACTCGGAAGTGGGACACATGAACCTGGGAGCAGGCCGGGTGGTTTATCAGGACCTGACCCGCATCAATAAATCCATCACCGATGGCGAACTGGGCAGCAACCCGGTATTGGTCGAGGCATTCGAAAAGGCGAAATCCAAGCGCATGCACTTCATCGGCCTCGTCTCGGATGGCGGTGTGCACAGTCATGAAGAGCAACTGATCGCCATGGTCAAACTGGCCAGCGAAGCTGGTGTGAAGGACATTTTCATCCACGCCATCACCGATGGTCGGGATACCTCGCCAACCGGCGGTGCTGGCTATCTGGCTAAGGTCGAGGATGAGGCGAGCAAATGCGGTGCCCGCATCGCCACGGTGATCGGTCGTTACTTTGCGATGGATCGCGACAAGCGTTGGGACCGGGTCAAGCTCGCTTGGGATGCGATTGTATTGGGCAAGGGGGAGGAACGCGACCTTCTGGCAAGCGAGTCCGTGGCGGATTACTACCGGATGGATAAAACCGACGAGTTCATGCCGCCCATGATTTTTGCCGAGCCTAATCAGCAACGCGTCAACGATGGCGATGTGGTGCTGTTTTTCAATTTCCGCGCAGACCGCGCCCGTGAGCTATCGGAAGCATTCGTGTTTCCGGATTTCGATGGATTCGATCGCGAAGTCACTCCGAAGGTTCATTACGTGACCCTCACGGAATACGACAAAAAGTATGGATGCCCGGCGGTCTTCAAGCCACAGACCTTGGAGATGGGACTTGGCGAAGTGGTTTCGAAAAAAGGTCTCGTCCAAATGCGCATCGCCGAGACTGAGAAATACCCGCACGTGACCTATTTCTTCAACGGTGGGGTGGAGAAAGCCTACGAAGGGGAGGATCGCTACATCATTCCTTCCCCCAAGGATGTGCCGACCTACGACTTCAAGCCGGAGATGAGTGCGCCGGAAGTGACTCAGACGGTGCTCGACCATTTGAAGGATTACGATTTGGTGATCATCAATTTCGCCAACCCGGACATGGTCGGCCACACCGGCGTGGTTGAGGCAGCGATCAAGGCGGTCGAAACCATCGATGCCAGTGTGAAGGCGGTGGTTGAGGAAACTCTGAAACTCGGCGGCAAATTGCTGATCACTGCGGACCACGGAAATTGCGAATACATGCGCAATGAAGACGGTTCGCCAAATACCGCGCACACCACCAACCTGGTGCAGGCGATCTATGTGGCGGACGATGCCGCCGATTACACCGTCAACAACGGCAAGCTCGCGGACATGGCTCCGACCTTGTTGGAAATGATGGGTCTGGAAAAGCCAACGGAAATGACCGGAACCAGTTTGCTGGTGAAGAAATGAGCGAATTTGAATTGCACCCGCGGCTCGCGGCAGGCGGCTTCGAAATGGGCCGCCTCGCGGGCTGTCGGTTGCTGTTGAAAAACAACGCCCTGTTTCCCTGGTTTTTGCTGGTCCCGGAAGTCGGGGCCGACGTTGAGGATCTGCATCAGTTGGACGAAGCGCATTATGCCGAGGTGATGTCGGCGGTGCGCAGGGTTTCGCTCTTTGTCTCGACTCATTTCAAGCCGGACAAACTGAACGTCGGCTGCATCGGAAACCAGGTGCGGCAAATGCATATCCACATCGTCGGTCGATCCCTGGCCGATCCCGCTTGGCCGGGGACGGTGTGGGCATTCGATGGCAAAAAACCATGGTCGCCCGAGGAAATCGAATCGATTCGTGCGGCATGGGAAGCGTGGAATGATGCTTCTTGAAACTTGTTGGAAGTATCCTTCATGGTATGACGTATCCTACGCATTGTATCGTCATCTACCGAAACCATGAAAATCCAACTCGTTGCCGCTCTTTCGCTTCTCTGTGCTGCTTCCGCTTTCGCGGAGCCTATTTCTCTGTTCAATGGTAAGGATCTCACAGGCTGGTCGGCAGATGTTCCTGAAGCGGACGGCAAGCCCGATACGAAGCCGAGTTTCATCGTGCGCGACGGGCTGCTGGTGAGCCTTGGCAAGCCGGGCGGGCACCTGATTTCTGACAAGGGATACTCCGACTACAAACTGGTGGTTGAGTATCGTTTCCCGAAAGACAAGGGGAACTGCGGGGTTTTGGTGAACGCATCCACCCCGCGCTTTTTGTACGGGATGTTCCCGAAATCGATCGAAGTGCAGATGGAGTCTGGCAATGCCGGCGACTTTTGGTGCATCGGTGAAAACATCGAAGTGCCGGATATGGAGAAACGCCGCCCGCATCAGGAAGGCCAGACCATGGGCGGCGGACCTAGCGATGCACGCCGTATTCTCAATCTAACCGATGGTTCGGAAAAACCACTCGGCGAATGGAATACGATGGAAATCGAATGCAAAGGCGATGAGATCATCGTTCACGTGAATGGAGATTTGGTGAATCACGGGACAAAGTGCACCGCATCATCCGGCAAGATCGCACTCCAGGCCGAAGGCACTGAGGTGGAATTCCGCAAAGTGGAAATGACCTCATTGAAAGACTGAAATCGATGAGAACTTTATTCTCGCTGCTGTTGTTGCTGGCTTCACTGCAGCTCGCATCCGCTCTGGACGCGATCCAACTGGTCACGGCAGCGAGAAAACAGGTGGGTGTCACCGTGTCTTATGATCCGGCTTACACCACCTTGAAATATCCGGGCGGTGATGTTCCCGAAGATCGCGGAGTCTGCACGGATGTGGTGATCCGTGCGATGCGGAAAGGGTTGTCCATGGACCTTCAAGAGCTGGTTCACGAAGACATGCTTTCGCATTTTTCGGCGTATCCCAAAAATTGGGACCTCAAAAAACCTGACAAGAATATCGATCATCGGCGCGTGCCCAATTTGCAGACCTGGTTTCGCCGCAAAGGCTACGAGTTACCGAAACCTGCGGAGCATCCGGATGTGTCTCTGTTCAAGCCGGGCGACATCGTTACCTGCATGGTGGCGGGGAAACTGCCGCACATCATGATCGTGAGTGATCAGAAAACAGCCGATGGCCGACCGCTGATCATTCACAACATCGGCAGTGGCACGGTGGAGGAGGATCGATTGTTCGATTTTCCACTCACCGGTCACTATCGGTTGAAATGATCATGCTTCTTGTTCGGGCAGCGGATAGGTTGCCGTAAATGTGGTGCCGACCCCAAGTTCACTCTCGGCACTGATCGTGCCTCCGTCGGCGCGGACAATTCCATCGCAGATGGCCAGTCCCAGGCCGAATCTGCCATTCGAGCGGGATCGGGCTTTGTCCGCCCGATAGAAGCGCTCGAAAATATGCGGCAGATCCTCGGCGCTGATCCCCAGCCCGGTGTCCTTGACGACCAACTCAGCTCCGTTGTCCGTGTTGCGGCACGAAACCTGAATCGTGCCACCGGGTTTGTTGTAGTGAACCGCATTTTCTAACAGATTCGATACCACCAGGGAAAATCTGCCAATGTTGCCCATGGCTGTTGTCGGTGGCGTATCCAGGACGATGCTGAGTTCGGCTGCGGTGATTCTGGGAGCGAGCACGGATGCGATTTCTTCGATGCAACTGGCCATGTCGAACGACTCATGAGACGCGGTATCGTCATTGTCGGCTCTGGCCAACTGGAGCAAAGCTTGGGTGATGCCGCGCATTTGCTGAGCCGCTTCCAGGCAGCCGACCAAGGCTTCCCGGTATTCGTGAGGCGAGCGATCCTGCGCGAGAGTTGCCTGGGCCTCGGTGATCATCATCGTTATCGGAGTGCGCAATTCATGCGAGGCATCTGCGGTGAATTGTTTCTGCCGATTGAAGGCTTCCTCCAACCGCGCGAAGGTTGAATTCAAAATCATCGCGAGACGTCCGAGCTCGTGATCGCCCTCGGTCTGGATGCGTTCGGTTAGATTTCCTGCCGAGATGCGTCTTGCCGCTTCACTGATGTCATCGATGGGTTTGATGGCCTGCTGCGTCAGCCAGGTGCCACCGGCGATGCCCAGGATGAAAATGGCTGCGCCGGCACAAAAAATGAGAATCGCGGAGCGTTGCAAGGCGATGGCCAGGCTTTCACTGGATCGGCCGACGAGGACGCAATCGCCGCGTTCCGTGAAGTGCCATGCTTCGCGGAAAGCTCCGCGCGAGCGGACCTTGAGCGTGGTGTCCCGCGTGTTCCGCACCGGCATCGGAATTTTGCCGAGCATGGAAGTCGCGGAATTTTGCGGCCTTCCGTGGCGCCAGACTTGGTGATAGGTCCCGTCCGATTCGTCGGGTAAATTGATTTCCTGTTCCTGCATTTCCGGCTCTTCCGGCGGCGGGCCACCGCGCGGCCGGAATTCCCGGTCATCGAACTCCGGGGGGATCCGATCGAAATCTCGATCACCGTGAAAACGGCCAGGCGGCTCGTTGTCGTTAAAATGATCTTTGCCGCCGCGCATGCTGATGCTGATCGCGGAGACACGACTTTCGAGTGCGGCATCGAAGGCATGAATCCTGGAGTTTTTCTCCAAATGATAAATGCTAAGCCCGAAGCCGGTCAGCAGGATCAGCAAGAGTAGCCCCAGCCAACCTTGCAATCTCCAGCGGATGGAATGGGAAGACATCGGCAGCGTTAAAGTTCGATGATATAGCCTTGGCCGCGGCGCGTGGTGATCAGGTCTGAGCGTAGTTTTTTGCGGATGCTGAAAATGTGCACGTCGATCAAGTTGGAGAGGGTGTCCTCGTTTTCGTCGAACAGATGATCATGAATCTCTGTCCGGGTCACGAGTTTCCCACGATGAAGCGCCAGATATTCGAGGATCGAATACTCCCGTGAGGTCAATGCCACGGGCGAACCCGAAAAGGTGACTTCGCGGGCGCGGGTATCGATGCAAATTTCGTCGATATGGAGAACCGGCATCGCCTGGCCCGCGTTGCGACGAATGATCGAGCGGACTCGTGCAAACAGCTCAGGAAGATCAAAGGGTTTTACGAGATAATCGTCGGCACCACCGTCCAGACCTTTCACCCTGTCCGGCGAAGTGTCCCGCGCGGTGAGCATCAGCACCGGGGTGGATTTGATCGCACGAAGCTTGCTGAGAATTTGCCATCCGTCCATCGCTGGCAACATGACGTCCAGGATGATCGCGTCGTAGTCGATGTTCGATGCCTTATACCAACCCTCTTCACCATCCGCAGCCGCATCAACGGCATATCCTTGTTCGCGGAAGGCTTTTTCCAATGTCTTCAGTAATCTCGGTTCATCTTCAACGATCAACAATCGCATGGCTGAGTATACAACAGTTAAGATGAAGGAATGATTAAATTCGTTTCCACAGGGTGCGCAGTGCAACGCAAGGAGCTGATAAACGACGGGACTCGAATGGGCTAGCGTTCAAAGGCAGACCGTATTGAAGGTGCTATGGTTGGATTTGTTGCGATGACGAAGAACGGTTGATGAGCCGGATTTCCTTTGCACCAAAGCCGAGATAGTCTGCCGGGGTGCAGGTGAAAATGATGACTTGGAGTCCACGCGTGGCTGCGAGATCGAGCATGCGTTGCAGCGATTGAATGCGCAGCGGATCGGAGTAGGCAAAGGCATCGTCGAACAAAATAGGCAGGCAACCCTCGAAATCGGCGGCCAGGATTTCCGCCAAGGCCAGACGAACCGCAGCGGCAACTTGTTCTTTGGCTCCGCCGCTCAAGCTTTCGAACGAAAAGGAGGGGTCTCCGTTCCGAATGAGTTCGAGTTGCTCGACTCCGGCTTCGGACAGCTGGACGCGGGCTTCGGTGCCGTTGCCAAAGATGCATTGCAGGTAGCCTGAAATCCGATCGGCAAGTGGCTGAACCAATGCGCGATCGATCACTTCCCGGGAGGTGGTGAAAAGTTGATGGAGGGTTTCAATGGCTTTTGCACGCCGTTGTTCGGCTTGAAATTGATCGAGCGCGAGCAGTTGCCGCGCTTCAGCGAAGCGGAGTTCGGCCTCCGGGTCTGTGCTGCCGTCTAGGGTGAGACGATCACGTGCAAGCAGGCAGGTATTTTCGGCGTCACGGAGACGGTTTTCCTGGGCGCTGATGGCGCGGGAAAAGCGATCGCAGTCCGCGGTGAGAAGCTCAGGTTTGAGGTCGGCCAGCGTCGCCCTCATGGTCGTGAGCTGATCGTTGGCCAGGGCTTCGGCTTCGCGGAGATTCGTGAGCGCTTGTTCTCTGGATCGACTGTCGCCGTGAGCTTCCTCGCGGGTGTGGATGGCCGTTTCGAGATCGCGCACCGATTGCCTGGTCGTTGCGGTTAGATCTCGATAGCGGGCAACTTCCGCACTGCAATGGTCTAGCTTTTCGCGCGCTTGCTCGACCCGCATTCGCGCGGAGATTTCAGCGGCTTCAGCGGATGTCAGTTCGTGACTGGTCTTGCTGACCCGTTCTTTCGCCGACGAAAGGTCTGCAGGTTGAGATGGAGTTTCGCTTGAAGATGATGCGAGATCCATGCGCCGCCGCAGTTCCTCCCGGGCGGATTCCAGTTCGCTCGTAGCGCGGGAAATCTGCTGCGCAAGTGAGGTGCCTCCGAGGGCTTCCCATCGGGTTTGAATTCCCATGAGCTGGGGTTCAAGCGTCTGGCGCTGTTCCAGAATCGAGGCCGCGTGATCGAGATCGCGCAGGGCTAGAATCTGCAGTTCAGCGGAAAGAGCATCGTTGCATTGATCGACGCGTTGCCGTGCTTCGGTGAGCGAATTTCCACCACCCGGTTGAACGCGGAGCCGGGTTCCGTTTCCGATCACCAAATCGCCGGAATCGGTCAAAATACGGGCTTCTCCCGCAGCCAGGGAAGTGCCATCCAGGATCACGCTTGTGTCCGCAGTGATGAGCTCAATGCTGGTGGCCATGGCCTCAAGCGCCGCTTTGGCTTGGCTTGAGGCTGCATCGAGTTTGCGCAACCGGGATAGTCCTTGGGCATCCAGTGTTGGCAATTTGTCGAGCTTGCTCCGGACGTTTTGCAGCTCTTGATCCAGTTGTGCCGCTTCCGCGTGGCGTGTGCTGATCGCCTGATGGATTTCCGCTTTTTCCAAAGCGATAACGGCGGCTTGCTCGATGTCGTGTTGAATCCGGATGCACCGGAGACTGGCGATGGCTTCCTTGAGCAGTTGATCCGCTGCCGTCACCCCGTTGCGTGCCTGTTGTTCTGCGGTGGTCAATGCAGCAAGCTGAACATCGGCGGGTTGCAGGGCTGCCTTTGCGGTATCGAGTTTTTTTTGCAGATCGCGAATCGTCTGATCGTTCGCTTCGAGGGCTTCTCGGCGGCTTTTAGCATTTCGCAGCGCCTCGACCCGGATATTCTCATCGCGGCGAAGCACCTCGACTTCGCGCAATTTTGTCTCCGCATGTTTGCGATGTTCAACCAGTGTCGGGAGCTGAAGTTTGATTTCAGCGATGTCCCGCGATGCTTGATCGTGATCGGTGATCGCTTGGTTCAACCGGCTTGCGACCTCACGTGCTTTGGCAAGTGAGGCCTCTGCTTGTTCGAGTTGAGCGCGCGCCACATCCAGGCTGGTGTTGCTGCGGATGCGACCGGTGTTGGTGAAAAATTGTTGGTAGAGATCGGCGATGTGGCCGGCAACCCTTTGGTCATTTGCGGACTGGAGAACGGCGGTGGCACTGTGTTGCTGGAGGTGTTTCGAGAGCCTTTCTTTGTGAGACGCTGTGTAAGTCGCCGGATCATCGTTTGACTGACCTTGCCAAACCCAGAGATGGGACCAGAGAGTTGGAAGTTGGCTCGCGGCACTGCGACCGCCGATGGTTTCCGCCTTCAGCAATTCAGCGACCTTGGATTCTGCTTCCTCATCCTTGAGCACCACGCCTGCTTGGGCTGTCAACCTGGTGGAGCCTTTTGCACCCGCGAAATGCTTTTCCAGTTCCCATCGCATGCCACCGGCTTCGAAGGAAAGGATCACTTCCGGATCACCGCTATGGAGCGTGGAAACCATTTGTGAGCGGATGCTTCCGCCGGTTTTCGCACGCAGAAACAGGGCGCGATGAGCCGCTTCCACCAGCGTGCTTTTACCCGATTCATTGGCCCCGCCGATCAACGTTCGCGATGCATCAAAATTCACCGTAAGATCGCGGTGAACCCGATAGTTGCGAACGGTTAATGAAAGCAGACGCATGGGTGAAACCAGTGGGGTGGGGGTGGATGCCGTCAGGTGTCGAGAAGCGCCGCGTGAAGTTCCCGCAGCGCGATGCGGGCGATGGCGGCTTCATCGGAGTTGCCCTCAGCCCGGATGACGAGCTGGCTGGCAACCGTTGAAATGAGCGGATCGCTTGGATTGCAAGTCAGGTGCGTGATTTCCTCTTGGGTTGGAGCGATGGTGACCTGGAAATCGAGTTTGAGTCGGACGAGACGGGATTCCCACGATTCGAGGATTTGTTCCAGACGTGCCGAGGCGGCGATGCCCAAAGCTCCTTGCAGTCGGAGTTTGAGAAGCTGCGTGTTGCTGGACGATCCGATGAACGCATCGATTTGTTCCGCAAACCGATCCAGACTGGAGTCTTCTGAAAAGTGGAAGGTGAATTCTTTCCAGATGAAACCACTCACGGGGATTTTTTCCACCTGGGGGGATTGGCCACGCGAAATGGCGACCTTGAGAAGATTGCCGGGATCGTTGCCATCGCCTTTGGGAAACCGATCCATCTCGGGCGTGCCACTATACCACGCTTTGGCACCGACTTGTTTGGTGCCATGCCAGTCTCCCAATGCGAGGTAATCCATTTCATCTAACGGAAGACTCGTTAGATCGATCCAGTTGGCGACCGATGGGCCGCTTTGTTCATCGTCGTTCTCCGCGCTAAAACCTTGAATCGTACCGTGAGCGAGGACAATGCGCGGCAAGTCCGGTGGGAATGATCGGGTGAGCAGAGATTCGCGGATCCACGAAACCGGATTCGTGGTTTCATGCCGGCGCAGCAGTGGCGCTGGGAAGATCACCGCCTTTTCGAGAACGACAGGTTCCGGATTGAGAATGATGCGCAGATTGGGAGCGAGTTGCTGTTGTTCCCTGAGGAAAAAATCCTGCTGCCAAATGCTGCCAGGCCCGCCGTGATCGTGATTGCCGGGAATGATGATCACCGGGATGTTAATCTCACCAATCGCTCCGCATGCGGCGGAAACCGTGGCTTTCGTCACGTGAGGGGAATCGAAGAGATCCCCGGCAACCAGAATGAAATCGACCGCAGACTCTTTGGCGATTTTCCCAATTCTTTCGATCACCCGGAGGCGTTCCTGCTGCAATCGGTGGCGCTTTGACTCATCGCCGACTGAGGCAAAAGGTCTGCCCAGCTGCCAGTCCGCAGTGTGGAGGAATCGAGCAGTCACCATGCTGGAATGGGTTGTTCGTGAACGGCATTTGGAGGCTCTGTTAGAGAACGCCGCATGATCACACTCTCATAATTGGTCGTCGAATAATCATGGGTGGCGATCACGGAGTAACCCCAGCTTTGATACATGGAAATCAGATTTGTGGCAGGTGCGGCGGTATCTAACAAAAGGTAATGCGCGCCGCATTTCTTGGCGTGTTGAATCACGGCCTCGTGAAGGGCGAAGCCGATTCCTTGATGCTGGAACGCAGGATCCACTGCAAACTGGCCGAAAATCATCACACCGGGTTCCCGATACCAGGGAGTCTTGCTGTTAGGGTCAGCAGCATAACAGGTGACGGTGCCGATGATGTTTCCGTCCCGCTCCGCAACGAGCGGGTGGCCTGAGTTGAGCCGATAGCGGGTGACCTCCGAAGTTTGGTGGGTCGCCGTGTAGTGGAGACCGGCGGCGGCCAGAGGCGCGTATGCCCGATGCAACAATTCGGTTAGAGCCTCAATGTCATCGTCGGGATGGAACTCTCGAATGATCATGAAGGCGGAGGATTCGTTCAGTGGGTCGACTCGGCAGCAGGTTGTTTCGCGCTGAATTCAGAGTTTTCGCTCAGGTAATAAAGTAGCCCACCTCCGCCGATGACACAGATGAGCACCAAAACGACGATGAGCAGTCCAAGGCAAGATTTCATGTATCGCGGGGTCGATGGGTTTATTGAATGAGCGCGGCGAAGGAACCGTCGGTATGGTCGCGGAATGGCAATGCATCCCGCGTTCCGATAAGCTTCAAATCCGGGTGAGCTGCAAGGAAAGATTCGACCTGTTCGAGGTTCTCCTGAGCCTCGATGGAGCAGGTGGAATAGACCAGGCGTCCGCCCGGTTTGAGGCACGGCAGGGCGTTTTCGAGAATTTTGCGCTGGGTGTTGACCAGTTTTTCGATGTCAGGTGCCTGGAGCCGCCAGCGGACATCAACCCGGCGGCGAATCACTCCGGTGTTGGAGCAGGGGACATCGAGAAGGATGCCATCGAACGCGCCATGCCAGGACTCCGGAGCGGGTTTGGTCCAGTCGTGAACGGACGTTTCGGCGGTCCCGGCGTGGAGCCGCTCAAGGTTTTGTTGCAGGCGCGGAAGGCGTTTTTCGTTGGAATCGGTACAGACCAGATTTTCTGCGGAACCGAGCGCGGCAGCGATCAAGAATGCTTTACCACCCGGCGCGGCACAAGCGTCGAGAATGCGTTCACCGGGCTTGGGTGCGAGGAGATCGACCGCATGACGAGTTGCCGGATCCTGGATATAAATTTGTCCGCTGGCGATGAGCGGGGTGGGGATCGGACCTGATAATTGATAGAAGCCAGGCGCGCCTTCGACCGGGCTGCCAGGGATGTTTTCCAGTGGTTCGGCCAATGGATTAAGGCGGAAAAACACCTGCGCCGGTGTGTTGTCCCATTCCATGAGCTCGATTGCAGCGTTCTTGCCAAAGCTGGCTCTCCAGCGCTTGTAGAGCCAATCTGGATGGGAGTGGACCATGGCTGGGGGCAAATCTTCGATTTCCTCAAGCAGTCGCTTGCGGGAACTCACCGCCCGGCGCAGCACCGCGTTGATCAGGGAGCGGACGCTGGCTTTTCCGGCCTCCACGGTTTCGTTGACGGCGGCGTGTTCCGGGATTTGCAGGATGATCAGCTGGCATAGGCCAACGCGGAGGATGTCGCGGGTTTCCGGATCGAGTTTGCCATCGCGCAGCTTGCCGATCCAGTGGTCGAGCAGACGCCGGTGGCGAAGCACCCCAAACAGGATGGCCTGTAGAAGTCCACGATCTGCTGCGGACAACATGCGGCGCTGGGCGTGGCGATCAATGAGCGTTTCCGCGTAATCATGCCCCTTTGCCCAGGCGCGGAGGGCGGAGACGGCGGCTTGGCGGACGTGGAAATTTTTAGCAGGCATGCGGTGCGGGTGGCTCAACCAATCATTTCGAGGATCGTGCCGATGTCGACGAAATCCTGACCGTGAATGAGGTGGTCAAGCAAGGGCACACCGGTGAGATCTTCGACCACTCCTTTGTTGGTGATCATGGCAGTGTCCATTTCATCTTCCAGTTGGTTCAGGATGATGCCGGCGCACTTGAGGCCGCGCGCTTGGATCGCATGAATGGTGAGAATGATGTGATTGAGCGCGCCGATGCGGTTGCCAGCGACGAGGATCACAGGCAGTCCCAGATCGGTTGCTAGATCGGAAATGCGGTAGCCTGGGGCAAGGGGAACTTCCCAGCCACCCGCACCTTCAACGATCACGTCCTGATGCTTCGCAGCCAGATTCTTGAATCCTTGGATCAGAACTTCGCGCTCCACACTCTTGTTTTCCAGCATGCCCGCCACATAAGGAGCTACAGGCGTATTGAAATGGAGTGGGTTGATTTCTTCGATCGGCAGGGAGCCGGACACTTCAGCGAGGACGGTGGCGTCCCCGCGATCACCGCAAGAAACGGGTTTATAGCCCACAGCATCCCGCCCTTCTTCGCGCAGGGCTTGGATGATCAATCGGGTGACGTAGGTTTTACCCACTTCAGTATCGGTTCCGGTGATGAAAAAGCTCACGGGAGAGGGGTGGCGTGGCCGGGCCAGCGGGTCAAGACGCGGTAGATGCAAATTTCCCTTTTCCACCGGCTGCCTGGCACCGATGCTGGCGGTTCATGACAGCAGATTTCTTGGTCGTGGGTGCGGGTATCGCCGGTTTGTCGTTTGCATTGCGGGCGGCAAAACATGGGTCCGTCGTGGTTTTGACCAAAGGACGGGCGATCGAATCGAACACCGCGTGGGCACAGGGAGGGATCGCCTCGGTTCTTTCAGAAGAGCTGCGTGAGCCCGGCGATACGGTGGAGCAACACGTGGCGGACACGCTGGATGCAGGCGGTGGCCTCTGCAATGAAGCGGCCGTCCGAACGATCGTCGCGGAGGGAGAGGCTGCCATTGAGGATCTTTTGAGCTATGGGGTGCACTTTGATCGGGAAGGCGACCATTTCGAACTGGGCAAGGAAGGTGGGCACTCGCACCGGAGAATCCTCCACGCGCGCGATACCACCGGCCGTGAAATCGCCAATGCCTTGCTGCAAAAAGCGAGAAACACCCCGAATCTTACTTTAATGGAGGACCATTTGGTGATCGATCTGGTCACCACCGGCAAACTCGGCGCCGTTTCAGATGATCGGGTGATCGGAGCTTATGTGCTGGAAACGAAATCCGGCGAGGTGAGGATTTTCCGCTCGGACCGCGTTGTTTTAGCGACAGGTGGTTGCGGAAAAGTTTACCTCTACACCACCAATCCAGATGCCTCGACCGGTGATGGCGTGGCCTTGGCTTGGCGGGCTGGCGCTTCGATTGCGAACATGGAGTTCATCCAGTTCCATCCAACTTGTTTTTACAATCCGGGCGCGACTGGGCCGGAAGCCCGCTCATTCCTGATCAGTGAAGCGATCCGCGGCGAAGGGGGAATCCTGGTGAACGCGAAAGGGGAAGATTTTACCAAAAAAATCGATCCACGAGGATCACTGGCACCCCGCGATATTGTGGCCCGGGCGATCGACCGGGAGCTGAAGCGCACCGGCGCACCTTGTGTCTATCTGGATGTGACGCACAAACCGCCAGGTTTCATGCGCGAACGTTTCCCTTATATTTACGAGACGCTGGCGAAATTCGGCTTCGATTGTGAGAAGCAACCCATTCCCGTGGTGCCGGCCGCACACTATCAGTGCGGTGGCGTGGTCACTGACGTGAATGGCAAAACCACGGTGCGCGGCCTTTATGCCGTGGGCGAAGTTGCCTGCACCGGACTCCATGGAGCGAATCGCTTGGCCTCGAATTCCCTGCTGGAAGGAAATGTCACCGGCCGCCGCGCTTTGGACGAAATGCTCCGTCTTTATAAACCGGACAAGCCGACTCTTCCTCCTCCCGCGATTCCAGCCTGGGAATACGGCGATACGGCAGAGCCTGATGAACTCGTGGTCATTTATCACAACTGGGATGAGATTCGCCGCCTCATGTGGGACTATGTCTCGATCGTCCGGACGGACAATCGGTTGGCACGTGCTGCTGCCCGATTGAGGAATCTCAAAAAAGAAGTCCGCGAATTTTACTGGGGACATCGCCTGAATCCCGACATCCTTGAGCTTCGGAATTTGGTCACGGTCGCCACATTGATCGTCGAATGCGCCCTGCATCGTAAGGAATCACGGGGTTTGCACTTCACTTTGGATCACCCGGATCAGAATCCGCGACTCGCGCAAGATACCGTTATACGTAAGTTTTAGACATAGTTGGGATAAGTGTTTCGCTTAAGATGGCTTGACTATTAAGTTTTTCGAACTAATCTCGAAGTCAGCTTTTGGGGCTGAGTTGCATCATTCATAATCAAAGAGTTATGGATCATTTATTCTTTAAAACAAAGGATGATTTTCCTCGCTCCTTGATTATTAGTCTCTCGAGTCCGAAACTGCCGATCTCTCCCCGACATGAAAATTTCCAAACTACTGCTAGGCGCGGTGGCCCTTGCGATTGCGATATCGTCGGCTGCCCATGGTCAAACTCTCACAGCGACTCTCACGGAGGTTTCGCCAGGAACGACGGTCTACGGGACGGTGGACGGCAACTTCTACCAAGACTGGGTTACCGGAGTCACCGCTTTTGATAAGTTCGATGGCTTCTGCGTTCAACCTGCAGAGCACCTCAGCTACGGTGAGACAGTTGTTTACGACATCCAGGACGCATCGACGCTGACCAATTCCGCGATTGTGGCGAAATTGATTGGTGGCTATCTGGCCTCTGACATGTCTCCTGCCCAAGCCTCTGCAGTGCAGTGGGCGATTTGGGAGGTGCTGGCAGAAACGTCCGGGACCTACTCACTTTACGATGGCAATGTGATGATCACGTCCGATACCGAAATTGCTGATCTTGCCAATAATTACCTGACCAATGTCGACAGCTACACTCCAGCTGATTTGACCTATTACACCAACGACACCATCCAAAACGTGGTTTCCTGGCAGACCATTCCTGAGCCTGCAACTCTTGGTTTGGTCGCACTTTCCGGACTGGTCTTCCTTCGCCGTCGTCGCTGAAATTAGAGGCGGCCGTCGCCCATTTGACTGGAATTCCATCTTCAGTGGTGCTTTAGCGCAATTGGAGCGGAGCTTTTGCTTGCGTCGGGCAGCAATTCCAGAATGATGGGCACCGGATTCTTTCACTCGGTTCTTTCAACGATGCCCGGCTGTTTCAAAGCAATTGCCCCAATTTTACTGCTGTTGGCTGCCGGGGCCAAGGCGGACATTACCCTCCCGAGCGGGGGTAGCGGCGGAGCCTCGCCGCGGGTGGTGGTTCCAACCAGTTCCCGGGCGATCACCCCATCGCGGAATCCTCAGGCGTCGCGGGTTTTGTATCCTTGGAAAACCTATGTGACGTCGACCATTTTTTGGATTGGCGAGAAACCGACCAAAAACAATCCGACTCCTAACTGCATGTCCTCCTGGGACACCCAGTGGTCGATCCATTTTGGAGGGTATGACGATCCGGAACCGGAAAATCGGATCGCCAATTTCACCACGGGTGAATTTCGTCCGAAGAATTTTATCCCGAAGCTGAACACCTTCTACGTCGCGCTGCCTTATAACGACGTCATCAACCACCAGGTTCACAAGCCGGAAGCATCCAAAGTGATCCCTTGGTTCAGCCATGTGAATCCGCAACCGGGGGAGAGTGTTTGCAAGGGCAAGTGGATTCAAATCTACTACTCCAATCGTAGTTGTTACGCCCAGTGGGAAGATTGCGGTCCGTGGGTGACGGATGATTACGAATACGTTTTCGGCAGCAAGCCGCCAAAGACCAAACAAAACGGTTCCGCTGGGATTGATGTATCTCCGGCAATCCGCGATTACATGGGCCTGCGCTCCGGCGAAAAAGTTCACTGGCGCTTCGTCGATGCCAGCCAGGTTCCGTATGGTCCCTGGAAAAAATTTGGATCGAGTCCAGCCCCGGAAACCAATGCGGATCTGGATGCCGAGCGCAAATACTTGGAATACCTGAGAAAGTTGCGCGACGAGCAGTATTTGAAAAAGCCGCTCAGCGAGATTTAGGCTATTTCTTTCTGCAAGGTTCCTTCCTTCAGGAAATGCAGAACTTGGCGAATGGTGTCCGGGTGGATTTGGATGAAGGTGTGGTCGCCGTCCACCACGGTAAATCCTTTCAAACCTTCGATTTTCCCATATTCGACCGATACGACGCCGTCGTTTTCCGGCTGAAGCACTTTGTGGAAAAAGTTGATTTTGCTTTTTCGTCCCATGATGACGGCCGCCTCCAAGCCAGCGGGGAGTTGTGGAAGTTTCAAGGGAACTCCGTCGGTGCCAAGCTCCCGGCCTGCCGGACCCAGAAAAGCTAGGAATAAGCGTTTATTCTGAGCCCAATCGACAATCTCACTTCCTCCATTCGGCGGAGCGATCATCACCAACTTGCCGACTTTCCACGGTGGAGGAGCACTCAGCATTGCGCGGGCTAAGATTCCTCCGAGCGAGTGGGTTACCAAATGCACCTGGTCGCCTTCGGCAAACTCTTCAATTTGGCTGCGAAGTCTCGGGACGATCCAGTCAATCGGCTTGCGCGAAGAGGGATAGGGGAGATTCAGGGTCGAATAGCCTGCAGACTGAAGTCGGCGGGCCAAAGGTTCCATGGCATGAAATCCGCGCCACAAACCGTGGATCAGAACGACTTTTTCGCCGTCGGCCCGGTGAGTTCGAGGCTTGTCCCAGGGAAATGGAGGGATCAACATTTCGGCTTGCTCGAAAATCGAAGGAATCTGGCTCATCGGTCTTCGTTCATTTTCGCAAGGAAATGACAGGATTCCACCAGAATCGTCGGATTTCCGCTGGCGGCGGATGCAACCAGGTGAAATTCTCCTGAAGTCCGTGTCCGATCTCTTTACCACCCCAGCCGCAATTTCGAACAAGCCAGAGCCAACTGAGCCGCTGGCCGCTCGCATGCGGCCGCGAAGCCTGGCGGAAGTCGCTGGGCAGCAGCATATTCTGGCGGATGGCAAATTGCTGAGGCGGGCAATCGAATCCGATCGTTTCACCTCACTGATTTTCTATGGTCCGCCAGGAACCGGTAAAACGACACTGGCCAGTGTGATCGCGCGGACAACCGGGTCACGCTTTGAGGCATTGAACGGGGTGGAATCGAATGTGGCTGAAATCCGCGCCAAGATTGATCAGGCGAGAACCTGGCGCGACCTGCGTGGAGAAACGACGATCCTGTTCATCGATGAGATCCATCGCTTCAACAAAGCCCAGCAGGACGTCCTGCTACCGCACATCGAGCGCGGGGTGGTTCGATTCATCGGTGCGACGACGCATAATCCCTACTTCCATGTGAACTCACCGCTGGTCTCGCGCTCGCAAATTTTCCAACTCGAGCCGGTTCCAGTCGATGCTGTGGTGGCATTGTTAGAACGCGCGATCGATGATCCGGACCGTGGATTCGGAAACTTGGCAGTGGAGGCGGAAACGGAGGCTTTGCATCACCTCGCGGAAAAATCCGATGGCGATGCGCGCAAGGCTTTGACCGCTCTCGAACTGGCAGTTCTAACAACCCAAGCAGATCAGGACGGTGTGGTGCGGCTGACGTTGTCCGTTGCTGAAGAATCGATTCAGCGCAAAGCGGTTGTTTATGACCGGGATGGTGACGGGCATTACGACACGGCTTCGGCGTTTATCAAATCCATTCGTGGGAGCGATCCGGATGCGGCTTTGTATTGGTTGGCCAAAATGCTGCATGCCGGTGAAGACCCGCGCTTTATTTCGCGCCGATTGGTGATTTCCGCCTCGGAAGACATTGGATTGGCTGATTCAGGAGCGCTCCGGGTTGCGCTGGATGCACATTCCGCTCTGGAGTTTGTGGGATTGCCTGAAGGCCGGATTCCGTTGGCGCATGCCACGGTCTATTTGGCGACGGCTCCCAAATCCAACACCGCTTATGCGGCGCTTGGCGCTGCGATGGCCGATGTGGAAAACGGTCGGACCTTGGCAGTGCCACCTCATTTGCGGACCAGCACACGCAAGAAGCTAGCAGCGGCATCCGGTGAAGATGAAGCAAACATGCGCTACCTTTACTCGCACGATTACGACGGAGCCTATGTGCCGCAGGCATATCTGCCCGAGGGGAAAAGATATTATGAACCGGGTCAGCAGGGCATGGAGAAACGCATCAAGGAGCGGCTCGATTATTGGCGTGCGCTGCATGATGAGGCCAAGCGCACGCCCTGATGGTCAGAGATGCAGAATGGCGCTGGCTGTGGTGAAGTAAATCAACATGCCAGAGACATCCACCGTGGAGGCAAGCGATGGAGATGATACCACAGCTGGATCGAGTTTGATCGCTCTTGCCACCAGCGGCAGCATGGCGCCGAGAACGGTTGCAGATAGAACCTGAATCGTAATGGCAACCGCCACTGAGATGGCAAGCCGCGTGAAATCATAGCCGCTACCCGGAAATCGCGGGAGGATGAATACGATGAAGAGCGCGATCGCGATTGCCAGGGAAATTCCCATGAAAAAACCGGTGCGGGTTTCTTTCCAAGCGACCTTGAGGGCGTTCCCGGGGCCGATTTCTCCCAGTGCCATGGCTCGTATCACCATCGTCGCGGCTTGCCCGCCCGAGTTGCCGCCTGCCGCCACCACCATCGGCAGAAACAAGGAAAGCAGCTGTGCTCTTCCCAGAAGATTGTTGAAACGGAACATCACGTAGCCGGAGGCAATCGAAACAAACGCGAGTCCCACAAGCCAGGTGACACGCCGTTGATAATGTACGACAACCTTCGTATTCAGATACGATACCTCGGAATGTTCACCACTGATCGCGGCGAGTTTTTCGATGTCCTCCGTGGATTCTTCCTGAAGAATTTCCAAGGCATCGTCATAAGTGATGACACCTAACAAGTGATGAAATTCATCGACCACGGGCAGCACGATCAAATCGTAACGGGAAAGGATGCGGGCCGCTTCTTCCTGGTCCTCGCTTGCCAGAACATATTCCAGCGCTTCCTCCATGATGTCACGGATGGGAGTGTCCCAGGTATTGAACGCAAGATCCCTCAAGCGGACCTTGCCAACCAACCGGCCTTCGGCATCCACCACGAATATCCGTGACAGCGTCTCGGCGTTGTCCTTGTCACGGCGCAAAACGGCGATGGCTTGTTTCACCGTCATATCCGCCGTGATGCGGCCGCAGTGGGTGGTCATCCGCCCGCCTGCGGTATCTTCGTCGTATTTCAGCAGGCTTTTGGTGAGCTCTTTGTCGCGCGGCCCGAGAAGGGCGAAAAACCTCCGCTGCGCTTCTTCGCTGACCACCTGGAACACATCGACCCGGTCATCGTCGGATAAATTGCCGAGCAGCACCCGAAGTTGCGCGGGCTTGAAGTGATTCAATGCTTCCTCGATCAATGGGTAGGGCAGCTCCGCCACCACATCGGTTGCGAGTTCGGGACCGATGGTCTTGAGCAGGAAGTCGCGTTCCTCATCGTTCAAATCCTCATAAAACCCGGCGAGGTCGGCGTAGTGAACATCTTCTGCCAGCGAAAGCAGGGCGGAGCCGTCACAGGCATCCAGAGCTCTCACCAGCTCGTCCTTCAGGTTTCTATCGGAATCATCGACCACGGAGTCAACGTGGTGTGAGACCCGTGCTGCCGCAAGGAAAACGAAAGCATGAGCTGGAAGGATTGGCGGATCAGGGTTGCGGATGCTGTCAGGATGTCTAACACTGTTGGTGATGGAACAACCCCGGATCAGAGGACTCACAATCAAGCGCTTTATCGGTTCTGGTGGTTGTGGCAGTGTTTATCTGGCGGAGGACGGGAATTCGGTGCCGCTCGCGGTCAAGGAATTGAGCTCAATGTCGATCAACCGCGCGTTGCTGAAGCGGGCGACAGATCGCTTGGCTGATGGGGGATGGCCGGATGGGGTGATGCAGGTCAACGATTCGGATTTTCAAGGCAGTCCGTGTTTCATGGTGACGGCATGGCATGGGGTGGAGGGCGACGTCCCGTTCAACTTGCAACAGCAGCTTGAAGATTATCCTGGTGAGAATTCGTGGCCCTTGGTTCGAGGAATTTCGAAAGCACTTTGCGCGATGCACTCCAAGCGGGTGGCGCACGGAAACCTCAAGCCGGGAAATGTCTTTTTTGATGGCGCTCGCAACGTGTTGCTGACGGATTGGGCGCTTGGCAATATGCCGGGAGCGGTGCATTTGGAGTTTACGGATGCGTTGCTCTATCAACCGCCAGAGCAACTCCGGCATGCGGATGGATATTTGCAGGAAGCCGGATATCGCTGGGATGTTTTCGCGTTCGGAACTCTGGCGTATCGGGTTTTAACGGGCGAGTTTCCACGCTGTAATGAAATTTTTCAAAGGGTTGCCCCAGGGCCGGGCGAGGTTCGGAAGCCGGGGATCAATGCGGATTTGCCGAAGATTGCGAGGAACCTGGAAAGCCACCCGGAGGTGACCTGGCCCCATCCTCCGGCGAATGATTTGGAAGCCGGATACCGTGAGTGGATTGATCGCTGCCTTTCGCTGGATCCCGCAAATCGTCCGTCCTCAATGATCGAGTTGGAAGCTGGATTTGAGGCGGTGGACACCCGGATCACTGCCGAGGAGGAACGGGCATCGCTGCTGGATCATCGTCGGCGCTCCGAGCATCGAACATCGAGAGCCTATTTTATCGCGGCGATGATGGCGGTGGTTGCATTGATCTTTGGTGCGCTCTGGCATCTGAAGGAATCGCAGATCCAGCGCAAAAAGTTGCAGACGGATGCAGAGATCTCGAAGTTGACCCAAGAGCGGGATGAAGCGGTTGTCGCGCGGACCCAAGCGCTTCGTGACGAGAGCGAGGCAGCCGAAAAATTGAATTATCAAAAAAATCTCGGACTCGCGCGATTGGAAGCATCCCGTTTAATCGGAGACCGGCTCTTTTCGTGGGCCATGGAAAAAGGCTATCGGCGTCTGCCGCCCTTGGATGGCCGCGAGTTACGGCTCAAACAATTGGAGAAGTATTTCGAAGACTTTATTGCAAGGACAGCAGATGTCAGTGATTTGGAGGATGAGCGCAGGCGGGTGAAATTGCAGCTCGCCGAGGTATCGATCGCTGAGGGTGATGTGGAAAAATCGATCGTCAATCTGGAGAAAGCCGTTGGAGCTTACGAAAAGATGCCTAGAGAGCCGGAACACAGCCTGCGGCTTGGCAGGGACCGGTTATTGTTGGCCTTGCTGCTGCAATCCGCGCGGGATGCGCGGGCGGGCGATGCGTTTGTGAAAGCAAGGTCCGCCTTGGACGCGGTGCCTGCTACCGATGTCGACGCGGACAATTTGGATCAGATGAAAGCCATTCTGGACTTTCACGAAGCCAAGTTGCTTTCCGCAGATCATGAAGATCCCAAGGCATTGGAGCAGCTGATGCGTGCCACGCAAACCTTGAACCGATTGGCGGACGAGCGGCCGGATGCGGCGGTTCTGCGTTCAGAGCTTGCCGTCTGCTACCTGTCCTCCGCAACCATTCTGGACGGCATGGGCAATCTGGGGGATGCCCGGGAAGTGCGGATTCTCGCTGCGGCGGAGTACCAGAAACTCCTCAAAAACAATCCGGACGATCCCGGACTGCGATTTGAACTCGCCGGGTGTTACGCCGCCATGGCGGATTCCGCGCTGCTCTCCGGTGATACCGGAGCGGCCGATGTGCAGTCGAAGCGAGCGATGGATATTTTGGAAAAATTGGTCAGCGAGCAGCCTGACAATGTGAAAGCGATTTCACGGCTCGGCGTGCAAATTGGCCTTCGTGCCGGGCTTTTGCGCGATCGCGGACAGGCAGTTGCCGCGCTTGCCTCATTTGAAGAGGGCATTCGTTTGTTAGAAGGTGTTAGGGCCTCAGATCCGGATAACGCCACGGCCGCCTACCACCTGGCTTTGTTGTGGTGGCAGAAGGGAAGAATGCTCGGAATCGAGGGCGATGTGGATCACGAAATTGAACTGATCACGGTTGCCAATTCCTTGCTGGAAAAATTGGAGGGCAATATCAAACCAGACGGGCCGCCGATTGAGCGCATCCAGCGGTCACGGGCTTATTTGTTAGGAGACCTGGGCCATGCCCAGCAACTGGACCGGAAAACCACCGAGGCCAAGGCAAGTTTCAGCGAGTCTGGTGTCCTTTGGGCAGCTCTGCTGACCTACCAGCCGCAGAGTGAGGAATATCAGGAAGGCGCGAACTGGTGCCGCCAGCGCATCAAGGAGCTGGAGTAACGGCCCGGATATCACGCAGTGGCGGCCGTTCTTCTTCGACAATCCGATTGAGAACCTCGGTCGTTTGTCCTGGCTCAAAAATCCAGCTACGGAAGAGTTCTGGCAGTTCGGAATGAAGCGAGATCCGTCCATCTCGTTCCAATCTCTGCAGAAACACCCTGAGAATGGCAAATGACATAACTCCAAGTTCGGAGTCGTCACGATTGCGGTGAACTCTTTTGATCAAGTCCGTTTGGGCGAGGCCACTGAGATGGCCGTGCTTCCATAAGTCGATCAAATGTGCAATTTCGACTCCGTATCCTGTGGGGAAAGCGAGCGATTCGAGCAGTTTCCTCCGAGCCGCGTATTCTCCGGCAAGTGGCTGAAAAATGCCGGTTAACTCGGGGTAAAACAAAGACAGCAGGGGCCTGATGAGAATTTCAGAAACGCGTCCGCCACCCGGCTGGCTGCCGCCGCGCTCGTCTGCCAGTGGCCTTTCGTAGAAGGCTTTGACATAATGGATTTCGGCATCCTCAAGGAGCGGGCCAACCAATCCGGAGATATATCCGGCATGGAAGTTTTTGATATCTCCGTCGACATAACAAATGATATCTCCGGTCGCGACATGAAGTGCTTTCCATAAGTTTTCGCCCTTGCCGGTGTAGCTGCCGGATTCAGGGGAAATGTCCGATGAAAGTATGGCTCGTGCTCCCGCAGAGCTTGCCTCTGCAAGAGTCCGATCGGTCGATTGGGAGTCGATCACCAGGATTTCATCGACCAGTGGAATTTGTTCCATCAATTCCTGGCGGATAATGCGGACAATCTGACCGATCGTTTCCGCTTCATTCAGCGTCGGAATGCAGACCGAAATCTTGGTGGAGGTGTCGTGCTTGAGCGCGGCGAGATTCGCCGTGTTGCTGAAATCACTGTGATGAAACCGCTTGATCGACATCGCTCATAGCATGTCACGCGTCACCACGTAATTGGCCGCACAACGTGGGCACTGGAGGTTGATCGATTCCGAACCCTCAAACAAATCGTCCAAGCGTTCACGCCAGCCACCCAGGATGGGAAGAATGCGCTCAAGCGTGCAGCCGCAATGGAAACGGAAACGGCGGGTTTCCAGAACTTTCGTTTCTTCCGTTTCCAGAATCGCAGCGACAGCCGCTTCGTCCAGGCCAGCCAGCCATTCCAGATCGCAGTCAGGTTGGGCGGCGACCAGCGCGAAGTTTTCGTCTTCCAGACGGAATGCTCGTGCAGGTCGTTGTTCGGATTGATCGTAAAACTGCGAAACCCACGATACAGGATCGCGGCCGTCGACTTCCAGAGTGGATTGACGCGGTTCTGCTCCGTCCACCGTAGTCGTTTGGGAGTAGAAAAAATTGCGATCCGGTTCGCGGACGTCTTCGGTGAAAATCCGGCCGGTTATCGATTCTTGAATCGAACCACCGGTGACGAAAAGATTGATCCGCGGAGCCCGCAAATTCGCCGTCCAGGCAATCGTGTCCGCCCACGGCCGTGCGACCAGATGAAGCGTGAGCATGGCCAACGCGTCCTTCAGCATCTGATCCAGATCCGCCGGGTAGCGAATGCCTTGCTGCATCAGATGCAGATAGTAATCCGTGTAAATCGGCGTGAACTGGCCACGGACGAGCAACGCATTTTTGTGCCGGACAAAAACGGATTCGACCTTGGTGAATTCCTCCTGGATTTCCATGGCAGGGTGGGGGTGTGTCGGTATGCCCGCGAGGGGCGCTGACGCACACCCAGATCAGGCTCCGGGCAATTCGATGAAGCCTTCCAGTTTGCGGATCCGGGTCGGGTGACGCATTTTCCGGAGTGCTTTGGCTTCGATCTGACGAATCCGTTCGCGGGTGACCTGGAATTGGCGGCCGACTTCTTCAAGCGTGCGGCTGTAACCGTCCTTGAGGCCGAAGCGTTGTTCCAGAACCTCGCGCTCGCGCTCGGTGAGGGTATCGAGGACGTCCTTGATCTTGTCCTTCAACATCGAGAAACCAGCTTCCTCCATCGGGTTGTCGGCAGCCTTGTCCTCGATGAAATCTCCGAAGGAGGTGTCGTCCGAATCTCCGACAGGTGCCTGCAGGGAAATCGGCTGTTGCGCCATTTTGAGAACCGCGCGGACACGCTCGACAGGAAGGTGAATTTCTTCCGCGATTTCCTCTGGAGAAGGCTCCCGTCCGTATTCTTGAACAAGCTGCTTCTGGACTCGCATCAGCTTGTTGATCGTTTCGATCATGTGAACCGGAATCCGGATCGTTCTCGCTTGGTCCGCGATGGAGCGAGTGATTGCTTGGCGAATCCACCAAGTTGCATACGTGGAAAACTTGTAACCGCGGCGGTATTCGAATTTCTCCACCGCTTTCATCAGGCCCATGTTGCCTTCCTGAATGAGATCGAGGAATGAAAGGCCGCGGTTGGTGTATTTCTTCGCAATCGAGATCACCAAACGAAGGTTGGCTTCCACCATCTCGGTCTTCGCTTTGAGAGCTTCTTTGAGCCAGTGCTTGAGCAGACCATTTGCTGCTTCGAACGACTCTTGGGTGTGCCAGGAACGTTGCTGGATTTCACGCAGCTTGTTTTGGAATTCCTTGTCTTCAGGATCTGCCTGCAGCTTGCGGCCGTATTTCCAGAAGCGCTGCATGTAGTCGTCGACCTGCTCGCAGAAATCTTCGATGATCTTCTGCTTGTAGTAAAAGCGGGTGTAGAGGCGGTTCAGGGTCTGGAGATTTTTGGCAAATTCCTCCTCCAGTTTCTTTTTGCCGCGAGGGGTCTTGGTCGAGAGCTGGCGGAAAATGTCGTCGTTTTCCTGATGCAATTGCTTGAGGTGATCGCAAAGCTTCGGCAAGCCCTTCATGTAGCGTTCGCGAGACTCGATCTTTTTGTCGAGAATGACGCGGTCGAAGCGCTCTTTGCCTTTGTTCAGTTTGTCAGCGAGATCCAGGTAAGATTCGGCGGTGAAACCGAAAAGGTGCAGGTGGCGCGCAACCTCGATTTCCGCGTCCTCGATGCGTTTGGAAATTTCAACTTCCTGTTCGCGGGTGAGCAGGGGGACCTGGCCCATTTGCTTCAGGTACATCCGGACCGGATCGTCCAGAATGTCCAACTTCTGGTCGGATTTGACGTCCTCTTCATCGCCGTCACCTTCGTCGCGCTTCTTGTCCTTGTAGCGGTCGACCTCGGAGGCGTCGATGATGTCGAATTCCATGTTGCGGAGGCGCTCCATGATGGCCTCGACATCGTCTGGATCAACGAGGTCATTCGGCAGAATCTCGTTGATGTCGTCGTAAGTGAGATATTCCTGCTCCTTCGCCAGCTTGATCAGTTCCCGAATTTTTTCCTGAATTTCAGGAGTGTCGATCCGGCGCTTGCTGGTCGGAGTCTTCGCTTTGGCGGCAGGAGCTTCGGCTGGGGCTTCTTCGGCGGCCTTCTTGGTTTTGGCAGGAGCTTTTTTCTCCGTGGATTTAGCCTTGGAAGCGGGTGCCTTTTTCTCGGCGGTTTTCGTGGCCTTGGTCGTTTTCGCTTTCACTGTGTCGCTTTTCCCGCTTTTCGTCGTTGGCGATTCGCCGGTCTGTTCTGCGGGAGTTTTTTTGGTGGACATGGAGTGATTGGCGATTGGTTCAAAATTCTGGCGACACTTCGACCATTAGCGTGGCCATCGCGTCGAAACACGTGCGGGCGGAATGAACGTGGCAACAACCGGTGCGTCAAGAGATTTCTCCTGATAATTCGGGACCATTTCTAAAGAAGGGTGGCTGGAGAAGAAAGGCAAGCGTGTGATTGGTGGACCGTATCGTGTCTGAATGAAATTTCTAGGGCTGATGTCTGAGGGTGCGCGAGTTGCTGAAAGCAATCC
Source organism: Luteolibacter pohnpeiensis (assembly GCF_016595435.1). GTDB lineage: Bacteria > Verrucomicrobiota > Verrucomicrobiia > Verrucomicrobiales > Akkermansiaceae > Luteolibacter > Luteolibacter pohnpeiensis. Next base: position 184,004 of record NZ_JAENIJ010000005.1, read on the forward strand.
CCGGACCTGATGCGACGGATTATTCGTATTTGTGATAAAAGGCATTCTTCGAAGTCACAGTGACTGTGTCCTGATCGCAAAATCAGACGTGAACCAAGACGCGGTGGACAGTTTAATTTGTGGTTCAGTATCAGTTATTTGCTATGAACTGAATGGGGCTTTCTGAGATGGGGCTTGTCCGCCCGCTCAGGTGTTGGCAATCTCCGCTCCCATGATTCAGCGACTTTGTCGAAGCATGGTATCCCGATTGACGTTTTTGGCCCTATTTCTCTTCACGAGTGGCCTAGCATCCGCTGCGGAGGTGGCGCAGCCCGAGAGACTGGATGCGAAAATAGATAAATTGTTTGGTAAAACTACCGGTTGGTTTGTGGACTTGGTTTTCACGACAGTTCCGATTAACGGCTATCAGGTATTCTTAGTCGTGCTTTGGCTCGCCTTGGCGGGTTTCGCACTCACGTTGTTTTTTAAATTTATCAATCTCCGTGCCTTCGGATTGGCGATTCGGACGGTTAGAGGGAAATACAGCACTCCAGATGATCCCGGGCAAATCACCCACTTTCAGGCTCTAACGGCAGCGGTCTCCGGGACGGTTGGATTGGGAAATATTGCCGGTGTTGCCATCGGCATCATGTCCGGTGGGCCAGGGGTTGCTTTCTGGCTGTTCCTTGCGGGATTCCTCGGTATGGCGACGAAGTTTGCGGAATGTACCCTCGGGGTTAAATATCGTGATATCGACAAAGAAGGCCAAATCCACGGCGGAGCCATGTATTATCTCCCGAGAGGATTCAAAGATCAGTGGGGGGCTGGTTTCGGAGTCATTGGCAAAGGACTGGCCTTTATTTTCGCGATCTGCTGTGTGTTTGCCTCATTCGGCGGTGGGAATGTTTTCCAGATCAACCAAACCGTAAATCAGCTCATCAATGTGACCGGCGGTGAGACCAGTTTCTTTGCTGCTCACCAGTGGGTATTCGGTCTGATCATGGCAGTTGTTACCGGACTGGTTATCATTGGTGGTATTCAGGGAATCGCCCGCATCACTGATAAATTGGTGCCGGCAATGTGCATCATTTATGTGCTTAGTTCGGTTCTGGTTCTGATTGTGAATCGCGCACATATCGTGGAGGCGTTATCCATGATTATCACTGAGGCCTTCCATCCTCGTCCTGCGGTGACTGGTGGATTGGTCGCCGTCTTTGTTTGGGGCTTGCGCCGTGCGACATTCTCCAACGAAGCAGGTATCGGCTCAGCACCAATCGCTCACTCTTCTGCCAAGACAAGAATGCCGGCATCTGAAGGGGTTGTGGCCCTTCTGGAGCCGTTTCTCGATACGGTGGTCGTTTGCACCATGACTTCGCTGGTGCTGGTTACCACGATGTATTTCAAAGGAGATAGTGGTGATTTCGTAATCAATGGCCAACAGTTTACCTTGGCGGCTGGTCACAACGATGCGTTTGGCATTGGAATGACGTCTTTGGCTTTCGAGAGTGTTCACAGTGGATTCCAGTATATCCTTTTCATGTGCGTTTTGCTCTTCGCGTTTTCAACTCTGATCACGTGGAGTTATTATGGTCTCCAGGCATGGCAGTTCATTTTCGGACGCCAGAAAATCGTAGAACTGATCTACAAGCTTCTTTTCTGCTTAATCATCATTGCAGGGTCCGCTGCTTCGGTTTCGAAAGTGATCGATTTCTCGGATGCTTCCTTGTTTGCAATGAGCGTCCCTAACCTGATCGGTGTCTATTTCCTATTGCCGGTGGTGGTTCGCGAGCTGGGCAAGTTTGTCCGGTTCTCCAAGCGCATTGATGATGGGGCGACCGTCGAGGAATCCGCGCGGATTGCTCAAACGGAAGGTTGAGTCCCTTAGTTCGTTTCCTCACCAAGCCGCCCGCTGATTCGTCAGTCGGCGGCTTTTTTCTTGGAACAAATTGATGCAATCACTCCAACCGCTAGAATTCCGAATATCAGACCAAGTACGACCAAGTTGGTTGATTCGCCAAGCCACATTTTGATCCATTTGAGGGCGAGCATTTTGACGCCGACCACGAAGAGGATCAACGAAAGCGCGGGTTTCAGGTAGCGGAAGGTCGAGATCATTCCGGCCAAGGCAAAATACAGCGATCGCAGGCCAAGGATGGCGAAAACGTTGCTGGTGAAGACTAAGAATGGATCCGCGGTGATCGCAAAAATCGCAGGGATCGAATCGACCGCGAAAATCAGATCCGTCACCTCCACCAGCACCAGAGCGATCGCAAGTGGAGTGAGCATCCATTTGCCGGATCTCGCTTTTTCCACAGCTTCATCGGCTTGCTGTTGCTCATCTGGATCCGCCGCCTCACGTGACGCGGCGGAGTCTGCTTTTACGAGGAAATGTTTGCCGTGGTAGTTGCGGGTGACTGGAAACCTTCGGGAAATCCAGGCGACCAGTTTGTTGTCGGCGGGATTGCCTTCATCCTCATCCGTCACCAGCATTTTAATCGCGGTGAAGACAAGGAATGCGCCAAAAACGTATAGAATCCAATGGAAGTTGGTCACCAGTGAGGCGCCGATTCCGATCATGACGCCGCGCATGATCAAGGCACCGAGAATCCCCCAGAATAGCACCCGGTGCTGGTAGCGCGGCCTAACGGCGAGTGAGCTGAACACCATCGCGATCACGAAAATGTTATCCACACTCAGAGATTTTTCGACGACGTAGCCCGTGAGGTATTTGGTGGCGGCGAGTTTGCCGTCGTTGACCAGTTTGTCCGCCGGATCCATTGCGGCAGAACCGTCCGGGTTGAGACCGAGGTGGAACCAGTGCTGTTCGTAGCCGAAGTAGACCACGATCGAAAACAGAAGCCCGAGAGTGATCCAGAAAGCCGACCACATTAGGGCTTCCTTGATGTGAATCACATGCGACTTGCGGTGAAACACCCCCAAATCCAGTGCCAGCATGACAAACACGAATCCTAAAAATAATATCCAAGCCCAGATCACCCGGCGAACATATGGTGGTCTTGGGGAATGGCGATTGGAAATTGAAAGCGATTTCCCACTTCCCAACACCTGGCGGACGTCACCGGGTTGTGGCGACTTCGCTGGTAGATTTTGCCAACTTCGCGGTGACCGGCGATTTTGCGTCGATCCTGCTGGCGATGACCTGATCGGCCCGAATGCCATCGATGCCGACAATTTCGAATTTCCAGCCACTTTCTTCAATGCTGTCCGCCATTTCCGGGACCCGCCCGAGGCGGACGCCGAAATATCCAGAGATCGTGTGGAATTCTTCGCGTTCGTTGGCGGGTAACTCGAAGTCATCCAGATACTCGCCCAAACGATCGGTTTCGAATGTGCCGTCGATCAGCCAGGAGTGATCATCCCGCCGGCGGATGGTCAGCATTCTCAGTTCTTCCTTGGTCGGCACATCGCCGACGATGGATTCCATCAAATCGATGAGTGTCACCATGCCGATGACGCAGCCGAATTCGTCCAGGACAAAGGCGACATGAGTTCCTGTGCTGCGGAATAATTCCAGGGTGACGCTGGTTCTCTGCGTGACCGGAACCAGCAGAGGAGGGCGCATCAGGTGTTTGAAGGACACCTCAATGCCTGCGGCAAGCTGCGCGTAGCAATCTTTTACCGAAACGACGCCGACGAGGTTATCCCGGTCATTTTCCCAAACCGGAAAGTGGGTTTGGGAACTCCCCACGATCTTTGGCCACACCTGTTCGTGTGGGGTTGCCAGATTGATCCAGGTGAGCTTGGGCCGTGGGATCATGATGTCATACACGGTCAGCTTCTCAAATCCGATGACCCGCTCGATCATGATGAAATCCTCTGGTGGGACATTTTCGGATTCCAGCGTATCGCGGATCATTAGGCCCAGCTCTTCCTTCGATAGCGGTGGGGGTGGCTTTTTTTGACTTCCAACGATTCTAAGCAAGCCGTTTGCGGCGGCAGTCAGCATGCGGATCACTGGCGAAGTCATGCCGGTCAGGGCTTGCACGATTCCCGCGCTCCGGCATGCGATCGCTTCCGGGTAACGCGTAGCCAGTTCGGCGGGCAGTTGTTCGACAAATAAAAGCCAGACAAGGCAAATGGCGAGAATCGCCAAGGTAAATGCCGTGAAATCAGCGACTGGCGAGAGCCAGGGGAGTCCGTGGAATTGTTGGGCCAGCGAGGCGGCGAGTTGGGAGCCGCCAGCGATCGAGGCAATCACCCCAGCAGCGGTCCTAAGAATTCGAATACCGAGAAGAAGTGGAACGGAGGATTCCATCAACTCCAGCGCGATCGCGGCACCTTTGTTGCCGACCTCTTTCCATTCGCGCAGCTTGCTTTTGCGGGCGCCTGCGATGGCTTTTTCCGCCACCGAAAGCAGGCCGCCAACGATCAAAAGAATGAGGATGAGGAGGATTTCAAATGCAGTTGAAGCCATTCGACGAGTGGAACGATGAACGGATCCTCCTTGAGAGCAATCTGTTTTTTAAATGGAACTCAAATGCCCAATTTCTCTCGCAAGCCTGCTGCGATTTGGTGGAAAGCAGCGGAAACTTTGTTTTCTTCAGGGGAAACAAGCGCAACCGGTGCTCCGGCGTCACCGCGTTGGCCGGTTGGCATGTCGATTGGGATTTGGCCGAGAAGCGGAACCCGCAAGGCCTCTGCTTCGCGAACGCCGCCATCCTTGCCGAAAATCGGATACTTTTTGCCATCGTCCCCTTCGAACCAGGCCATGTTTTCGATCAGGCCCAAAATCGGCACGTTCACTTTGGCAAACATCGACACCGCCTTGCGTGCATCGATCAATGCAACTTCTTGTGGAGTGGTCACAATCACGCTGCCGTCGACGGAAACCGTCTGCACAATCGTGAGTTGGATGTCGCCGGTGCCGGGGGGGAGGTCGAGAACCAGGTAATCGAGATCGCCCCATGCCACTTGGCGTAGGAATTGTTGAGTGTAGCGCGTTGCCATCGGCCCGCGGACGATGACCGGTGAGCGGTCTTCGAGAAGGAATCCCATCGACATGAGTTTCAGGCCGTGGGCCTCGATCGGGATGATTTCATCGTGCTCATTGGCCATCGGGCGCTCGTTTGTGCCGAACATTTGGGCGACCGAAGGCCCGTAGAGGTCGCAATCGCAAAGGCCGACTTTTGCTCCGGACTGGGCCAATGCGACGGCGAGGTTTGCAGAAACGGTGGATTTGCCGACTCCGCCTTTTCCGGAAGCCACGGCAATGATGCGTTTCACCCCGGGGATGGAAGATTTGCCGACTCCGCTCGCACCAGCGGCGGCGGGCGCTTCCTTGATCTGGATGTCGATTTTGACCGTTCCGACATCGGGCAACTGATCGAGGATCTCGTGGCAATCCTGAAAGATTTTTTCAGGCACCTTGGGATCGCGGGTGGAAATCTCCAATCGCACGGTGGTCTGGCCATCTTCGCAAGTCACGTCCTTGACGAGACCGAACGAGACGATGTCGCGGGAAAATCCCGGATAGCGGACTTGGCGGAGGGCTTCTCGAATAAAATCTGGAGTCATGAGGCGGCGTGACTTTCAAACCGATCAGCCATGTGCGCAACCCTTCCCGTATGCTAATTTCGCTGAAATGGCTCGCGCGACCATTTTTCAAGCTTGAGATGGGTTTCAACCTGCAGGTGATTGATCTGACGAATCAGCAGAATGGTGAAAATGCACAATCCGGTCGAAATGAAGGCGCTGACGAGTGAGAGCTTGTATGATGGCGCATCATGGAAGCTGAAAAGGCAGCTTGTAGCAAAGTCCGTTAGCCAAAACGCCCACCAGAGCCCAACGACGGGGCTTTTGCCGGTCCGTGTGGATTGCGATTCCTGACGGATTTCGCGCATGGCCAGAAATGGCTTCCAGAAAAAAGCGATGGGGATGAAATACCAGCCCACCGACCAGTGCGGCGTGAAGGATAGCCGAGTGCCGGTGCGATATTTGGCAAACAGCCATGCGTTTTTGGAACAACGATAGGTCCAAAGGCAAAACAGAAGCATGGTCGCGATCAGTGCGAGGAATAGCATCGCGTAAAAAGCAAAGGAGCCTAGCAGGAAACCGCGCAGGATCTCGATCTGATCGAGGCTGTATTGATCGAAGGGCAAGTTGCGAACGTTGAAGTTTTGAATGCCTAGATCCAGCCCGTTGCAGATGACTTCAAGCACCAGCAGGAAGACGAGAATTTTGCCGAGCAATGAGTTTTTGCAATATCGCCCGTATGGCCCAACCAATCCAGATGCGGCTGGGACCTGAGAATCCGACCTGTCGGCGGCCTCCAGCTGAGGTGCTGGAGGCGTATAGGGATTGTGGGATTCCTGCATGAGCGATCGGAAGGGACAATCATGGGTTTTCGCCAAACCGCCCGTGAATCATGGCGTGCGACTCAGTGCTGGGTGGAAGCAAATGCCAGGGCACGCTGCTTCATCTGGGTCGCCATCAGGTTGAGGGCATTCGCGCGTGTCGGAGCGAGGTGCTCTTTGAGGCCGGTTTGATCGATGAAAGACATGTCAGCGGTGAGAATTTGATCCGGAGTTTCATCGTCCAGAACTTTTACGAAAAGAGCGATCATCCCCTTGGTGATCAATGAGTCGGAGTCAGCAAAATAGCGAACTTTGCCATCTTCGCTTTTCGCATCCAGCCAGACCTGTGATTGGCATCCCTTGATCAGATGATCCGGGTTTTTCGCGGCCTCATCCATCGGGGCCAGATGTTTGCCGAGCCCGATGACGTATTCGTATCGCTCGGTCCAATCCTGAAAGAGCGAAAGTTCTTCAATAAGCTGTTGTTGTTTCTCTGCGATCGTCACGGCGGTTCCAGTGGAACGCGGGAACCGGTATTGAGCAAGTCCGGATCGGAATTTACGTGGCGGCCGCAACTTTCTGCAGCGCACGTCCTGAAACCACGGCCAGAGGCGGTAGGATGAGGCAAATGAGAGCCATCAATCCTTGCGTTGGAGCGGAAATCAACGCGATGCCCAAAGGAAGAAGTCCGATCCAATCCAGCAGCGGAATGCCCGCGAGGAGTGAGGAAACGTGTGCGGGAATCGGGCGACGGTATATGGTCAGGCAAAGCAAAATCCAGATTCCAAACGGCAGCAAGCCGAGCCAGCTGTTCCAGATCGAAAATTGTGACCAAACGATGGCGATGATGAGGCCGGAGAGAACCAGCAGCGCGCGTGAGAGTTGATGGGCGATCCACGGCGGTTCGGCCATCGATTCATAGCGGGCACTCAGCGATAATCCGGCGATGTAGCACAGCAGGCCAACTGCTTGTGAAGCGGTTATCCAAAAATGCGGGTTGTGCATGCTCCCTTTTGAGAGCGCAAAAAATCCCATCAGGGGCAACAAGGCCCGGCAAAATCCCATCGGAATGACCGCCCAGGGGCTGAGTTTGTGCCACTTGGTATAAATGAAAATTGCGGCCATGATCCCCAGTGCGAGCAGTCCACTGATCGGGCTGCACAGGGATGCCAGGACGACGCCGGTGATGCCCGTAATCCGAGCGGCAATGAGATATTGGCCCGGAGAGAATAATTTCTGCGGCAAAGCTCGTTCCGGGCGGTGCTTTGCGTCCCAATCCCGGTCTTGCCAGTCATTTAGAAAGTTGCCGCTGACGTAGAGTAAAACTCCAGCCAACGACGCGATGATGGCTGTCATCATCCAAAAAGGTGGGGTCGGGGAAAGCGATGCAATGACCATCCCGGCCGCCACATTGCTGATGACGCTGGGAATATTGGCGACCCGCGCGGTTGCGAGAAGCGAACGCAGTTTGCTGGGCGGATTCATGAGTTGGTTCGTGAAGGAAGCGAGGCCAGCAAACCGCGGCCTGCGTCTTCGATGAGGCGTAAAACCAGTTCAAACCCTTCCTGACCGCCCTGATAAGGATCGGGCACGTGGGAGGCGTGGTTTTCGCTGCAATACTCGACGAATGGTCGAATTTTCTGCTGCTGGCTCCGGTCGCGGTCCAATCGGTTGATTTCCCGGCGATTGTCATCGTCCATGTAGAGAACCCAATCGAAGTTTTCCAGATCGGCCTTCTTCAGCGGGCGGGCAAAGCCATCGGCAGGGTAGCCATGGGATTTCAAAGTCCGGGCCATTCTCGGATCCGGTGGTGACCCTTCATGGTAATCGAGTGTGCCTGCCGAATCGATGTAAAACTCAGCAGATCTTCCGGCATCGGCGACTTGCTGGCGGAAGACATTTTCTGCGGCGGGTGAGCGGCAGATGTTTCCCATGCATACGAAAAGGACACGGTAGGGCGGCTGAGGCGATTCGGGCGTCATGGGTCGGCACAGAGTTGGCGGGCGAAAGCTCACAGGCAAGCGGAAGGTGAATTTTTCGGCATCCTTGAAAAAATATGGAAAAAACCTGCAACCGTGGGGAAATCGTGCGGTTGAATGGGAAATTCCCATCAATCTTATGAAGAATCCTTGGATCGTCCCAGTAGCAGCATTGGCTGTCGGAGCCGTTGGCGGATTTATTTCCGGCAAAAATACAGGCTCCTCATCAAGTGATACCGTAGCGGCGGAACAAGCCGCGCGCATGTCACGAGGCTCGTCCCGTCCCGGCATGGGAATGGATGCAGCATCGGAAAAACATAGCTCAAAAGCGAAGTCCGCTTCTGAAATCTACAAGCAGCCTGGTCAGTTGAGCCGTGTTCAGGGCTTGATCGATTATTATTCCAACCTCACCCCTGATCAGCTGGCGGATGAAGCGAAGAAGTTGGCCAATCTCCCTTGGAATGAGCGGATGATGGCTTCGATGGTTCTTTTTGGCCGCTGGGCTGAGGTGGATCCAACCGCTGCTCTGGAATTTTCCAACACGATGGGCTTCGCCGGTGCATTCGCGAAATCCACGATTCTGCAAAGCTGGGCTAGCGTGGATCCAGAAAACGCCGCGCGCTACTATTCGGAAAATGCGAAGGAGTTCGCGATGATGAACATGATGGGTGGTCCTGGTCGTGGCCGCGATAGCGCGGGTGCGACAATCGCTGCGGAATGGGCGAAACAAGATCCATCCGCCGCGATGGCTTGGGCAAGCACGCTTGAGACCGGTAAGGGGCAGGCAATGACCGCCGTGATCAGTGAAGTCGCAAAAACGGATCCATCCGCCGCCGCCGCCATGGTCACCAGCATGGACGAAGCTGACCGCCAAGGTGCTTACGAACAAATCGCCAAAACCTGGGCATCCACCGACTTTGACGCTGCGAAAGCATGGGCAAACTCCCTGCCAAGTGATCAGCGCGATGCTGCCATGGCTTCCGCGATCGAAGGATTGGCACAAACCGATCCTGCAACCGCAGCAAACGAGCTGAGCAGCCTTTCCGGTGATGCGGCTGATCGTGCAGTTTCCACCGTGATGCAATACTGGGCAGCTGAAGATCCAGCCAAAGCCGCAGCATGGCTCCAAGCCAATGCTTCCGAGCAGGCCCAACGCCGTTCGATGAATGAGCTGATGCCAAACTGGGTCAATCAAGATTCCGCTGCTGCTTTGTCCTACGTCCAATCACAAACGGGCGACGTTTATGACAGCGCTGCTGCCAGCTACATCATGAGCAACACCGATGGTGATCCTCAAGAGCTCCTTTCACTCACCGACAACATGGGTGATGGTGGCGACAAGTTCCGCAGCATCGGCACGATCTCGGCGCGCTGGATGGAAGAAGATCCAACTGCAGCCAAGGCGGCCATTGAAGAAATGGACATTCCAGATGGCTTTAAAGATCGCCTGATCAATGGCGGCGGCGGCGGTGGATTCCGCGGTGGCCCAGGCGGCGGTGGTAATGGCGGCGGTGGCCGTCGTGGTCGCTAATTTACCGGCATTTCTGATCTAGAACAAGAAAGGCGCTTCCGGCCCCATGCGGGTCGAGAAGCGCCTTATCTTTTTCCGGGATAGCACCCAGAAAATCGGAAAATGAACTGAGGATTGAGTCGCCGCACCATGGCTGTGACCAGTGAATCAAGTCGGTGAAGTTGACATCAGCAGTGAGATCCTGCCGTCCGATATTTTGGTAAATGGCGGGACCTTCAAGGCGCTGATGCAATAAGTAGCCACGGACTGTCCCGCCCGGACGGCGATGGTATAGGGTTTCGGCTGGTGCTCCGTAGTCGATGGTGAGTATCCGTCCGCTCTTCCAAAGCGGCAGCCAGCTTTTCAGCCATTGGTGGTAGGATTCGTGGACTTCGATGTGTTGGCCCACTGGATGGTTTTCGGAAAAGCCGCTGGACTCGGGCAGGGGAGCACCGGCGAGCAAGTGCTCCTGGATGACCGGGCGGAGCGAGAGTGCGATTTCACGCCATCCTTCCGATGTTTTGGTGAATCGGCGAACGGGAAAAGCATCTACCAATTCGTTCGAGTAAATCACAGCATGACCCTTAGCTGCTTCCAATGCGGTGGAAGGATGGAGGTGCCACGTTGCGTGATCGCCCAGAAGATTTCGCTGCATCTCGGTGAGCGAGGGGGACCTTTCGACGAGATGAAGTTTGAGCCGTCGACGAAGTGTCCACGGTAGGTTTTTACGAACGGCTGCCGCGAGGCTGCCCGATCCGGGGCCGATTTCGATCAGGTGCTGCGTGTCAAATTCCCGCATGGCGTTTGCCACCCAGCGGGCGATGGCTTGCGCCGGAGCCGTGGACCATTGGGGAGTGGTGGTGAAATCTCCACGTACTCCGATGCCCTTGATGTGCCGTGAGTAATAGCCGCGTTTCGGGTGATACAGCGCATCCTGCATGAACTGCTCAAACGAAATCAAAGTGCCTGATTCAGATGCCATGGAGTCCCGCCGCCATCCTAATCAGGTGTTGCTTCGAAGGCATAAAAAAACCGCGCCCCGTGAGGAGCGCGGTCTCAAATGAAAAAGATAACCCGGAAAGATTAAGCTTCCTTCGTAGCAGCGGTCCGAGCTTTGCGGATGATGCTGTTAACAGTTTCGGAAGGTTTTGCACCAACTGAGAGCCATTTGTCGGTCTTCTCAAGATCGATGGTGTAGTTTGCGCCTTCGAGAAGTGGATCGTAGGTTCCAATTTGCTCGATGTAACGGCCATCGCGGCGCTTGCGGCTGTCCACAGCGACGATTTTGTAATACGGGCGGTCTTTGGTGCCCTTGCGATTGAGTCGGATAGCTACAGCCATGGTAATACGTCGTTTCGAAAGTTGCCCAGCACGGGCGGGCGCGGAAGTTGGCGGAATTGTCTCGGATTGCCAAGCAGAATCTTAAGAGAACTGAAAAATATCTGAATCATGCGGGAGTTTCGGGTCGCACGACCAGCTCGTTAAGGTCTGCCGTCAGTTTTTCGATGACCACGGGATCGACAATTTTTTTCCCATCTTCCGTGGTGATATACAGGGTGTCCATGGCGACGCCTTTTTCGGTGCAGATCCGGGCGTGAGTGGTGTTGAAGTCGTATTGATTGATGGCGTGGAAGAGATCGTGCAACAGCCCGATGCGGTCCAGTGCCTGAATTTCAACCGTGGTGCAGGATGGATGCAATTCATTCGATATCAACGCGCGAACCGGGACGGGGATGATCCCCTGATCGGTCCGTGCTTTTAAGAAGTTGTTGCGCCGACGCAGGAATTTTTCCGGCTCGTATTCGTCAGCCGAGAGGATGGATTTGAAAGTGGTATCCAGGCGCTTGCGGATTTTTGCATCAGATACCGGCTCAAAATTCGTGGTGCAGACGCGGAAAATGTTCAGCACAATGCCGTCCGTTCGGGTGAAAAGGTCAGCCGATAGGATGTTGATTTCCTCGGATGCCAAGGCACAGCAGGTTTTTTCCAAGTGCAGGGGCTTGTCGCGAGCTGCGAGCACAATTTCGGAGTAGCCGCGCTCTGGATGGTCGATCCACTTGATGCAGAATGCATAGGGATTGGTCTTTTCCTTTTCCTGGCGGATGAAATGACGGACGGTGCGGACCTGGGTGACCACTTCCGGGGCTTGGCGGAAGTTGAACGCAGCGGTCGGCATGCGCTCGAAATGCTGCTTAACCTCCTGCTGATAGTCCTCGCGCATCAGTTTCAGCACTTCGTCGCGAAGCGCGCGGCGATCGGTATCGAGTTTTTTCGAATACTTTTCGCGACCGTTTTCGAGGAAGGTTTTGGTCGATTTGTAGAGCTGTAGAATGAGTGACTCCTTCCAGCCGTTCCAGGAATCCGGCGAGGTGCCATTGGAATCGGCGAAGGTGAACAGAAACAACGCGTCGAGGTTGTCGTTGTTCTTCATGATCCCGGCAAATTCGGCGATGACCTCCGGATCGTAGATGTTTTTCGAAGTCGCGGTGCGGTAAAAGATCAGGTGGTTGTCCACCAGGAACATGATCCGGGTGCGGCGGGCGCCTTGGATTTGCATGCGGTTGCAGAGCCGGGCGGCGAGGATCGCGGAGCCATCGATGTGCTCACGCACATTTTCCGCGCGACCGGTATCGTGTAGGATCACCGCGAGGTAGAGCGCGTAGGGATCGACGATATCGAGAAACAACCGGCGGTAAATCTGCCGCTGTGGCCGGGTTTCATCGAGCAATTGATCGAGTTGCTCAATGCATCGCAGGGTGTGCTCGTCGGCGGTGTAGCGATGAAAAAACTCGTGCTGCACCAGGCAATCAAGAGCGCCGAATTCCGGGATGTAGCGGCCGAGAAATCCGATCCGGTGCATCAGTCTTAAAGTGTGGGCGACTTCACCTTTGCGTTCGAGAATCCCTTGGAAGACCTGGCGGTTGGTTTTCGAATAGCAGAACGGGCGGTCAATGTCCGACCAGTGTGCTGCCACCAAACGCCGGATCTGCGGGCTGAGTCGGAGATTGCGCACCTGGCAATGCTGGAACAGACGCATCATCCGGTGGATGTCTTCTTTGAAAATATCGTTGTTGGCGGGGTAAATCCGTCCATCGCGGGCAATGAAACCGTCGAATTTCTCACGATCCTTTTTGCGGAAGGTCAGGAAGGAGCGAAAGCCGTTTTCCGCGAGATCCTCCTGCTCGATCTGGAATGTTTCCATCAATGAGCCGGTGTGCTGGTAGATGTGGCGCGTGTGGCGATAGTAGTCGCGCATGAACGCCTCGGTGCGGCGGAGAATGCTGCGTTGCGGGTATTGGAATGAAGTCGCGACCACGCCCTGCAGTTGCAGGGTCAGCATGTCTGTTGCCCGCTTGGTGTGGTAATGCAGTTCATTGCGGACCCGGTGGAGAAAGTCGTAGGCGGCTTCCAATTCGCGCAAGGTGTTGGCGGTGATGATGCGATCGGCGGCGAGCTTTTTCAGGTCGCTGTCGCCTCGTTTTACACGGGCAACCCAGAGGATGTTTTGGTAATCACGCAAGGAGCCGCAGCCTTCTTTGACGTTCGGCTCCTGAAGAAAAACCGTGCGTGAGTATTTTTGGTGGCGGTTGCGCAGATCTTGTCGGCGCAGATCGAAAAACGCGTCCTGGTTTTTCTGAATGCAGTCCCGGTCAAATCCCTCCTGGAATTTCTCGAACAACGGCCGATCGCCATCGACCAAGCGTGCATCCATCAGCGCGGTTTTGTTTTCCTGATCCGCCTTCGCTTCCTGAATGCACTCGTTGATCGACCGGCAAGCGTGGCCGACTTTGAAGCCAACGTCCCATAGGAGATAGAGAATTTCCTGCACCAGCTCCTGCAGCGCCTTGGGTAATTTGGTGGAAGCGCGGGGGAGCAGGAAAAGAATGTCGATGTCTGAACTCGGGTTCAGCGTGCCACGTCCATAACCACCGGTGGCGACCAGGGCGATCGGCGGCACGTTGCCATTCCGGGCGTTGAGCGCGCTTGCAAGAATCGAGCTGAGCACCGTGTCGATCAAGGCTGCCCGGGCGCGTGCGACTTCCAATCCGCCTGCACCGGCACGATGGCGGAGCTTGATGCGGTGTTCTTCGATTTTCAGGAATCGCTTGTAGAGCGCGATCCGTTCGGAAGGAGAAAGCTGCCCACGGATCGCGGGTTCCAGGGCTTCGCGGGCGTGATCTTCGAGCCGGTTGAGGTGGGCTGACATGGGGTGGGTGAAGAGCGGATTCCAGGTGGTGCGGCGATTCAGGAGGCGGTGCCCATCCGCTCACCGAAGTGGGCGTAGAGCTCGATTTGTTTGGCGGATTTTTCCACCAGATCCTCCGCAAGCCGGATTGCTCCCGGTTCGAAAAGAGTGAGGGTGGATGATCCGCCGAAGGCAAAATATCCTTTTTCGTCGCCCTTGGCCACAGGCGAATCCGGTTCGTAGGTTTGTCCGATGGTGCCGACGCAGGTAGCGCCAATTTCCATCAGCAATACCGTGCCGAATTGCTCCGTTTTCAGCTCTGTCACCGTTCGTTTGTTGGTCCACAAATAGGCAAGTTTCTGGCGCAAGGCGATCGGCGAGACCGAAAACAACGGGCCGGCGATCGAGCGGGTTTTTCCGGGAATCCCGGCTGCCGGGAAGTGAAACCGGTGGTAATCGACCGGGCAGAGCCGGGAAAGGATCAGGGTGCCGTCGGCATATTTTTTCGCCAGCGCGGCATCATCCAAAAGCGTTGGCAGGTCGAATCGCTGGCCTTTGACGAAGACACCTGAAATGTCTGATGCTTTCTGAAACCCCAGATGTCGACCATCGGCGGGGAATACCACGCTGTTTTCATCCGGATCCACAGGCCGGGCGGATGGCTTGAGTTTGCGGAAAAAGAATTCATTGAAGCTGCCATAAGAATCCGGTGAATCCGCGAAGTCCGCAGGGTCCAACCCGTAGTGGCGGATGAAAGGCGCGATGCGATTGGCTGAGGCAGGCGTGCTCATTTTCCGCCCATACCATGCCGAGAAAAACGGCCGCTTCACGAACGCGTGGAGTGAGATCGCGCCGAGCGGATTGGCGTATGACCAACGCAGGAATCCCTCACCATAAACTTGTTCGGTTTCGATCTTTCCGGTGTGTCGATTGAAATACTGAATGGGTTCCATGGCGGGTTTAAATGGTTGAATGATTGATCGGCAGTCGAACGCGATTTGCCCGATTCGGCTTGCGCGTTTCCGGCTCCGGGCGTATCGCCGCAGGCATGAAGTCCCGGCTGTTGGTCCTGATTGCAAGCGTTATTGCGGTGACAGGCTGCGAGAAAAAAGCAGAAGTGGTGATCACGCAAACGCGGCCCATCACCTCGCGCGATGCAAATCCGAAACTTTTTGCCACCAGCGACGAGCGTTTTCGCGATGCGAAACCCAGCCCGGTCAAAGGAGTTGCTCCCGAAAACTGGCTCGCCCGCCCGGCGTCTCAGTTTCGATTGCTGAACTACACCTTCGGCCCAAACGCAGAGTGCGAGGTCTATGTCTCGATTTCCCAAGGCGGTGTTTTGGAAAACGTGAACCGCTGGCTCAAGCAGTTCGATAGCCCTCCACTCACCGATGAGGAATTTCGCAAAATGCGGCAGGTCAGGATCGCCGATACCACCGGAGTTTGGGTGGAGGCGGAAGGGGAATACAAATCAGGAATGGCAGCTGGAGGCGTTCAGGAAGCGAACTATGCGCTGGCCGGCGTCATTGCGAATGTTCAAGGGCAAATTCTTACCGTTAAAATGATCGGGCCGGCCTCTGAAGTTCAGGATGCTAAACCGCAGCTCGAGGCCTTCGCGGCAAGCCTGCACATGGTTGATTGATTCACAGCCCGCGCCACGTATCACCGCATACTTTTCGAAACATGGAACACTCAGAACTGCCACCCTTACGAAAAAAACCTCGTTCGCCCTTCTTGATGGTGTTCGACTTTTTTTCCGGGCTTGGATTGGCGACGGTCCTATTGATTTTCCTGGGAATTCTAACTTGGCTGGCAACCTTGGAGCAGACTGAATTCGGTCTTCAGGCGACACTTCACAAGTACTTCAGCATTGATAAGTTTTACTTGGTTCCTGAGATCAATGGGAAAGTCGTCCCTATTATTCTCCCCAGCGGATATTGGGTTTGTGCACTTCTGTTGGTTAACTTGATCCTTGGCGGCATCGCGCGGATGCGGAAAGGCTGGAAAAATATCGGTGTTCTCATTGCTCACTTTTCCATGGTTTTCCTGCTGATTGCAGGAGGCGTTGCTGATTATTACACCGAGCGCGGTTCCATGGCTCTGTCCAAGGGCCAATCCAGTGAAGTGGCGGAGGATTACTTCGAATACGTCGTCGAGGTCGCAGAAATCAAAGATGGTCAGCCCCAGCAAATCCACTTCATTCCTGGAAAGGATCTGACGGATTTGGATGATGGCAAAAGCCGGATCTTCCGTTTGCCAGATCTTCCATTTGATATCGAAATCGCAGGATACCTCGAAAACGGCGGCCCCGTCAGCGAAATGGAGCGGGCGCCAGATCAAAATCAATTAACGGTCGATGGCTATTGGTTGATGAGTCGGCCTAGCGAGAAAAAAGCCGAACTCAACACGGCGGCTTGTTACGCAAGGGTCTTGTATCGGGACAAATCGAAATCACCTCAGCCATTCATTTTGGCCGGAGCCAGCTTCTACCCGTTTACCATAAAAGTCGATGATCGCACCTTCACCTTTGACATGCACAAACGGTATTGGGTGGTCCCATTTCAGGTGAAACTGGATGAATTTGCCGCTACATTCCACCCAGGCACCCGCAAGGCATCGAAATTTGTCAGTGATGTCACCCGCATCGAGAACGGCACCGAAGCTAAGGTGAAAATTGAGATGAATGAGCCGATGCGCTACGAGGGACTGACATTTTATCAGGCAAGTTATGGTCCCCAGGGAGCCGGTCCAAATGATCCATTGTATTCGGTCTTGGAAGTTGTTCGGAATCCGTCGGATCAATGGCCGAAATACTGTCTCTACATGGCAGCTTTTGGTTTGTTCGTCCACTTTATCACCAAATTGGTAATCTTCCTCATGGGAAGCACCCGCAAGAATCGCCATGTCTAAGAACCCATCGAAAACCGGGCGCTGGGTCGCCGCAATGATTGCCGTCATTGGCCTTTGTGCCGTATTTTACAATGTCGTCATGGCGACTCTTCCCAAGGGAGAGATTGCCGAGGTAAAAGGCTATAAACCCTGGCCTAAAGAAACCGTCAAAGTGGCGGAAACGATCGTCGTGCAAGATGGTGGTCGCACCAAACCACTGGCGGCATACGCAGGTTTCAAGATGTTGGGTTTGTATGGTTCTCGTTCGATGAAAATCAAAGACGAGAACGGCAATGTTTATAAAATCTCGCCGACTGAGTGGGTGATGGATGCTCTCTTCCGCCCGGAATTTGCGATTCAGGAGCCGACGTTTCGCGTCGATAACGCTGAGGTGCTGCAAGCGATCGGTTTAACTACAAAAGGCAAGCGCGATCGCTACAGTTACACCGAGCTTGAACCAGGTCGTGATAAATTAATTGAGTTGGCGAAAAGCTACGAAACTCTTGATGCGAAAAAGCGTGATCCAGTCAAAACTCAGACCGTCGATCTAGCTTATAATATTAATAACTATCAAATGCTGTTAGGATACCTCGGCTTTGCTCAAACGGGTATTCTATTGCCGGATGTTTCCGGTAAGGGTGGGCCAGGGAAAGTTGCTTTCCTCAGTAATGTGATGATGGCTGCACCGGAAATCAGTAAGCAGCTGAGCCGTTACAATTCGACAGGTGACCCTGTCCCTGAGCATATTCAATCCTTGCTGCAGCAAGTGACTGATGCTGCAAATTTCTCAAATTACGGTTTGTTCATTTTGCCGCCGTCTGACCCCAAAAATGATACCTGGCGGAGTGCCGGGAACGAAATCATGAATGTCATGACCGGCAAATCGGAGAATCCCAAACAGGCGATTGAGGATATTGCCGTTTTGGAAGACACGGTGCAGGCCTACGGAACAAGTGAAAAGAATTTCCGCAATAAACTGACTGAAATGAGAGATCGTTTCGACGCTCGTGCGAAAAGTCGTGGGGATTATGGAAAAGTTAATTTGGAAGTGAGCTATTATCGTCACAATTGGTTCCTGTATGCGATGATTTACTTTTTGCTGGGGACATTATCCACGCTCGTCATGTGGAGTTTTGGCAATCGTGACCGCAACAAAATCCTCAGTCCTGGGACTGTTGCTTCCTGGGTAACCCTTGGTTTCACGGTGACCGGACTGATTTATTGCTCGATTGCGATTGTCCAACGCTGCCTGATCATGGGACGCCCTCCGGTCGGGAATTTGTATGATACAGTGATTTTCATCGCGGCATCATCAGTTGGCTTTTCATTGATCATTGAGCTTATGACGCGGCGGCGCTTCGCGCTCGGATTTGCTCCCATCTTTGGCACCCTGCTGATTGTTTTGGCCCGGCGCTATGAGGTCGGGGATGCGACCGACCACATGGATCCGCTGGTTGCAGTTTTAAATTCAAATTACTGGCTCACCATTCACGTGATTACCATCACGCTCGGGTATTCTGCTGGTTTGCTCTCCGCGTTTCTTTCATGCGGCTATTTGTTGCTTCGCGGGTTGAGACTGGTCGGGGATGACAAGAGTTTGTTCCGCGCGTTCACCCGGACGGTGTATGGCTGCCTTTGCCTGACCTTGTTCTTATCGCTCGTTGGAACGATTCTTGGGGGGATTTGGGCCAATGATTCCTGGGGCCGATTCTGGGGCTGGGACCCGAAAGAGAATGGCGCATTGCTGATCGTCTTGTGGTGTCTCGTGATTCTGCATGCTCGTCTCGGTGGTTACATCCGCGAGTGGGGCCTGCATTTCTGCTCCGTTTTCACCGCATGTATCGTCGGATTTTCCTGGTGGCATGTGAATTTCCTCGGTGAAGGCCTTCACAGCTACGGCTTTACCAGTAACACGAATACGATTTACGTATTTTACGCTGCCATGGTGAGTTTCGTGGTCTTCGGGGTCATCGTCATGGCTATCGAAAAGCAGGAAAAAATGAATGCTTCCGCTCTCAAAAAGTCATCTCCAGTCGGAAGTGATGAATTGATTGATGCCGAAGGGTGAACTGTCACTTGAAAGTTCAAGATCCGCTGCGCAAGCTCCGCCCGTGATTCCTAACGTCCTCGCTGAACGCTACGCCTCGTCCGCCATTCAAGCCATCTGGTCCGCAGAGGGCCGCATCGTGCTGGAGCGCGAATTCTGGATCGCTGTGATGAAAGCGCAGCGCGATCTCGGTCTGGATGTGCCGAGTGAAGCGATTGCCGCCTACGAAAGCGTGAAAAACCAGGTCGATCCTGCATCGATCATGGCGCGGGAAAAAATCAGCCGTCACGACGTGAAGGCGCGGATCGAGGAGTTCAACGATCTCGCAGGCTTCGAGCAAGTGCACAAAGGCATGACCTCGCGCGACCTCACCGAGAATGTCGAGCAGCTCCAAGTGTACCGTTCGCTTCAGATCATCCGCGACAAATCCGTCGCCACGCTGCGCCGCCTGCGCGAACGTGCGGAGCAGTGGAATGAGCTGATTCTTACCGCGCGCACCCACAACGTCGCCGCACAGCCAACCACTCTCGGCAAGCGCGTTGCCATGTTTGGCGAGGAATTGCTGAGTGCGCTTACCGCACTGGACGCCGTTATTGGCCATTACGCCGTGCGCGGACTCAAAGGCGCAGTCGGCACCCAAATGGACCAGCTTTCCCTGTTCGAAGGCGATGCCGACAAGGTCGCCGAATTGGAACAACGTGTCGTCAGTCACCTCGGCATGCCTGCTGTTTGGACCAATGTCGGCCAGGTCTATCCACGCTCGCTGGATCTCCGGGTTGTCGCGGCTTTGACCGATCTGGCATCGGGTCCTTCTTCATTCTGCAAAACGTTGCGATTGATGGCCGGTCATGAAACCGCGAGCGAGGGATTTGCTCCTGGCCAAACTGGCTCCAGCGCCATGCCGCACAAGATGAACTCGCGTTCTTGTGAGCGCGTGAACGGCTTCCATGTGATTCTCAAAGGATATCTCACCATGGCATCGGGCCTTGCCGGTGATCAATGGAACGAAGGGGATGTCTCCTGTTCGGTGGTGCGCCGCGTCATGCTTCCAGACGCGTTTTTCGCGATTGATGGACTCTTCGAAACATTCCTCACGATCCTCGATCAAATGGATGCTTATGAAGCGGTGATTGCTGCCGAAACGGCGCATTACCTGCCATTCCTGATGACCACCACCATCATGATGGAAGCGGTGAAATCCGGTGTCGGGCGTGAAACCGCGCACAAGGCGATCAAGGAGCACGCGGTTGCCACCGTGAATGATTTGCGGACCGGAAAAGTCAGTACGAATAATCTCGTAGAACGACTTGCTGAGGATATCCGCCTCGGTCTTCCTGTGGAGATTCTTCAAGGCATCATCGCACGCGGTGACCGCGAATCCGGTGCTGCCAAAGCCCAGGTTGCTGCATTTGCCAAGGCAGTGCGCGAACTGGAGACTGCCAGTCCTGAGGCCGCGGCTTACTCGCCGGGCTCCATTCTCTGATAACTCTTTTCCTCATCCAAAATCGTGGCGCACCAAAGCGACGTTCGGGCCGTTCTCCAATACATTCCGCAGTTCCGCGGCAAGGTGTTCTTTGTGCTGATCGAAGCCGGACTTCTGCCGGAACCTGCGATCGCCGAAACCCTGCTGGATCTCGCCGTGCTGGAAGATCTAGGCGTGAAGCTCGTTCTCGGGGTTCTCGGCGGCGACTTGAAGGATCTCTATGACTGGACACTGGAGTGCGAGATCATGGCTGCGCGCGTCAGCCGCCCGGTGAGCGACCCCGATGCACGGCGTGAGGTGCTGGAGGTTCTCGGACGTGGGCAATCCGCAATCATTGATGCTTCTGCAACCGGTCCGCTGGATCTTCCGGTGGTGGATTTTGCCAAAGGTATTGGCGTTACCAAAATCATCGCGTTGCTGGAGAATGCGATCCTGGTCGATGGTGAACCGGTTCACGCCATCCGCGCTGCCGATGCGGAAAAGTTTGTTCCTCTCACCAATGATATCGGTGCGGCGCTGCTCCGATCTGCTGCGGAAGCTTGTTTGCGTGGCGTGCCCCGGGTTCATGTCCTGAACGGCCGCCAGCAGGGTGTGCTGGTGAACGAATTGTTCTCGAACGAAGGGGTGGGCACCATGGTCCACGCCGATAGCTACCGCCTGATCCGCGAGCTGAAAGAGGAGGATATTCCTGAACTGTTAGGAATGATCGGCCGCTCGGTTCGGCGCACCAAACTGGTAGCCCGGACCTACGAGGATATCCTTAACAAGCTTCAAGATTACCGCGTCATGGCGATCGATGATAACGTCGTCGGTTGCGTGGCGCTTCATGAATATCGTCAGGAGGATTGCGCGGAAGTTGCTTGTTTGTATGTCAAACAAGCTCACGAAGGCCTAGGTTACGGGGTGGAGCTGGTCCGACACGCGGAGGAAATGGCAAAGCAGCGAGGCATCGGCAGGGTCTTTGCTCTAACAAACCGAGCTGCGGAATTTTTCTCACGTCTCGGTTATGATCGTGCGACCTTGATGGATTTGCCAACACCGCGACGCCTTCAGTATGAAGCGAGTGGGAGAGATTCGCTGGTTTTTTCTCGCAGTTTTTCCTGATCCGGTGAGGCTTGGAAAACCTGTTTTCTGATGAAGCTTAAATTTTGCGGTGCCGCTGGCACCACCACCGGTTCGCAGCATTTGCTGGAAGTAAACGGCAAGAGAATCCTGCTCGATTGCGGCCTCTATCAAGGACGGCGCGATGATGCCTACGAAATCAATTGTTGCTTCCCGCATTTCGATCCGAAATCGATTGATATGGTCGTCCTTTCGCACGCCCACATCGACCATAGCGGGAATTTGCCGAACCTTTGTGCCAAGGGATTCAAAGGAAACATCCACTCGACCCATGCCACACGCGATCTTTGCCAGATCATGCTGGCGGATTCCGCACGCATTCAGACGCACGATATTGAGTGGCTCAACAAGCACCGCCAGCGCGAGGGATTGTCCGAGGTTGCCGCGCTTTATTCAGAGCAGGATGCGGAGCGTTGCCTGCGCCAATTCGTGACCATTGGCTATGATCGACCGCTGCTGATTGCCGATGGAGTTCAGCTGACGTTTGTTGATGCCGGCCATATTCTCGGCAGCGCACAGGTGCTGTTAGAGATTACGGATCAGGATGATGGTAAGCAAAAACGCTTCGTCTTTTCCGGCGATGTCGGCCGTGGTGGCAACGAAGTGCTGCGCGATCCGGTGTCGATTCCTGATGTCGATTTTCTCTTGATGGAAAGCACCTACGGCGGGCGCGAACACGAAGCACCTCCGGGCGTGGGAGATCATTTTGGTGAAATCCTTCGCAGTGCCATTCGCCGGAAAGGCAAGATCCTGATCCCGGCCTTCGCTGTGGAAAGAACGCAGCAGATTCTCTTCGTTCTGCACGAGCTTTTCCAATCCGGAAAAATCAAAGAAATTCCTGTTTTCGTCGACAGTCCGTTAGCGGTTAGCGCGACTGAGATTTATCGGCTCCATCCGGATGCTTTTAATGACGAGGTCTATCAGGCATTGTTCGATAAGGAAAATCCGTTTGGTTTCGAAGGTCTCACCCTGATCCGCTCCGTCAATGGATCGAAGGCACTGAATGATCTGGAAGAACCCGCGATCATCATTTCAGCATCCGGAATGTGTGAGGCCGGGCGAATCCTGCATCACCTGAAAAACAACATCGGCGATCCAAGAACTACGGTGCTTTTCGTAGGTTATTGTGCCGAGAATACTCTTGGCCGTCACATCCGGGATGGTGATCAGGAGGTTTCCATTTTTGGCAAAAGAATGACGGTGCGCGCTCAGATCGAAATCGTCGATTCATTCTCGGGCCACGCGGATCATTCGGAATTGTTAGACTACTTCGAGCACATGACCGGACCGAAACAAAAAGTCTGGTTGGTGCACGGCGAACCGGATCACGCAGTTGCGCTTCGCGATGCCCTGCTGGAGAAACACAACGGTTCCGTCGAGATCGCCAAGCTCGGCACCGAAGTCACTTTTTAATCGGGAAATTTTGCCGTTTGCTTGCCGATCCCAGGCAGGTAATTTGCGGGGCATGAGTTTACCAGTGGATCAATTGGGACGGGGACTCCGGGATCTGAGAATCTCGGTGACGGACCGTTGCAATTTCCGCTGCCGCTACTGCATGCCTGCGGAAGTGTTTGGCCCGGGCTACGCTTTTCTGCCGAAACAGGATTTACTGAGCTTCGAGGAAATGATGCGGCTCATCCGCATCATGGTGCCACTCGGTGTGGAAAAAATCCGCCTGACTGGCGGTGAGCCATTGTTGCGCCAAGGCTTGGAGGATTTGGTGGCGATGATCGCCTCGGTTCCTGGGGTCAAAGACATCGCGATGACGACCAATGGCGTCTTGTTAGGTCATCACGCAGAGCGCATGGCTCTTGCAGGGCTGGATCGTGTGACCGTGAGTTTGGACGCGCTTGATCCGGTGATTTTCTCGAAGATGAACGGAACCGGAGCGAAGGTGGAGCGCGTTTTGAAAGGGATCGAAACCGCCCAGGTTTTCGGCTTGCCGGTAAAGGTGAACGCGGTGATCCAGCGAGGGGTGAATGAAAAGGAAATCCTGCCACTTGCCAGATGGGCAAAGGCAACTGGCGTGGATCTGCGCTACATCGAATACATGGATGTGGGTGAGACCAACGGTTGGGCGATGGGGGAGGTGGTTTCCGGTGATGAAATTCTAACCGAACTCGCCAGCGAATTTGAACTGGAAGCCAGACCAGCTGCTTATCGCGGCGAGGTCGCAGTCCATTGGAAGCACCGAGACGACGGGCGTGAAGTTGGCTTGATACGCTCCGTGACCAAGCCGTTCTGCCGGGATTGCCAGCGGCTTCGCCTTTCCGCAGATGGGAAGATTTTCACCTGCTTGTTTGCCGCCGATGGATTCGACCTTCGTGGGATGCTGCGCGGTGAAATGGACGATTCAGGCGTGGCTGCCGCCATTTCCGGAATCTGGTCGAATCGTGCCGATCGTTATTCAGAAGAACGCGGATCGGTCACGCGGCCCAAGGCGGAAATGAGTTATCTAGGTGGCTGATTGCCATCGCTACGACTCAATGTGAACGCTCAAGCCGGACCGTTTTGTATCCGCCATTTCTGCGATCATTGAAATACATCAGTCCGAAAAAGGCGGTTAAGATCAACGGGATCCATGCCAGGCGGATGAATGCGCGCTGACCGCCGAAACCTTCGGCCGGGCCGAGGATTTGACCCGCTATGACCGCGCTTTGTGCTGCGCCAGAGGCGGAGTAATTGCGGATTGCTTCAACGTCGATGGGTTCAGCTGATAGAAGTTTCTTCGCTTCTTTTTTGAGTTCATCCGATGGATGGAGGACCGATCCCGAGATGGCACGCAGCGCTTGTGGCGTCGCGGCGCCAATGATTTTGCCACCGTCATTTTGATAAGCTTTTTCGGCAGCGATAGTATTTTCCAGGGCAGTCTGAATGTCGGAATCCACATAGCCGAATTCCTTGATCGAATCTTTAGCAGCTGCCGCCTGCGCCTGATAGGCAGGGAAGGTGTTACTGACTACGTTGAGCACCGCGAGCGTTGGTTCGCTGCGCTCTTCGTTCAAATAAGCGGAAAGTTGATTGTCGGCGACGATGCCGATGCCTTGAGTGCCAATCAGTCCGGCAGAGCCGAGACCGATTCCGCAGATCAATACAATCCCGAGTGAACCGGTTTTTGGCAGTCGCTCACTAACGAGTCCAACCATGGTCGGGAAGAAGAATGCGACGCCGAACGCGAAAAACGTGGAGGCCACAAATGCCATGAAATTACCTTCCGCCCGGCTAAAGCAAACCAAGCCCAAAGCCATGAAGATCGAGGCAATTGCGAGCATCCCCGGTGGCGACAGGCGACTGATGAAATGCCCGGCGAAAAAGCGGAGCGTCATCATGATAAACGAAATCCAAGAGAACATCAGTACCCCCGGAAGGCCGATTGCATCGAAGATGGGCGGGATCCAGCGGTTCACTCCCATTTCGATGCTGATGGCAATCCCCATCATGACCAGCATACCATACATCAACGGCTTGGTGAACGTGTAGCGGAACATTTCATTTACCGGCAATCCGGCCTCCGCATTCTCCGTCTTCGGAAATTTTTGTGGAAACACCATGATGCCATAAACGATGACCGGCACGTAGATGAGACTCAGCTGGAACGTCCAGTGATAGAAAAATCCATTGGCGATATCCTCGGATTGATTGAGAACGTAGCAAAGCAAACTGGTGATCAGCATCGCGACCGGAAAGAAACCGTGGAATCTGTTCAGCTTGCGGGTTTTGTCTTCGGGAAAAAGCGCGGTGGTGAGCGGATTTCCGGCGACCTCGATCATGCCATTGCCACCTGCAAGCAAAACAGCTCCAGACATCAGAAGCCAAAAACCGACCTCGGTATTGTGGGTGAATTTCGAGGCTGCAATGAGAAGAGTAACTCCGGAGATATGGCCCAAAAATGCAAGGATGGTCGCCACTCTCATCCCAAATCCTTCCAGCAAAGGGCCGAGGACGAGGAGGGAGATCGCCATGCCCCACAAGGCCGCTCCAGCGATGGCTCCTACTTGTGAGTTGGTGAGGATGAAGTCGGCTTTCAGCTGATTCATCACGTTTGCGATGATCGCGAAGGCTGCGCCAGTCGGAATGACCGCGAGGCAGATGCCGTTGAAGAGCCGATTTCGGTTCGCTCCGGCCGGAGAAGATGGATCAGTCATCGATGATTTGGGTTTTTCGATCGGGTAAGCAATGGGTTCACTTAACCAAGCGGTTCGTGCACAGCACTGCAAGGCAACCGCTCGCACATTCAGGTATTCCCGATCAACACGACGTTTGGTGTCAGAATTCTCCTTCGCCTCCAAGGAGAGATCCATCACATGTCATTTCATCGTTCGACTATGTTGGCCTAGACCCGGCACAAAGAGTGCATGGAAGTTGCTATCAGACAAAGTGGAATGCCTTTGAGTCAGCCCCTTGTTCAGTATTTTCATAATAGGTCTCCACCTTCTTCACTGTTGTTACCAGAGATTTGTCCGGTTTGTTTGATTCTACGATTCAGAGAATCCACCAGCTTCGAGTATCCAGAATGTGATGGAGATTGAAAAAACTTGATGCTTCTGCCGAAAGATGAGTCTCGGCGAAGATGAAGCCAAATCACAGACGGTTGCATCAGGGGCGAATCAACATTTCGTATGTCTCTCAGGTCAATCTCTTCCGTGATTCCTCGATTTCTAATCACAAGGTGATCGCCAGCATCGAAGACTTCATCCATGTATTCGGTAAGTAGGCGCATGCTAATTATAGTCATTAAAAAGCCAGCGAACAATCCAATCACAATGGCCAAGAAAAATGGAATATCAATTTCCTGGCTAGAAATCAGGATAGCCATCATTCCTGCAACGCATCCCATAATTGCCGGAAAGACTCGCTTTCCTAAGAATGTTGGTCCTGATGAGAGTCTCTTCATTTTCGTTCAATCTCTAACCGATATTGATGGTGATCACAAGTCTCAATGATCGGTAGGCGGTATCGTGTTATTAAAAATGAGGTGCTATCGCATATGTCAGAAAGGGCCTTTAGGAATGCTCAATAAATCGTTGCAGTCACCCAAATAACTTCTCCCGAAAGTTTATGGTGAATTAACCGGTTTTGAAGTGAGGGTCCCACGGTTTTAATTGGTATAGTATTTCTTTAGAAATTGGGTCACTTCCTCAATTGAAATGGGACCACCTTCTTTTTTCGATAGATCATTCTGACCGGAGCTGTTCAGCTCATAATATCCAGTCTTGGCAATGGTTCCTGAGATATCGCCAATCATAAACTTGTGATAGATCAGAACCGATTTGGTCGGCAGTGTTGACTCATTCCAATGCTCTCCAACTGTAGCGTCTCCACGCAGTACTTTGCGAACCACCATTCCACCTGGAGGTTCAAAATTAGCGATTTCAACCGTTTGGGCTTCCGCGATATTTGATAGAATTTTTTCTCTACGAAGTTCCTGAACCTTCTTTTGGAATTCGTTCGAATCCATTGAGGGTTGTTTTTCCTCTGCTTAAACGATGTGCGCGACCATCACATGGACCAAAGCTATAATGAGGTAGCGCATATTGCATGATACCTAATTGCGATCGCTAGGAATTACAAGATCGAATGATCCATGTCCAGCCTGCGGCCGGGCTCAAGCCGAAGTGTTGCCCGCATTGCCAAGGGACCAAGCTCCTCGGCAAAGGGCGATACCAACGCAGGGTCCGCCATCTGGATTGCTTCAAGGA
>NZ_JAENIJ010000060.1 GCF_016595435.1 Luteolibacter pohnpeiensis
GCTTGCATGAAGGCATACATGGTGGTGGAGCCGACGAAATTGAAGCCCGCCTTGCGCAAGGCCTTCGATAGCGCATCGGACTCCTGGGTTTTGGTCGGGAAGTCCGCCAGAGTTTGGTGACAGGTGTGAATCGGTTTGCCTCCGACAAAGCTCCAGATCCATTCGACAGGATCTTAACGCGATCTTAGCGCCGCCCATCCTCCTCTTAACACCCGTTCCCGGCTTGCCGGTGGCACGATCGCTACAGGATGAAACCTAGATCCACACGATTCGATCCCCTTTTGCTGAAGCGGGCCTTACTCCCCAGTTTGAAGAAACTCGACCCACGCGTCCAGTGGCGAAATCCGGTCATGTTCACCGTTTGGCTCGGCGCGGTGTTGTGCACCGCATTGCTGTTCCGTCACCACTCTGCCTTTGAAATCCAGCTCACGGCCTGGTTGTGGTTCACCTTGTTGTTTGCGAACTTTGCCGAAGCGATTGCCGAATCGCGAGGCAAAGCGCAGGCCGACTCACTGCGCTCCATGCGGGTGACCACACCGGCTCGCAAGTTGGACAACGGCAAGGAAACCTCTGTTTCAGCCGAAAAACTTGTCCCGGGCGATGTGGTCGTTTGCGAAGCCGGCGATGTGATTCCTGCCGACGGCGAAGTTACCGAAGGCATCGCATCGGTCGACGAATCGGCGATCACCGGTGAGTCCGCTCCGGTGATTCGCGAGTCGGGAGGTGACCGCTCAGCCGTGACCGGCGGAACGCGCGTCATTTCCGACCGTATTCTAGTGAAAGTTACGTCGAAGCCCGGCGAGTCGTTCCTCGATCGCATGATTGCGTTGGTGGAAGGCGGATCTCGCCGGATGACTCCGAACGAGCAAGCACTCGGCGTGCTGTTGGTTTCTCTAACAGTCGTGTTCGTGTTGGTGGTGTTCACCTTGCCGTCGTTCACGTCTTTCTTGTCGAAACAAGGACTCGGTGGTGAAACGCCATCGCTGTTTGTCTTGATCGCCCTGCTCGTCTGTTTGATTCCGACCACCATCGGCGGTCTGGTGAGCGCGATCGGAATTTCCGGGATTGACCGACTGACCCGCCGCAACGTGTTGGCGACCTCCGGCCGTGCGGTGGAAGCCGCTGGTGACATCGACGTCCTGTTACTGGACAAAACCGGCACCATCACCCTTGGCAATCGCCAAGCGAGCCACTTCGTGCCAGCGCCTGGCGTCACGGAGAAGGACCTTGCCGATGCCGCACAACTCGCTTCGCTCGCCGACGAAACGCCTGAGGGCCGCTCGATCGTGGTGCTTGCGAAAAATCTACACCAGCTTCGCGGTCACGACCTATCCTCTGCAAATGCGACGTTCGTTCCGTTTACCGCGCAGACCCGTATGAGCGGCATCGACTGGCAAGGCCGCACGATCCGTAAAGGTGCTGCTGAAGCGGTTAGAAAGCACGTTGAAAGCCTCGGTGGTAGCTTCCCCAATGAGGCCAGCGAAGAAGTTAACCTCATTTCACGTGCCGGCGGCACTCCGTTGGTTGTCGTCGATAACACGAAAGTCCTGGGCGTGATTCACCTCAAAGACATCGTTAAAAACGGCATCCGCGAGCGTTTCGCACGCCTCCGGGAAATGGGTATCCGCACAGTGATGATCACCGGTGACAATCCTCGCACCGCTGCTGCAATCGCTGCCGAGGCGGGAGTCGATGACTTCATGGCCGAAGCGACACCCGAGGATAAACTCCAACGCATTCGCGAAGAGCAAGCTGCGGGCCACCTCGTCGCCATGACCGGTGACGGCACCAACGACGCGCCAGCCCTTGCGCAAGCCGATGTCGGCGTTGCCATGAACACCGGCACGCAAGCCGCCCGCGAAGCAGGCAACATGGTCGACCTCGACTCCGATCCGACCAAGCTCATCGACATCGTTGAGACCGGCAAGCAGTTGCTCATGACCCGCGGTTCGCTGACAACCTTCTCGCTCGCCAACGACGTTGCGAAATACTTCGCCATCCTGCCCGCGATGTTTGCCAGCATCGCTGCGGTGTCAGGAACCGGCCCACTTGCCGCGCTCGACATCATGGGCCTGCATTCGCCGCAATCCGCGATCCTCAGTGCTGTGATCTTCAACGCGCTCATCATCATCGCGCTGATTCCGCTCGCGCTGAAAGGCGTGTCATATCGCCCGATGAATGCTGCCTCGCTGTTGCGCAGAAACCTTCTCATCTACGGTCTTGGCGGCCTCATCACACCGTTCCCGGGCATCAAGCTGATCGACCTTATTCTCTCGACCCTCCACCTCGTCTAATCCCATGAACCCGCTTATCCATTCCATACTCCTCGTTGCGGGCATTGTCCTGCTCGCCTGGCCCGCCGGCACCTGGCTCACCTGGGTGCTGAAAACCCGCCGCCTCGACGGAATTTTCTCCGCCGCACTCGGCAAAGGCATCCTCAATCCGACCAGCTGGAAAACCTATTTCCTCCATCTGTTAGGCTTCAACGCCTTGATGTTCGTCACCACCTGGATCGTGCTGGCGAACCAACAACACCTGCCGCTCAACCCGGACGGCTTGGGCAATGTGCCGTGGCACTTGGTGTTCAACACCAGTGTTTCCTTCGTCACCAACACCAACCTGCAGCACTACTCCGGCGAGGCAACTTACAGCTACCTTTCGCAGCTTACGTTGATGTGGCTGCAGTTCACCTCCGCCGCGACGGGTATCGCCGCATTTGCCGGGCTCGCCCGTGGGCTGGCTGGCAACCGCGACTTCGGAAACTTCACGCATGACATAGTGCGGATCCTTCTGCTGTTCCTTCTGCCAATCGCATTTATCTGGGCGATCTTGTTCGCAATCAGCGGCGTGCCGATGACTTTCGAAGGTGCAGCAATCGCAACCACGCTCGAAGGCGCTTCGCAAACCATCGCCCGCGGCCCAGTCGCTGCATTCCTGGCAATCAAACAACTCGGCACCAACGGTGGTGGATTCTTCGGACCGAACAGCACCCATCCGCTGGAAAACCCGAACCTGTTCTCCAACATCCTGTCGATGATCGCGATCGCCGTCATCCCCATGGCCTGTGTCAAAGCATTCGGCTCACTGACCGGTAAGGAAAAACACGCCCGCATCATCGGTGCCGTCATGCTCGCCTTCCTGCTCATCAAGGTGACCATCACCGTGCTGCCGGAGTCCGCTCCGACCGCTGCGTTCGCCAACCTTCCAGTTGCGGAATCCGCAAACCTCGAAGGCAAGGAACTCCGCCTCGGTGCTTCTACCGGTCCATTGTGGGCAGTGCTCACAACCTCGACCTCCAACGGTTCCGTTGGCGCGATGCATGACTCGCTGAACCCGATATCGCTGCTCGGACCTTTCTCCGGCATGTGGCTGAACTCGACCTTCGGCGGTGTTGGTGTCGGCATGATCAACTTCTTCCTGTTCATGGTTCTGGCGGTGTTCATCGCAGGGTTGATGATCGGCCGCACTCCTGAGTATCTCGGGAAAAAAGTCGAAGCACGCGAAATGGCGCTCGCAGCGGCTGGTTTTATCGTCCACCCGCTGCTCATCCTCGGTGGCACCGCCTTGTTCGCAGCCACACCATGGGGCGCGGATACGATCCACAACTCCGGTCCACGCGGCTTCTCGGAAATTCTTTACGAGTTCTCCTCAGCTGCTGCGAACAACGGCTCGGGTCTCGAAGGCCTCGGCGATGGCACCATCGCCTGGAACATCGCCACTGGCATCGTGATGCTCCTCGGACGCTACCTGCCGATCCTGCTGCCACTCGCCATTGCTGGAGCGCTCGCCGCGAAGCCTGCAGTTGCCGAGTCCGCCGGAACACTGCGCACCGACACGCCGACCTTTGGTTTCATGACCTTCGCCGTCATCCTGTTCCTCGGTGCCCTCACCTTCCTGCCGGTCGCAATGCTTGGACCGATCCTTGAACACCTCATCCACTAACACCATGAATCTTCTCAGACTCTTCGCCCTCAGCATTGCCATCTGCGGCTTCGTCTACGTGCCTGCCGTGCTCGGCTTCGCAAAAGTCGTTGTCCCGGAAAAAGCGGTCGGTTCGCTAGTTACCACAGCCGATGGAAAAATCGTGGGTTCGCGCTTGGTTGCCCAGGCCTTCACCACCGATCGCTACTTCCACCCCCGTCCATCGGCTTGTGACTACAATGGTGCTGGCGCTGCAGGTTCAAACCTCAGCCCAACCAGCCCGGAGCTGACGCAACGCGCCGAGGAAATCATCGCAACCTATCCCGGCAGCGGCCCGATCCCAGCGGATCTGATCACCGCCTCCGGCTCCGGTCTCGATCCACACATCACCCGTGCCGCTGCGATTTACCAAATCCCTCGTGTTTCCGCCGCCAGAAACATGGCTCCGGAAGCTGTCGAAAAACTCATTCCATCCGGAAATCTGGTGAATGTGCTTGAGCTGAACCTCGCACTGGACCGGTAAAAATTGACCGGGGCACCTTGCTCAAGGCGATTGCCTCAGCATCTTGCCTCGGTTTAGCTGCTTTGAAATTCATGTCAGAATCCGCCGACACCACTGGCACTCTCAAGGTATTCCTCGGCATGTGCCCTGGTGTTGGCAAAACCTACGCCATGCTCGAAGCCGCGCGGGCGCTCAAGTCCCACGGTGTCGACGTGGTCGCAGGAGTCGTGGTCACCCACGCTCGCAAGGAAACCCAAGCGCTGCTCGATGGCATCGAGGTCTTGCCCGCGGCAACCTCGGAACACCGTGGTGCGACGATCCATGAGCTCGATCTTGACGCATTGTTGGCGCGCCGCCCGGAGGTTGCCCTCGTCGATGAGCTGGCACACACCAATGCACCGGGATCACGCCACCCGAAACGCTGGCAGGACGTTGCTGAATTGCTCGATGCCGGCATCAACGTCTACACCACCATCAACATCCAGCATCTCGAAAGCCGGGCGGACATCGTTTCATCAATCACGAACGCCCCGGTCCGCGAAACGGTGCCGGACAGCTTTCTCGATCGCGCGAATGAAATCGAGCTGATCGATCTAACACCGCGCGATCTGCGCCGCCGCCTGGATGAAGGCAAAGTTTATCTCGGCGATCGCGCGCGCGCGGCTGCCGACCATTTTTTCAAGGAAAGCCATCTCACCGCCCTGCGCCAGCTCGCCTTGCGCTACACTGCAGAGCGCGTCGGCATCGACTTGAACGAGTTGCGTGCGCAGCGCCGCAGTCGCGAAACCTGGCGCTCAGGAGAGCGCTTGATCGTTGCAGTAGGGGCCAGCCCATACTCACCGGCGCTGATCCGCCGCACCCGCGCGATGGCCGGTGCGCTGGATGCCCCATGGTCCGCGATCGCCGTGACGACCGGCGAGCCGCTTTCCAAATCCGAGCTCGAATTGATCTCTGAACACCTTTCACTTGCCCGGAAACTCGGTGCGGAAGCCACCACCGTCGAGGCGGTTTCGCTGGTCGATGGCTTGCTGTCCGCCGCACGCGAACGCGGGACTACGCAGATCGTGATCGGAAAATCTCCGCGCACCCGCTGGACCGATTTTTTCATTCGCCCGCCCGCACTGGAACTGCTGCGGCAAAGTGGTGATATCGATGTCATAGCCATCGAACCGAAACAGGGTGAGACTGCTGAACGGAAACCGCAAAAACCTGCATTCGATCCGACAGCGGAAATTTTCCGCGTCGTCGGACTGACGGCCGCCATCGCGATTCTTGGCATCGTTACATCCATGTTCTTGGGCGAGCAAACCGTTGCCTTGCTGATGCTGTGCGGTGTCATCATTGGCGCGTTGTTTCTCACCGCTCCCGGCACTTGGGCACTCGCATTGCTCACCGGACTGGCGTGGAATTATTTCACCACCGAGCCGCGCTACACGTTCAACATTCGTTCGTCCTCGGACGTCGCCTTGTTCT
Organism: Luteolibacter pohnpeiensis; assembly: GCF_016595435.1. Taxonomy (GTDB): domain Bacteria; phylum Verrucomicrobiota; class Verrucomicrobiia; order Verrucomicrobiales; family Akkermansiaceae; genus Luteolibacter; species Luteolibacter pohnpeiensis. The sequence continues at coordinate 5,897 of NZ_JAENIJ010000060.1, forward strand.
TCGCGCTCACGGTCGCTGCAGTAGCGATGGGCCACCTTTCCGGCAGACTGCGGCGTCGCGAACGCTCGGTTTCCCGGCAACGGGTGCAATATTCTCGGCTGCTGGACATCAATACGATTCTAACAAGCTCGCACGATACGGATGAAATGCTGGCCAAGTTCACTGCTGCGGTCAGCTCGCGGTTTCACCTCGATTGCGCGATTCGGCTGCGCAACGAGGTCGATCATAAACTCGGCAAGCCGCACCCATCCAGCACGCTTTCACTGACGGAGAAAGATCGCGGCGTTTCCGAATGGACCTTCGACCACCGCCAGCCTGCGGGTCGTGGCACCAACACCCTCGCAGAGTCACCAGCCTTGCATCTGCCGCTGCAAGGGCGCTCTTTCGTGATGGGAGTAATCTCGGTCGATCCCGGCACAACTCTATTGCCACTTGCCGAGCGGGACCAACTGTCCGCCATTGCCGCGCAACTCGGCATCGCCCTGGAGCGCGATCACCTGCTCCATGCGATCCATCACGCCGAGTTCATTGAGCGTGGCGACCAGCTCCGGCGCTCCTTGCTGGATCACGTTTCGCATGAATTGCGCACCCCGGTAGCCATCATCTCCACCGCGATCGATGCGCTCGCCCGTGGAGCTACGGCAGATACCTTACTTTCGGAAATGGAAGGCGCGCGTGATCGGTTGAAGCGCGTGGTCGAGCAACTGGTCCAATCGGCCCGCGTGGAATCCGGAGCGATCGCTCCCCAAGCCGAGTGGTGCGATTTGCTCGATTTGTTAGAAACCGCGCGCGACCGCACCTCAGTCGCGCTGGCCGATCGGCCGCTTTCTATCGCGATTGATGCCGGATCGCCTGCGCTGGTCCGGGTGGATGCCGAGCTGGTGTTAGCGATGGTCGAGAACCTGCTCGCCAATGCCGGGAATCATACCCCGGGCGGCACTGCGATCGAAATGCGCGCGTTTGTTTCCAAAGATGGGCAACTTGAGATTTCGGTACGTGATCACGGCCCCGGATTGAAAGACCCTACGACTGTGTTCGACCGCTTTCATCGCGAAAACCCCCGCCATCCCGGCGGTCTCGGGCTTGGCTTGTCAATTGTGCGCGGTATCGCCCGCGGACTTGGCGGCAGCGCGGAAGCGAGACATGCTGCAGGTGGTGGCGCGGAATTCATCCTGCGCTTCCCTGTTCAATCCGCCACCGAAATCCCAACACCATGAGCCGCATCCTGGTCATCGACGACGAACTTTCGATCCGCCGCTTGCTGCAGATCCTGCTGCAGGGAGCCGGCCACGAAATCTTGCTGGCGGAGGACGTCTCACACGGACTGCATGAACTGGCCTTGCATAAACCCGACATGCTGGTGCTGGACCTGGGCTTGCCGGATCTGGATGGCTTGGAAGTTCTCAAGCACTTGCGCGAGTGGACGCAGCTGCCGGTGCTGGTGCTATCCGCTCGACCAGATCCTGCGGATAAGGTCAGCGCGCTGGATCTCGGTGCCGACGATTATCTAACAAAACCCTTCGATTCTGCCGAACTGCTGGCCCGCACCCGCGCCTTGTTGCGCCGCGTTTTGCCGCCGGAAAACGACGCGGTGATTTCCCTTGGCGACCTTTGTGTTGACCAGGCGAACCACCAGGCTTCCTACAACAGCCGAGCGATCCCGCTCACACCGATTGAGTTTTCGTTGCTGGCGCAACTCGCTCGGCACGCCGGTCGGGTGCTCACCCATGCTCACTTGCTCAATGCCGTCTGGGGGCCGAAGGCGACTGATCAATCGCACTACTTGCGCGTCCATTTTGCCCACCTGCGGCGGAAATTGAAAGCCGCAGGCCTCAGTGGTGAACTCATTCGCAACGAACCGGGTATCGGCTATCGGCTACTTGATTCCGCGAATCAAAGCGATCCGGCGCGATAAGGCACCGGCGGAAATTGATACCCTTCAGACCGCCCGATCACTGGTTTAGCTGCGCTTTGCGGAAACAATCTGCCGTGTGATCCTCCACCATGCCGACCGCTTGCATGAAGGCATACATGGTGGTGGAGCCGACGAAATTGAAGCCCGCC
>NZ_JAENIJ010000061.1 GCF_016595435.1 Luteolibacter pohnpeiensis
AGAGTGCTCGAAGGCTTGTCGATGGGGACGCCTCTCACCCTGATTTGCGCTGAGGAAGGGATGCCTTCGCCGAAGACGATTTACAATTGGATGGCAGAAGACGAGGGACTTTCTTCACGCATCGCGCGCGCGAGGGAGGCTGGTTTTGACCGGATCGCGGTGGATGCTCTTGAGATCGCGGACACGCCCCAGGAAGGCGTCGAACGCATCGACACACCAGACGGCCCGAGAATTAAGCGAGGGGACATGCTTGGGCATCGACGACTTCAGGTAGAGACTCGTCTCAAGCTCCTGGCCAAGTGGGACCCGAAACGCTACGGCGACAAGATCACTCAGGAGATTAGCGGCCCGGACGGCGGACCTATCCAGACCGTCGAGGAATACCGACCAACCGAAGCCGACGAGGCAATCCTTCTGCGCATAGCTGCGAAGCGTGATGAAATCCGTAAGAGCCGTGAGGCCGGGGAGGATGCAGAGTGAAGACTCAGCGAACCATTCTCAGCCCTTCCGAGTTCGCCTGGTTTCAGCTGGGTGAGAAGTCGCTCTATGACTGGCAGATCGAGTGCCTCGAGGCGATCGGGCTGCAGGAGGAAGATGGACCGCCTGTTGCGATCGCAGCCGCTAACGGATCGGGCAAGACGGCGAAGGTCGTGGCCGCGGCCATTCTGTGGTTCCTGAGCCGTTTCCCGCGTGGGCAGGTGGTTGTGACCTCGGGTTCGTTCCGGCAGGTGGAGAAGCAGCTGTGGCCTGCCTTGCGGGTGCATCAAAAGAAGTTCCCGGCGTGGACATTCCTGCAGACTGAGCTGAAGACGCCAGAGGGTGGGTTTGCGCTCGGATTTTCGACCGATGACCCGGGACGGGCTGAGGGCTGGCACCCAAAGATCGGCAGCGAGACTGACCCGGTGATGATCATCGTCGATGAAGCAAAGACGGTGCCGGATGGCGTGTTCGAGGCGTTCGATCGATGCACCCGTGTGTTCCAGCTTTGGGTCAGCTCACCCGGCAAACCTTGGGGCCAGTTCTACGAGGCATTTCACTCACTCAAGAAGTTCTTTTGGACGCGAAAGGTGCGCTCGGATGAGTGCCCGCACATCGATCCTACCAAGCGTGCCCGTGACTTGGAAAAATACGGTCCGGACCATCCGCTGTATCGATCCATGCATGAGGCGGAGTTCACCGAGGATGCAGAGCGCCTTGTGCTTGCTCCTGATCGCCTGGCAAAGGCACTGGAAGGCCAGCCACAGCCCGAGGAAGACGGGGAGGTGGTTGCATTCCTCGACTTCGCTGCAGGGCGCGACGAGAACGTTCTGGCAGTTCGACGCGGCAACACGGTGCGCATCATCAGAGCATGGGTGGAAAAGGACACGATGCAGGCCGCTCGTGAGTTCGTTCGATTGCTCAAGACCGAGGGCATTCAACCCGGCCAGGCATGGGGTGATGCGGACGGCTTGGGCACGGTGATGATCGATGCGATTGCCGAGCTGGGCTTTTACCTGAACCGTTTCCACGGTGGCCAGACAGCGAGCGACCCAGATGAATACGCGAACCTCATCGGTGAAGTCTGGCACGTCGGTGCGACGGAAATCGAACGGGGAAGGATCAATCTCGGGGTTCTCGACCCGGTGACGTTCAAGCAAATCTCAACCCGCAAGAGCGAGTGGAGCGAGAACGGCAAGCTGCGTGTCGAATCGAAGGACAAGATGCGAGCTGAGGGCAGACACTCGCCGGACCGTGGCGATGCTGTGTTGGGTTGTATCGCGTGCGGATCTCGCATGAGCGGAGCGATTCGCGCTAACTCAATCCACATCCCGGAAGCCAACCGCGAGAGCTTCACCAGCGGGCTGGTAACAGGCTGGTAAGAATCTGGTCATTATTCACACTTTTCGAAATTCTTGATAATGAATGTTAGGCCCGAAAGTAGTTCTGACGCCACGACAGCATCCGGCCTGCCTGCTCGCCTCGGGTATTTCAGATAAGGTTCAGATCTGAGGGGGGACAGGCGGGCTGCGATAAATGCTTAGGTTAAGTTCGTATGGCAAATTGACAACGTGTTTGCAGAGTGATAGCTCTGAGTTGTCTACGACATAGGCCAGCCCGCTTGCAGCTATCCTTCGAACCTGACTCTTTCGTTGTTGAGCATGCTAGCGGGCTGAATTTTTCTGATCATGCGCAAGCATGTAGGGCTGGAAAGCGGGGACCACTCGCGGAGATGGGCAAATGGATAAGTCAGAACGCACCATGCGTGGCGTGAAGACGAAACTCCTATCATTCCTCGCGGCGGTTGCCGCTTTCCTCACCTTCGTCGGCGGACTCGATCTTGCCGGGATTGTTAGTTTCCTGCCGGACACAGTGGCCACCGGACTTGCGACGGCATTGCCTCTGCTTGCTGGCGTGGTCCACTTGATCAAGGCACTCGGTGATTTCATCGACGACGGGAAGATCAACAACTCGTGGTCGGTGAAGCTCTACCCACTGGCCCTGTGGCTCACGTTAGGCGTGCTGTCCTACCCGCTCGTATCGTGTGCCGGTCTGACCTCAGGTCTAACAGGCCAACCGATTGCCACCGTGCCCGTGCAGCGTGAGAACGGCACACCTTTCAACGTGGCAAGCTCCGATGTTCTCCGCGCCGAGTCGCAACCTGACACCGCCTGGGGTCTTTACGACGCCGGAGCTGTTGCCGAAGTCCTGACCCCGATCGCCGATTCGGGAAAGTGATGCTGCTGAAATTCCTGTTCCCCTAACACCTCTGCGGCCGGTCCAGCCCGCACCCCAAACGCCATCCCCGAAGACCGGAAGTAGGGGACGGCCAACCCATTTCTTGATTCATGAAAATCACCTCTGATCACTGGCTGGAAGATGCCAAACGAGTTCCTTTGCCTGGCGGTGCAGTCATGTCGATCCGACGTTTCCTGGTGATGCACTTCACCTCGGGGGCGACTGCCTTGTCCTCCATCAACTACTGGAAGCAGCTTGGCAATGGTGTGTGCGCGCACGTGGTAATCGATCGCGATGGCACGATTTACCAATGCCGACCTTTCAACCGGACCTGCGGCCATGCTGGAGCGTCGCAATGGAAAGATCCGAATACCGGCATCATCTACTTTGGCCTGAACTCCTGCGCGATCGGGATTGAGATGGCAAACGGGGGCGACTCGGATTCATTGATTGAGCGTTTCTCAAAGCTGAAGCCGCTTGTAGCGCGTCACAAGAACGGCGGGCCAGTGAAGAACTGGGAGAAGTATCCCAAGGCTCAGCTGGACGCCTGCGAAGCCGTCAGCAAGGCGCTGGTTGCTCGCTACAACCTGGACGATCTCGTCGGTCACGATGACATTGCCCCAGAGCGCAAAGTCGATCCCGGCCCGGCCTTTCCCATGCAAGCTATGCGCGAATCCTGCGGCTTCGGAGGGCTGCCAAAACCCTGAACCATTATGTCTCCCATCGAAACTTTACTCGTCGCAGCCGTTTCGACACTGGCAGGCGTGATCGTCTGGCTCTACAAATCTCAAGAAACCGCTCGAGCCAACGCTCACAAGGAGACCCGTGCGCAAATGGCAGCACTCGAAGGCCGGATCGCTGAAAGCGAAAAGCACGTCGAGGAGTGCGACAAGGATCGCGAGAACCTCAGGACTCGAGTGGCTGTTCTTGAGGATCGAGAGGAAAGGAAGGTGCAGTGTCCAAAGACTGACTGCCCACTACGATTACCTTAATGTGAAGAGAGTTTGTCACGACCTCATGCATCCTTTGTAAATCAGGAACAAAACCACGATCAATCCACAAGCTGCTATCGGCCACCACTTCATTCATCCGAGTGGAACAAAAATGCAGCGGTTTGGCTAGCGTCATCAATATGAATAAAATGACTGTTTGGCCGCTCAGGACAAGATCATTGAGCACTTACGCGCAGACGTGGAGCGGATGAGCAAGGGGTGTGGTGTGGACTCGTGTCACTGGCGGGTGAGGTGAAAGGCTCCGCGAAGCTGAATTATTTTTCTGTGATATAAATTTAGATGAGATTGAAGAATGACAAGGTTTCCCTGTATTTAATGCAGCTTCTGCACATCCCACAAGGTCGAGAAGAAACATTGCAAGAAAAGCAAAGGGGAAGAATTTGCAAGGGGATGCCTGACTGTTTGATAAGTTGAACCGCGCTCATTTCTAAAGCTGGGGCTTCAATACCTATATTTCCCTCTTGAACCGCAAGAACGCTTCTCATGAGGTCAATAAACGATGGCGTCGAATCGGCGAAGCTGTTGTCCGATTTCACAGAGCCTATCATCACAGTTTGATAGCCCCTGTGAACTGACCAGGCAGCCGCTATAGAAATTAGAAGCTGATTGCGGAAGGGCCACCAATCTGAAGTTGGAGCTATGTCTATTGGGGCCTTTCTTGAGAGATCACCAGAACCGATAGACCCTAGATCAACTGAAATAAATTCAATTGGGAGATTTATAAGATTCGCCAGTTTAGTGGCGGCTTCTTTTTCGGCGAGGGCAGATACCTGTCCATAGTCAACATTCAGCAAGACATCGGGTCTCTTCCACCAAGAAATGGCGGTCGAATCCAGACCACCGGAAAACAGCAAAGTTGTCATTTCATTGACTGCCAGAGGGTCTTGTAGATGGCCGAAGCCACGTCGGATTCTATTGTTGCTCCGTAGCCAATAAACATTGAAAGATCTTTGTTGTTTACTGATTCAGCCAAGCAAAAAATTGGTTTTTTCATATTAGCTGCGTATCCGATTTCGAAAATGGTTCCGGGATCCATCCCCGTCAAGACGCCAAAAATGATATCGGACTTTTCAAGTCCGTTAATGTCGGGCTGATAAATATCCTTAGGAGCCCCGAAGCCCACTCTGTGGAATGGAGAAAAAACTTCGGTCCAAGGGCTTTCGAGAGATGATTTAAGATGCTCAATGAGGGCAAGTTCTCCTTGGGAAAAGAATGGACCCGCTAAATAAATCTGTTTTTTCTTAATCGGTTCAGTAGGAATGACTAATGGAAGGGCTTCAAAGCTGACTACTCCGGAAAATGCCTCTTTAATGCGAGAAGATATTGCACCGTCATTGCAGTATTGGGCGGTTACCTTGGAGGCTACATCAGCTGAAGTTACCGCATCGCAATCTTCGAGAGCCCACTTGGCATAAAATGAAGCCGAAAATACATCACCTGATCCAATGCTAAATACTTGATTGGTTGCATAGGCAGGAATGGATTCGATCCTCGATTCTGTGCAAACCCAGCAACCAGCATGTGCCATTTTTACCACAATAAGGGTGTAGGGGCGGCCCTTTCCTAAAATTGACTTTTGGAGAAATTTAACAGCTTCGAAGAGTGAAGTCGTGTTTGCTAGTCGCATGGCTTCGTTGTGATTAAGGACCAAAGCGCAGCGCTTACAGGTCGAGCCATTCTCGGTGAAATGAGAAGGATTAGATGGGTTCTGAGGATCATAGACCACAGTGTCGCATTTAATGATCGCTCGACGTTCAACTGTTCCGAAAACAAGCGCACGATCGCATTCAACCTCCATGACAGGTGGCGAAAAGATCGGCACCTCTAGTTTCATTGAGGGTTTGGCTAGAGGGTTGAGATACGAAAAACTTGGCGGATTGACGAGATCGTTATCGACACATAAACTGTGCAACTTTCCACTAGCTTGTTGCAGTATACTCTTTAATGAGGGTGTGGTGGAACTATAGAGAGTAGTTAGTAATTCGTGGGTATGTTCGCTTACGACCTCGGTCAGCACGAGTAATCCGCGCAACCCAGATCCGCACATGAGGTTGTGAGGTGGAGAAATGCATGATTCATTGTAGCATCCTCCATAAACCAAGCTAGGAGTAGACATTATGATAAGGAGTAAACGTCTACTAGGCATCTGGGTGAGGCTATCTCTACGATCCTGGCCTCGTATCTATTTCCTTGTTGAATACACTCAATAAGTCTTCCAAGAGAGGCTGGAAGTATCGATCCTATGATTTTATTTTCACTCAAGATTACTACTGATGGGCGCTCGAAATCGTCCTCATCTAGTTTTACCTCTAAAACTTGAGAATTTTTGAGATTTTCAGCAAGTGTCAGATCTAGTCCGACTATAGCGGTTTTGAATCTTAATTCATTACACGAACATCTGGGGCCTATATCAGGCCCAGAGCCACCGAAGAAACTGCCTCCTCCTGAACCTCCCATGGACTCATGCCATCACCAAAGCTTGGGGTGTGTCAAACGTTTTTTTGCTAATCGTATGAGGAATCTGCCTCATTGTTGACCATATGATAAGATCTAGGGTTTGTGCGGGTGTCCCTATGGATTCCGAGAATTTCAGAAACATTTGTTCGGTTTTTAAATACTCTTTTTTGGTGTGTATTTTGTTTTGCCGAATTCCGAGATGTTCTAGGGCTCTGAGAATGTGAATATCTATTACCGCAATGGAGCCGCTTCTTGTCCAATTTCTTGCAATCCAGGATGCGGTTTTTGGGCCGATTCCAGAGATTTCCATAAGACGGCCTCGCAGAGCCTCTGCTGATTCACTCCAATCTGCTTCCCGTTCCAGTAGATCCCTGTGAATTGTCAGAATTTTGTGGATCGTCATCCCCTTGGTTCGCCAAAAGCGGTAGCGGACTGATCGCCCCCTGATAAGCAGGGGGGTGTGAAGGAAATCTTGAATTTCTTCGAGTTGAGGATTGGCTCTCTGCAACAATCCTTCATTTCTGAGTTTTTCAAAGTAGGCTAGCGAGACCTCGGCTTTCAATCCGTGTCCGCCAAGAGCGCATGCAAGGGTTTCCTCAAGTAACGTTTTACCGAGCCTATATTCCGGAAGGGATTGATTTTCAAGTTCATACTGGATCCAGTGTTGGTATCTCCAAAACGCCGGACTAAAGATTTTTGATGGAGTTCCCCAGGTGATTTCCGGGATTTTGCTCAAAGGAATTTGATGGCTCGGAATGGAAAGGTCATGCCAGTCACCGTTCCTGTATTCGTAGACTTCTTGCACGAATTAATGTTGCAAAAAAAAATAAAAAATGCAACAGCCGAGTATCAAATCGATGGGCGACCTTGCAAAATCAATAGCAAATGCGATCGAATCAAGCGGTTATTCTCTTGCCGATCTCAGTAAAATGACTGGTATTCATAGATCTCAGCTACATCGGTTCAGATCGGGCGATTTTAAAAGATATTCAAAGAATCTAAGTCTTCTTTGCAAGACGTTGCAAATAGAAGATAAAAATGCAACAATCGACAGGGATTTGTCTCTAGCGGCTCATTCGCTTTGGGACGGAACTCTGGATGGGAAAAAGAAGTTAATCAGGGTTCTAGAATCCTTGGCGGAATTTCGATAAACAGAATACGCAGGGTTCAGTGATTTTTCGGGGACCACTCCCGCAGATTGAGGGGCGAGAGTGATTGGCCACACTCCCTGCGTGAATCCGATCCGCAGGTTTCAAGACTGGAGACTCGTCATCCGGCTACCGGCCAAGGCTGTTAGCTTGGAGGGGTGCTCGGCGCGGTGCCAGCTCCGCAAATCCCCACGGCCTGGCGCTCCGCTGGCGGCGGAGATTGCCACTTCGATCCCGGTTCCGGCGAATCTGGAGATCATCTGCGATCTCACTAAAGAGCAAACCGCTCAGCTCGAAGCCGGTCGCTACTGGATCGATTGCCTGCTGGATCGTCCGGACGGATTCACGGAACCCGCTCTCACTCCTTACCCCATCGAGGTCGCCAACTCGGTGACCCTTCCGCTTTCATGATCGTTACCCAAACCGTT
>NZ_JAENIJ010000062.1 GCF_016595435.1 Luteolibacter pohnpeiensis
GCGGCGCTTCAGATTGCATCACGCGGCCGTTTTGGGTTCCATTTGGGAACGAGTGGTGTAGCCTTTGTTGTGGCTGAAATCGAACTTATGAGGCGGCGCATCCGACGGCGACCAGCCCTTGAGTTGGTTTTCAACTTCCATCCCGCCGCGGATGGCCTTATACGTTCGCTAAGAAAAGGAATAAATCGATGTGCAAAGGTATCGTATGGCTTATTCCTACCGTCTTGATTATCGGTGGAATCGTCTCTTTGGATGTGATCCCACAAGCGTGGTTTGATCAACTGCCCGAGTGGGTTCGAATAGTCCTTGTTGCCTGCCTGATGGTTTTCTCCCTATTCATATTTCTGGGTTACATTCTGGATAGCGGACTGATTCAGCGTATGATCGAGCAGAAGCGCCGATAGATGTTGAGACAGGATCTGGTGCTTCTAATCCAGAATCTATGGAGCCATTGCTGAATGGATAAGAAGCACCACGCTAGATTTAGAAAAACAATGCGAACTAGGGCACATCCGACGGCGATCAGCTCGGAAGTTGACTTTGTTGCTTTCGTCCCGCCGCGGATGGCCTTATACGTTCGTCGGAAAAAATATGAAGCGCTTCGAGGCATACTCCGGCTACCGCCAGTTTTACGTTGCTGATGCTGGTTTGATGCCGCCCGCACCAGAAGATTGGACGGACGCGCACATTCAGCAGCGCCACAACACGCTTAAGCACATCACTGCGCTATGCCCCGAAGGCGACGTGACAGCTCACATCATCAGTTGCGGTCCGGAAGACCCAGAACCAGACGTTGACGGTGGATTCGATTTCGAAGTCGAAACCGCGATAGAGATCATGAGTGGCAGGATTGGTGTGTTCGAGTGGCCGGCCGAGCAACAGGACGAGTATTCTGTGACTCCTGGAGTCTATCGCATTATTTTCCGCGGCTACGATATCGGGAGGGTTGATTCAGAAGAGGATTTTTACGTGGTCCTCATCCGCAGTAAGTCATGAAAAGAATGCCGATCCAGTCGCCCGAGCCAACGAGTACCGCCGATCCGCGTCGGCGCTCGCGGCTCAGGTAAATCGTTAGCCAAAGAATGAAGATTCCATCGAAGACTTTTTTCTCGATTAGTATCTTGGTCGAATTGGGCATCCTACTGACCGGGTGCGCGACTGAATCATCTATCCAAGTCGATGCTCGAGAACTCGTTCAGCGATACAAGGGCGCAAGCCAGCAAGATTTCATCGGATTCGCGGACGAAAGGGCGTTCGAATCTGTGACCCTCATACCGTTGTTACCATGGAACTCCCCGCGGAAGGTGATCTGGTGGTGCCCAATCTCGGAACTTAGCCCGGCGCAGCTTGATACGCTGAAGTCTCGAATGGAGATTCCTGACCGGCGTGATCTCCAACCTGCTCATTAAAATACCAAGGCGAACAAGTCGCAGCATCCAACCGCGTGACCCGCTCCGAGTCAAATTTTCACCATGATTACAACCCTTAACCCACAGTCAACGCGCGGCTGCCGTCAGGCGGTTGGTGTGCTATGACGCTCGGCTACAAAATGATCACGCAGGAAGAAGCAGTGGTTACCGGTTTCTGGAACCCGTTTACACGCTTGAGCGCCCTCTTTATTGTATCCTATTTCGCGGGGATTTTCTACCCCTTGCCGGAGACGCTTTTCCACTTGGCGATTGGCCCTAGAACATACGGGGCCACCACTGTAATTCACATCCCAAGATTCGTGGATTGGACGGCCGTTCCCTTGATAGGAACCCTATTGCTGTCTACTGCCCTCCTTAGCTTTCCCCTATACTTCTTCTGTATTGTCTGCTCTGCCCTTGACCGATGGGATCTCCGCAAGACGATCATACTAGGTGCAGCCGTGAGCTTTTCCGTGCTCTTTACGAAGGATGTTTCTCCATCAGGCGAGGTACTCTTCGAGTTTGTTGTCTTCTTGTCTTCCACCATCGTCTTCTTCTGGATCGCCTCCCGGATAACCAACCGATTTGCCGAACTAGCCGTGGGCGGCAACGGCGGATAAGCTCACAGTTTCTCTTCGCTCTGCATGCTTGACACCGCCGTGCCACCACTCCAGCGTTCGCAAGAATGAATTCTGGTGCCGCCATCGCGTTGTTCACGGCTCTGATGGTCTTTGGTCCGGCGGCGATGGCATTGCCCCCCGATGAACAGCCGCCGACGGAGGATCAGAGTGTAGTCGAAGCTGACTTCATGAAGGGTTCCGAGGCGATCCTCGACGGCGACTACAAGACGGCTTTCGACCTCCTGTCCCGTGGAGCCACGAAGGGGCACGCGCCATCGCAGGCGGCGCTTGGTTTTCTCTACTTCAATGGCTGGGGCTGCGAGAAGGATCTCCAGAAGGCACGACGCCTTTACGAGGAATCCGCCGCCGCTGGTGCTCACCAAGGCTTGAATAACCTCGCATACCTCTATCGATACGGACTGGCGGGCTTGGACAGGGATCTCCAAAAGGCAGTCCAGTTGCTAGAGCAGGCTGCCAAACTCGGGAACGAGAAAGCTGCCTACACGCTGGCGGACCTCTACCGAGGCGAAGAACTCGGTCCGGCGGATCTGCCCAAGTGCATTGAATGGTTGGAGTATGGTGCGGCTCGAAATTACGCCGCCTGCCTCTGTGACTTGGGATTTGCCTATCAACACGGGATTGGGGTTGAGAATGACATCAAGAAGGCTGCTGATTTGTTTCAGAGAGGTGTGGATGCAGGATCAGAACAGGCCGCTTCAAATCTCGGATATCTCTACTTGCAAGGCGAAGGAGTGGCCCAAGATTACTCAAAGGCGCTGAAGCTGTTCGAGCATTCTGCCCAAGCCGGCAATGTCGCGGGCCTCATCAATCTTGCTCTAATGCGCTTTCGTGGTCTCGGATGCGAGCGTGATCCAGAGACGGCATTCTCCCTTCTCGGCCGGGCGTCTGACCAAGGGAGTGAACAGGCGAAACAGCTGTTGAAGGCGTGGAACGCGCAAGAAGCCACTCAGAACAAATAATGCGAACAAGCATTGCATCCGATGGCGCGGTGCATCAGATGGCGACCAGCCTAGTAGTTGACTTTGTGCCTTCCATTGCGCCGCGGTTGGCCTTATAGGATAGCCGATAACGATGATCCTAGAAGTCGCGATACTTGATGTGAAGCCGGGCGAAGAAGCCGCATTCGAACGCGACTTCTCCGATGCATCGTCCTACATCAGCAGCGTATCTGGATACATCTGCCACGAGCTTCACCGCTGCGTGGAAGATCAGAGCCGCTATGTTTTACTTGCCCACTGGGAGACTTTGGAAGCGCACACTGAAGGATTCCGGCAGTCGCCGCAGTATTCCGAATGGAAGCGGCTTCTTCATCACTACTACGATCCATTCCCCACCGTGGAGCACTACTCCCTCGTTCTGAAGAATAAGGCTATTCTGCCAGTGCAGACAAGGCCGACAAATCGGCCTGTCTGACTTCAAACGTTATACTCAAAAAATGAAGACATCATTTCTCACCGCCATCTTCATCGGCGTGCTCGTCCTCACGGGCTGCAATCCCGTCAAGAGCACTGCCGAGGCTGACAAAGCCGCAGCAAAGTTCCACTCACTATTCGACGCCGAAGACTTCGAGCAGATTTTCGTTACTGCCCACGCTGATTTTCAGGCGTCACAACCAAAGGAAGATACGATCCATTTCCTCCGATCAGTTCGAGAGAAGCTCGGCTCGGTAAAGTCAACGAATAGAACTGGATGGCAGGCGAACTCGGTCAACATGAAGACGAATGTAGTTCTTACCTTCGAAACTGAGTTCGAGAACGGTCAAGGGGTTGAGACCTTCACATACCGAATTGCCGATGGGAGTGCGATTCTTCTTGGATGGCACATCAATTCCGATGCGCTAATCGTGACGCCAATCAAAGGAGAACAAGCCGGCGCTGCACAACCCGCTACCCGTTCCGAGTCGGATTTGGAGGGTGGTGACAAAGCTCAACCTGAAGCAGAGGAGCGCTCCCGGTAGCGGGTGGCAGGCCTCGGACTTTCGCCTGAAAAAAGATGCAAAAGCGACAACGCATCATCCTGATCGCCATCGCTGGTGTGTTCACAGTATTGTTTTTGCCCTCGCTGATCCAATGGATGCACGGTCGCGCGAAGTTTGTGAGGAATGCTGCGAACTTCACGCGGGGTGGCATTGAACGAATTTCAGTTGCGCATGAATTCGGAGGAGCGCCTATCCTTGAAGTCAATGAGCCTCGATTGTGTGAGAGATTCTATGATGCAGTCACCCAGCAGGAAGATTATTTTCCGAATCATCCGCTGTATGAGCTGGAGGTTTGCGTCACGATTACACTCAAGGTGGGCGATCCGATCCAGCTCGTTGCCGCGACAATGCCATCCAAAGATTACGCATACTGCCAATACGTGCGCTCAAGCGGGAACTCAAAGCTATACTATCGGGCATTTAAGTCCCTTGAGCTCTACCGGTGGTTGGTCGAAAACGGAATTGCCGAACAAGCCGCGGTTGGACAACCCGCTACCCCGCCGCGAGTCGGAGATTGAATCATGATGAGAACCCTTTACCTTGAAATGAACTGGCGCTCCAGGTAGCGGGTGCCAGCGCTTAGACGTTCTGCAAGAATTCCAAATGCTACAATTTCTCATTGCTCACATTGATGCCTTAATCACAAGGGTTACGGTTGCATTCTTCACTGTCATCAGCATCAAGAAGCGGAACGAGTTAGCCCGAAGCACAAATAAGCTGCGACGTGTTCTTCCGATAGTTGCTCCATTTGTTCTGATCTGGGTCTCGTGCAGTTCATGATGCCATCGTCAACGAAAGCTGAGTCCCACGCTGAACCAATGTTGCAGGTGATCTCAACCGTTGATGGTGTAAGTTCGGTCGCGATTCCGTTACCTCCTACCAAGAGCGAGTCAACTGATCGGGCACAGGGTGTCGAAATCCATCGAATTACGTATGAGACAGTGACAGAAGATGGGAACTTGAATTTCAGATTGAGCTTCAGTGATTTTCCTCCAGGTTCACCTCAATTCTCTGCCAAAGAGCGGTGTGATGCCATCCGTGATTTCTTGTTCCAAGGGGGAGCGCCGATTCTCGAAGACTCGACTGATCAGGATGGTATCCGGGAAGTTGGTTGTCAGCCAGACTAAGGATGAAAGTCGAATGGCGATGAGGATTGGGGTAATGCCGAATGAAATCTATCGTGCATTAGTCACTACCATGGATGGATGTCACAATGATGCCCGGATTGCTCCGTTTTTGGAGTCTTTCACGATGAAGAAGGAGAGCGCAGAAAAAGCCCCCGCATTCGACGACGATCGCGTGGCAAACTGATTTTAAGCTTTCATCCCACCGACGGATGCGCTCTGACGTTGTCCCAAAATGAGATACCCGAAACAATACGCACTGGGCGATGAGCCGGAAGAGGTCCGCGTCGGGGATCTGATCTGGTGGAACGAAGGAGTGGGCGTCGGTTTCATCGAGGAAGTGATCGAGGAGCGATCCGATTTTGAAGCATGGGGAATAGACAAGCCGAGCATCGCGCTCAGCAATCTTCATCCATTCGCGGCCAACGAAGCGAAGCACAAGCAGCATATTGGATTTGCAGCGACCGGAGGCAGCGTCGTTCAAGCATTGGACGACCAGGAGGATGATGGGATTGGTTTGCTGTCGGATCACGAGCGTTCCGAGCTTGAGGGGGCAATCACCGAAGCAAGATCGAAGGTTACGCCATTCCACCGCGATTTGCCATTCTGTGTTTCAGCGGTGATGGATATGGAACGACGCGAAGAGGACTGGCATTTCCATTTTGTCGATAGAGAGTATCAGATCATTGAGACCGTCGTTGTCCCTTTCCGCCCGAACACGCGAACCAAGAGAGAATAAGTCAGAGCACAGCCCCCCTGGCCCGCCGCCCTGTTTTCATGACCATCCGTAGATTCAACATTAACCCAATGATCGACACTTGCCCTCGCTGATAGAGGGGTGTGCTCTTTAACGTTCACCAAGAAACCTAACACGATGCCTCAACCTGTAATGCAGAGTTTCAGAAACTGGATGAAAGTAGCCCTTGTCACAGGAATGTTATATGGCATTTCCATGGGGGTATTTTTCTCGCTGATGTCAGGACGATGGTACATGGGATTGCCGACTGGCATTCTTGCAGGTCTGATCTTCGGACCAACATTCTCATGGCTGATGAGGGTCTTCACAAAGCGACAGATCGCAAAATTCCAAGTGGATACACCAGGTTTTGGATCAGAGACATTGTTGATGGAAGGTCCGGCCAACCACTTCAAGGGAGTCGAAGCGGTTGGCGGCTACCTTTGGGTCACAGATGCACGAGTTCATTTTTCTTCCCATTCCTTTAATATCCAGAATCACACCTGGACTGTTCTGATAAGCGACATTCAGAAGGTTACACCAGTGAAGACTCTTGGAACCATCGACAATGGCCTACGGATATCGACAACCAAGGGAGATGTGCGCTTCGTCGTAAACAATAGCCGAGGATGGGCTGAATTGATTCAGAAACACATCTCTACCCATCCTTTGACACATTGACCCAATATGAGGCGAACAAGCCTTGGGATGCAACCGGCTATAACGCACTTGATTGTATTCAGGCTCGCTAGCGCCGGTGCATCCACTCAAGCATTATGCAAAAATGAAGAATGCGATCCAGCTATGTGTCGTGCTCCTTCTCAGCGCATGCGCATCCGTTCCTGACAACCCAAATGCAGAGTTGGTGATGAAGCCAGGCGAAACAATCCAAGCCCACACCTCACAAGGGACAATGCGAATTTCATATGTGGATCGCTACACGCGCCGTTACGTTTGGAAGGGCCATGACAAGACATTTCGTCTCCAGACACGTCAAGAGCGGTGGGATGGAAGGAGCACGCATGCCCAGTGATGGGTACCTTGCTCTGAGTGTGGATGTCTGGCAGCTCCTAATCGATCGCAAGAAGCCGAAGTTGCTCGGTGCATCACCTTCACGGATCAGTGTATTTACAACTCCACAATGAACTGTGCAGAATAACGCGGCACACCTAAACGTTGACCCACCGTGAGTCGAAATTTTACCTTAATGACAACCTTAAGCCAGAGTCAAAGCGCCGCCGCTGGCGAGTGTGAGGTGGCGTGTGACGTTCTAAAAAAATGATTTTTCGCTACACATGTTTAATGCTCCTCACTGGATGCATCGCCGGTTGCTCCAGGACAGAAGGCACCAAGAGCGATCCCATCATCAGCGATTCTCCAAGAGAACAGATTCTTATTCATCCCGATTCATTTGAGACATCGATCGGAGGATTTTCTGGTGCATCATATCGAGTAGAACTCCAGTCAGATGGGACACTCCAGTATAAGCACAACCCGCAGACCTTTACCTCATCCCCGGGAACTAAGATCCGACGGATTAAGGTCACAGACAAACAGTGGCTAGAGTTTCGTAAGGCGTTGGATGATGCGAATGTTTGGGCTTGGAAGAAGGACTATACAGATCCGGACGTCCTTGATGGCACGCAGTGGAATCTTCGAATCAAGTATGGTGATGCATCAGCTTTGTCACACGGCAGTAACGCATACCCACCCAAGCGAGATTTC
>NZ_JAENIJ010000063.1 GCF_016595435.1 Luteolibacter pohnpeiensis
TCGATGCCTTCGTGGATGATCTTGTCTCCGAATGGATCGTATTCCTGGCGTGCCACCACCTGACCGGTCGCTTTATCAGCCCATGCGACGATGTTACCATTGCCATCATAGCCGGGAGCGTAGCTGGAACCGCCTATCACTGCGACAGAGCGGAGCCCGCCGACACCACTGGCTCCTTGCTCGGTTCGCGATAGGTCGAATCCCCATGCATACGCGCGCTTAAGGGAGAATACACCGCACGTCACCGAATATTCTGAGTATAGGTTCCAGCCGTCATAGGCAAATCGCAAATCCTCAGTTGGTGTCGAGGCTGATGCACGATTGAATACCTGTTTCCGCACCCGACGACCCATCCAGTCATAATCGAAGATTAGCTTTCGGTATGGCACACCTAGGCCAAGGGCGGTAGAATTCAACGTCATCATGATGAGCTAGCTTTAATCGTTCCATACATAGTTTTATCAGCTATCTGATGTCAAGTTCCCATTTGCATCGTAACCACGGATGTAAATGGCTAGTTTAACCTATTTATCATGGATGGGTGCAGAAAAAGAAAAATGCCGGGTGTTTCCCGCTCCGAGCCTTACTTGTCGCGGGGAACAACACAGCGTGTTGGATGTCGAACACTACTGAACTCAAGAACAAACCATTCTTCGACTTTGAAGGACCTTCGAGCCACCCAGACTTGGAATGTCAATATCCCCTTGCAAATAGCCGTCAACACTGGCGGACAAACCACCAGCCGCCAGGACTTACGGGGCAGTCACCTGACTGATTACTCCTTTACGACTTCTCCGTTCTCGGTCCATATTCGGAGCTAGTTTTTTAGCAAAAACCGATATCAAGGATGTAAGGTAAATTAATCTCAACAATCATAGATATCCTGATAATTCGACGATACCTAGGCATGACGATCTTTCCAAAGATAAACAGACCCGCCAGTTAATCTAAGTGAATCTAGCCACTACCACTACCCAACACACTTAATCTATACATCACCTCAACTTTCCCTATGAAAATTCTAGATCCAGTGAAAGCCTTTGCCGCCTCAATGTTTGTATTCGGTATTCTATCAGAGGAGGCTAGTGCTGTGACCACACTATTTGCCCAACTGAATACCTGAGCTTCAGTGATAGTCCTTTCAAGCCTAATCTCGACTCGTCAAGCTTCGACTACTGGGTTTTTGAAGATTTTCAAGACAACAGTGTAGATCTTGGTCCAGGGGTCACGACGTCTAATTATACGA
The DNA here is from genome assembly GCF_016595435.1 of Luteolibacter pohnpeiensis. Taxonomy (GTDB): domain Bacteria; phylum Verrucomicrobiota; class Verrucomicrobiia; order Verrucomicrobiales; family Akkermansiaceae; genus Luteolibacter; species Luteolibacter pohnpeiensis. The sequence continues at coordinate 1,247 of NZ_JAENIJ010000063.1, forward strand.
TTTATTCCGGCGGTATTGGATCGTTAAGCGATTCTGTCGAGTTTACAGGATCGCCTGAAACGGGACGCACCTACTTCGGAGGGGGCACCTTCAGTATCGACTTCAGTGTTGGAGACGGGCTGCTGGAAACATTACCAACGCACGTAGGACTGGTGTGGACCGATGGAGGCACCACACTGATCACTTTTGAGGCATTCGATCAATTTGGAGCAAGCTTGGGAGTCGTTTCAGGTAGTCACGCTGACAATTCTATCACCGGCACGACGGGAGAAGATCGATTCTATGGAGTGTTCCATTCTGAAGGGATTTCTAGAATAACCTTATCGAGCAATGGAGCGGCCCAAGAACTCGATCACATTCAGTTTGGTCACGTCATCCCTGAACCATCATCCATCATGCTTTGGGGTCTCGGAGCGATCTTGACTCTGAGGCTGCGTCACAGATCCCGATAACGAACATCAAATCACCGCTCCTTGGCACCCAACTGCCACAGAGCGGGCCCGGATTCTCAGCTGCCAGGTTGGCAGAGCCATCATCAGGGAAGTAAACGAGAGATCGAATCATGATGTCCGTGGTCTGGACGAACGCATCGATCCACCAAACTTCGAATTTAGAACGAACGCTTTCGTCGCCAACCCAGAAAAAGCGTCGCAGCGGCGAGTGTGCAGACTGAGGGTTCGGGGATATTGCTTTGAAAATCCGAAAGCACCAGCGATTTGGGATCGTAGCTACTAGAATCACCGTAATGAACCAAAAAGCTGCCATAGCCATCGGCGGTTTCAAGGCGCTGGCCGTTGGTCGCATTCTCGAACTCTCCTGTGAGGAACCCGGCCGAGAGCAGGGTAAATATTTCACTGCTGCTGGCCTCGTTTTGGTAGCTGTTGATGAACGTCAGCACTAAAGAACCGTTGAGCGATGCGATGCCGCCGACATCAATCGCATCGTAGCTGAGCCCACGGGAATCTCCGCCGATTTCCATCTGCAGCGAACCCGCAAAACGCAGCTCGCCGCTCATCAATTCGAGGTCTTCCTGAACGGTGATCAACCCGGCACTGTTGCCAGGTGAAAGCTCGGACCGAAATGCCATGGAGAGATTACGAAAGGTTCCGTTGCCGCTGAGCGTGCCTTCATAGACGAAAAATTCCGGCAGCACCACGCCGCCATTCAGACTGAGATTTCCCAGGCCGGTCTTGCTGAAATTCGAGTCATCTCCCGTCACATCACCGTTCCATGTGATGTCGAATCCGTTGTTGTTGATCGAGCCCCCCCAACCCGTGGCAACCAGCGTCCGGGTTGCAGGAACGAGCAAGTCCGCTTCCGCGCGCAGCGACGAGGCATTAAGCGTGAGCGGTGCGGTTGCCGCGCCCAAGGCCGCATCGTTTTGAATCCCGATCGTTCCAGTGACGCTGAATCCACCCAGATGCGTGTTGTTGCCGGTGACTGTTACGCCCTGAAAACTATCGATTTCCAACTGCCCAGGCCCCGTGATGTTCGCGGCGAGTGTCAATGCCCCGCTGCTGACGATGCGGCCCCGTTCACCGCTGACCGAGAGGGTCCGATCCGCGGAGAGCGTGAAGTTACTTGGCAATGACAACGTGGCATTTCCGGTCGAGTCGCCCAGGAACTCAATCACGCTGGTATTCGCACCCAGCGCGGAATCCGCCGGGATCGAGAGCCGGCCATTGGGATCGATGCTCACTGGCCCGGTGAAGGAGTTGTCGCCCGAAAACCCGACCGAACCCTGCACCGTGATCCGATTTTCACCGGAAATGGTCGAGCCAATGTTGAGCGGGCGGACGCCACCGAAGAACGTGCCACCATTTTCCCCGATCACTAGGGACCGCGCCGGTTCGATGAACAACGGGTTCGCCAGCGTGATGATTTCGCTGCGCAAGGTACCGCCGTTCAGAGTGATCGTGTTGGAAAAATCGCCGAGTGCAGAGTCGCGAGTGATCCCAAGTGCGCCGCCTGTGATGAGGATTTCACCGGTGAAGGTGTTTTCGCCGGTGAGCAAGGCGCCGCCGCCAGTGGCTGAGCTATCCGCCACCAAACGACCATTTCCGGAAATGGTACCGTAGATGATCACCGAATCATCTTCATGCGATAAGGCACCCATCACGAGTTCATTGCCATTTAAATCGACATTGGCGAGCGAAAGTGAAGTGCCATCAAAGGCTCCGACCTTGGCGTCACCAGTGAGCGTAATTTGCCCATTCCAAGCCTTCGAATAGCCATGGGTTGCACTCAGCGCAAACGGAATGGAGCCACCACTGCCAGCGAGCATGAGCGGTTGGCGGACGTTGACCTGCCAGTTTTCCTGGCTCGTGAGTTGAAGGCTTGCGCCGTCTTCGACGGTAACCGTGCCAGATCCCCCCAGTGCGAACGGATTGCCAATTCCGAGAATCGCACCGCTTTGTACCACGGTATCGCCGGTAAATGTATTGATGCCATGTAAGTTATGAATGCCACTCACCACCTGCAAACCGCCGGTGCCGGAAACCGTACCGAGCAGCATCAGCTGCCGTTCAAAAGAATCACCACCGAGCAAAGTCAGGTCCTGCTCGATCGAAATCGAGTTGGATAACGTCGTATTTCCCGTGCCGATCGCGTTGTTCATCGTGATCGACGGATTTTCTCCCGCGAAGGTCAGAGAATTTCCAGTCAGCGCAACGGCCCGGAATTTTCGGTGAAGTTGAGTTGGTTCAGCACCAGACCGCCCGCGATATTGTGGATGATTTCAGGAGCAGGCACCTGATCGAACCACAAAATCGTTTCGCTGCCACCAACCGGAACTCCGGCATCCCAGTTCAGCCCCTCACTCCAGGCATTTCCCGCCGACCCGGTCCACTCCCAGGTCTGGCCGGAAAGGGTGGCGGACGTGAAACCAAACAACGCGAAACCTATGACGGAGCGAATGACCAATGGATGCATTTACTCCATTTTGTATCAGATCCAGTGGTTTCGCCGCATCGTCCGATTGGACTAATATTGATGCCACCAAGCGTTTACTCTGACTGGCTTTGGGTCATCGCGAGAACCAGTTCGGCCCGATGTTTCACGCCGAGTTTGGCGAAAATTTCCCGCAAATGCGCCCGCACGGTGTGAACACTCAAGCTCAACTCGGAAGCGATCACCGCGTTTGATTTTCCCCGGGCAGCAAGCATCGCCACCCGCCGCTCTGCCGCGCTCAGGGAATACGCCGCCACCGCAGAATCCTGGCCCGGCCGGTCAACCACGCGGCTGAATTCAACCAAACAATGCGGTTTGATCGCCTGCTTTTCGCGCGGATGCAGCAGCCGCAAACGCGCCTTCAACCCGGGCAAGCCTGCATGTTCGAGCTCCTTCGCCGGCGCGCTCAACTTGCCAGGCGGAGGCTGACGCAACCATCTTTCGGAGCCCGCCAAAAGCTCCGCAGCTGCCTCCTTCACCTCAGTTGGCAAGGTTCCCACGTTTTGACAATCCGCCGTCCGCGCCGTATCCGCCCACAATTGGCATGCTTCGTCCGCTGCCCGGTTTGAGAAAATCAGCCGCAGCTCCCAATCGAGAATCGCCATCCCATCCGGAAGTTGTTGCAGGACCGCTTCCATCGCCGCCCGTTTGGCGCGTTCGGCGTCAAACGCCGCCACCCGCTGCACGGCCGCAGCGATCGGGCCATGCAAATCACGCAGCAAATCCCGCTCGTGGGGCAGATACGGACCTTGGTCCGGTGTGCGATTCATGCCGATGTGCCCGGTAAAAGCCGACCCGTCCCAAAACAGAAATCCGGCGGCATACCACCAGCCTTCTGGCTTCATGATTTGCTCATAAAACCGAGTTCCCTTCAGCTCTTCATCGCCCCAATGGTCATTTAAAAAAGCAATTTCCATCCCCGGCGATGCCTGGAGCACCCGCGCCAGAGGCGGCTCGCACGAAATGAAGCGTTCCCAGTATCCGGGCTCGTCACGCAGCGGTAGGGTCGTGTTCACAAACACCGGTCGATCTTCCACGCAGGGCAACGCGGTGATGTAGTGGAAATTTGGCAGCGCGGCATCAAGCAACGCCACCACGGAACACCACAGATGATTTAGATCCATCGCCCTGCCCAAATCCGCCAAAGGTTTGGCCAACTGGGGATCAGTCGCTGTTTTCGGATAATTAGCGGACATTCGGCGACGCAAGCGTCGAGAACTCAGGGCAGATCGGGATTTCATCGAATCATCCGCTACCCGATCCCATCTGCGGAAACAAGATTCGAGTTGCTCAACGAATCAGCACCGAGCTGCGCCAAACCCACCAAGCTTGAAGAAATTGGGCAACGTAATTATGATTAAAGGCCGTTCCATTGGCAGAAATTGCGCTAAAACGTAAAGTTTTGTAAGTTGGTCCATCAGGAACATTTACAGCACCGCTAACAACTCCTAACACAACAATTTGTAGCTCGATCAAATCGCGGAAAATTCAGCGGTTTTTGTAGCCGAAGTGAACCTCGTTGTTCTTCTTCACCCAACGCGCGTCGAGATCCTTTTGGCATCGCTTGCGCGGCTTGTCTTTCCAATCCTCAGGCGTCTCGCCACGTTTGATGGCCGCGATTTCCTCGCGTCCATTGCGTTGGCGCAGGACTTTAACATACGAGGCACTGAGGGTGACTCCTTCCTTGCCATGAATGCCGCGCGCGGCGAACGCTTCGTCGAGGTCCCCAAACAAACCCGCCACGCCAAAGAATCACGTGAAGCTGAGTCGATCGCGAAAAACTTCGAAATCTATAATCGATGTCAATTTGTCGAGCGGCGTGATGTGTTGGGCCATTTTTTAGCATGGTCAAGTTGACCGAAAAGATCCTGCAGCTTGCTGCCGAGCCGTCGAAATCTCATGGCCGGTCAACTAAAATTCACTACGATGGGAAGCGGTTGTCGGAGATGCCCATCAATGTCATTTATATATCATTCGCACTGGCGGCGAGTGGAAATTCATATCCTATGGCCTATCCCTTTGGAAAACCTTTCAGCATACTTCAGATCACAACAAATCCCTAAATCAATCGGAGCTTACGGGATCATTCCGATACGCGTAGACATTATTCAATAATGAATGTTGCCCACTGGAATCGCGCTCTCTGGAATCGCAATACTCGTGCTGCTTGTGCAGCTGGCGCGATTGTAGCAATCGCAGCTTATACCGCATATGCAATAGACCTCATTCTAGGAGAAGGAGGAGGCTCAATAACTAGAGGGTGGCATGCTGGATGGAATTACTTCTGTTTCTATGGGGTCTTGATGCTTCCAATTTTCGCATTTGCCGGAATGATTGCGATGGTCTTGGCGAGATTTATAGGAGCTGGTATTGTGATTTTGATATCGATCTTCGGTCTTGGAACTCTTCTAATTCATGATGCGATCTCGAGCACGCCGATGGCACAACTCAAACGCATGACTCGAAATTCATCGATTCCTGATGTCACGTTTGAAGATTTCAGCATAGGTCGCACTTTCAGCGATGGAACTTCCTACATGTGGATCGCTCGATGCTCGCCGATCAAGGCAAATCGGCTTTCCAAAGCTATAGGGATGAAACCGATATCTCCCGCAGATCATCCTGACGAACCTACAACTCAGGATCCCGAGCACCAGGCCATGCAAGCGTGGCAGATGATATTCCATCAGGATATCGAGGGCATGAACTTCTATCTAGGTGACCAAGGAATGATCGGTGGATACTCCTCGGAAGAGCAAAGATTTTACCTTTTTTGGTGGCCATCGATCCATCGAGATAACCCTGGCTAACATGTCGATCGGATTTTTGAGACGGCTTACTGCGTGCGGCAAATCGAGTTACGATGCCAAAGGTTCCGCGCGCTGTAGGGCACTCAATGAGCAAACCTCAGATTTGCGATGTAGATTCCATTTGGACCCTCGTTAGAACGAGTTCAGACAGCAATGACGCTCAAGATCATAGGAACCATCGATGAGCGCAGCTCTCATGGAATTTCTTGGGTTGCAAGGTGCGAAGTGATCCAGTCAGTTTTTTAATTTTTTCCGCCACAATCAAGATTGAGGCATGGGAGCATAAGTTCCTTCATCCGTTGACCGAGCTTAAAATCTGCTGCCCATCTCCTCGCCTTTTTGCGGGACAGGCGCATAAAATTTCTGGTTTCGCTGCAGGTTGAAAACCCTGAAAACCATTTCCATCCAGAAGCAACAAAGGCGGCTCATCCTCAAAGATTGGGGACATGAGGCACGGATGCCATCATGTCCCCGATGTTTGTTAACCTAAATTTAGGCCTGAAGGGTTACGACCC
>NZ_JAENIJ010000064.1 GCF_016595435.1 Luteolibacter pohnpeiensis
AAATCGAGTAAGGGTTGCCCGCCGTAACGAACCGAGCTGCTGGCGGACGGCGGTTCCGCAATCGCGAAGGCTTTCGGGTCCATCCCGGAAAGCGAGCGGAGTTCCGTTTCGGCTTGGTTAAGCTGGCGTTGACGCGGACCGGTTTCGCCGTCCTCAAGCGGTGGGATCGCGATCAAAGCCGCCTTGGCAATGACCGCGGCGGAAAAGATCATGAACGCGGGAATCGTCCCCGCTGGTCCCAGAGTATGAACCCGGGGATTAGCCATGATGCGGCCGCGAATCCGTTCGCAAACCTGCGGCACAATCAGCGCAAGCCGAGGTTCGATTTGCTCGAACGCACCACTGCCGTTCGGCGATTGTTCCGCCGCCATATCCTCGTAGGTTTCCAGCTCGCGCTCGGAAATCTGAGCGCGAACGTGTTCGGTGGTGAATATGATCCAGGACATCGGTTGTTAGAGAAAAAAGCCCCGCCCGCGTGAGCGAACGGACGGGGCCTGACATGACACACAGAAGAGCTTGTTAGTTCTTGGCGGCTTCGATCGCGGCCTCCACGTCCGCCTTGATGATCGTGCCGTCGCTGCCAGTGCCTTTGATCGTCGCAAGATCGATCGAATGCTCCTCAGCCAGCTTGCGGGCGGCATCGCTGACGTCCACCACTGGCTTTTGAGCCGGAGGCGTAGCGGTAGTGCCGGATGCGGTTTGCTTCGGCTCAACCGGCTTCACCTCGCGGATCTGCTGGAAGCGCAGCCAGGCGCGGACCTGCGCACCGTGGGCAGGCTGAATGAAGGTTTGTCCCAGCTTCAGGGTTTGGCCGTTGAACGGGATGCCGCGTTTGTCGATGACTTGATAGTTTGGCATATCTTCGATTGCGTTGAAGGTTCAGGTTTAGCTGAGCACGTCGCTCAGGTGATAACCGCAAGCCGGTGCTGCCAGCTTCTCGCACACGTCGTGCATCAGCTGGTGAATCGTCGAACTCGCGTTTTCCTCTCGGTAGGTTTTCACCGCCAGCTCTCCAGAGCTTGCACCGCTGTAGCCGCCCCACGCGAAGGTCCGGGCAAAGGTCGGGCTTTCCAGATCGATCGCCGGGTTGACGTAGGCCACGATTACCGAGTCGCCCCACAGCTTTTGGATGGAAATCGCCTGACCTTCGTTCGCGCTGTTCTGCGTCGCACCTGCCACCACGATCCGACCAAGACCAAACACTGAAGCGATGATGTCGGCCGTCACGATGCCGCGTTGGGTGTATTTGATCTTTTCAAGGATCTGCGGGTGTTCTTTCAGAACGTTGAACACGTCGCGGGGAATCACTGCCACGTTCGGGTCCATGCCGCAGTTGTCGTGAATGACTTCTTTGATGGCATCGATGTCGCCGATCGGGTCTGCGTTTTCCGCATCCCACTTGGTGGCAGCGGCAGAAGTTGGCACGTCGGCTCCGGTGACAAGCGCGTGAACCCGGCGCTCCTTGTTGAGCATCAGCACGCGGGTGCCGCGCAGGATCTTGCCCCGGTCGGCATCGAAGAAGCTCTGATAGATCGCCCGCTGGCGGTCATCGAGGGGGATCTCGGCACCATAGTCGAAGGTGGCAAACACGTCGCTGCCAATTTCCATGTTGATGCGTGGATAGGGTGCGCCCGGAGCACGCGCCTTGAGCTTCGGCACATTGAGCATGTTCTCACGGTTCCACTTCGGGAACGTCGCGGCCTGCACCGCAACCGGGAACACAGGAGCCAGCGCGGCTCCGGCGTATTCAGCTTCGTTGACCGCATATTCGGATGCGGTGCGGGAAAGGACCTGGTTGATGATGGCGTTGGATTTCATCAGATAAAAAAGAGTTAGATATGCTTGTTAGATAAGGGATCAGGCGATGACGACCGGCTCGATCACGTCGAGGATTTCGATTACGTCATTGGTGGCGGAATTGCCCTGGCTCAGCTTGCGGCCAAGCGTGCGGTAACTTCCGGCAGCGGCAGGCTGCGCGATTGCCAGGCCTCCGGCACCGAACACGACGCGGCCATTCTTCGGAATGATGCCACCGGCTTTGACTTTGACCGTGCCGCCCCGGTTGAGCAGACGGACGTTGATTTCGGGGAGGTCGGGAGCATAGCGCTCGACCATCACGCCGATGACTTCATCGCCGCTCTCGGCGAGTTTGATGGAATCTTCTGCCGCGCCGAGGGCAACGAAATGGAATTCCTTGTTTACGAGCTGGCCGGGCGTTTCCTCGGTGAAACTCTTGTAAGCGGTGGCGGTGTAGGTTTCGGACATGGAAAGGAGTTGTTAGAGTGAATCGTTAGGGATGGATCAGGCCTCGAACTGCTTGTTGTAGGACTCGTAGAGGTCCGGACGGCTGCGGGCCAAAATGCCGAAGGCTTCGCTTTCGTTCTTCGCCTGGGAGGCAGTGACCAGCTTGCGAGCCTCGACGACAAAGGCATGATCGCCGGAAACGTCGGGCACATCCTGCCCAGTGGCCCGGACAATCGGGCGTTCGATTGGATCAGTCGGGTTCGCTTCAGCGGCTTCGATCCGCTCGGTCATGAACTTGATCGCGAGCGCGTTTTCCGACTCAGCGGCTTGGACGTATTCGGCCTTTTTGACCTCGTCTTTCGGCGCGGCCAGACCGGCTTTAACGGCGCGTTGGAAAAGGGTTTCGCCTTGTTCCTTGCGTCCGTTGGCCAGCTTGGCCTCTGCGGCTTGCAGCTTCGTCTTCAGCTGATCACGCTCCGTGGTCACGTCGGTGAGCGACGCCTGCACCGTGCGCAGGGTTTCCGCATCGGATCGCATCGCAGAGACGCGCTGACGTGCGAGAGTTTCCGCGTCGTCGCGGGCAGCTTCGGATTGATTGAGAAGGCCGCAGGTGGCGAGAATGAGAAATTGGCTCATGGGTGTGATCGGTTGCTTCGGTTCTTGAATGGGAGCCGCGTCACTTGCGGCGATACGGGGAATTGTCCGGAAAGCCGGGTTGTTGCACAGGGTTCCGAGTGGTCCCCGGCTCGGCAGGCCGCCTGGAGTGCCGTCCTCGTTGAGCAGGAACTCCGGCGAGAAGTAGGAGAAATCCTTGCCCTCGATCGCTTCCCGCCCGGCCCGCGTCCAATCGAGCGCCATCACAATCCCCTTGCCCGCCTCATAACGAAACGACGCCGGAATCCCCGCCGCCGGTCCCCGGTGGTTGTGATCAAAATCGATGATCGGCCGAACGTTGTCCGCCAAACGCCGGGAAAGATCAGCCTGAAGTGAGGCAGCGATCGCGGCTCCGCGCTGAGGCGGCACCTTCACGGTGATTTCCTTCGGCTTGCCGTCGACCGTGGGATGAATCGCGTGTTCACCTTCGGGAATGTAAACGATTTCAGTCGGAACAACGTCCGGCAACGGCTGGAAGGATGCGGCAGAAATGAGAACTTTCACGCATCCAGCGAAGCCTCAGGAGCGGTGAAGGTCCATATGCGGGAGTGGTCCCTCAAAAAACCGATGATACTTCCGCTTGATGTAATTATTTTTAATATTGACTTATTAATATTTACAATATATCCGGAAATCACTTAGCATAACATCGTCGAAACAAATATGGAACTTCGTGGAATCAAATACAAAAAAATATACGGATACCTATCGGGAGAACTAACTTTTAAAACCGGTGAAAATTTCCTAGTAGGTATAAATGGATGCGGAAAAACCACCGTCCTAAATCTCATCAAATGGCTTCTTGAACCTTCTCTTGCTGATCTCTGCACACTAGACCATGAATATGTATCACTCGAATTCAAGCATGAAAAATATTTATACACACTTAAAAGTGAAATCAAGAATTCAATACACGAATTGCAATTGATAACAAAAGACAAAACACACAACTACCATCCCATAACGACTACCCTTCACCTTTCCCCCAATCTTTTAAAAAATCAAGAATTCATTAATGAAGCTAAAAAACGATACTCGAGTATGACACCGGACCTCAACGAAGTAGCTACTTGGCATTTTCTTGTAGAAGAACTTCCTTCACCGGTATTCATCGGGCTAGGAAGGTCTATAGATGGAAAATACCTTCTAGGATCCCATAAACGAAGTGCGGTATTAAGGGAAAGAAACAGACCGGAATCTCTGCCAGCTGCAACCATAGCAACAGAGTTAATGCGAGATGCATATAATACTGTAAGACAGCAAATCGTTGAAATAAATGAAGATTTAAATCGTAAAGTTTTAGAACTTAGCTTTAGCGGGTTAATTCGAAATTCTTCGGGCAAAAACAAATCAAGATTAACTGAGATTCGCAGCAAAATAAGCAAATTGAAAGAAAATTTCACTACTTCTTCAGGAAAGGGCAAATACTCAAAAACTCTTTCAGACCAAGGCGTGCGCAACGCAATCATCGAATATCTGAAGGGTTTGGAAAAACTTCTCGATCAATCAAAAGCTGTTGATCAAATAATGCTAATTCTGAATGGTCATAACTTCGAGCGAGCGGCTAACATGTTCGATCTATTTGAGGAACATGAAAATCGTGCACGTGAAGCACAGTCAGAGATCGATACATTCACTGAAGTAGTCAACGAATTCATCACTGATTCCGGGAAAAAGATTAATTTTCACAACGATACCGGAACGCCCTATTTTACCCGAAATGCAGACAATAGACGGATGTTACTTTGTGATTTATCGTCAGGTGAAGCTCAAATTGTAATTCTTCTGACATACTTCGCATTTCTTGCAAAAAAAGGTGTTCCCATCATTATCGATGAACCAGAACTTTCGCTTCACGTTCAATGGCAAGAAAAATTCGTTACGTCGGTCAAGCGAGTATTACCCTCGGAGTGCCAGACCTTGATGGCAACTCATAGCCCGGAAATATGCGGCGCCGAAGAAGTGAATGTACAACCAATCACTGTAAGTTCCAACCAATGATTCCTAAACGCAAAGGATATAGAGGTAAATCGTATCTTCTATTTTCAGACTACAACGATGTCCATATATTTGTAGAAGACGATGGTTTCGAGAACTTATACCGAGAGTTATTTCGGAGAACTGGCCTGAATATTAATAAAATATTCTCCAAAGGAGGAAAGCGCCCCATTATTGATTCTGCCACAAATTGCACTGACCCCAATTGCTTTTATATTGTAGATATGGATTGGGATGACCTCTTGGACAAAAAACATGATATTGAGAGACTTATTTTTTTAAAAAAACACTCAATCGAAAATTATTTAATCGATTATTCAGGATTTCGGGCAATCATTATTGCTGACAACCCAAGAAAAAATATTGAGAATATCTTTAATGAAAATGATTTCAAATCTATTGTAGAAACAACCTCCAATCGTTTACGCCCTCTTTTCGAATGCTTTGCAGCTATTTTGGCAAGCCAAAATGGGCTAGCAAATTGCAAAATCCCACCAAAAAATTTCCAGAAAAAAAATAATTATCACCCTCCAGATCCCGACATCATCAACAATTTCATCTCTGATGCCGGATTAACAATCAATCCCAACATTAAGAAATATTTCACTAGCCGCAATTTAACCAATCGTGGTCACGGGAAATACATGCTCCACTTCATTTGGATAGAAATTCGCCATAAAACAAAATGCGCCCAAATAAGCGACGACTGCTTAAAAATCAGATTAGCTCAATCCATCAAAGAGGATGATTTCAAAAAAATAGCCACCAAAATAATAAAGATTCACAAAGCAGCAAAAAAGGATAGATCTAATATATCAATCGTGAGCTAGCATCAGGTAAAACCTATCATTATCCTCAATGATCCTCGCCCGCTCTTCCCCGGTTGCTCGGAGCTCCGCAAGCAGCCGCCGCTTGATCTCGGGGTCCATCTTGGAGGTGCTCGCTGATAAGCCGTTGTTTAGGCCGGGTTCCGGTTGGGGAGATTCTGGAGGCGGCGGTGTATTTCGCTTGGCCAACAGCTTCTCCCATTCCTCGAGCGGCACGTCTTCCTGATCCACGCCGGAGTTGAAACCATACGGTCCCCAAGGCACAGCAAAACCTCCGATCTTTGGGTCATTCATTTCCTGTGCCCACCATGGGTCGTCTTTGTGGCGGATCTCGCCGAGGTTCGCTTGATGCCTCGGGCGTGGCTTACTCACTCCCCTTTCCCGGATCAACCTTGCGGCTGGATAGGCTGCTTTGACTTCCGGGGACTGGCCCTGCTTCCACTTTCCGTAGCCGTAAGCCTGGCGCACGTTGGTATCGAAGATCAATCGCAACCGCGCCTCGCTCTTGATGTCGGTTATGTCGGATTGCTCGGTGTTCCACATTTCCTCTTCCGTCGCCATGCCTTCCTCGATCATGAACTCGCGCATCAGCCGCACGAAGTCAGCCCGGCCACCCACGCGCAGCACCGTGGTTTTGGTCCCGTCCGGAAGGGTTACTTCGTCCCGAACCTTGGTGAGATAGTCGAAAATGAGACCTTGAGCGCGATCAAGGAAGCGGGCGTTTTCCACCCGTGAGGAAAAGAACGCTCGCAGCTTGATGTCATCCTCCTGGGCAGACCATTCCTTTGCATCCCACTCCGCAGGCAATTGCTCTTTATCGAGAAGGAATTCGATTCCTTCCTGCAATGACATCGGTTGATCAATCATAGGTTTTCCAGTCTTCGTTCCAGTTCCTTACGCCAGGCATTGGCATAGCTCTCCGCCAGCCGATCCTCCGGTGGCACCGCTCCCGGCCACGGGCTTTGGGTCACGCTCTTGAGAAGCAGATAGACGGCCCGGATCTTGGATCCGCCAGAAGCTCCCGATTTTCCCTTCTTCTTGCGGCCTTTCTTCGCGCCAGC
>NZ_JAENIJ010000065.1 GCF_016595435.1 Luteolibacter pohnpeiensis
AACGGTTTGGGTAACGATCATGAAAGCGGAAGGGTCACCGAGTTGGCGACCTCGATGGGGTAAGGAGTGAGAGCGGGTTCCGTGAATCCGTCCGGTCGATCCAGAAGGCAATCGATCCAGTAGCGACCGGCTTCGAGCTGACCGGTCTGCTCCTTAGTCAGATCGCAAATGATCTCCAGATTCGCCGGAACCGGGATCGATGTGGAAATCTCCGCCGCCAACGGAGCACCGGGGCGTGGGGATTTACGGAGCTGGCACCGCGCCGAGCACCCCTCCAGGCTAACAGCCTTGGCCGGTAGCCGAATGACGAGTCTCCAGTCTTGAAACCTGCGGATCGGATTCACGCAGGGAGTGTGGCAGAGAGCCATCCATCCTCAATCCAGGCGAGTGGTCCCGATCCGCTAACGGGAAAAATCCCAACCGTTTGAATTCAAGCTTTTATTCCGCCACGAATTATCTTATGAGTCATCCCAAGAATCCCCAATGATCCCTAACGTTTTCGTAAGCTCCACGATCGCCGATTTGCAATATCTTCGAGAGACGCTCAGAGATGCTCTGACCGAGGTTGCCTACAATCCAGTGATGAGCGAGCATGGAGGCGTGGGTTACATCCACGAGGGTTCTGCTGCGGACGCCTGCTATGTGACGATGCAACAATGTCACATAGCCATTCTTATCATTGGTAAGCGCTACGGGAGTATTGGCAGTGAGGGACTGAGCGTTACTCATCGCGAGTTTCATACTGCGCGAAGACACGAAATTCCGTTAATTACATTTGTGGACGCGGATGTCATGAGCTTCAAGAAGGTATTCGACGCTGACCCCGAATCCGCTACATGGAACCACTTCGAGTACATGGATCACGCGCGCGAGACTTTCAAGCTTGTCGATGAGGTCATAACTTCACAGATTTACAATGGTTTGATCGAGTTTCGGACCGCAACTGAAGCGAAAAGCCGCCTCAAGCAGCAGCTTGCTCATTTCATGGGTGACCGACTCACGGGGGCAATCCGGCCGATTAAGACTGATGTTCATGAGATTTTAGCGGAAGTGAAGGCACTCCGAAACCAAATGTCCCACGAGAGTAGTTCTAGTTCCGGCGAAATCGTAAAGGCGGTAGATCCTTTCTACATTGCTCTTCGATTTCTGCTCGAGGAGCGCAATAGAGACTACACCAGATTCGTCGAGGCGATTTGTGGCGACTTGGATATTGCTGCACACAAAATCCAATCTGCAGAGACAATTGAGGACCTGATTGAGAAGGCTGGAGGAACCTTCGAAGTCGTCGAAGATGACTTTGGATCCAAGCCCTTCTGGAGGGAAGAACGCAATCGCCACCGCATCCGAATTGGTTCAGAAGGCATCGGGGGATTTTGGGGAATGACTTCCAACAAGCACGTTTACCTTTCAGAATCAATGAGGGTACATCTGAATGACAAACAAGCCTCCCTTGCGCTTAAGCTAAAATGAAACACTCAACAGGCCCCCAGGCAACTGGCATCTCCCGTGCCTGGACATTGAACGTTGGGCCACAAAAATAAAGAATCTATGAACAAACCGGACGTCAGCAAAATCTACGGCAAGATCCAATACGTGAAGGCGTTTCCCGATTACAAAGTCGAGGTGGTCAAAGCGTTCGAGGATCTCGCTGTTCAAGAAGTGTCTGCTTTTCCCAATTCGCCCGGGAAGTGGCAGGTAGTCACTGCATTTCCTGACTACAAGATTCAGCTCGTGAATGCTTTTGGTGATTTCAAGATTCGCTATGTTTCGACCTTTCCCGGCCCCAAATAGACAAAACTCATGACTCCACCGCAGTGCATTCTAACTCCGAAAGGGACTTATCAAATATTTTTGAAACGGATTGAGGGAGGACTACACTTGGCCAGCATTCTCTACTTTATTCGTCATCAAGGCAATCCACAGGATCCCAGTGATTTGGGCATAATGGATTTCAAGTTGCATACCACGCACGGTGATTCAAAAGAACAAGCTCTACAGTCCCTTCTAAAGTGGTCCGAATCTCAGTTTGGCGCTCCTTGCTCATTTCGCTAAATACCAAGCCCAACAAGGTGTCGCCCTCAACACCTTCCACGACGTGGCTATACAATTTTCGCTTACCTCATCCGCCAGTGGCACGGGTCAAGCCCACATTTCGTCCTCATTCGTTCCACGCCTGACCGCAACGAACCCAGCCAGCTGAATTTTGAAATTTTGCGTCAACCTTAATAACCTTAGCAGTTCGGATACCATGAGCACAGCCCCCCTTAAAGAACGCGTCGACCTCGTAAAATACAAGACTGCAGAGATGCAGCTTTCGTATGCATCGGCTTCACTCGCATTTGCCGACAGAGTTGACGAGTTTCAAGATACCATGTTCTTCCGCGAGATCGTTTGGACGTCTTTCTTCGTCAACTACAGTAAACCATTCAAACAGTCCCGTGACAGAAATCTCGGGTTTGGCATGCGCTTACCTGAAGATGTGGTGCCACCAGAACATCTTGATACCCACAGAAACATTCTCACAATGCGCGACAAACATTTCGCACATACCGATCTGGACTTCCGATCGAGCCCTTTCATCGCCGAACCTGAAGAGCTTCTTATGGTTCTCCCCACCAAGGCAGGCATGTTTTTCGGCATCAGTTCGCTTTCTCCCGCCGATTCAACCATCGTCAACTATAAGGCCACACTCAACGCCGTAATAGATTCAATCGCTACTCGTTCGGCTCAAATTATTGAGCGCTGGTCACGCAACCTTAGCGTTTCCTCCGACTCTTGGTGGACAATAAACCTCTCTCCAGAAGATGACACTATCCTTCGACCGTTGGACTTAAATTCAAAAGCATAGCCGAACGAGGTATAATTATGCTGCAACAGTAAAGGATCTGCAAGCCACCGAAAAAAAAAGCTGCCTACCACCTAAACTTCCACGCCGTTTATACCTAAACCTGAAGATTCTTATCAAACCTTGGAGAAATATCGGCCCAATGGCCTCCCACGCTAAAGAGTTAATCACGGAAGCCTCAGCGGACAATCCGCCTTCGGACACTGCACCTTCCGTTTCTCCCGATCCTCAAGAACAGCCACTCGAGTCCTGAGGTTTTCGCGATCCTTGTCGCACTCCTCAACGTGCTTTTCACTCTCTGTGATCCGGCCTTCGAGCGCGACCATCTGCGCACGAGTCTCCTTGTGAGCGTTGGCTCGAGCGGTTTCTTGGGATTTGTAAAGCCAGACGATCACGCCTGCCAGTGTCGAAACGGCTGCGACGAGTAAAGTTTCGATGGGAGACATAATGGTTTAGGGTTTTGGAAGACCTTGAAAACCGCAGGCCTCGCGCATGGCTTGCATGGGGAAGGCCGGGCCGGGATCGACTTTGCGCTCTGGGGCAATGTCATCGTGACCGACGAGGTCGTCGAGGTTGTATCGGGCGACCAGCGCCTTGCTGACGGCTTCGCAGGCGTCCAGCTGAGCCTTGGGATACTTTTCCCAGTTCTTCACTGGCCCACCGTTCTTGTGACGAGCCACAAGCGGCTTCAGCTTCGAGAATCGCTCGATCAATGAATCCGAGTCGCCTCCGTTTGCCATCTCAATCCCGATCGCGCAGGAGTTCAGATCAAAGTAGGTGATGCCGGTATTCGGATCTTTCCATTGCGAGGCTCCGGCATGACCGCAGGTCCGGTTGAAGGGCCGGCATTGATAGATCGTGCCATCGCGATCGATCACGACATGCGCACACACTCCATTGCCCAGTTCCTTCCAGTAGTTGATGGAGGACATGGCGGTCGCGCCCGAGGTGAAATGCATCACAAGGAAACGTCGAATCGACATGACCGCACCGCCAGGTAAAGGAACTCGTTTGGCATCTTCCAGCCAGTGGTCATCGGTGATTTTCATGAATCAGGAAAAAGTTTAGCCGTCCCCTACTTCCGGTCTTCGGGGATGGCTTTTTGGGTGCGGGCTGGACCGGCCGCTAAGGGATTAGGGGAACAGGAATTTCAGCAGCATCACTTTCCCGAATCGGCAATCGGGGTCAGGACTTCGGCAACGGCCCCGGCGTCGTAGAGACCCCAGGCGGTGTCAGGTTGCGACTCGGCGCGGAGAACATCGGAGCTGGCCACGTTGAAAGGCGTGCCGTTCTCACGCTGCACCGGCACCGTGGCAATCGGTTGACCTGTTAGACCTGAGGTCAGACCGGCACACGAAACGAGCGGGTAGGACAGCACGCCCAATGTGAGCCACAAGGCGAGCGGGTAGAGCTTCGGCGACCATGAGTTGTTGATCTTGCCGTCGTCGATGAAATCACCGAGCGCCTCGATCAAGTGGACCACCCCTGCAAGCAGTGGCAATGCCGTCGCAAGTCCGGTGGCCACTGTGTCCGGGAGGAAACTAACAATCCCGGCAAGATCAAGTCCGCCGACGAAGGTGAGGAAAGCGGCAACCGCCGCGAGGAATGATAGGAGTTTGGTCTTCACACCACGCATGGTGCAGCTCTCGGTTCACCCAACGCCATTGCTCCGAGTGGTCCCGGCTTCACCAGCCCGTCACCAGTCCATTGGAAAAGCTGTCACGGCTTGCCTCTGGAACGTGGATCGAGTTGGCGCGAATTGCTCCGCTCATCCGGGAACCGCAAGCGATACAACCGAGCACCGCGTCGCCACGGTCAGGTGAATGCCTCCCTTCGGCCCGCATCTTGTCCTTTGATTCGACACGCAGCTTGCCGTTCTCGCTCCACTCACTCTTGCGGGTTGAGATTTGCTTAAACGTCACCGGATCCAGAACTCCGAGGTTGATTCTCCCCCGCTCGATCTCGGTCGCACCGACGTGCCAGACTTCACCGATGAGGTTCGCGTATTCATCCGGATCGCTCGCTGCCTGGCCACCGTGGAAACGGTTCAGGTAAAAGCCCAGCTCGGCAATGGCATCGATCATCACCGTGCCCAAGCCGTCTGCGTCACCCCACGCCTGACCGGGTTGAATGCCTTCGGTCTTCAGCAAACGAACGAACTCGCGAGCGGCCTGCATCGTGTCCTTCTCGACCCAAGCCTTGATGATGCGAACCGTGTTGCCGCGTCGGACTGCCAGCACGTTCTCGTCGCGCCCTGCAGCGAAGTCGAGGAATGCGACCACCTCGCCATCCTCCTCCGGCTGTGGCTGGCCTTCCAGAGCCTTTGCCAAACGATCCGGAGCCAGCACCAAACGCTCCGCGTCCTCGGTGAACTCCGCCTCATGCATGGACCGATACAGCGGATGATCCGGCCCGTATTTTTCCAGGTCACGCGCACGCTTCGCCGGATCGATGTGCGGGCACTCATCCGAGCGCACCTTGCGCGTCCAAAAGAACTTCTTGAGCGAATGGAAAGCCTCGTAGAACTGGCCCCAAGGTTTGCCAGGTGAACTGACCCAAAGCTGGAACACGCGGGTGCAGCGGTCGAATGCCTCGAACACCCCATCCGGCACCGTCTTCGCCTCGTCGACGATGATCATTACAGGGTCAGTCTCGCTGCCGATCTTCGGGTGCCAGCCCTCAGCGCGTCCCGGGTCATCGGTCGAAAATCCGAGCGCAAACCCACCCTCTGGCGTCTTCAGCTCAGTCTGCAGGAACGTCCACGCCGGGAATTTCTTCTGATGCACTCGGAGAGCAGGCCACAGCTGCTTCTCCACCTGCCGGAACGAACCCGAGGTCACAACCACCTGTCCACGCGGGAAACGGCTCAGGAACCACAGAATGGCCGCAGCCACAACCTTGGCCGTCTTGCCTGATCCGTTAGCTGCTGCAATCGCAACAGGCGGTCCGTCTTCCTCCTGCAGGCCGATCGCCTCCAGGCACTCGATTTGCCAGTCATAGAGCGACTTTTCACCCAGCTGGAACCAGGCGAACTCGGAA
Organism: Luteolibacter pohnpeiensis; assembly: GCF_016595435.1. Taxonomy (GTDB): domain Bacteria; phylum Verrucomicrobiota; class Verrucomicrobiia; order Verrucomicrobiales; family Akkermansiaceae; genus Luteolibacter; species Luteolibacter pohnpeiensis. The sequence goes on from NZ_JAENIJ010000065.1 coordinate 5,885, forward strand.
GGACTCAGAATAGTTCTCTGAGTCTTCACTCTGCATCCTCCTCAGCCTCACGGCTCTTACGAATTTCATCACGCTTGGCAGCTATCCGCAGAAGGATTGCCTCGTCAGCTTCAGTCGGGCGGTATTCCTCGACGGTCTGGATAGGTCCGCCATCCGGCCCGCTGATCTCCTGAGTGATCTTGTCCCCGTAGCGTTTCGGGTCCCACTTGGCCAGGAGCTTGAGACGAGTCTCTACCTGAAGTCGTCGATGCCCAAGCATGTCCCCTCGCTTAATCCTGGGGCCGTCTGGCGTGTCGGTGCGTTCAACGCCTTCCTGGGGCGTGTCTGCGATCTCAAGCGCCTCCATCGCGATCCGGTCAAAACCAGCCTCCCTCGCGCGCGCGATGCGTGAAGAAAGTCCCTCGTCTTCGGCCATCCAATTGTAAATCGTCTTCGGCGAAGGCATCCCTTCCTCAGCGCAAATCAGGGTGAGAGGCGTCCCCATCGACAAGCCTTCGAGCACTCT
>NZ_JAENIJ010000066.1 GCF_016595435.1 Luteolibacter pohnpeiensis
GGGGTCGTAACCCTTCAGGCCTAAATTTAGGTTAACAAACATCGGGGACATGATGGCATCCGTGCCTCATGTCCCCAATCTTTGAGGAGGAGCCATAAAGCCCTGAATCTGAAAGGATTCGGGGCTTTTCATTTGGTGTGAATTGTCATGTGTAGGCTGATCATTGCATGTGTGGGGTATGCCATGGAGGGGCGCCCAAACTGGGATACAATGGATTTTGGGACCGATGATTGGTTAGTTCGTGGATTCAATTTGGCCTCGATTTGGTTCGGACTTTCGTGCCCAGCGTGCCGTGAATGCGGTGCCTGTTGTGGTAGACTGCGATGAAACTGAATCGTTCGATCATGGGAAAGTATCCATCCATGAATCAACTGCGGCCACGTCACGGAGCGCACCTGGACGACGCAAGAGGACATATCATATGCCAAGTCGAAATGCTTGGACTTGGTGCCGAAGAAAGGTGAGTCAACGCAGAGTCTAGTGAACCGCGCCCAGAAATTCGGAGCTTTCAAGCAGGACAAGCCTGCCTAATGGAGTTGGTCCCAAAACTATAGCGGTTGCGGCCTGAAGAACTACGCCAAAAATGCTCCGTCTACTTTTGCCTGACTTGCCTCCCGCGCCTTATGTTACCTCTTGGTTGTTGAGTCAGATGCACTCTCTCAGGCTGATTGCCCGCAGAATGAGAAAGTAGATCAGAGCTGGAAAATAGAGGGACATGACAGTAGCGACAGCCAGTGGCAGACTTCCCCCAAACGCGACTAGAGCGACAGGTCCACTGTAGGCAGCAGTGACGCCAAATAGGATCAACGGTTCCAGCGGCCACTTCACCCAGAGTCGATTCTCAACAAGGTAGACACATATCGTTGCGACTGGTGCGGAAACCGCAATGGATAGAAATACTGACCAGATGGCTGACATAAATATCGATCCCGCGAGCCATGGAATCCGGCCCGCAGAAAATTCAGCGTATGCACTATTGGCGGCAAATATCGGGGCCGAAATTACCACGGATATCAATAATGCAATCAGGTGCTTTAGCACGGTTTTCATATTCTCTGTAGAACATTAGAGCGGTCCGGTGTCGAGTTAGTTTGCCGGCTTGTCGCCGTTGGATGCTGCGCCTTGTTCTCTGTTTTTTTTGATTTCAGTGGGAAGACCCGCATCAGCGAGCGATATACCAGCAGGAGCCAGCCATTTGATCTTGATTGGCTTCTCATGTTGCGTGCCCAAAGTCTTGTCCAAACATAGAGCGGTCATCTTCATCACTTGAATTAGAGTCACCCCAAGATTCTCAGGCAACTTGGCTTTAGAAAAATCTGCGATGATCTGGTCTTCCGTTTGCCCCCATTCGGCCCGGACGTCTCCACCGACGATCACAATTAGGTTACTCTCCTCGGGGAAACCATCTGGCGCACCCGCAATCTTATGCGGAAGGGTAACTGCATGAACTGGTGACTCCGGGAATGCCCCTCCAATAATGACAGGGCGCGATACAATTGTAGCCGCCATCCACTCACCTGTTCCCAGTGGATTGCCTTCGCTCTCAGTTCCTAGGAGGCTAGTTGGCTGATACACTTCGATGATGGATCTTTCCGCACGTGATACGTTCAAAAGGAGAAGGCTTATAAGAAATGGGATTACAAAGAGTCTCTTCATACTTCTCCAGAATATAAGAGCGGTGGTACGGCGGTGTCGAGCATCCAGAGCGAAGCGAACCAGTGCGCTTGTCCGCATTTGTCACCCACGGCTAGTTCTGAAATTCCGTTTTTAAGAGGTTTGACCAGCCCACAAAGCCGCGCTTTCGACGAAAGTCGTCTGCTGCACAGTGAAGCGAGGGAGTGGATCGAGCCTAGCAGAATGAAAGAGTCGCCCAGGAAAAAATACCAGCCCGTCACCAAGGTCTGTGCGCAGCTTTTGATCTATCGGATGACCTTGATCGTATATTTGGGCGAGTTTCGTTTCGGTGAAGATCGCGCGCGCATGCCGTCGGTCTCCGGTTGTCTGAACCATCGCCAGGGAATTATAGTATGCTTAATACCTGTTGGCCCTTTATACCCAAACCTGATTTTCGAAGATCGGATATCCTAAGCAATCATCTCTGTCATAGGGATTACGAGACTCGATCCCTTCTACCTCCGGTATTCGATCAAATCATCTTCGACAAGGATCTCAACGACATGATCCGGCAATCTCAGCGCCCACCCAAGGGCAACAAGTCCCCTCGAGTGAAATCTCTGAATTGAAAATGTTCGCCCATCGATGGCTGGAACCACCGGAACTTCGGAAAAAGTCAATGTTCCGTCTTCTTTCAAGTCAATGTGTACTGAATCGGCATCAGCACTGATCTCGGAGTCTACGCGTCGGTGAACATCCAGCTCGGCAATTGTTAGACCCCGCAATAGCTGCATTCCTTGGCTCCACGCTCACCAATGATTCTCTGTTGTTTAAGACGGTTTCTGGTCCAGAAATCTAGCTTACCTCAATGACTTTCGATGCTTGGCGAGGAAGTCGGGGATAGAGTTGGGTCCTCGCTTAGATTCAGCAAGCCACTCAACTTGCCACTCTGTGAGTCGTTCCCCTTTCACATGTTCAAATATTCCCTTTTTTGGTTCGTTCACATGCTCAAGCTGTCGAACCAAGACTAGTGGTGACTCTGCGCCTTTTGTAGACTGGGAATACTTCAGGGCTTCCTCATATGTGGCAAATGCCTTGAAGTAGTCACTGCCAGCATTGAGTCGTTCGCCGCCAGACTGGGGATCAATCCAGACACGATACTCCAAGACATCGTCGTAGAAATAGCCAGCTCCCGAATGAGTCTTGGATGGATAGCTGCCGACAAGAGCTGGGTCTACTGCGATCGGATAGTTCGAAGCGGCACCGCCAGATGGAACTGCGCGATTCGGTGCTTCTGGTTGGAAGGCATTCCGTCCAGTGGAAGGTTCGAGAAACAGACAGAATGCGACCATCAAGACAACCGCTGCCTGATTGAGAATTGCTACTATTTGGCGCATTGGATTCAGTTTTTGGGCTAACGTTGGAAGTATGGCACGGTGGGGTTGACTAGTCCAGAGCGCAGCAAACCAGCGACCTCATCCGCCGTTGCCACTACTGACTTGTTCTATCTATTTTTCGATGTCATAGTAACCGACTCGACCGATACCCACCGTCGCAAAGTATCGAGATTCAGGATCATCGGGATCATCACCATATGGACGCCAGAGACTCAACGAGAGGCCTGGAAAAACAACGTCTGTCGGATCATCCTCTGAATCCGAATCGTAATCCGCATCTCGTCCAAGCTGCTGCACCAACTCCGTAGCCGGGATCTCGAAAACGTGCGCGCCGTCCAATTGTGGATGAATTGAGGGGGCTCGACTGATTTCAATGTATTCAGCACGATCATCCGAGTCGTAGTATACCTGCACGCAAAGCTCTTGGAAGGCATCGGTGGGCCGCTCCGAAGTGGGAGTCTTTAGGAATGCCTTGGGCTCTTCGCTCATCGCCGCCCTCACCTCCGCTCTGGCCATGCCAATACGGATGTCTCCGACGCTATACAATGGTACGAGGTTGAATTCCATTTTTTTGGTAGAACGTCAAAGCTCACTGAATCCCTGACAGAGGGCGTGGCTACGATTCGGGGTTAAGGTTGTCATCATCATAACGGCGAAACACAAAGAGGTCAGGGATTCGGTGCGGCGACTTGTTCTGGGGTTTCTTTGTTTGGTCGAAAAGACAAGGCCACCGTAAAAAAGTCCGCGAGTTCGCCCTCATCGCGATACTTGCAGTAGAAATTCCCCAGGCAGTCAGGCCAGCTAACGATCGCTCCCTTTAACTCGCCTTGTGAATAGACGAGGATCTTGATGGAATGCCCGGCAATCGTCGTGGTGGAATTTCTAACAACCGAGACTGTCTCGTCCGCCTTCCAATGTTTCATCATGGTGTCAACGTAGACCCCAGCCATTGGTCCAAAGTCGAAATCGATTTCAGCAGTACTCTTCTTGAACTGACCAACGATCGAATCATCGCCTTGCTTCGGGATATATTCAAATCCTTCAGGTAAGCTTACCACGCCTCGACTCGCTGGAAGACTCAGATCGGCGGCTGCAATTATCGTCGGTGGCAAACCAAGCAAAAGCACAAGACTAAGTAGTTTCTTCATTTTACAGAACGATATAGTCCTCCGAACCCCGAACGGAGGATGTTGAATTCAAAGTGGGCGGTAATGATGGTTCGGAGCGACGGCTTGTTGGGCGTTTTTTCTTCGGAGGTTCCAATACCATGCGGTCCACGAGCCGACAACAACGACTGTTAGGGCCGCCATCCGTGGCATCTTGTCGAACGAGGCCGAACAATACTCAGGAAAAGCGAGAAGAAGTCCGGCCATGATGAGTAAGGGCGTAAACACTAGAAGCGGAAACCAGAAGTAGGCGGCCCGATCACCCTCCCGGATACGATTCAGTCTATTTGTGGCACACTTCTCCGGGAAACGCTCGGACCAAGCAGCCATCGCATGGAGTATGAAGTCCGTTCTTATGCGACTGCCCAGCAACAGTAAAATCCTCTTCCCCGAACTTCCGGAAACACGGTTTCCCCTCAGCTTCACGAGGTCGCTCCACTCGATCGTGGAATACAACCGACCAGACCGCTCCTCGTGTATGCCTTCTTCATCAACCATCCACCGGCGATTCAAAATCGGATGTTTGTAATTCCAGATCATCGTAAATGATATATGCCCAAAGTTCAATGTTTATTCAGGGCGAATGCCCGTCGCCTGTGGCATCTTGTTACGCCCGTTTGGTTTTAGCAGTCTGAGCCAGCCATCGCCTCGCGAAATGGCCTACCGATGAGTCCAGCAAAACGCTCGGAGCGAATGCGAACCCATTCGTGCAAGCGATCAGTGTAACGTGACGAACTCAGGAAGAAATTGTTCGGCCAGCCTGGAGTCGTGTCCTGTGATCCCACCACCAGGAATCCAGAGTCCTTCTCAGGCTTCGTAGGGTAAAGAACCACTTCGTAGATATCATTCAGAGCCTGCCAATTCTCCTTCGTTCTGGTGTAGAAGCCCGCAATTCCAGCAGCATGATCGACGAACGCAAGGACGTAACCACCGGGATACTCCGCTTCGTATCGTCGAATCACCTCATCACGAATCGACTCAGGAATCTTCGAGTCGCCCGAGTATGGATCGACCGACTGTCCGTCTGGGGGAAATCCTAGAGTGAAAGACTTCATATTCTTGGCACAACGTATAAGGCCATCCGCGGCGGGATGGAAGAAACAAAGTCAACTATCGGGCTGGTCGCCGTCAGATATGCTGCCTTGTTCGGCCTCTAAAATTCAATTCATATCAAGCTTGTTAGCGATCCAAATAATGACGCTGAGAATTGCCATAGCTGCGACAGTAATGAATCCAAATCCTGCAGTAAAATGCCCTACCAAGACGAGCACTCCAATTACGAGTATCCACAAGGGCAGCTTCCTATTATGGTTCACCAGGCTAACGACAATGCCAGCAAGCCATGCTCCTAATACTAGAAAAAACATATTTATATGGGAATTAGATTTCTGTGGCAAATTCCTGCCGAAGGTTTCAGCTCAGACACGGATGGGCGAAGACCCGGAGTTGTCTGTGGCGCATTGTTCGGCCTTTTTCTTCTTTGTGTTTAGGTAGCCGGCGATCAAACACGCGATCGCGATCACTCTGAAAACCACATGCGCGGTGAGGGCTCTATGACCAGCGCTTTCAAATGATGCGTCCGACAGGGCAATGGCATTCATGAGCAGGCTGAGAGCTTGAATCGCTCCCAAGAAAATCGCAGCCGCAAGTCCAGGCCGTAACCAAAGCCAAGCAACGCCGACAGTGAGAAATAAAATATCGAGACCCACGGCCATAAAACCTGCACCCAAATACGCCCCAATCGAAAACCATGCGATGTGTCCTCCTGTGACCGCGATCGCTCCCATGAAGTATCTCGGTTTAAATCTTGTCTTCGCAAATAGTACGAGCAGGAGCACGCATGCCGCGCCGGGAATCCACATAGAGGCGCCACAATACTGACTAAAGAGCCAGCCGCCTACCGCACCGATGATGCCACCCACAGAGGTAAGGGGATTACGAGAAGGATTGGGGTCAGACATGAATGTCACGGGATTAAGCGGTTTTCTTGTAGCGGTTGCGGTGGAAGACTTCAACGTATTCTTGGCGCGGGGCGTTGATGGATGGCATTGAGAAAGTGGATGTTCAGACGGCCGCGGGCTTTGCAATAACTGGAGGTATCGGAAGACGGGATGGGTAATCCGTTG
>NZ_JAENIJ010000067.1 GCF_016595435.1 Luteolibacter pohnpeiensis
GCCATCCAATTGTAAATCGTCTTCGGCGAAGGCATCCCTTCCTCAGCGCAAATCAGGGTGAGAGGCGTCCCCATCGACAAGCCTTCGAGCACTCTATCGATCACCTCATCCACTCGCTTTGTTGGCCGTCCGTTCTTGGAGGCATTGGTTTGGGCACGTTTAGATTTCTTCGGCTTCTTATCTCGTTTCGGCTTCATCGGCTCCGATGATTCGCGCGCGCGAGGCCGTGGCGAGGCGAGGCAGTGGTCCCTGAAAAGCAAACGGCCCCTCTCCCAAAAAGGAAGAGAGGCGCTTAAGGGCGAACTTCAGTCGTCTAAGTGAATGCAACTAGCCTCCCCCCGGATGCTGATTACCATTCACCCGGACAAGTTGAAATCCAGGTGTTTCGACAGCCACCAATGATGACTGATAGCCAAAGATACTAGAGTTTAAAATCCAACATTTCAATCAAAAAGGCTCAGACAGTTACAAGTCCGGCTCTTTCTATAAATCGGCCCCTCCCCCATGCACGGGAGAGAGGCTTTTTTTGGGGGGAGATCTTAATTTTGTAGAAGCAAAAAAATAGTCTTGGCGCTTCGTGAGCACCTAATGAGAAGCCATTTGCTCAAGCTCCGTTTGGGGGCATGTGGAATACTCCAATGATGTTTCTATTCCTCATGCAACTGAATATTGCCTATGTGATCAAGATGATTTTACAATCGCAGGATGCGCTCAAATTTGAAGGTCTCCCCCTATTTCAGAGAGAGACCTTCGACCTCCAAACAACTTTTGATAGACACGATATGCGTTCCCCCTGAGGCAAGCATAAGAGCGCATTTCAATTCATAATCAATTGAAACACAACCCAGTTGGAGGTTCTAGAAGCTACTAGCATACAGCTGCTGCGCAAGTGTCAGATTTGGTTATTTTTCCGACCTTCGAATAATAGACGCTTCCTGTGTAAAAACTCCTCATCCTCCGGACTCAGCGTGAGCGGTGCCGCCTTCTCCGTGACCGTCGCCTCTTCCTTCACCTCTCGCTTGTCCGCTTGATCCAGCAATTGCTTGCCGAGCCAGATCAGCATCGAGACGTTGCCGCCTTTCGCCGATTCGATCTGTTGACGACGCAGGGAAATCTTCAGTCGCCCGAAGCCCTTTTCATAGGACCGACAAAACTCCCCATCCTTGCGCGACATCCGCCTCTCAATCGTCCGCGTCGCGCAGCCAAACCACGCCGCCATCTCCGCTGCCGTCGCTCCCAGCATCCCCAGCTTTTCAACCTCGCTCAGATCGAATTCCATCTTTGGTCGTCCCGTGCTCATGCGTCTTCTCCTCTCAGCCATGGAACGGCTGCCACAATGTCGTCGCCGCGCCCGTAGCGCTTGCCACCGGGTAACGGCAGGTTGAACTCAAACCTCAGCCCCTTCTCGAGATCTTCAGCCGATGATGGCCGCTCGTTGATTGCCACTACCGACCAGCCCGTGGTCCGGATTGGGCCACTCTTCAGCTCACGTCCTTCTGCATCGCGGATCTCGTAGCGCTTTCCGATGAAGCGTTCGGTCAATTCCCGGATGTGCTCGATTCCATGAAACTTCTGATAGCGCCAAACGCCCCGCGAATAGATCGCCGAGATTCGTTCACCATCGAGGAAGTTCACCTGGCGTCGCGTGTGGGTTTTCTCAACGCACGTCTTGTTGTTCAGCCGGGTCAGCTCCGAATCCAGACTGCGCCCGCTGAAGATCACCTTGCCGCCTTTCCGGCACAGCGCGGACAGCGTGAGCAGAACCGCTTCCTCGGCAGCTACCGAGTCCACACTGTTGAGCACCGAGTCACACACCACCACGTCGTAAGGTCCGTGAGTCCGTAAATCCTCGAGCACTCGATCGATGTGGCGTTGCACCTCCCCGAACGCGATCTTGCCATTGCGTTGCAGGTAAAACTCAAGACCGCGGATCTGATAACCCGCCGCGCTCAGGCGCTTCACGTAGGCCAGCTTGCCCGCGCCAAAGTCGAGGATCCTCTCCTTCTTCGTCACATGCGGCAGCACCGCGTGCTCGTAGGTCCGGCTTCGCAGTTCGCGGTTTCCCCCGCCATTCAGCCGGTTCATTTGCGCCAATGCCTGCGCCCAGGTCGTGCGCGGTAAATGGTCGTAAGAATAGACGCCGTAGGACGCGGAAAGGTAGCGCTTCGCCACGTCCTCGAGGTCGGCGCCGATCACCATCAGATGCAGCGGCATGCCCAGCTGCTGACAGCACGCGGCATAGTCCGCCGAGGAAATCACCCGACCATCCGGCAAAGCAACTGCCCCGCCCCACGGTCCATGTTTCGCGAGCAAGCGCAGGATTTCTTTCCTTCGAACAGCCCCGCGAGCCAGAGGATTTCCAACCCGGATCTCCCGTGCCGGCACGATCTGCCAACCGCAATCCATGGCAGGCACGCGCACCTTCAGTTCGTCCGATTCGTCCAGGTCGGATCCGTTGTGGATCTGGTTGAAGCGGATTTCCTCGGTCACCGAAACCGGGCCTAACAGATGCACCGCCGTATTCTCGAGTCCTTCGGCTCGCATCGCTTTGGTGCGTTGGTGCCCGGCGATGATGGTGCCTTGCGAAACGATCACCGGTTTGACCGCACCAAGCGCACGGATGCTTTCGCGTAGCTTCGAAAACTCGGTTTCACTGATCCGCCTCGGGTTGTAAGACGCCGGTTTGAGCCGATCGATGGGATAGCTTGCCTCAAACATCATCTTCGAGGGCCAGGAGTTGGCGAACGAATCCAAAGTAGGAGCCGGTCGCTTCCGCGTGTTGATCAATCTGGCGACGAAGTGCCACCCGCTCCGCTTCAGTCACCGGGATCGACAGCCCGTCAAACTTCAGCAGGCAGGCATTTTCTGAAGCGTCCTCGTCTTCCGCGATGTCATCCGCCTGGGTTTCATCGGAAAGCATCTGGTCTAGCTCCGAGGCGTCAAAGCCGGTCAGCTCGAGGTCAAAGTCGTCCACGCCCCCCAAATCTCGCAGCAAGTCCCCCAGCCCGTCCTTGTCCATATCGGCCAGCTCGGCAATCCGGTTGTCGGCCACCAAGTGCGCCCATTCGTCGGCTTCGCTCGCAAACTGCTGCACGTCCACTGGCACTTGCGCGAGACCGAGCAGCAACGCCGCCTCAAGCCTCCCATGTCCTGCGATCACAAACCCACTCCGCGCCGAAACGACGATCGGATTTCGCCACCCCTGATGCCGAATGATCCGGGCCAGCATTTCAATCTGCTTCTGCCCGTGCCTGTTCGGGTTGCGCGGATGCGGCGTGAGCGATGAGGGATCGCGCAACTCCTTGTGGCTGCATTTTACTTCCGGCGAAAACTGTTCTTTTGAACTCTCCATGTCGGAGAATTCTTCGAACTACCGGGACCGGCAACGAGCGCCAGTGGTCCCAATCTCGACCTCCGCCAATAAAGAAAAAGCCACGGGGGGGGAAACCCACCCGTGACTTTCCATAGCGCCCCCACGCTATTATTCGGCAGGCGCATCTGCAATCAGCTTCAGCGCAAGATTCGTCAACTTGTCATCGGTGTCGCTCTCTTCGCTTAAAGTTGCCTGCAGCAACTCAACGACTGCCGTTTCTCCAAGTGCTTCTGCGAGCGCACTCGCAGAGCCATACCCGGAAATTTCATAGTGCTCGACCTTTTGGGCCGCTGTGATCAATGCCAGATCCTTGATGGAAGGTTCGGCTTCCTCTTCGATTGTTTCTTCCCCCTCCTCAACCAGCCCCTTCATCGCTTTGCAGCTGACTCCGCGGGGAGTCATATCTAACAATTCGGCAATTTCTTCCAGGCGTGCTACGTGACCTTTGGTCTCTTCCAAATGGGTCATGAAGCCCTCTGCGAGTTCTTGATTGCTTGCCGCCTTCGACATCTTTGGCAGCGCCTTCACAAGCTGGGTTTCCGCACTGTAAAGGTCCTTCAGACTGTGAATGAGGAGGTCTCTGGTATTTTTGAGTTTGGCCATAGGATGGTAGGTGTTGTGTCACCAATCCAATCGCAGGAACGCTGCCAAGTTATTGAGACCGATTTTCAAGGCAGTTACTAAGATCACTGCCTGTCAGTAAGTTGCCCAATTTGATTTATGCAATTTGCCCCACTGCAAAAAGCGCGATCGATAGTTTACTCTGGCAGCTCTGAATACAGCCCCGATCAACCAGGTGACAGCAGAGTGCTCGTTATTCTAACGAGAGCTTTTTGAAGATCTCGATCAAGTGGAGCGCTTGGTTCATCGCGTCATCCAGTGCATTATGATGAGTGCCCACCCGATCAGGAACAGCAACCTCAGGGTGCATGGCCTTCATGGTGCGATAGCAGCGATCCCGGCTGTATCTCCAAGGCAATGGAATCTCGCAAGCTCGGTAGGCCGCAGCGAGCACCGTATTGTCGAATGACGCGCCGTTTCCCCAAATCTCAACCATCGGATCACCAAGCCACTCGCCAAACTCCGTGAGTGCCTGGGAAAGCTCAACACCGGGGTATGTGATCTCCAGACGCGCTTCGTCTGGTTGTTTGAACCACCAGAGAATCGTCGATACATCCGGCTTCAGGCCAAATCGCTCGCAGCTTTCCGGGTCAATCCGCCGGTAAAAGGTGTCAGTGATTCCGCTCGAATCGAATTTCACCGCGCCAAGCGTCAGGATAATGGAGCCAGGAGTGTTTCCCATGGTCTCGATGTCGACCATGACGCGGGTTGGATTTACGGTATCGCTCATGAATTGGGTGCCTTTGGCAAGAAACCATCTGATAGGCGATCATGCAAGGTCGGCTCGGGTAGAGCTGTCATTAGGTTTTCGCTCGCTTCTGCTTCCGGCAGTCGACTTTCAGCTTGAGCTTCTTCGCCATCGCCAGAGCGACTGAGCGGCCAAAGATCGCCATGTCCGGATCGCGGGTTGGTAACGGGATGGATTCCCGCTTTCCAACAACCTTGGTGCCGATGTTAAAGGTGATCCTGAGCTTCCATTGCTCCTTGGATTTGTCCCAGGTGAGGTTGTGAAGGCGGAACATATCATTCTGCACCCGCTCACTCGGTGGGTTCCTCGGGTCGGATAACCGTTCGATTGCCCATTGCTGTTTTTCTGGCTCTGGAATCACGTCCCCACTCAGCCAGTTGTAAATCGTCCTGCGTGGCACATGGCACAAAATCAATTGCATTTCTGGAACACTATAAAGGCGCTCTTCCTTAATGTTTATAAGGGTTTGAGCGAATGAAATTTCTTTTTCCTCATGCACTAAAAGTGTGCCATCTGAATCTTCTTCAGTCTTCTCGTCGTTCATTTTTTAAAATTTTGGAGGTGATATAAAATTTCGTCTTTCCCTGCTGAGATCACAGCAGCACCCGCCTGTAGCTCGGCCAGTTGAACTCAAAGCTCTTGCCGTTTTCGTGCATGCGGTCGCGCACCGAGGCACTGATCGCTTTCGCCATCTCCGCACGCGTGTAGTTTGCGATCAGAATCGTCGGACGCTCTGCCGCGTATCGCTTGTCGATCAGGTTTGTGACCATGCGGTTTTCCCAGTCGCTTTCTCCACGGTCCTGAAATTCGTCGATCACCAGCAACCCGACCCGTGCCAGGTTTTCTAACACCTGCTTCTCGCTCGTCTTGCTGCCGCTTCGGTTCGCGTCACGGAGATCAAGGAAGATGTCGATCGCTCTGCGGTAAAGCGCCGTCCTGTTTGCGACTGGCCGGACTCCATTCCACTCTGCCGCGTCATGCGGATACTGACAGCCACGAGCGATCTCCGCCGCCATCTGAGTCTTGCCAGGACCTCGATTCCCGACGAAGACAACGATGCCGCCTTTGGCTACTGCACCCCGAGCTTCATCAAAGGTGCGAAGCCATTCAGCTCCGTGAAGATTCTGGTGTGACGGGCAATACCTGGCTCCCCAACCATGGCACTGCTTCACTGCGGTGATCTCCTCTTGAGTTGCTTCAGGTTCCTCCGGTCCATCTGGCGCTGCCGCGATCAGGGCATCCAGGGATCGGCCGATTTGCTCCGTGAACTCTTCAGGGGTATGGACATTTTGATTTCGCTTCATGGCATGCTGATGTCCTCCTGAATTCCGGCAAATCCTCCACGTTTGGAGCCTCGCCCTTTGTCGCTACTCGTCGCCATGCGGCTGGCGTAGGTCTTCAGATCTGCTTGCCAGTTGCTGCCGACGTGGATGTTGCCGCCACCTCCTGTGCCTTTGATCCAGTCGGTTGCTTCACGGGCATGCCACCATTCGTCGGCGAGCTCCGCCGTGACGCCGATGGTCGCCGCTGCTGATTT
>NZ_JAENIJ010000068.1 GCF_016595435.1 Luteolibacter pohnpeiensis
ATCGAATTGGATGTTCTGAAATTCCTGAGAACCCAAATCATGTATGGAGCGATATAAAATCGAAAACCTCTATAATCAGTGAAGCAAAATGTTACAGTGAAATCGCAAAGTCGATCATTGATGATTTTCGTCCAATCGTCCTTCTCTTCGAGAGCAATGAGATGATCACGTGCAACATCGCAACCATCCGCATACTCCGCTTCGATTAGACTTATTCCGCCGTCCAAGCGAACTCCCGAAAACGCATTGAAAATGCGAGTTGAAAGTTCTTCAGCGCTGGGTGCTTTCATATTTCTTGCCCGACGTTGAAGTCCATACACCCGCTACCGGGGGCGGGTTCGAGTCAGGTTGGGGTTTGTCGTCATCATCCGAATCCGACTCGGAACGGGTAGCGGATTGTGGGGCGACGCCATGTTGGGCATTCTTGGTTTCCGCTCGCCTTAAGAGCTTTAGGGACTCTGAAGGTTGGACCAGACTCAGTCGAATTGGTTTGCTGGTTGCCTCCTCAATATCGGTGATCAGAAGCTCCCGGGCAGGGCTGTGAATGGCGAAATTGATTGCATCACCAGCCTTCCCGACTCCCTGAGCGTCTTCGAGTAAAATCACGCGCACCAGAAATCGCGGATCGACTCCAGTGACAATCGTCGTGCTGTCGTAGCGTCTGGAATTCTTAATCTCGGTGATTTTCGCGTTGAACTCGACTGCTTGCTTTTCTGCCTGGGCGGACGAAGATAACATCACAAGGATGGCCGCGAGCTTGAAGATGTTCCGTGGAATGTTCATGAATTCATTGCCTAACGTTCAATGTCCAGGCACGGGCGGATGCCCGTTGCCTAGGATATCTTGTTCGGCTTGATTTTTCTCATCGTTCAAGTTCCGTGGGCTGGGCAACTGTCATGGGGCCAATTCTCGGTGATGAATGATCCTCAAGCACACATTGCAGCGTGACCATGCAAGTATAGTTCTTGCGCCCGTTGGCAGTGAAATTAAGTTCGATATACAATTTGTCATTATCCCAGTGATCCAACTTAGTAATACATGCAAAATCTACAGCGGTCGCGTCTACACGCCCCAAAGCATTCTGCACGTAATCGGGAAACTCTAGTTGCCACGCTTCGCTATCCCGCACGCCAACGATGTAAATCTGTGTTGTGTGTCTAGAGTCTCGCTCGCAAATTGCTACGAATCGACCGGATTTGCTCCAGATTACATTACAAAGCCCCTTGGAAATGTTGTAATTTCTGAAACCGCATCCATTAATAGTCAACAGCACTCGCCGAGGTTCGTTGCTCTGTAGCTGAAAGTTGTATTCTGACCCATCCTTGTAAGGATCATAATTCGGTGTTCTGGCAAATCGCACTTCGAGGCGACCATCCGCAGAGCGCCCGCCATCGATTGGCGCATCATCGGCAAAGGCAATTCCAAAATGCCCAACAGCGCCAAGTATTAATATTAGAACGACAGTCTTCATAGATGGATAGGGCGATAGTTATGCCGAACGTCTGAAGTGTGGCACGGCGGTTAAAAGGCGTCCAGAGTGAAGCGAACTAGCGAGCTTGTCCGCCGTTGCCACCACTGCCTTGTTCGCCGATTGGTTTTTCTTGGGGCGGGTCGAGCTTCAGGGTGCCGTTCTCGACGAGGTAAGAAGCACTCTGGGCAAAAGAGACTTCATGCCCACCTTGCCAGAGTGTAACGGTAACGTGAGGTGCGGATCTCTGAGTATTGGTCGCCTCAGCTTTCGCGCCTGACTCGCGGCCTGCGGCCTCGAAACGCTTCTGGTCAGAAATGGCCCATCCATCCGATCCCTTTATCATCACGAATAGCCCGGCTACAACCGTCTTTGCGGCGGTGGACGGCGGAAGAGACGTAGTGAAGATCACCTTCAAGTCTGGCCGCTCACACAGAACCTCTGACGTCTCAAGACCTGCAGCAGTATAAGTGCGGACTGGCCCTCCGCCATACTCAACGAAGTCGATCCTCCTGAATTCGATTGGCGGATCGAAGGGTTTCTCGCCCGTGGCAGTCGCCAACCCAGCGAAGCCGATAGCGGTTGCTGTGAGGACGATGGATAGCTGGCTCTTCATTTCTGCCTAACGTTAGAGACCATCCGCGGCGGGATGGAAGCTAGAAAACCAACTCACAGACTGATCGCCGTCGGATGTGCTGCCTTGTTCGGTTCTTGGATATGTTTGCACTCACCACACAAAAGCAACAATCACGGCTAGGAGAAAATAGATCCAGCACCAATGCTGCACCGCGATACCCCACATTTGATGCGCATCACCCAAAGCAGATCCGACTACTTCAGAGTTACCATCGGCTACGCGCACGACCCTTACTCGGTTCATCCAGCGGCCCAATCCAAAACATACGATCCCGGATGCGGCAATCGCGCTTATGACTACCTCTCGAAAGTGGATCTTAGTAAAGTCCTTGCCTATTACATTCACGGAGCAAACAAGGGCGATGGCCATCACCATTGGGAAAACTACCAAAACAACGATTCCCGCGCCACGCCATGAGAATGTGATGATCATGTATTTCTTAGTTACTTACCGAACGTCGAAGTCCTCTCACACCTGCCATAGGGCGCAGCTTCGACTGTGGGTTGAGGGTTGAATGGTCATGGCGGATTGAACTCGCGGCGGGGCAGGTGTTAGGAGCGCCGCCTTGTTGGGGCTATTTAGTTTCAATCTCCTCGGATAGGAAGAACTGTTGCTTCCCTGTTGCAACATCCAATGCGCCCATTCTGGCGATACCTTTGTTGTAGTCAGAGAAGTAGATTACGCCATCCATTACCGGTGTCCGGTGCAGTTGGAAGTGCTCCCAAATCTTGGTGCCATCTGGGCGAAAGCAAGCTGTGCGATAGAGTGCGTCCGTAATCCGCAGATCTCCAGCTTTCTCGGAGCTTGAGGCCTCAATTACCTTCACAGCGCGGCTCTCAACTACCTTCAAATCTGGAATGCTGAGCTTATAAAGAGTCTGCTTGCTTTGATTGAAGTCTGCGTAATTCAGCTCTGACGTGAGATACGTCAAATCTCCGTTTTCGTCGTGGAGACCACTTGGCCCGATCGCATCCGCAGGCTTCGCTGCTGGACGGCGGCGCACCTGTCCAGTGGCGATGTCAATGACCACTAGATCTGAGGCATCGTCACAGACTATGTAATTGCCACAGCGGACAACGTAGTGCTGAGGCCAAGGCTGGTTCTCAAACTCAACCGACCAAACCCTCTTCATGGTATGACGGTCAAACGCTTCGAGCCAACCTTTCGAAAAGGAATAGCCTCCACCCTCAGCTGCCTTGCGACGCCCCTTCGCGAGCACGACAATATCCTGATCTGCATACGCCATCGTCTCCCCAAGCTTCTCATTCGCCAGGCGATTGTAAGTAGTGCCATCGAAAAGCACCAAGGCTGACTTCTCGCCATCAAGCGGCCCCCAGAATAGGTTGGTTTCAGGTGAGTATCGCACCCATTCTACCTTCGGGTCTGCACTAAATAGGGGCTCAGAGCTGCCTCGTTTCGTGTCCAACGAACTTACGGAAGCTCCTTGGGTGAGCAGGATCTTACCCGAGGTATGCACGATCAGACTTCCCTCGGAGGACAGCTTCTGTCTCCAGAGCTCCTTTCCTGCCTTGGATACGCCAATCAGCTCCAGCCGATCTGGAGACAGAACGATCAACGTATCCTCAACGACCACAGGCGTGGAATAGGTCGGAAAAATGATCGATGTGCCGGAGCAAGGCACCACGCCAATTAGTGCCACAAGGATTGTCCAGAGTGTCTTCATTTCTTGCCCTAACGTTCAATGTCTAGGCACGGGCTTTAGCCCGTTGCCACCACTGCTTTGTTCGGCTCGGTTTGTTATCTTCGGCGAAGACCGAAATTGGGATGGCGCTTGTCGTGCCTTAAAACTAAAAACCGAACCTGCCCATGTTCTTCTTCATACAGAAAGTGGTATGGAAATGAATCAAACGAGGCACGTCTCAACTTGGAAGTAACGAAATGAAAGCCCTGTGGATTCTGAATCACCCTTCCGACGGTCTCCTCTGCTTCGGCGAAAAACCGATCTCCTAGCTTGTTACCTCCTTCGTCCTCGTAGAAAGCGAGGGCTGCGCGAATATCCTTCTGAATTCGCCGATGGTAGATGACTTCCATCGGCTATCGCCCCAATGATCTCTTAATCTCCTCCCACGAACATCCCATTGAAGGATCGTTCTCCAACTCCTTAGATCGCCGGGTCGCTTCCGCAACTCCATCGTCTTCATCGACTAGGACAGCAGGCAACGATACGAGTAGTTCAGCGGCCAGCACTGCCCGATCAGAGTCGGGCAGATCCAAAGCGCATTTTTGAATCTCTTCGAGCTTCATGGGGGCATTTTACACGCTTCCATGCGTCGCGCCACTCAGATTTTTTCGCCGAACGTTAGAGTGGATGCACCGGCGGTGGCGAGTATGAATTCAACGAGAGTCGTTGTCGCCGGTTGCATCCCATGGCCTGTTGGGCTTGGTTTGTCGTTCTTCCGGGAAGTCGTATATCACCGCGAGTGACTTTGGTTTGAGGATAACACGGGAAGCAACATCATCCCAGTCCTTGAATGCAATCGTCACTCTGCAGATCGATTCCAGATCTTCTGCATCTGCCGGAGTGATCTCACTCCCGTTCTCGTCAAACGCGTGGATCGCATACCCCGGAAACCGGGCTCTGAGTTCCTTAGCAGCCTCCAATTCCATTTCGGGCTTCTTCGCACCTTCAAAATAGCCGATCATGTCTGCCTCGTTGCCCCAGTAATTCGCTTGGGCAGTTCTTGCTTCTTCGAGATAGCTACGAATCCAACTGAACGTCCCGAGTGCCACGAAGCTCAGAGCGATCAATCCGATGGCTGATATTGTGTAGATCTTGCGGTGCACTTTCTTAGCCCAACGTTTTAGGCTTGGCACCCGCTACCGGGGGGCAGGCGCTGATTCAGGTTTCGGGTTCGCATCACCCTCCGGCTTCGACTCGGGAGCAGTAGCGGGTTGTCCAGCGCCGGCTTGTCCTGCCTCTGTCTTTCGGATGGTGACCTTTCGGGTATTGGTGTCGTGATCTTCGTTCCTTGTGACTTCGTATTCGTCTTTGAGGAAGGTCATCAGGTATCGGGTGAAATGGCCCCCACCACCGCGACTGCTTCCCTGAATCTGCAACCAACCATTCTTCGGAATCAGAAAACGAACACCGCCCTGGAATCCACCGACACTATTATATGCCTTACCGTCCTTGGTAGAAAGTATCTCGTAATAAGCACCTCCCGAGCCACCAAGAATTGGAACTTCCACAAAGATCTCGAGCCTTCCATCTCCGTTAAGATCCATCGTGGCAATATAAACCTGTTCAGGTATCACCTCGTCTGGCCAATTATCTTTGATGGCAGTTCGGTGGATCTTTCCTAGCTCACTGAACTTCTTCTGTACTGGACGAAAATCTGGGGCCTTTTCCGCTGGCTTGGGCCACACATAGCCATCGGGAATTGGAAGCCAGTCGTCGTCCTGATTGTCCGCAACGACCTGCTGGGAATCCGCCGAAATCACTGAAAGCATAACTATGGCGAGGATCTTCATTTCTTGCAGAACGTATAATGCCATCTGCGGCGGGAGAAAAGCATCAAAGTCAACTCACAGGCTGATCGCTGAGCTGGCCCCCCAAAACCGGGCCAGTGGCTAAGCTATGATTGTGGTGTGTGGGTTGCTAATGCAAACCGAACCGAACACGCACAAAATGAAAAGCAAACGCGGAAGACACGACCCCGAGTTCAAGGCCCGCGTGGCGCTTGAGGCGCTCAAGGGAGTCAAGACCATCCAGGAGATTGCCAAGGAATTCGACGTCCACCCGGTGCAGGTCTCGGAGTGGAAGAAGACGATGGCTCAAAACGCAGCGAGCGCCTTCGGAGGCGGCGCGGGCAA
>NZ_JAENIJ010000069.1 GCF_016595435.1 Luteolibacter pohnpeiensis
GAAATCTCGCTTGGGTGGGTATGCGTTACTGCCGTGTGACAAAGCTGATGCATCACCATACTTGATTCGAAGATTCCACTGCGTGCCATCAAGGATGTTACCCCAGTTCGGTGCCTCGGCTTTGTTCGTCTTTGGATTTCTTAGGGGGAGGCTCATTCAGCATTTGGCAGGCTGTAATACCACGATTGCATTTCTGGAGTGTGACCAGGTGAAAAGATGCTGACAAGAAATCGATCGATGTCGGTCTCAATCATGTCGAGGCGTTGATCGCGCGGCGGCTCATCCCCGGTTGCTCCGTCGACATACACCCGCCCCGATACATCCATCAGCACACCAAGCCCGTCGTCCTCGAAAATATTCGTTCTACCGATGGGGAACAGTGGCTCACCAACAAGCTCTTCCAAAATCGCGAACGAGGAACACAAATGGTCATCAATGTAGCCGAATGAAATCAGCCTGCCGCCGCCTACGTGCAACCCACCGAACTCTGATATTACTATGGAGACTGCTGGCGGAAAGGCTCTGTCAAATCTCGCGACAAAGGAGTTAAGAAGTCCAGGCTCCCACGTCCGGCCTTCATGCCATCCAGCAGCGCGGAGAGGATTCAGGACAACGTTGGGGAATCGAGCGCCGAAATTCCCATTGGGCCGCAGAGTCTCAAAAAAGCGTTTCAGTATTTTCACGAGGGGCGGGGAATGTGTTTTCTGGCGCTTTGTTAGGCTCGTTATTTTTCATCTTCGACTTGCTGACATACTTCGCAGAGACCGCGCTCATCGAGATGCATGACAGGAAACATCTCCTCGAAACGAGCTTTCGGGATAGAAGCAGGCGTCTCTTCTTTTCTTCCATATTGCAGGCAGGCCGAGCACTGAAGAATCCACTTCGTGCAACGCGGGTCCGCTAGGAACCACTCAAGAGTTCGGGTTACGTCACGCATCTTTCTTCGCTTAACGTTATTGAGCACCGGACCGGCGGGAAGGAAGCCCGGATTCAAGGAATGACGTTGTCGCCGGTTCGGTGCCTCGACTTGTTCTGCAGATCTTCTTCATTGGAGTAAGCTGCAATCTAAGAAATCGACGGAATGCCGCGAATCCTCATGGCAAAATACGCTAGGATGAATGAAAGCCCGTAGACCCCCGACCTAAGAAATGGCTCGAACCAGAACATCGAGTGGTTGTCCGGACGAAGGAACTCAGCTTCCCTCAATGTAAAGCTGATGACAGTAAAGCCCACGCCAACGAGTGCCCAACGTGCGCTACAACGAAGGAAATAGACCGCGAGCAAGATGCAAAGGCAAACCGAGTCGAGGGCAAACGCCCACGAATAATCGACGCCAAGCTCTAGAAGTCCGCCAATCCCCATTTGGTCAACTATGCTGAGGACACCAAGGCACATCACCACCCAAACGTAAACCGCCGCGAAAATGGTGATGCCGGTAAAGACTCTTAGAACGCGCCCCATTATGACACGTCCCGCTGGCTGATAAAGTTGATCGTCATGTTGCTCGTATATATGCAGAACGTTAGAAGTGTGGCACAGCGGTGTCGAGCATCCAGAACGAAGTGAACTAGCGAGCTTGTCCGCCGTTGCCACCACTGGCTTGTTCTGCATGCTTTTTCAATTCCGCCAGGTCGAAGTCTATCGTGATTCGAATTTTGTTCCCCGTCTCTGGCTCGATCACAACATCGGAGTATTCCGCGATGTCGAATTCCTTCCCGGCTCCTGCACTACCTTTCCCAATGGCGACCCTGGGCAGCTTGTTAGCATCTGGAGGCAACCAAAAGCTTCTGTTGTTCAAAGGCTCCCGAGACCACGAATCTCGCCCCATACCTATGCTTGTGGACTCATTGAGAATACTGACATTCAAAATCGAAGGAACGCGAAACAAACGCTCATCTACCTCGTCGGCTCTCTCGGCAGGGTATGGGACTGCATTAATCAGCCTTGTGAAATTCTTTGCATAATACTCTACGCGCAAGAACTGATCCGGAAATTGGCTCTTGATTGATTTGGGTGAAGCATACTCTGGCACCGAACGCGAGCAACCGCATTGCGCACACGCCAAAGCTGTGATTAGAGCCAGATTTCGCATCTTCATTTTTGCAGAACGTTAGAGTGGTGGCGCGGCGGTGTCGAGCATCCAGAGCGAAGCGAACTAACGAGCTTGTCCGCCGTTGCCTGTCACATCTTGTTCTGCTTCTTCTATTCTGATTCGGGGAATTATCTCTTCCCCATGAACACGGACGTTTAGTGTGTCTTCGTGTTTCATCCAAAGCTTGGCTATCCTATGGACTCCATCCAATACCCATTCGCTCCCTTGGTAGTGAAGTAAATCAATCGGAAAGTCGATACATGCGTTCTGAATCCGTAGCGTTTGATGAGGCGCCCGTTCGGGGTATGCCATAACCTCACGAGGAGAAATATCAAACAGCATGCCTTGCTTGGGTAGCGACGACCAAAGAGGAAGATCGAGCAAATAGTCGAAATCTGCGATAGGTCTCTGAGTAATTACTGAAGCCTGCTCCCAAACTCGGCGAACATCCCAATTGAACGGGAGAATGTGTTCGGAAAGTTCCGGCGGGACATATTTCTTCATAATTATTTGCAGAACGTTCAAGCACACCAGAGCGTAGGTCTGGCGCGTGCCGTGCTCAAGCACGGAATATGACAGGCCATCAGGGCTTCGGTGCTGCGCCTTGTTCGGTCAATTGGTTAATTTCAACTTCTACCCGGTCAATCCCTCGGATCACGTAGTCCTCCATTCTGTAAATCCAGAGCTTCTCATCTCTTGGAGGCATGGAGAGCAGTTCTTCTTTGTTCAAAGTTCCGGACACTTCGATCAATTTTCCGTTCCACTTCCGAAATACTTCCGTTCCCGCATGCGTCGGTGACTCGAGCCAGATTTGGCCGTGTGGAGTAACTAGCAGCACAATGTTTGACTTCACCCCAAATTGAATCCAAGCGAGGCCTTGGACCCTCACCAACTCTCCATCGAACCGATCGTACAAATCAAGAGGGTCCGGTAGCGCTTGTGCTTGCGACTTACAGGGGAGGACCACTGCCAATAGCGCGAAAATCGTGATTGCCGGAATGTTCATTTCTAGACCGAACGTTAGAGCGGTGGCACGGCGGTGTCGAGCATCCTGAGCGTAGCGAACTAGCGACGTTGTCGCCGGTTGCATCCCACGGCTTGTTGGCTATGGCATTTTTAGGTGAGGCCATACGCTCCCTGAATCATCTGCGATACTCGATCACACTTGAACCAATCTACCACAACGTGGAAGCCGGTAAGCTCCTTGTCCCAGAATGCGTTGCCCAGCTTACTCTTCGCGAGTTCCTGGGAATTGCGCTCATAGTAGGAAAGGAGCGCCACGGTAGAGGTCTCGATCCGCTGGAGGAACGGGGTAACGTCCAAGCCCATCCGTGCGATCGAGCAAACGATCCCGTCAATGTCCCATCCGTCCTCTTCCCCAATCGCCGCTTGTAATGCAGCATGCAGGAAATCCGTCAGCGCGTCCAAGCGGTGTATAGGCCACTCTGAAGGGATGGTCTCGCCAATGGCGCGCGCCGTAATCTCAAGGTCAGGCCACCATCCGCCCTCCACGCATCCGATCTCGAGTATCCTTGGAAGGAAGTAGAGGTAATCCTCTGTGGAGCCTACCGTCAGAAACGCGGACTCTGAATAGGAAGCAAGCTCTCCGCCTGTGAGCTCACGGAGCGGCTTTGAGAGCAAAGTGCAGATATCCTTCTGATCAAGGCAACACGGACACCCATCGATCTTGGACGGCTTGGGGACATCGCCGAACGCAGCGTAGAGCGCTTCAAGGGTATCGGCGAGTGCGTCCATGGGTTTGTAGTCAACTCTCAGGCTGATCGCCGTCGGATGCGCTGCCTTGTTCGGTTAATTCTTGTTCGAACCGGACTATCAAAGAAAACCTGCTCTAAAACTGGTATCGTCACGTAGGAGCTTCGAGAATTCTTCGACAGAGATCTGCATACCTGTGCAACCAGTTGGCAAAGCCAGGACCTCCGCGTCGTCGCCCTCAAGTATCGGTATATCCAAACCATGCTTTGCCAGGCAAACTAACCCCATAATCCGAACGGCTGAATTGGAATCCTTAAGCATCGAACGAAACTTTTTTTCTTCTCCTTCTCCCGAAACCTTCTTGGCGAGAATATAAAAGGCATCTGGACTTGCTCCCACCCCCACTACTGATCCGCCAATTTGGTAAACTCCTTCATAAGAGGAAAGGTCTACGATCTCATTACGATAAGGAATTAAGTTCTCGGCAGGAGGGGCCAACTTGTTCTCGCTTTTGCAGCTTGCAAGGGACACACAAGCAACCAGTGCTGCGAATAGGCTTTTCATCATTTTCTTACCGAACGTATAAGGCCATCTGCGGCGGGATGAAAGCTTGAAAACCAACTCACGGGCTGATCGCCGTCGGATGCGCCGCCTTGTTCTGCCTCTTGGATTTCTGTGGCTAGAGACACTCGACCCCATAGAGAAACGCAAGCAACTCTCCCATTACCAGACGCCGATTACCGTCGAACTCAGCTACTTCAACTCGGTAGAATGTCGCCTGGTTCGGTGATGAATCAAACGAACGACCAGGCCGAGCAATCGCGTGCCAAGCCGATCCTCTGATATCTTTCTGAATGATCGGCGTTTTGAAAAGACGAACTACCAACGAGAAGTGGTCCCCCTCGGCACTGAGCTCTAGCCGTGTGAAGAGCATGCTGAGCGAACCAAGCAATATCATCGCGGCGATAGAGACGATCAAGCTACCAAATGCCATCGAATCAAACGGGAGGACAGCACCAATGAAGACTACAATCAGCGGCAAGACGAACGCGGTCATAATCACCAACGAAAGGCGGGGTCTAAATTGTCGTCTCAGCGATTCCATGTCTTGCAGAACGTTTGAAGTGTGGCACGGCGGGCGCAGACGTCCAGAGCGAAGCGAACTAGCGACTTTGCCCGCCGTTGCCACCACTGGCTTGTTCTGCCGGGGGTGTGCGGTTACAAAGCTTCTCTGTCTCTGGAAACCTGCCTTTTGGCCATCCTGGATAGCCCCAAAATTCATTTAGTGAGCCTGCGACGCTCGTGATGACCTCTGCTGGTTGCGCATGCAGGACAACTGCGTAGTCGGCATCTCCCCATTGCTTCAACAACTCGCCAAGAACCTCTATGTGCGTTTCAGCCCCCTCTCCCATTTGACTCCCATTCTTGGTGTATTCGAATAGTCGGGACAGCGCAATCGTGTTGCCGAGAGACGCCTTCGTCAGCGTGCTTCTGTAGTCAAATCCGTCGAACCGTCTCGCCTGATAATACACGCTGCCGCCTTCGTCAGGCCATGTGAGGATCTCCGTCACCCGCGGGGACGAATATTGCCGCACCGATGCAACTCATTAGGCGCCTATTCATTTTTGGCCGAACGTAATAGCTGTGGCAGCGGCGGAAAGGAAGTCCCGATTCAAAGTAGAGCGTTGTCGCCGCTTGCCACCAGCGGCTTGTTCGGCTTCTTTCGATTTTCTGTGTTCACTCCGTCACAAGCCTGGAAATCACACCA
Source organism: Luteolibacter pohnpeiensis (assembly GCF_016595435.1). Classification (GTDB taxonomy): domain Bacteria; phylum Verrucomicrobiota; class Verrucomicrobiia; order Verrucomicrobiales; family Akkermansiaceae; genus Luteolibacter; species Luteolibacter pohnpeiensis. The sequence continues at coordinate 5,574 of NZ_JAENIJ010000069.1, forward strand.
ACCAAAAGTGGAGCGATAATGGGCATCAGAAGAATGAGTGCAGTGTGGATAATCCAATCAATCCTGGCAGCAGTATTCCGCCACGCACGATCCACCAAATCGCAATCATACCGTAGCCCACATAGGCAACCAGTCTCTGAATATTATCCGAACGTATAAGGCCATCTGCGGCGGGATGGAAGCATCAAAGTCAACTATCAGGCTGGTCGCCGTCGGATGTGCCGCCTTGTTCTGGATTGGCC
>NZ_JAENIJ010000006.1 GCF_016595435.1 Luteolibacter pohnpeiensis
TCCAGTTGCTCCAGTTGCTCCAGTTGCTCCAGTTGCTCCAGTTGCTCCAGTTGCTCCAGTTGCTCCAGTTGCTCCAGTTGCTCCAGTTGCTCCAGCAGGACCCGTCGGCCCGATAAGATCAGCTAGTCCAGGGCCAGTGATTTCTCCGGCAGGTCCATCAATCGTCAGGTATTCGTCACCATTCGAATCCACGATGGTGGTAGAGGTGGTTCTCAATGGAATCAAATCCAATGGCAGCACCAAGGTCCCGTCATCTTTGATCCCGGTAAACTGACCGACGGGTGCGACCAGGTTTGCCAATCCAGTGTTGATATCGGTCCAAGTTCCTCCGCCGAGTGCGATGGTTAGATAATTGTAAATGTAACCGTCGGTTGTGGGTCCCATGCTGATCCCGGCTGAGGCATCAATCGGTTCCGCGGCTTTTGTGAAACTCGGTGCTGCAATGGCGGCTGCTGCAAAGGCTGCGAGATAGTTTGTCTTAATTTTCATTCTTTTGATGGATATTACAAATGTGAGCGGAGAATTATGAATGACTTATCAAAACTTCTATTTGATAAGTCTGCTCGATTCGCTGAGAGGTCCGAGAAGGCTAAAAATAGTTTATGGTGCTTCGAGATTACGAAAGCGGTGCAATTCTACTGTGGGGGAGTTGTAGGGTTCCTCTCGGAATGGCTGCAGATGTATATCTAAAGAAATCCCATGGGATATAGGATTTGTCATGTTTTAAACTAAGTATATTGCCGAATATCCACCAGGTTCGGGATGATTGTGTGATGAGGCTGGTACTCTCAAATGCAATGACTCGTTAACTTGATTTTGATGCCTGCTGAATGAGTCTTATGACATAATAATAAACTCATTCTGAAATTGTTATATGATGAGGATCAAAAGGCCTGGATGCCTGATCTGGTTATTTTATTCATCAAATGCGATGGTTGAGACCACTCGAATCAGTAAGCTCTGTTTGTTGAAGAGGAGCGGCTACAACCTTACCGCTTGCGGGTTTCGATGGGCTCCGGCATTTTTCCGGCATGAGCGATTTCGAAGCAAAGGTCCGCGAGGCTTTGTCCAACCCACAAAATCAGGGAGAAATCTCGGATGCGGATGCCGTTGGCACCGTCGGTTCACCCGATTGCGGCGATATGATGCGGATGTGGCTGAAATTTACGGAAAAGGGCGGAAAGCGTGTGATCGACCGCGCGTCATTTCAGGCTTTTGGCTGCCAGACCGCGATTGCCGTTGCGTCCATGGCAACGCAGCTGTTGAAAGGAAAGACTGCCGAGGAAGCTGCGAAGCTTTCTGCTCAGGATTTGGCTGGGGATCTTGGCGCGCTGCCGCCGATGAAAATCCATTGTGGGCAATTGGTAGAAGGGGCACTGCAAAATGCGTTAAACCCAGCCGCATCAACCCCGTCGGATAAACCATCAGCCCCAGACACGCTGTCTTCTGCGTTGAATCGTCCTGCCGCTGGTAAAATCCGCATTGTGCCGCTTGACTGAAGCCTTTTCCTATTTCTTCCCGTGCTGGAACTCCAAGATGTTTACTTCACGATTCGCAAAGACGGCGCGGATCATAATTTGGTCGATCAAGTCTCGCTCCGGATCCCCGCAGGCCATTTTATGGCGATCGTGGGGCCCTCGGGTTGCGGTAAAACGACCTTGCTGAAAACGATCGCCGGACTGCAGCCGGAATCCGCAGGGGCATTGCTGTGGGAAGGTCGGAATTTGGCGACGGAGGGGGATTTCGCGCCCTCGGAAATCGGCTATGTCCCGCAATTTTCCGTGGCTTATGATCCGTTGACGGTCGACGAATCGGTGGAAGCCGCGACCCGATTGAGGGTTCGCAGCAAGTCGACAGCGGATCTGGATCATCGGATCGACCGGGTTTTGGAAGAAACCGGCCTTACCACGATCAGTGATCGCTTGGTGAAGGTCCTTTCCGGAGGGCAAAAACGCCGGCTGGGTCTGGCGATGGAACTGGTTTCCGACCCGAAATTGCTGCTTTGTGATGAAGTCACCTCAGGGCTGGACCCACGATCTGAAAGGGAGATCGTTCACTTGCTGCATGATCTTTCGCGCAAGGATGGCCGCATCGTGCTTTCAGTGACGCACTCTTTGGCTCATCTGGAACTTTATGATTCCGTGCTGGTTCTGCACGAAGGGCGGGTCGCCTTCCATGGTCCGCCCGATAAATTGAATCATTATTTCTCGGTTAAGGACACGGAGGAAATCTATCCCCAGCTCACGACTCGGTCCGCAGAATCCTGGCAGGCATCCTGGCAGAAGCATGGCGTGGCTTATGATCAAATGATCGCCCGCAACCGGGAGAAATTGATCCAAAAGGGGGCACTGCTGCTGCCAGCCGAAGTGGCTGAAGGTGAAGAACCACCGGCGGTGAAAGAACCCGGCTTTTTCAGCCAGTTTAAGACGCTGCTCTCGCGCCGGTGGCGGATATTTTTGCGCGATCGTGGTCAGGTCATGCTGCAGCTCGCGATTCTGCTTTGTTTCCCGATTCTGGTTACGATTTTCAGCGACAAGGCGTCTGGCAATATCCGCAAATTTTCCGATACGCGGCAGTCGGACTTCATCGCTGAAATCCAGGAACAACAAAATGTGCGCGCAGACCAAGCCAAGGTGGGATCTGCGATTTCAGGCATCATCATGTTCCAGGTGGTTTTGCTGGCGCTGATGGGATCGAACAACTCCGCGCGCGAAATCGCTGGCGAGCGGCCGATTTACGAGAAGGAGAAATTCGGCGGACTGCGGCCATCGGCCTACCTTGCGTCAAAACTGGCGTTCCTCAGCTGTCTGGTTGTCGCCCAATCGCTCTGGATGGCGTTTTTTGTGAACTACTTCGGAGAGTTCCGGGGTGATTTTTTCCAACATGCGATCTTTCTGCTGTTGATCAATGGCGCGATGACCTCGATCTGTCTGGGGATTTCCTCGCTGATGCGGACGGCCGAACAGGCGTCATTGCTTTCGATCTATCTCGTTGGCTTTCAATTGCCTTTGTCGGGGGCGGTACTCGCTTTGCCGGAGCACATCGAAGCGTTCACGCGGCCGTTCATTTCCGCTTATTGGGCCTGGTCGGGTTCTGTTGACGCGCTGCAGACGCAGGTTCACACAGCGGTGAAATCGATCATCGACACTTCGTTATCGGTGAAGGGAGCCTGCCTGTATACCTTGGCGATCCACATCGGCATCGGGGTCATTGTGGCATGGGCTGGTGCGAGGCGCGCGCAATGGGAGTGATGTGAGCGGGGATTTTCGGTGAACTTCTCTCTCGCTCTCTCGGCTGTTGCGCCTAGACTGGCGAGAGATTTCTAAATTATGGCCCGTCGCGCGAGTTCAAGTCTTCATCCCGGTATCATCATTGGTGGCGTGATTGCCATCATTCTGGTCGTGGTTGCCGGAAAGTCCCTGGTTGGCAAAAAATCATCGCCTTTCAGTAATGTGCAGAAGCTGGATGTCAGTGAGTTACTGCAAGATGGCAATCAGCTGCGAGGTGGCGAATATCTGGTTGAGGGTAAAATCGATGAGAAGCTGCGCTGGACGCCAACCAAAGGCCAGATCGTCAGTGTTCGTGTGGACGATGATGGCCATGAGGAATTTGTGGGCATCGAGATCCCCGCTAAATTTCACAACATCAATATTGAGCGCGAGCAACGCTATGCATTCCGGGTCGAATTCCAAAGCGGCGGCATCGCGGTCGCTACTGATGTAACTCGCCTCTAAATCCAATTTCGACTGATGAAACTTCCACGGATATTGCCCCTTTTGCTGGTCGGTCTCGCGCAGGCTCAGGTCTACACACCTCCTCCGCAGCCAGCGCCAGCACCTGTTCCACAAGAGACGGCTCCTGCGCCTGCGTCATCTGGTAATTCCAATCCGGCGTCGCCTCTTGGCCAGGAATTCCCGCTACTGGATGCTTCTGCAGAGACGATCACCATCGGAGGGATCACGATTCCGCTAGGGGATAACCGCTTGCTGAAAGCCCGTTTTGAGAAATATCTGAGCCAACCTGCGGAAGATGGTGAAGAAGCGGAAGCCTACCGGGCGACGATCAAAGAGATTCTGGACACGGTTTCCCCCTTCCATGCCGGAGGCCCGGATCTGTATGAGGCTTTCAAAAAATTGCCCACAGCCTCCGTTTATCCGGGGGATGCGAATATCTGCGGCTCCCTGGCGGAGGCCATTTATTCGTCGATGCTCGCCAAGAAAGACATTCAAGGATTGAAAAACCTGAACGCATCGATCGAAGCGGAAAAGCAGCACATCATCAGTCAAGCGGATTGGGCGAGCCGCCATGAGAAGGAAACCATGCTGCGTCAGGTCCCTGCAAAAGCAGGCGAAAAACAAGGTAGCACGACAGAAACCCAAGTCGTGCCCGGACAAGGTGTGGCATCCCTCAAATACGCGGACCAGCTCCGGCGCATCGCTGAAATTGAGGCGATGAAAAAAGCGAACATCGCCCGCACCGAAACTCAAACCATCAGCACCAAGGCGCAATACCAGGTCAGCATGGCTCAGTGGTTCTTCCAGCGCCGCTATGAGCATGTCCTCATGGCTTCGAGGTTCTACAACCAGATTTGGAAAGACGGTGATAGCGCCCTGCGCATCAACAAGAACTCGGACGTGGCCAAGCTCTTCACCCAGTCCGTTGGCATCAATCCCACCGTTTCCTCGTTGGATTCGCTTTCGAATGAAGCGATCCGTGAGGTGGAAAGCTACGTGCAGGCATTCGAATTGATGCTTTCCCGCGGTGAGCTCCATTCCGCATCGAAGCGTCTCATGGAGGCCTTTGCCCTGGGTGAGTTTCTTCCACCGGTTGAAACCCTGCCATTGGAGAAAAAGCAGATGGTTGCAGGCTATGTCCGCGATCTGGATGAGCTTTATGGCTCGCTCCAAGCTCACGATTTCACCCGCGCCAAGGTGCTTTGTGCCAGTCTGAAGCAGCAAGCGAAGGATTTCCCATCGTCCAAGGTGGATAGCGTGATTGCTGCCTCCACCTTGGCATCCGATCTTGCGATCGAGGAAGCAAAGGCCCAATTGATGGCTCGGGACAGTGATAAAGCTGCGGAAAAAATCCGCCAGGCAACCGAGTTCTGGCCGACCAATCCGAAGCTCGACGATTTCCGCAAGCTGGTGGGAAATTCGAGTGCTCTGGTGATGGCTCGCAATGATTTCGACCGACTCCTAAGCGAAGGGAATTACCGGGAAATCGCCAACCGTCAGTATGAATTCGCTCCGGCGATCCAAGGCGATGCGCAGCGCCAGGAAGCGTTCAAGCAGATTATTACCAATCTCACCACCATCGAAACCGCACTCAGCAAAGCCTCGGAATTCAGCCGGGTGGGTCAGAATTACTCGGCCTGGGAGCAGCTGGCGAAGCTGAGAAAAGATTTCCCGGATGATCCCAAGCTGGGCCGCGAACTCGAAATTCTGGCACCGAAAGTGGCGGATTTCACCAAAGCGCTGGATCAGGCAGAGCAGTTTGAAAATCGGACTCCCAAGCAAACCGGATCAGCCCTTTCCTGGTATTTGAAAGCTCGCGGCATTTACCCCCAGAGTGATTTCGCCAAGGCAGGCATCGATCGCTTGCTGGACCAAATCATGCCAGGGGAATGATCGTCTCCGAAGGGATAGCAAGTTGTATCATTCTTCCGCGGTGATGCTGAATTCGCGTCTTACCCAGCGATTCCAGAGGATTCGCGTTTCATGGGGGAAGTGAGCTTCCCGCAAAAAGCGGTTCATGAACAGCTTGAGCGGCGGCGGCATCTCGCCGCCTTCCCAGAGAGGGCCAGCCAAGACGGCCATGGGTTTCATGGAGTTGCGCAGATCGTGGGTATCCAGCGTGGCGGATCGGATAAATTGTTCGTCCACCGCGAGATAGACACTCGCGTGGGCTGAAGCGTGACACGAATTGGTCGCAAATTCCATCGCCCGCCAATGGTCCGCATCATGGGCACCGTCCTTGCTGCTGCGGGCGGCGATAAGGGATTCCAGCAGCCTGGCAGCACCGATCGCGACAGCAAATGCAGCGTCCGCCGCATGGGCGTCCTCTTCAAATTGGGAATTTTTGGCAAAGCCCGCCGCCAGGAAGCAGGCGTCTGCTCCTTTGGCCAGTTCGCTGATCTCCGGCATCCGACCGGGGCCGCCCATTAAGAAGGTGATCGTTCGCAATCCAGAGACGACCGCCGCGACTAAATGCCGAAAGTGCGCCTTTGCCTCACTGGATCTCGGTGAATAGACCGGCATGATTCTGGCCAGATTTCGGATAGCGAGTGCCTGCAACAGCAGCGGCGGCATCTGGTAGAGCATTTCCCGGCTTTGCACCCACACGGAGCCGATTTTTGGCGCAGCCTCACGTTTGAACGGTGAAACTATCTGTTCTTCGACACTCCGATTCCAGTCTTCCGAAACGATCAAATCGGTATCCGAGCAGCCGAAAACGGAAACCAGAGCTTGGATGGTTGCAGGCGCGAGCGGGCCGCCGCGCTCAGCTTTTTGAATGACGCTGCGGGTTAGGCGGCTTTGGCTGGCAAGCTGGTCTTGGGTGAGGCCTTGGTTTTCGCGCTGTGTGCGTACGAATCGGCCATCGATGAGGAATCCTTTGGGGCGAGGCATTTGTAGAAAAAATGCTAGAGTGAGCTTTTAATATCAATCGGATAACGATTCCCAGGGTACATGGCAAGCTGTAGTTCCTGAAAACATCATCCACTCCCAAGTATGAAACCCCCGGGAATCCAATATCAGCCTGTTTCCGGAATGGTCGCCACCAAGCGCCCATCCTTGAAATCTCGCGATTTTCCGGCTGCAGCGGCAGAATTGCCAACGCGGCGGATTGCTGCGAGATCGGCCATTTTGGTGACCCTGACAATGGGCGATTACGATCCGCGTATTCATCTTGGGTTTATCCGTGCCGGGCGAGAATTGGGATGGAATATTCAGGAAATCCGCGAATTTTCACAGGATTTCACAACTCCTTGGAAGTTGGAGGCTGGTGATTGCAGCATCCGGCTTTTTCCGGCAGACGGATTTTTCACCAAAGAGTCCCACGGAAGAGCGGTTTCGTTGCCATTTGCCGCAGCCGGTGCAGCAGCGGCGAAGCATCTGATCGCGTTGAACTATCCGCATCTTGCATTTTTCTATAGCCATCCAGATCAGATCCGTGGGCGCATGTTTGAGTCATTCGTTCGATGCTGTGCGGAGGCTGGCAAGGAGGTGATTCCGTTGGCTGGGGATTTGCAAAGTGGTTTGGAGGCGTGCCATCGGACCCTTGAAATGCTCAAATCCCTACCGCTGCCCTGTGCGGTTTTCGCGGCAAGCGATGAAGACGCAGCCGCTTTGATCAATGCGGCTGCCACGATCGGGATCAGCGTGCCTTCACAATTGGCGGTGCTTGGTTGCGGAGATCACGAAATCGCCCGCGCCAAGTGCCATACCGGATTGTGCTCGATCGACCTCAACCACGAGCTCGCAGCTTACACGACTGCGAAATTGTTCCATCATTTACTGAGTGGCGATGCCATCGCCGAGACGAACTGGACGGTGAAGCCGGGCAAGCTGATCGAACGCGAATCGAGCGGTAAAAATGGATCTCATCCAGGAGTCAGCCATGTTCTTGCCCGTATTGAGAAGGACTACTCAGAGCCGCTGGCTGTGCCGCAATTGGCGAGAGAGGTCGGCATGTCGGTCCGCACCTTGCAGCGCATGTATGGTGCAATGACTGGCAGCGTGATCGGCGAGGATCTGCTGATCCGGCGACTCAATGCTGCTTCCAAATTGTTGAAAAACAGCGACTTAAAATTAGAGGCGATCGCTCACATGGTGGGCCTTGGGAACGCCAATCGCCTTTGCCGTTTATTTCGCGCCCGTTTCGGTTGCACCCCCAACCAATGCCGAATGGAGCCTGGAGCTCACTAAACCATCATTTTCCAAGCAAAACCCAAATTTAGTCCTTAACACATTCATGTTCCACCAGAACCAAAACCAAAAGTCGTCATCCAGGCGGCTACGTACGCCAGCACTGGCGACGGCGTTGGCAATTTCCAGTTTCATGCCATTGCATGCAGCTTTGGAAGTTGCGAATCCGCGCTGCGAATACCTGACAAATCCCCAAGGGATCGATCAATTGAAGCCACGTTTTTCGTGGATCGTGGAATCGGCAGAACGGGGAGAGAAACAAACCGCGTGGCAATTGCTTGTTGCGTCGAGCCCGGAGGAGTTGGCTTCAGACCAAGGCTCGGTTTGGGACAGCGGCAAGGTGATGGGCGATGAAACGAGTCAGATCGTTTATGCGGGGTCAGATCTCGTATCCAGAGAGGTTTGCTATTGGAAAGTCCGCTCCTGGAACAAGGATGACGAGCCATCCCCATGGAGTGAAACGGCGACATTCAGCATGGGTCTGCTCGAATCGAGCGATTGGTCAGCCAAGTGGATCGACGGCTTGCTTCCCGTGCCGACGAGTTCGGAAGATCAACAACGGGTGATCGTTTCCGCAACTTATGGTGCGGTTACCGGAACGGGTTCTTACAACGTGACAGCCCAACTGCAGGAGTTGGCTGCGGAGGGTAACTACGCGCTTCCAGTCACCAATGATACCTTCGGTGGAGACCCGGCCTATAATAGCCTCAAGCAGCTTCGTGTCGTTTACACCATCAACGGCCAGACCCTGGTGAAGACCTTCGCGGAAGACACGTTGATCATTTTTCCGGCGGATTTGCCGGGGATTTTGGAGCCGGAAATCACCAGCGCTCGATACGAGTCAGTCGCCGGGACCGGCTTTAATGACGTGACTGCCAAGCTGGCGGCACTGGACCAAGGCGAGCCTTACTCGGTGGTGGTGAACAATACCAACTTCGGCCCTGACCCAGCTTACAACCAAGTGAAGCAACTCCGGGTCAACTATACCCTGAATGGTTTGTCGGGAGTGGCTTTGTTCGCGGAAAACGTCACCTTCAATTTCCCAACCGATCTTCCCGAGCTGGTGGAAGCGCCGACGTTGACGGCGGCTACCTACACGGCGATTGACGGTTCGGGGAGTAGAAATGTTCTCGCTACGTTGAACACAAAGGCGGCCGCCGGTTCCTTCTCGTTGGTCGTTAATAATGCCAATCTCGGTGGCGATCCCGCACCGGATAAAGTCAAGCGGCTGATTCTGGAATACGAATTGGATGGAAAGCAGGTGGTGAAATACTTCGACGAGGCGGCCACTCTGAATTTCCCATCCGATCTGGCGGAGCCAACGAATGTCCCGTATTTGCGCAAGAGCTTCACGGTGGATAAGCCGATCGCGAGGGCGACGGTCTATGCGACCGCGTTGGGACTTTACGAACTTTCGCTGAATGGCAGCCGCATCGGCGATCATACCCTGGCACCGGATTGGACGACTTATGATAAGCGCCTGCGTTATCAGGCTTTCGATGTGACGGCCCAATTGACGAATGGCGAAAACGTCATCGGTGCTCAACTGGCGAACGGCTGGTATGCCGGTCACATCGGCAACGGTGGTTACCAACATTGGGGCGTTAGCCCGGCATTGTTTGCCCAGATGGAAATCACCTATGAGGATGGTTCCACCCAAACGGTTGTCACCGATGGCAGCTGGAAGATGGGCAACAGCCCGCTCAACTTCACCGACTTCATGTATGGCGAAGATTACGATGCGCGCCGTGAAGTGGCAGGTTGGAATGCTCCTGGATTTGACGATTCAGCCTGGTCCGGCGTGCTCTTGCGGCCGGGCACCGATGTTCCGATCGATGCCCAAGTGATGGAGCCTGCCCGCGAAGTGATGGAGATCAAACCGATTTCGCTGAGTGAGCCAGCCACCGGCAAATGGACCTACAACATGGGCCAGAACATGGTCGGCGTTTTGCGCCTGAAAATCACAGCAGAGGCTGGAACGAAAATCACCCTCCGCCATGGTGAACGCCTCAACCCGGATGGGACTCTCTACACCGCGAACCTTCGGGGGGCACCCTCCATCGATACCTACATTTGCAAAGGTGGGGGCGAGGAAACCTGGCAGCCGAAATTCACCTTCCACGGCTTCCAATATGTCGAACTGACGGGGATTTCCGAAGCTCCGACACTCGACACCATCACGGGAATTGTCATCGCATCCGACACTCCGAAAACCGGCGAATTGACCACTTCGGACGGCGTTGTGAACCAACTCCAGTCGAACATCGAGTGGGGTCAACGCGGCAATTACCTCAGCGTGCCGACCGACTGCCCGCAGCGCGACGAACGCTTAGGCTGGATGGGTGACGCGCAGGTTTTCATCCGCACCGCCACCTACAATGCCGATGTCGCAGCCTTCTTCACCAAGTGGCTGCAGGATGTCCGCGATGGACAATACACCAATGGCTCTTACCCAGACGTAGCCCCTGATGATGCCCCATCCAGCGGCACACCAGCATGGGGTGATGCCGGCGTCATCTGTCCGTGGATCATTTATGAAGCCTATGGCGATACCCGCATCCTTGAGGATAGCTATGCTTCCATGGTGGGTTGGGTGAATTTCTGCAAAGCAAGCTCGCCGAACTACATCCGCACCCTCAATCGCGGCGGTGACTACGGTGACTGGCTTTCAATCAATGCCGACACCAGCAAGGAAATGATCGGCACTGCGTATTACGCCTACTCCACCAAACTGCTTGCGAAAGCAGCAGCAGTCCTGGGGAAAACCGACGATGCCGCAACTTATGAGGCATTATTCCAGTCGATCAAAAGCGCTTACATCGCGAAGTATGTGAACACCACCACCGGTGTCATCACCAGTGATACCCAGTGCGCTTACCTGATGGCATTGAAGTTCGATCTGCTTCCAACCGATGCCTTGCGTGAACTCGCCACCCAGCATCTCGTCGATGATATTGCGGCAAAGGGAACTCACCTTTCCACCGGATTCGTCGGGGTCAGCTACCTGCTGCCGGTCCTGACTAAGATGGGTCGCACGGATGTCGCCTACCAATTGCTGCACCAGGACACTTTCCCATCCTGGATGTTCTCCATCAAATATGGAGCCACCACCATTTGGGAGCGTTGGGATGGATGGACGCCTGAGAACGGATTCCAAACCACGATCATGAACTCGTTCAACCACTACTCGCTCGGCTCATGTGGCGAGTGGCTGTATGGCACGGTTGCGGGTATTGATATGGATCCTGAAGTTCCAGGTTACAAAAAGATCGTCATCCACCCTCAACCCGGCGGCAAACTGACCAGCGCCAAGGGTAGCCTGAATTCCATCCACGGACTGATCTCGACATCGTGGCGCACCTACGAAGGTGGCTTCACACTCGAAACCGAGATCCCCGCGAATACGACTGCGACCGTTTATGTTCCAGCGACGGGTGAGGATGACGTGAAGGAATCCGGAAAAGCGATCGCTGATGCCGAGGGTGTTTCCTTCGTCGGCATGGAAGGTGATTTCGCCGTCTTTGCGGTGGAGTCCGGGCGCTATCGTTTCACCTCAGGGGATGGCGTGGATCCTGGTGGAGACACCGTGATGCACGATGCCGGCGCGCCGGTGAAAATCCGCATTTCCACCCTCATGGGAAACGACGGGGATGGACCTTATGAGTTTGTCTCGGCCGGTCCGACCAGTGTCAACGGTGGCACGATTTCCGTCCAGGACGGATGGGTGATCTACACTCCTGCTGCAGGAGCTTCCAGCACGGGTGACTCCTTCACTTACTCCATCCGCGATGAAAACGGAGGCGTCAGCACCATGACTGTCGAGGTGGACTTGATCCCGGAAGACGCTCCTGTGCAATCCACTCTGGATTTTGGCATGAATCAGGATGGGTCACGGCGCATTGTGTTTCTAGGGGTTCCGGGCCGGATTTACCGAGTTCAGATGGTCGACCACCTCGGCACGGATGATTGGCAAACCGTTGCTAGCGTTCAGGCGGATGAAGATGGGAGCTTTGAATACCTGGACACGGCTTCGGCTCCTTCGGCCCGTTTTTACCGTGCGGTCTTCCCCTGAATTTGCCTGAGGGCCTTTCTCCCTCCAGTCGCCGTAGCCCCGAATGTTGTTCGGATAGGGGTTGCGGCGATTTTTCGTATCGCGATGAGACTTGCGCCCTTGCGCGGGAGGCCCCAAAGTCCCCAAACAAACTATGAGTGAACGACGCGTGGTGATCACAGGCATTGGCTGCCTCAGTCCTCTCGGGAAAGACCTGAAGAGCACTTGGGACGGATTGAAGAACGGCCGCAGCGGTATCGGACGGATTACTCTGCTCGATCCGGAGCCGTTTGATTGCAAAATCGGCGGTGAAGTGAAGGACTTCAATGCGGATGAATATTTCCGGGTGCCAAAGGACGCCCGCCGCGCGGATCGCTATGTGCAACTCGCTGTGGCTGCGTCGAAAATGGCGATGGAAGACTCCGGGGTTGATGTTGAAAAAGTCGATCGCCGCCGCTTCGGCGTCATGGTCGGCAGCGGCATTGGCGGCCTCGGCACGCTGGAGCGCGAACACGAAACCTACATCAAAAAAGGTCCGAAGCGCGTTTCTCCGTTCACCATCCCAATGATGATTTCGAACATCGCCAGCGGCATCGTTTCCATGGAACACGGGCTCTACGGGCCGAACATGGGCATCGTCACCGCTTGTGCGACTTCCAACAACAACATTGGTGAAGCCTGGCGCATCATCAAGTTCGGCGATGCCGACGCGTTCCTCTGCGGTGGTTCCGAAGCGGCCATCCTGCCGATGGGCCTTTCCGGATTTGCCAACATGAAAGCGCTCAGCACGCGCAACGACGAGCCAGAACGCGCATCCCGCCCGTTCGATCGCGATCGCGACGGCTTTGTCATGGGCGAAGGTGCAGCAGTGCTCGTGATCGAAGAACTGGAGCACGCCAAAAAGCGCGGTGCGAAGATTTACGCGGAACTCATCGGCTACGGGGTCAGTGCGGATGCGCACCACCTGAGTGCGCCGACACCAGACGGAACCGGCCCTGCATTTGCGATCGAAATGGCGCTGAAGCACGGCAAGATGAATCCGGAGGACGTTGACTACCTCAACGCCCACGCGACCTCGACCGGCCTGGGCGACATTGCGGAAACCAAGGCCATCAAGCTCGCCTTCGGTGATTATGCCAAGAACGGCCTGCTCGTCAGCTCCACCAAATCGATGACCGGTCACATGCTCGGCGCAGCAGGTGGTATCGAGTTGATTGCCAGCATCATGGCCATCCAAGAAGGCATCGTCCCGCCGACCATCAACGTCGAAAATCAGGATCCGCTTTGCGATCTGGACGTCGTACCAAACGTTGCCCGCGAGGCCAAAGTCAAAGTCGCTCTCAGTAACGGCTTCGGCTTCGGTGGTCACAACGCAGCGGTGTTGGTCCGTAATTTCGAGTGATCCCATGGAAAACCCGCTTCACCGCCAGGCATTCGAAGTCGCTTTCGGGGACACCGATGCCAGCGGGTGGATGCATTTTCCAAAGATCTTCACCTACGTTGAAGCGGCCGAGCACGCCTACTTGCGTTCTCGAGGTGTGCTCGTTTTCGCCCGCGATCAGGGCGGTTGGCCCCGGGTCAAAGTGGAATGTGATTACAAGCGGCCCTTCCTTTCGGGAGATCCGCTTGAAGTCCAGCTGCGGATCGCCCGCATCGGCGGAGCTTCGCTGACTTGGGAATTCGAAGTCTACAACGCTGCTCAGGAACTCGCAGCCGTCGGCAGCATCGTCTCCGTCCGGGTCAATCACCTTGGCCGACCCCAGGAAATTTCCGCTGAAGAACGAGCCGCCCTCTTGCCATCTTGAACTCGAACGACGAACTCTCAGGTCGCATCATTTTGGTGCCGACGCCGATTGGCAATCTGGGCGACATGACCTTGCGGGCGCTGGAAATCCTGCGCGCAGCGGATCGGATTGCCTGTGAAGATACCCGCCACTCGGCGCCGTTGCTGTCGCATTACGGCATTTCCGGCAAGCCGCTGGTCGCATTGCACGATCACAACGAGGCACGCAAAGCGCCGGAACTCATCGCCGCCGCTCGGGCTGGCGAGTTGATCGCCGTGATCACCGATGCCGGGATGCCTGGGATTTCCGATCCGGGCTATCGCTTGGTGCAAGCGTGCATCGAAACCGGAACTCCGTTCGAAGTCCTGCCCGGTCCATCAGCGGTCGTCACCGCGTTGATAGGCTCCGGATTTCCCTGCCACGCGTTTCGCTTCGGCGGGTTTCTTTCAGTGAAGTCAGGAAAACGCCGCACGGCTTTGAGTGCCGCATTGGGCTCCGGCGAAACCGGGATTTTCTTCGAATCGCCACACCGCATCCTTTCCACGCTGCAAATTTTGGCAGAAATCGACCCGGCTGCACGCACGTGTGTCGCACGTGAGCTGACCAAGAAATTTGAGACCTACCACCGCGGCACCGCCGCCGAGGTGCTGGAATATTTCCAGGCTCATCCTGCGAAAGGCGAAATCGTGCTATTGGTTCACGCGGCGGAAGACTGAAAATCAACAGACCCAATCACGGTCTCGGCGGAATCAAACCGGCCCTTTCCCAATCCAGTCGGGTTGCGGAGGGAATCCGGGATTGAACCTCAGGTTGTTGCAGGAAGGTGGCCCGTTCCGCCGGCGATAACTTCGAGAGAAGTTCCCGGCGGAGCACATCGGAGCTTCCTCCACTGCGATTGGCCGTGGTAGTGAGAAGTTGTTCGATCAAAGTATTAGCAGGGGTGTCAGGGGATGCTTGTTCAAGAAAGGAGTCGATTGTGACCGAATCCGGCCGGGTCGCGAGGGCTGTCCAAACCTCCGAGACTGCCGCCGCCGGATTCTCCGCTTTGGAATAGTATTCGGCAGTGAATTGGCCGAGCGATTCGGCATCGGCGACCCGGGCGTAGTCGCCGAAAAATGATTGCAAGCTGTACTGGCCAGGAGCTTGATTCTTCCAGGTTTCGCCTTCAGTAGTGAGGCACCAGTCGAAGGCCGCCTGGGGATCTTCCGAGATCCAGGATTGTAGCAAATTTGCAGGATAAGCACCGAGTCGAGCAGGTAATTCATTCTTGTCGCGCGAGGCATCGAGCTCCTGCAGTGACCCCTTGAGCTGTTGCATGAACCCGGAATAATCAAAACCTACTGGGAAGTTCACATTCCAGCCGCTGGAGGTGTTATTCTTGCAGGCGGTTGCTACGATGGCTCTGCCGAGGAGCTCGGGATCTTCTGCCAGTGCCCGATCGAAAAGATCATAGGGGATCTGGATCTCCGTGGAATCGGTACACGAATACCGGTCCAGTAAATCGACCGCCTGGCGAATGTCCTTGGAAGCAAGATCCGGCAGGACTTGTTCAAAGAAAAACTGCCGGTCGGGAGAATCCGGCAGGGTGTCGAGCCAAGCGAGGAATCCATCTGGATCATCGGCATACCAACTTTTAATCAAGGATTTAAGACGAGTGGCATCTCCCTGATTGATTCCCCGAATGCCGCCTTGCATGGCCAGACGGATCACCGCGCTGGGTAGTTCTGATTTGCTCAATGGCATGGTAACGTCGCGAATTCTCGAAAGCGTCAGACTTGGACTTGAAGAAATCTGTACATTACGCGGACGCGATGACCTGGAACTTTCAGGTTTGGTGGCGATCGGCGATTGCTGAGCGCCACCCAAGGCCACCCAGCCGATGCCGATTCCGATAGAAAGGGAAATGAGAGCGGTGAACAGATGCGATTTCATCAGGCTAGCAAATCGAAAGTGATAGTTACGATTCATACGAAGTTTTCAGCGTCGTGGAATCATATAAGTTAGAAAAAAGCCGCCCTGGAATTGGGCGGCTTTGAAAACAGGCAAGAAGTTCGGCCTTTGGCTCAGTTTTTGCCAAGCTCCGGTCCGTTATCGGTCGGCATCGTCGCATTCCAGGCTAACACTTTCTCGGTTAGCTCCTTGACGATCTTCGGATGCTTTTCTGCGACGTTTTTGGTCTCTTCACGATCGTTCTTCATCGAGAAGAGTTTCGGTTTGCTGCCATCGTATTGGCACAGCAGTTTCCAATCCCCATCGCGCACGGAAAGGTCCGGCAGACGGGCATTTTTCGGGCCCGGGCGATCCGGTGGGCGGCGGAAGAACAGCGGCGCGGAGCGTGAGGCATCGGACTTCCCGAGCAGGATGTCTGGCAGGGCTTCACCGTCGTATTTCACCTCATCAGGCACTGGCGTGCCGGTGATTTTCAGGATCGTCGGCGCAAAGTCGATGGCGGCGAACACCGAGCTGGTGTTGGTGGTGCCTTGTTTGTCTGCAGGGATGAATTTGGGGCCCCAGGCGATCAGCGAGGAACGCACTCCGCCTTCGAAGAGTTCCCCTTTGTGACCACGGAACGGGCCGGCTGAACCTGCGCCTGGTTCTGGGCCGTTGTCCGAGCAAATGACGACGAGGGTGTTGTTGCGCAGTTTTTCATCGTTGCGGATGTAATCAAAAATCGGCGCAAACTGCTCGTCCATGGTATCGAGCACGCCGTGGAAAAGTTGTCGTTTGCTGCCATCACCGCGGCGATCAGAAGGCGGGAAAAACGGCGAGTGGACATCGTCCGGCCACAGATTCACGTAAAATGGCTGATCCTTTTTTTCGGCATCCTTGATGAAGTCGAGAGCCGCGGAGGTGAAGGACTGGGTGACCAGCGACCGGTCTTTCCAAGTGATCGGGCCATGTCCAAGGCTGGCGGAGCCGAGGTCGTAGCGCTTTGGCGGTTTGCCGTCGAACGCATTGAGCAGTGGCAAAACTCGCGGTCCCAAGCCTTCGAAATTGGTCAATGTTTTGTCGAAACCGTATTCCGCGATGAGCGGAGCCTCGCCCACATCACGCTGACCGCCCATGTGCCATTTGCCGAAATGTCCGGTGGTGTAGCCGGCCTTGTGAAGAATGCCAGCCAGGACGGGTGCCTTGAGGTCGAGCCATTGTGCCATGCCGCGGCGTTTGTTGTCTTCCCGATTGCTCAGGTAGGACGAAATCTTCCAGCGCTGGGGATATTGACCGGTTGTAATCGCGGTGCGGGATGGGGAGCAGATGGGAGAATTGACGTAGAATTGCTCGAAGCGGACCCCTTCTTTCGCCATTTGGTCGATGTTTTGAGTCTGCACGGTTTTGTCGCCAAAGCAGGAAAAGTCACCCCAGCCCATGTCATCGACGAAGACGAGGAGGACGTTTGGTTTTTCAGCGGAAAAGGCAGGAAGTGGAGCGAGGAATAGCAGGGAGAGAAAAGTGGGAATTCGTAACATGAGTCAGCATTGGGTTAGGCGGGATCATGGTGAAACCCCACCAGGGTTGCCAGGTTTTAGAAATAGTGTTGCCTACCAGTGATTTGTGCTCGGCTATTTCACGATCCGGCGGATCCAGGTGTCGAGAAGGGAAGGCCATTCGGCAAGGTCGCCTTTGCCATGGAGTCCGTAACCGTGGCCACCGGTTTCAAAAAGATGAAGGCTGACGGGAACGTGGTTGGCCTTGCAGGCGCTGGCAAAATTCAGGCTGTTGCGGCAATCGACACCGTCATCGGCGGTGGTTAGCAGGAAAACCGGCGGGGTGTCCTTGGTGACCGCCTTTTCAGTCGAGAGTTTCTCGATCATTTCGTCGCTCGGATTTTCGCCCAGCAAACGTCGGCGTGATCCGCTGTGGGTCAGGCCGTTTTCCATCGTGATGACCGGGTAGATCAGGATGGCGAAATCCGGCCTGCAGCTTTGCTGGTCGATTGGATCTTTCGTTTCTTGGTCGAAGGTATCTCCAAAACGGGTGGCGCAGAGGCTGGCAAGATGGCCACCGGCCGATGAACCCATCACGCCGACTTTTTTGGGGTCGATGTGCCAGGCAGCCGCATTTTCCCGGACCGTGCGGATGGCGCGGCGCGCATCGAGAAAAGGCACCGGGTATCCATAGTGCAGTGCGTCCTGACCGCTCACCCGATATTTAACGACCATGCCGAGAATCCCGCGTTCGGCGAGCCATTTGGCGTATTCATGGCCTTCGTGATTCATGGCATCGAAGGTATAGCCGCCACCTGGAAAGATGACCACTGCGGCCCCCGTCGCCTTCTCCTTGTCAGGAAGATAGAGCATGTATTGAGGAACCTCTACGTCGGTGGTCCGGCCACCATCGCCGACTTTTTCCGTCCCGGCAGGAGGTCTGGGCGCACCCGGAGCCTCAGTCGGCCACAAATCCTTCCATTGGGCGGCAGCGATTGAAGTCAAAGCGAACAGGGCGAGAAGCGTGCGTTGGAAGAGCATGGTGGGTTTTTGCAAATTTACTACGGATTCGTAAACTTGAGGCTTTCATCACTCCGCTCCGAACTTCGAGGGTGGCTCCAAGCACCGCTTGCCTGCCGTGCTCAGGATTTTTCCGGCAGTTTGATCCGTGCGGGGACTTCCTTGATGGGAATGCCGGCTTTGGTGAGGGCTTCCCAAACCGAAAGCAGGCGCTCCAGCGGGAGCTTGCGGTCTGCTTCGAGCTCAAGCTTGCGACCGGGATTCTGCTTTTGAAAAGCCGCCAGGTAGGACTCCAGTAGCCCTTCCGGCACGGCTAGCGAATCGAGAGTGATGTTGCCGAGCGCGTCGACGGCGATGACCGATCGCTGCTCGGTGGTGGTGTCGGAAGGGATTTCATGCACGGTCGGTAGATCGATGCTGAGGATTTCCCGCGGCTTTTTGAAGGTGGTGGAAACCACGAAAAAGATCAGCAGGATCAACAGGATGTCGATCATCGGCACGACCTGGATCTGCGCTCTGGTCCGACTGGAGCGATACAAATTCATGGATCAGGCGTGGGGGTTTTTGCGTTGGCAGGCGCTGACCAGATCAGAAAGCAGGATTTCCAGCCGGGCGGTGAGGATCTCGATTTTCCGCAGGAAATAACCGTGGGCGATCACGCAGGGCACGGCGATGGCGAGGCCGAAAATGGTGGTGTAGAGCGCTTCGGCGATGCCGAGGGCGATGCGCGAGTTGTCGTTGGTTTCGCCAAGTCCTCGGAAAATCGTAACGAGTCCGGATGCGGTGCCGAGAAGGCCAAGCAAGGGAGCCACGGTGATGACGATATCGAGCACGCCGATTCCGGAGTGAAGCCGGACGTTTTCTTCGCGCGATGCCGCTTCTACGGCCTGGATGATTTCCTCACGTGGTTTGCCGCGATGCTTGATGGTCACGGCGGCGAGTCGCGCCAAGGTGCTTTGTCCTGCCTGGATTTCGCGCAGCGCGGCGTCGTTGTTTTTCGCGGACTCCGGAAAGGAGGCGAGGCTGCGTGACAGACTTGGTGGGATGATGCGGCTTGGGGCGAGGGAGAGATATTTGTAAATCACCGCCATGACCCCGGCAACGGAGGTGAGGATCAGCGGGTAAATGAAGGGACCGCTCTTGAAAAAGAAATCGGTAAGGGCATTGGACTTGGGGGCCAGGGCGAGGATTTCGAACATGTGGATCGGTTAGAAGTAGAAGTTGAAGATGAGTTCCAGTGGCTCGTCGGCGTATTCTTCCCGCACTCCCTTGGGCATGGCGGGGATGGCGGCATCGCGGATGGAATTGAGGGTGAATCCTTTCTGGATTTGGCCGGTTTCCATTTCACCGACAAATTCCACACTGCGGACTTTGCCCGATGGCTCGACGAAGAATCGGACCGTGAGGTAGCCCGGGATGATGAAATCGCGATTTCGCACGCAGTTGAGCTGCCACTCGCGTTCCACGGCTTTGCTGATGGCGGCTTGATAGCGGCCCAATGGCGTGTCCGCGACATCGTGAGAACTGCGGCCGGTGCGTGAGATATTGCCGCGGATTGCGGTTTTCCGCTGATAGCCACTGAATCCGGGTTTGCCTGATGCGGGCGGGGTTGCGGGTTTTTCTGGCTGCGGTGTTTCGGCATCCGCCTGCTGTTTTTCCTGCTCTTTCTCCGGCGGGGTGTCCTCCTTGGTGACTTCTTCCTCTGGCTTGGCCTCTTCCTTTTCCTCTACCGGCGGAGCATCATGAGGCGTTTCCCCCGGGATTTCCTTGGGCACCGGGACATCGACCGGATTCGGTCCGTCTACCAATGCTTCCCGCGGAGGCGTGGCTGGCGGTGGAGGTGGCGGATTCGCGGGTTTTGCCGATGCCTCTTGGGGTGGTGTCGGAGGCGTTTCCGGAGCGGGTGGAACGGGAGGCATCGGTTGATCCGCAGTTTCGGCCTCCGCGGAATGATCGAGATCGCCTTCCTGATAATCGCTCTCGGTTGTTTCCATTTCCTCGTTATTGCGAGGATCAATACCGGCCTGCGAGGGGAGAGCTGGTGCCGATTCATCAGGCGGGCGGTCGCTGGTCGCCTGGGTATCGCGTTCGCCCATGAAGGCAGGTTTGTCCGGGCGTTTGCCGCGTTGATCCTCCGAAGTGCGGGCAAATTTCGGGTCGGCTGCCGGTGGAGTGGGTGCTTTCTCCGCAACGGCCTGGAAGAGATCCGGCGAAATCAAAACCGAAGCCTCGCGCGGTGACTCCTGCGGTTTGGGCGGAGTGGACGTTGGTTTCTCCGGTAAGATGATGGAAGCAATCCCTAGAAGCGCGAGAAGGGACAGGTTGATCAAGACAGACGCCGCGAAGGCGACCGCCCAAAGGCGACCGTCACCATGCATTGTGGCTGACTTTCGTTTTCCCATTGGCGGACGCCGCACATGTTTGGCTCAAAACAGGTTCCATGCAATGCATGATTTTCGCCAGTATGGTGGATTTTATGTCTCCAAGTTTTTTGGCAGGATTGTGCGGCTTATCAGGTATTTGGGTTTGAATTGGCAAATTTTAAATAGGATAAGCCGGAATTGTGGCAACTTTGCCTCAAAAACCTCAATTTTCGGTTTGCTTGACGGGGTGATCTGGGGTTTTCTCGCTCCCCAACCCTCATTTTTCATGAGCAAAGCACAGATTGACGGCGCACAGGCGCTCATCCAGACGCTCGATGACCTCGGCATCGAATTCATCTTCGGCTACTCCGGTGGAGCAGCCATTCCTATTTTCGACGCGCTCGAAACGGTCAAGACGAAGATGAAGTTCATCCTCGTCCGCCACGAGCAAGGCGCTGTCCATATGGCTGACGGCTACGCGCGCGCCACCGGCAAACCGGCTGCGGTTCTGGTCACATCCGGACCAGGTGCGGGCAATACCGTGACAGGCCTGATGACCGCCATGATGGATTCGGTACCGATGATCGTCATTTCCGGTCAAACCGTGACCTGGATGCTCGGCAAGGATGCTTTCCAGGAGGCAGACATTTTCGGCATCACCATTCCGGTGGTGAAGCACAACTATTTGGTGAAAGACACCAACTCGCTGCCGCGCATTGCCCGGGAAGCACATCACATTGCAACAACGGGCCGACCAGGTCCGGTGTTGATCGATATTCCGAAAGACATCTCCTCGGGTGCATTCACGGGTGATATGAACCCGCCATTCCAACTTCCGGGGTATGATCCGAAGAGTGCCTTTGAGATCGATGCGAACGCGGTAAAAGCTGCCGCTGAGCTGATCTCCCAGGCCAAGCGCCCGGTGATTCTCGCTGGTCAAGGCTGCATGATCGCACGTGCCGACAAGGAGCTGCGTTACCTCGCGGAAACCTTGAACGCGCCGGTCACTTCCACGTTGCTCGGCAAGGGAGTTTTCCCGGAGACCCACCCACTTTCCTTGGGAATGCTGGGCATGCACGGCACCGCCTACGCCAACAAGGCGATGATCGAGTGCGATCTGCTCATCAACATCGGTTCGCGGTTTGATGACCGGATCATCGGCAATCCGGCAAAATTCTGCTCTTCGGCGAAGATCATCCACATCGACATCGATCCGGCGGAGGCTGGAAAAATGATCCAGCCGGACGTGATGATCGTCGGCGATGCGAAGGCGGTGCTTTCGGAAATCAACGAAAAGGTCGGCCCGCTTGAGACCGAAGAATGGCTGGTGAAGCTCGATGGCTATAAAAAGAAATACCCGCTCGGCTACAAAAAGCAGGGTGGTCTGCGCATGCAGCAGGTCATCGACGAGTTGTATGAACTCACCGAGGGCAAGGCCATTGTTTCGACAGACGTCGGCCAGCACCAGATGTGGGCCGCACAGTTTTACAAGAACCACGAATCGTTCCATTGGCTCTCATCCGGTGGTGCTGGAACCATGGGATTTGGTTTCCCGGCAGCGATCGGTGCCCAGCTGGCGCATCCGGAAAAAACCGTGATCTCCATTTCCGGAGACGGTGGATTCCAGATGACCTTGTTCGAATTGGCCACGGCGCAGATCCACAAGTTGCCGATCAAGATCGTGGTGCTGAACAACCACTACCTCGGCATGGTTCGCCAGTGGCAGGAGCTTTTCTACGAAGATCGCACCTCGGGTGTGGACCTCGTTGGGAACCCGGATTTCTGCAAACTGGCAGCCGCTTACGGCATCCCGTCCGTGTTCATCAAACGCCCGGCGGATGTCACCAAACAGCTGGAAAAGGCGCTGGCATATAATGACGGGCCGATCCTGATCCACGCGGAGTGCGTGAAGACCGACAATGTTTTCCCGATGATCCCATCCGGTGCACCGCTTGAGGAAATGATCATCGAAGCGCCGAAGACGAAGATGGAAAAACCCATCGGTTCCACGTGATTCGAAAAGCCCATCACTGAGTTTCATTCTACCCTTTTTCGAAAATGTCTACGATCGTAACCACCGACACCCCGTCGCCGAATCCGGCAAAAATCCGTGGCGGGACTCATACGCTTTCCATCCTGGTCAACAACGCTCCTGGAGTTCTGATGCGCATTTGCCAGGTCTTCTCCCGGCGTGCCTTCAACATTGATTCCCTCGTTGTCTCCCAAGGTCGAAATGGCCACTTTTCACGGATGACCATTGGGATTTCCGGAGATCCGAACGGGCTGCATCAGATCATCATGCAGGTCTCCAAATTGGTCGATGTGATCCATTGCTCCGAGCACAATCTGGATGCGGCGGTCACCAAGGAAATGATGTTGATCAAGCTCAAGTGCTCGCCTGCGGAGCGTTCGCAAGCGCTGCAGATCACCGAGCACTTCGGCGGAAAAACCGTGGATCTGACACCGGTTTCAATGATTGTGATGATCAACGGTGACAGTCCGAAATTGGATGCTGCCGTGGCGATGTTTTCCCAATTCGACATCATCGAGACGGTGCGCACCGGCAAGGTCGTGATGGCCCGCGGCGAGATGCCGACCTGATCCAGGTCGGGCATTTGTCAATTTTGTAACTACAGCTGGATTGCTCGAGGGGGCACCAATGAGGAACCATCGTGTTTAAGTGTGGCACGATGTGTGCTCATTGGTGCTCTTCGGCTTTTTCGAAGAGTCAATTAAAAATCGAATCCAGCTCCTATGAAATTGAAACTCGCTCTATTTTCTGCGGTCGCATTGGCTGCTGCTCAGTCCTCTAAAGGTGCCTTGATCATCAGCCAGTACTACGAAGGCTCCTCCCTTAATAAGTACATCGAAATTACGAATACTTCTTCCACCAGTATTGATCTGGGAGCTGAGAGTTATTACTTGGCACTCTTTTCGAATGGAAACCGTGAAATTTGGAAAACTGATGGCACACCAACCGCCACAATCGCATTAACAGGAACGATCGTTGCGGGTGAAACCTTGGTGTTTATGAACGCCGGTGCAGTTGATCCCAGCTACGCGTCTACAACTGCTACTACGATTTCTTCAGTTAACTTCAATGGAGATGACTCTGTTGTGATTTATACTGGCTCTTCGTTCACAACCGCATCAATTGTTGATGTGTTTGGAGCAACCGCGAGTTTATATGCAGATACTAGTTATGTCCGCAATGCTGACGTGCTAACTGGAACGACCACTGATTTTGATTCTGCTCAATGGACCCAGTATAGCCTCGCGGATGTTGCGAACGCAGATCCATCCTCCACAGAATACTTGGGAACCCACGTTGTCATCCCGGAACCCGCCAGCGCACTTCTCGGTGCCTTAGGCTTGGTCGGTTTGCTTCGCCGCCGCCGCTAAGCCGTTTTCTCGGTTCATGGTTTATAAAACCCCGGTGGCTGATTTAGCTACCGGGCTTTTTTGTGCTCCAGCATCACATCGATTTCACATGCAGCGTCAGGTGCTGCTGGCTACCGTCGCGCGGATCGGTTGCGGTAAGGATATGATCTCCGGGAACGAGATGAATCATCGGTTCTGGCGATCCTTGTTCGATTTTCAAGGTTGCCGAACTCCATTGCGCCACGCCGGGGAGATTGGTGATGGGGCGCAGTTGATCGGAGCCAGAGGGGATTTCCGGATCAATGAGAAAGGTCGCACCATCACGTGGCGAAATGATTTTGAGTGAAGCGAGCGAGACCGCTTTCGCATTCATCGCCAATTCTCCCCTGCGTTGATTGTAGCTGCTGTTGAACCAGCTGGAGTAGATTGGATCGAGGAGCGCCTTTTGGCCGTCCACGTTGTAGTCGGATGCTGACGCAAGCATCGGAATTCTGTCCGTTGGCACGAGGTCGCTCACCGCTTGTGGAGCTTGGTTGGCGGTATTGCCTGTCAGTAATTTTCCGTTGCGGCGATCAATGGTGATTTTGCTCAAACCCTCGGGCATGGCGAACCAGTGAGGCGAGGTTCCTTGATAAAGTTCCAGCATGGTTCGATGAAAAATGGGTCCGGCGCCATCGATCCCGGATAAGCCTTTCATCGGTTGCTGCTCGAAGTTTCCAGCCCACACGCCGACCGTGAAATCCGGGGTGAAACCGACACACCAGTTGTCGTGGAAGTCGGACGAGGTTCCGGTTTTTACGGCGCATCGAAAAGGTAGATCCAGGGGGCCGCCAGGGGTGAAGGCCGGGGCACGGGCCGTGGAGTCCGAAAGGATATCGGCCATCAGGTAGGCAGAAATGGCATCGAACCATCGCTTTTTCTCCGTGATCTCAGCTGGAAGAAAAATGGTGGGAGGAAAGGAAATTCCGCCCCGGGCGATCGCCGCGTAGGCATTTGTTAGGTCGAGCAAACGCACCGGGGCGTTTCCAAGTGTGAGGCCAAGCCCGTAAAATTCAGGTTTTTGCTCGAAGGTATCGATGCCCAATTTTTGTAACAAATGATACAGCGGGGTAGGGCCGCCAAGTTCATTCAGTTCGCGCAATGCTGGCACATTCAGTGAGCAGGCCAAGGCGGTCCTCAGTGTCACGGGGCCGCGGTAGCACCGGTCGTAATTTTCCGGCAGGTCGAGACCTTGTGGCGTGCGGAACGGGCTGGGGATATCCGCTAAAATGGAGGCGGGGGTGAGCTTCTCTTGTTGGAATGCCAATAAATAGGTGAATGGTTTAAGGGTGGAGCCGGGAGATCGAGGAATCAGCGCGCCATTGAGCTGGCCGCCACGTGGATCGTCCCAAGAGGCGGATGAGACCAAAGCAAGGACTTCCCCGGTGGGATTGTCGATCACCACCACCGCGGCATGCCGAAGGTTGGAGTCTCTCAATTTCGCGGTTTCTTCCCGCACGATCCGTTCCACGGCTTTCTGCAGCGGTAGATCCAGAGAAGTTCGATGTTTGGTAGAACCTGTGGAAAAATCCGGTAGCCACGGAGCTGCCCTGGCCTGGCGCAGCGGCCTTAGTTCGAGCGGCTCATGCATCGCCGTTGAAATCCGCGTCGCCGAATATGCCGGGTTATCAGCGAGCCGTTCCAAGACCATGTTCCGACGTTTTACCGCCCGTTGCGGATGGCGTAATGGATTGAGCCGCGATGGCGCTTGCGGCAGCCCCGCCAAAAGGGCGGATTCTGCAAGTGAAAGGTCGGCCAGCGGTTTCTGAAAATAAAACCGGGCTGCTTCGGCCGATCCGATCCGGAGGTTCCCGTAATCCAGCCGGTTGAGATAAGCAGTTAGAATCTGATCCTTGGACCAGATCATTTCCAAATGTCTGGCTGTGAATGCTTCCCGCAGCTTGGTCCCAAGGTTTCGCTTACGTCTTGGCGACGAAATCTTGATCAGCTGCTGGGTGATGGTCGAGGCCCCGGAAGTCACACGCCGGTGCAGCACAAAATCCCGGGTTGCTCTGCTGATGGAGAGCAAATCCACTCCACCATGCTCGAAGAACCGCTTATCTTCAGCAGCTAAGGTGCAGGCGAGCAAATCCGGTGGGATATCCTTGAATTCCAGGGGAATCATTCGGGTGGAATCGCCGAATGTCAGGTGATGTAGCGGCAAGCCATGCCGGTCGGTCAAAATCGGTGAACCCGCCGGGTTTTTGAGTAAACGCGGAGGGATGGGAAACGCGAATGGCACTGCGAACCAAATCAGCATGGCCAAGCCCACAACCGCGGCGGTTAAGGTGAGGAGGAGTCGTGGTTTCGGAAAACGAATCTTCAACAGGCTTCTCATAAGCGCGATATGCCGATTCTGAAAGAAAGGAAATCCATCCAGAGAACCAGCGAGTGCAACATTTGCCGGTAAATCTAGGGGTTTCGAGGCATTTTGAATTGGAAAGATGCTTGGGTGTGGCGTAATGACCAGCGTATGCAATACCGGACAATTCTAATGGGATGTGTGGCCGCAGTCATGTGCGCACCAATGGTTTCCAAAGCTGAAGAGAAAAAAGAAACCCCGCTGGGTAAAGAAATGCACGCGATGAACGATGCCTACAAGGCGATGCGTCGCGAGAAAGACCCGGTCAAGGGGGCTGAGGAAGCACGTGAAGCTCAGGCTGCTGTGCTGAAGTGCCTTCAGGAACTGCCTTCCACGGTGAGTGAAATCGCTGATCCTGACGCCAAGGCGAAAGCTTCGGTGAAATACCGCACGATGATCGCCAAGCTTTACATCAGCTTCTGCGAAATCGAAGACGCATATATGGCAAAGGATCTCGCCAAAGCGGAGCAACTCATTGGTTCTCTGCGTGAGGCTAAGAAAGAAGGCCACGATGCCTTCATGGAAGATGAGTGATCGGCCTGCCGATTGATCGACCGATTTTCTGGATCACCTCCGCTGTGGCGGAGGTGATTTTTTTGTGGTTACTGAACTCGGACTGATGTGCCGACTTTAACCTTGGAATAAACAATCGGCATGGTCCCTTTTGGTCCCCGCACGCATGCGTGGGAAGCCGGGTAGCGCCGCACCGGGCCAACGTGGTGACCCACACCGTCCCAAGTCAGGCGCATCCAGTAAGCCATCGGAGCACCGATAAATTTTCCGCCTTCAGGGATCGGATCCTTGTTCACATCGGCATTGGAGTTCACCACTTCCCCTTCAGCATCAACGATTTTCCCATAGGTATTTGAGTGCTTGTCGACGATTTTCTCCAGGATTTTGTAATCTCCGGGAGGTGTCGGGCGTTCTTCGGTTCCCGAACAAATCGGGTAGTCCATGGCGACTTTATCGCCGTTCATCAACTGAGCTCGTTGATTGGAGAGATTGATGACGATGCTGGAGTTGCTTTCGTCGGTTTTCGTAAGCAGCTCTTCGTTTTTGTAAACGTCGTAGGTCTTGCGATAATTGGGTTCAGCCCGGAAGTGATCGTAGGTTCCTTCGGGATAAGGATTTACCGGTTTACCATTTGCATCCGTGACAGGCTTGCCATCTGGAGGCAACGAAGGTGAGCAGTTCACCAGCAACAAAGCAGTTGCAGCGGCTAGCGAGAGAGAAAGCAGGCGTTTGGTGGCGATCATCGGTAAATATGGAGCAGGGGGGTAAGATTCCCCTTAAGGCACAATGCCGCGCAATGCAATACCGTTATCATGAACTGCTGAAAACAGCGAATTATAAAACACGCGTGCAGTCAGCTGGTTTCCGATGGAGGTCGGGTGGCTGCCATCCTCGATAAATAATTGGTTTCCATGACCTGTCGCGATTTCTTTGGCCCAGGCGTCGCCAGCTGGGATCACGACCAATCCACCAGCAGCTTTGGACGCGACGCGATACCCTTCCGCGAGCCTCGCGCTCATGGCGGCGGATGTGTCTCCTGGGACGTTTTGCTGGTCTCCATGAAGGCGGCCCCAGGTTTGGTAAAGCACAGGTACGGCACCTGCGGCGCGTGCCTCAGCCGCGAGTTTTTTGACAGCGGGGAGCATGCGGTGATTTCTGCGGAAGCCCTTGAACGATGGAATTTGGCTTTGCTCCTGAAGCACGACCACGTCCCACTTGCCCTCGCGGATTTTCTTCAGGGTTGATTCGTTTTTAACGTGTTGAGCCAGCGACCAGCCGCTGAAGGTCGAGTGGCCGATCCGGATCGGCTGATCATGCTTCGCGCATTCTGCGGCCAAGGCTTTGGGCATGCCGAAGCTGTAGCTATTTCCAACGAATAGGACGGCTGGCTTCGATTTCGAAGCGACCCGGTCATGCAATTCGCGCTGGGCGTCCGCCACGGAGCGAGCCGGTTTTTTATCACGTCCCAAATACAAGGGTGCACACGCAGCAGTGGCCAGAATGCAGAAAATGAGGACGTATTTCACAAAAGAGTAGGTGAGAAAGGGGGATGGGTCATGCCCGTGGATGTGCCGAATCGTAGGCCTGCTTCAGACGTTCTCTGGTGACGTGGGTGTAAATCTGTGTGGTGGAAAGTGAGGCGTGTCCGAGCAGCGCCTGAACACTGCGCAAATCCGCCCCGGCGTCCAGCAAATGGGTAGCAAAACTATGGCGTAATTTGTGGGGGCTGATCTTGAAGGGGATACCACTCAGCCGCAGATATTTTTTCAGCAGCTGGTCGATCGCTTGCTGGGTGATCCGCGTTTTTCGGGTGCTGAGAAAAAGCGGGCCGCGCGTGATGGCTAGGGTTTGCCGGTAGCGTTGGATCGCGGCAAGGGCTGGGCTGCCGATGGGGACGATGCGCTCCTTGGCTCCTTTGCCCATGACGCGCACGGTTTCGCCGACAAAATCGAGATCTTCGACGTTGAGCGAAAGCAATTCGGAAATCCGCAAGCCACTGGAATAAAATAACTCCAGAATGGCTGCATCCCGTTGCGGTATCCAGAAATGGGCTTCTTTCGCAGGTGGATGGCGCAGTGGAACCGAGAGTAAATCATCGATCTGGGCGACGCTCAAAACCACGGGGAGATTGCGTTCCGGCTTGGGCAATTGGACCTCCGCCACCGGGCTGTGGCCAAGCCCCTGACGCAGAACCAGATACTTGTAAAAGGAACGCAGCGCGGAAAATCGCAGTCTTATCGTCGCCCGCTTGAGCCCCTTTTTCATCAGGTCGAACAGGTAGTCGCGGAAGTCATCGGCCTGCTCCTTTTTCCAGCCGGCGAAGCGTTCTCCACGCCACTCCCGATAGGCGGCCAGCGCGTCACGATAATTCACCAAGGTCCGTGGCGATGCAGCTTTCTCCGTTTCCTGGAATGACAGAAATGAATCTTCCTCAACCTCGGACATCCGATTCAGGATAGCTTGGATTCCCTAATTACCAAGTGTTTTGAAGTGATCCCAGCCGCCACTTAATTCGCCACCTTCGCCTGCTGAGGTCATGGTGCCGATCTGGGTGAGTCCCAATTCCGGGAAATGCCGAGCCCAGGACTCCATCAGCTCTGCCAGCGATTCCGGGCGAGTCGTGATCAGCAATTCAAAGTCTTCTCCGTCACCCAGTGCCTGCTGGAGCGAGCAGCCGGGAGTGATCGGAATGGCAGATTTTTCCAGCATGAAACCCAGCCCGGACGCCTTTGCCAGCCGTGGCAGATCTTTGGCCAAGCCATCCGATAGGTCCATCATGGCGGTTGGCTTGAAATGTTTCACTAACCACTGAGCCTGCTCCGCGCGTGGGGTGAAATCGAGATGTTTCCCGGCGAGGGAGCCACCCAGTTTTCCGGTCACAAGTATTGCATCGCCAGCACGCGCTGTGGATCGCAGCACCCATTCATCCCGCTCTACTTTACCAGTGGCCGCGATCGAGATCACCGCAGCAGATCCGATTGGGACCGATGATGTTTCGCCACCGGCCAGGTAGCCACCAAACTTCCTCAGGCAAGTGCCGATGCCGCGATAAAATTCTTCCACCCAAGCCACTGGTAAAGTGGGCGGAAGCGCCAGGGTGATCAGGAAATGCTCGGGCTTGCCGCCCATGGCTGCGAAATCGGAAATCACCCGTGCCACCGCTTTCCAGCCGACCCGGTGAGGCTCGGCATCGGGGGTGAAATGCACGTTTTCGACCAATGCATCAGTTTTGAGCAAGCGGAGCGCACCGTGGCCATCATCGATCACCGCGCAATCATCACCCGGTCCGGCCCACGGCGAAGGGTCGTGGGGAACCAATGCCACCAGCCGTTCGATCAACGCGTCCTCGCCGATGTCACGCAGCTGCATCACTTTGGAAGATCGATGTGGAAATAGCGGAGCGCGATTTGAGCGATGACCGTGAGTGCGTTGAAGCACATGTGCGTGGCCATCGGGGCCCAGATGGAACCGGTGGTTTCGTAAACGACCACCAACGCAACGCCGACCAAGAACAACGGTGCCAAGGCGGCCAAGCTGCCGTGGGCTGCAGCGAAGACAAGGGCGACGCAAAATCCGGCGACCCATCGACCGGCAAAGCGCTTGGCGGCGGGGTAAAGGTAGCCACGAAATACCAGTTCTTCGCAAACCGGTGCGACGAATACGGCGGTAAGCGCCATCAGGGCCAAGGCGACCGTATCATCGGAATTCTGCAGCATCTTCACCGTTTCCTGCGTCTGCTGGACGTGAAGTTGCTCCATCCACTGTTGATAACCTGCAACTTGGAGGATGTAAGTGAGGACCAGCAGCACGCCGACGGTAAATGGGGCGATCAGGAACACCATCGGCCAGTGTGCCCAGCGCAGGCCCAGCCAGCGAGTTGGCCGCATGCGCGGAAACACCATGAAAGTGGTGACCGTTGCCAGGAACAGTTGGAACCCGCAGGAGATCAAAATCGTAGGAATGTCGATCTTGGCGCCGTGGGAATTGCCGGTCGCGCGTGCGGTGGAGACGCTCAGGAGGCAGAAAATACAGAAAATGAAGCCCATCCACAGGAAATCGAGCGGTCGATAGAAATGACTGGGAACCTTCTCCGCAGGTTCTGGGCTATCCTCTTTAAGCGGAGAAATATAGGGATCTTCAATCAACTCCTCGGTGGCAGGTAGCGCCAACGAGATATCCGCTTCCTGCTCTGAAACCGTGGTGCTGCCAGCGAGATCGGCGTTCTGTCCACGCTTGGTCAGGTAGCGCGCGTATGAGGTGACGGCAAATAGACCGAGGGCAAACAGGAAACTAAGCCACAAGGTAAGTTCGGTCGGATCAGACATGGGTGATTGGTTCGGCGGGAATCTGAGGCCAGGGCATGGATTCCGCCAGTGGTAATAATTTGCCGGTGCTTGCTAAAAGCACACGCTCCAGCTCAAGTTGGATGCATCAAACGTGATAAATCCGCCAGAGTCCAACCCAAGAATCCATACCGCAGGATTCTCAGCCGGGATTATCCGGAACCTCTGATCGCGCTTCTGGCGTTCCTGTTCGGAATTTGGCTCTGGGATCATTACTTTGGAGAAACCCTGGGCTATCCTCCGGGAACCACTGAGGTGGCGATGGTGAAAATCGACCGGGACCTGCGCTTGGCAGATGCGATGGAGCTCGATCCCGCATGGCTGCGTTGGCTGGCCGGTGTGGATACTCCAGCTGAAGTGCGAAAGGATGCACTCACGATTTTTCGCAAGCTGGGGGCAGGCAAATCTTTCGGCCAGCCGGTGTTCGAAGCCTATTCCGTCGTATCAGCCATCGATCAGCATCAATCCATCCTGCAATCGATGGGGAATCAGCTCGGGCCGGATCAGGTCCCGCAATTTGCGCTCATTGCCGATGATCTGGCTGCCTTTCGCGGTAGTTGGTGGGAGGCAAAGTTGATGGAAGAGGCGCCGGTTTCGTTTGCGGAACCCTTGTGGAAGCGACGCTACGAGGAAGGCCTGGCCCGGTTGCGCACCCGGGCGATCATCACCCGGTCGGTGGTCTGGCTGTTGGGCCTGGCTGGCTTGGCATTTTTACCGCAAACCCTGCGCTGCTTATCCAAATCGACCCGGAATCGGGTGCAGGGTTATGCCGCTGCTTGGCGACCAACTCTCGGCCTCACGGTGTTTCTGGTCGCCGCCTTGGCATGGGTGGGATTCACAACGGTGCTGAATTTCGGGATCGTGGCGGTGCATGGTTTGCCACCGCTGGCGGCCACGGCGATTGATGCCGCAGCGCGTTTGCTTCCCGCGATGATTGCGCTCGCGCTGCTTTTCAAGCGGCCTTCGCATGCGGCGCGGGTTTTAGGCGCGGAAAAGCCGGTATTGCCGGCGATCGTGCTCGGTTTGTTTGCCCTGCTGCTGCTGGCTGACCAATTGCTGATGAGATGGTTGGGGAATGCCAGCACGGTCAGTCCCGGCGGCGGGCTCAACCTCTCGGAAGCAGGATTCAGCGGCTTGGTCTACGCGATCGTATCGGCGTGTCTCCTGGCACCTCTGACCGAAGAAATCCTATTCCGTGGGGTGCTGTTCCGCTCGCTGGCAAACCGGCTGCCGGTTCTGGTCGCTGCGATGATTTCCGCGACGGTTTTCGCGCTGATCCATTTTTACAACCCCTACGGCCTGATCAGCGTCGGGATTTTTGGATTTGCCTGCGCGCTGCTTTACTCCGCCACCGGATCGCTAACCTCGGTCATCACCCTGCATTTGCTCTACAATTCCGTCGTCAAAATCCCCCAGTGGATCGTTTATCACGCCCCGACTTCAGGATTTTTGGACCGCTGGCCGGGCTAGGAGCCAGCGGCGGGCTCTTCCTGATTGCGCATGAAATCAGCAGTGTGGGCGAAAAATCCTTCCAGAGCCTCGCGTTCTTTGCCGTGCAGGCCGATTTCGTCCATGGCGTTGGTCATGAGTAAAATCCACCGATCCCGTTCCGCGATGCCGATTTTGAAAGGAAAATGCCGCATGCGTAGCCGTGGGTGACCGCGCGTTTCCAGATACGTGGGGTCTCCGGCGAGGCGGAAGCAAAGGAAGTCCGCCAACCGTGTTTCGGCTTGGCTCAGTTCCTCAGTGGGATACATCGGCCCCAGCAAATCATCTCCTGCCACCTGCCGATAAAATGCTGCTGCCAACTCGCGAATCCCATTTTTTCCCAATTTCGTCACGATTTCCTGCTCCCACGTCATGGACTTCTTTTGGCAAGACCCGCCGAATCTACAACCCCGGCGTGAAAAAACTTCTAAACTTTTTGGCGCTGGCGGGTTTTACACAGGAGAATTCCAATTATTTCGTCCATTCGTAATCGCTTCCTGACAATATCCCCGCCACGATCTGTCTCCCGATTGCTTTCCATCCTCTCATCATTTTTCTAAGCGCTTATGAGTTCCGAAGCTCCGTCGTTTGCGGCTCCTTCACCTGAGGAGTTGGCCGCTCTGTTTCCTGGTTATACCATCCATTCGCTGATCGCCTGCGGTGGTATGGGGGCGGTTTATTTTGCCACGCAAAATGCCTTGGACCGCCAGGTCGCCATCAAGATCCTCCCACGGGAATTCAGTTCGGATGAGAATTTCCGTGAAGGATTTGCTGCCGAGGCAAAGGCGATGGCCAAATTGAACCATCCGAACCTCATCGGTGTGTATGATTTCGGCGAGGTCGACGGCATGCTCTACATCATCATGGAGTATGTTTCCGGCCAATCGCTCTACCATGCCGCCTATAAAAAAGCGATCGATGGACGTGAGGCAGCGCGCATTATGGCGGAAGTTTCGTCCGGCATCGCCCACGCCCACGAGCACCGGATTTTGCACCGCGATATCAAGCCGGCGAACATCTTGCTGGACGGTCACAATCGGCCAAAAATCGGTGACTTTGGCCTGGCGCGGCCGGTTGGCCTGATTTCCAAAGAGGGTGAAGAAATTTACGGGACGCCCCATTACACCGCTCCGGAAGTGGTGAATGCCCCGTCGCGTGTGGATACCCGTGCGGATGTGTTTTCTCTGGGTGTGGTCTTGCATGAACTGCTTACGGGCAAGCTTCCTGCCGAGGATCCTCGTCTGCCGTCTGCCATTTCCGGCTCCAGTCCGAAACTGGATGCGATCGTCAAGAAATGCACCCAGCCCGATCCGGTCCTGCGCTACACCAGTGCCGCTGAGATTGCGGCGGATCTGACGAAGTTTCTCAATAACTCGGCGACGCCGGGGCCAGCAGGCATGGTTCGCCCAGGCCGCGGAGCTCCACCGGCGCCGAAACGCCGTGCCCCATCCAGCGTTGTTCGTCCGGTTGCCAAGCAATCCAGCGGTGCAGGCGGAATCATCGCGTTTCTGCTGCTCATCGGGATTGCAGCAGGCGCTTACTTTTTCCTGAAAGATCAAAAACCTAAGCCGCTGAGTGATCAGGATGAACAATCGGCCACTCATGCTGAGAAGACTGCGAATCCCGCGGCAAACTCCACCTCCGCCACCAAAACCGAGCAGAAGCCGCAGACCGCTACCCCGAAAAATAATCGGGGATCATCTCCTTTCGGAAGCACTTCATACTCACAAGGCACCAGTTCGCCATTCGGCAGCACGGCACCACCGGTGAGCCGCCCTGCAGGCCCGGCTCCGATTTTTGATGTGGACAGCTTTTTGGATCGCGCACGCGGCATCATGCGTGACAAGGCGTCATCCGAACTGGCCTCCTACAAAAAAGCCACCGAAGACATTGCCGATAAGTTGGATAAGGCGCTGAGCCGTGAGGTTCGATCGGTTGATCGCGGACAGCGTGACGATGCCAAAAATGATCTCAAGCGGGTGATGGCCGAGATTCGGAATTCCGGAAATTACATCCCCATGAGCGTGAGCATCCGTGGTGCTGACGATGGCGACATCCGGAAGGCCTTGCAGGATGCCCGTGAAGCTCAGTCGAAGAATGAGGGCCGCCTCATCAGCTCACTGAAACCTCATGCAGCGACTTATATTCATGGCATTGAGCTGCAAATCGAGCGACTTCCCGAAAACGACATCGGCGCACTCCGCATGCTGAACGATGAAATTGCCGATACGAAACAGAATGAAGGCCACTTTGCTTCCATTCTCAGCCGTTGATCGGTGAAAATTGCGCTCTTCTGAACAATAGTTCCGCTGGCAGGTTGGAGAATTCCGCCTAAGCTGCGGCTGTGCCCGCGAAGAAGAAATCCACCTCTCATTCCTCTGACTCAAAAGCGACCGCCCACGAGGTGATCCGCATTCGCGGAGCGCGCCAGCACAATCTCCGGTCGCTCGATCTCGACATCCCGCTCGGTCAACTGACCGTGGTTACCGGGCCGTCCGGATCAGGCAAATCCTCATTGGCCTTCCACACGCTCTATGCGGAAGGTCAACGTCGCTACGTCGAAACGTTTTCTCCTTACGTCCGGCAGTTTTTCGACCGGATGGATAAA
The DNA here is from genome assembly GCF_016595435.1 of Luteolibacter pohnpeiensis. Lineage (GTDB taxonomy): Bacteria > Verrucomicrobiota > Verrucomicrobiia > Verrucomicrobiales > Akkermansiaceae > Luteolibacter > Luteolibacter pohnpeiensis. Next base: position 35,303 of record NZ_JAENIJ010000006.1, read on the forward strand.
CCGGAAGTGGATCAGATCGAGGGCATCCCTCCGGCGATCGCGATTGAACAAAAAAACAACGTTCGCACCACCCGGTCGACGGTCGGCACCCTTACCGAAATCAATGACTACCTGAAGTTGCTGTTTCCGCGTCTTGCCACGGGACATGACCCGGAAACTGGCGAGACCATCCAGCCGGATTCGCCGGATTCCGCTGCCGCCTGGGCTCAGGAAAACCTCGCAGGCCAGGCCCTGCTGGTGGTTTTTCCGCTATCCATTCCGCCTGATACTGCTGCTACGGATCTGTTTCCATTCCTCAGCCAACAAGGCTATCTGCGCATTCTCCATCGTGGGGAAACCTTGCGGACGGACGAACCGGCACCGCCTGATTTCAAATTGGCAACGGGTTCGGTTTTGGTGGTGCAGGATCGGTTGAAGTTGAGCGCAAGTTCAACCACCCGGTTGCTGGAAGCGCTTGAGGCAGCATTCGTGCTTGGAAAAGGCAATGCGGGCATCGCTTACGCCGCGGGATCTGGTTCGTCGACCGATCAACTGCGATCTTTCACCACGGGCTGGACCAACCCAAATACGGGCTTCACCCTCCGTCCTCCCACCGCCTCACTGTTTTCGTTCAACAATCCACTGGGTGCCTGCCCGAAATGCCGGGGCTTTGGCCGCGTGATCGGCATCGATTTGGAAAAAGCCGTTCCCGATGGCTCGCTTAGCATTGCGGAAGGCGCGATCAAACCGTTCCAAGGCGAGCGGGGCGATGAGTGCCAGCGCGACCTGATTCGCTGCTGCAAAGAACGTGGCATTGAAATCAAAACACCGTGGGAGGACCTTGAACCCAAGGAACGCGAGTGGATCTACTATGGGGATCGTAAGTTGAAGGAGATCACTCCGGAAGCACTTGAAGAGCTCTGGCAGTCCGGTGATTGGTACGGGGTGAAGGGGTTCTTCGATTGGCTGGAAACGAAGTCCTATAAGATGCACGTCCGGGTATTCCTATCCCGGTATCGTTCCTACACCACGTGCTCGGAATGCCGTGGCAAGCGGCTCCAACCCGAAGCACTGTGTTTCAAGATTGATGGAATGACATTGCCCGAGCTATGGCAGCTACCCATCGATGAACTCTTGCCATGGATTTCACGGCTAGTTGAGGGGCATTCATCATCCAATGCACCATCAGATCCGACATTGGATCTTGTTCTAACCGAAATTAAGTCACGCCTGACCTATCTGGAACAAGTCGGCCTTGGATACCTGACCCTGGACCGGCCAACCCGCACGCTTTCCGGGGGAGAGATTGAACGGGTCAACCTGACAACCTGTCTTGGTGCGTCTCTAACAGGGACTTTGTTTGTGTTGGATGAACCAACAGTGGGACTGCACGCCAGAGATATTCACCGATTGGTTGGGGTGATGCACGGGCTGCGCGACAAAGGGAATACCCTGGTCGTGGTGGAGCATGAGCAAGCGGTGATGCAGGCGGCGGATAACCTGATCGATATCGGACCAGGGGCGGGTCAGTTTGGTGGGCAGTTGGTCTATCACGGACCACTTACACCGTCGGTTCAGTTCAAAAAAGGAACCCTGCCATGGCTCCGTGGGGACCGGGCGATTGCCATTCCGAAAAGCCGAAGGCAGCCCGGAAAGAAAATGCTCAAAGTTCGCGGCGCGACCCGGCATAACCTGCGCAAACTGGATGTCGATTTACCACTGGGCCTTTTCCTGTGTCTCACAGGAGTTTCGGGTTCCGGCAAATCAACGTTCGCCCATGATGTGCTTTATGCCAATCTTGCGAACAAGTTCCGCAAAGAGGGGAATGACCTTGAGGCCGCGCCCATCAAAGATCTACTGGGTTCACAGTATTTGGATGATGTTCAACTGGTGGACCAATCACCGATCGCCCGCACTCCGCGATCGACGCCGGCGGTGTTTCTCGGCGCCTTCAATCAGATCCGGCAACTTTTCGCTCTAACCGATGAGGCGAAATCACGTGATCTAACGACGGGCTTTTTCTCCTTCAATTCCGGAGCGGGTAGATGCGATCGCTGCTCTGGCAATGGATTCGAGAAGGTTGAGATGCAATTTCTATCCGATCTCTACGTGACATGCCCGGATTGTGGCGGGCGTCGTTACAAGTCCTCCACGCTGGACATTCATTATTTTGGCAAATCCATCGCCGATGTTCTGGATTTCACGGTTGATGAAGCGATGGAGTTCTTTGCGGATACCTCAGGTCTTAGCTCGCCGGTCGCCAAGCGCCACGGTCAGATCCGCTCCCAGTTGCAGCCTCTGGTCGAGGTGGGGCTTGGGTATTTGAGGTTGGGCCAGCCTCTGAACACGCTCTCCGGCGGTGAGTCGCAACGGCTGAAACTTTGCCAGCTATTGGCTTCAAATCTGGAGGGAGCACAAGGGGCGAACAAGCTGCTGATTCTTGATGAACCGACGACCGGACTCCATTTCTCCGATATTGAGAATCTGTTAGGCGTGTTCCAAAAGCTGGTTGATGCTGGTCACACCTTGTTGGTGATTGAGCACAATATGGATGTGATCAAGTCCGCTGACTGGATCATCGATCTCGGCCCTGAAGCCGGGAAAAATGGCGGCAAGCTGGTCGCGGAAGGGCCACCTGAGAAGATCGCCTCACTCGATACGGAGACGGCTCGGTTTTTGAAGCCTGCGCTTGCCGGGAAAGAGGAACTGGAACGAGCGATTCCCAAGCCATACATTCCAAGCTCGCACTCGATCAGTCTGCGCGGCGCACGCCATCACAATCTGAAAAACATTTCGGTGGATCTGCCGCGCGATCAATTCGTGGTGATATCCGGCCTGTCTGGCTCAGGGAAATCGACGCTCGCATTTGACATCCTATTCGCAGAGGGGCAGCGCCGGTTCCTTGATTCGATGTCAGCCTATGCGCGACAGTTTGCAGAGCAGTTAGAGAAGCCCGAGATTGATCAACTGCAAGGTTTGCCGCCGACAGTGGCGATCGAGCAGCGGGTATCCCAAGGCGGGGGGAAATCCACGGTTGCCACCGTAACCGAGCTCTGGAATTTCATCCGGTTGCTCTATTCGAAACTCGGAACTCTCTACTGCCCGGATTGTAAAATTCCGGTGGAGAAGCAATCGTTGTCCGCGATCGAGAATGCGATCCGGGTACATCTGAAAAAGGGAACGGTTCGTATCCTGGCGCCGTTGATCCGGGCGAAAAAAGGTTATCACACCGATGTCGCCGAATGGGCGTTGAAGCATGATTTCACCCGCTTGCTGGTGGATGGTGAATTCCGTGACTCGGAGAACTTCGAGCGGCTTGAGCGATTCAAAGAGCACGACATCGATGCGGTGGTTGCGGAAATTTCAAAGAATGGCGTGAAGGAACTCCCCGCTGCCATCGAAACTGCACTCACCCATGGCAAGGGCATTTTAAAACTCCACACCGCACGTGGTGAATTGATTTTGCTTTCCACCCACGCAAGCTGTCCGTCCTGCAATCGCTCGTTCGAAGAATTGGACCCCCGGCTGTTTTCGTTCAACTCGCCCCACGGTTGGTGTTCGGAATGTCGCGGTCATGGCCGGGTGCCCAAACGTCGTCGCCAGCGGTTGGATACCGCACGCTTTGATTCTGTCCTCGAAGCCGAAATGGATGCGGATCGGGCAATCGAACGAATGGATGATGATGAGCTGGTCGAATGCTCGGGATGTCATGGAACGCGTCTGAATCCTACGGCATCCATCGTACATTTGAAGGATACGCCGGTGTCGGCGCTGGCTAGGCTTTCGATTGATCATGCTGCAACCCATTTCAAATCGATCAAATTTGGCGATGCCCGTGACTCCTTGATTGCCCGCGATATTCTTCCTGAGATTCGCCAGCGATTGTCGTTCCTGCAGGAAGTCGGCCTGGGTTACCTCCAATTGGATCGATCAGGAAACACTTTGTCGGGTGGCGAGTCCCAGCGGATCAGGTTGGCGGCTCAATTAGGCTCTAACTTGCGGGGTGTGCTTTATGTGCTGGATGAACCAACCATCGGTTTGCATCCGCGCGACAATGCCGCACTGCTCACGACCTTGGTTTCTCTCAAAGATCAGGGGAATTCTCTCATCGTGGTGGAGCACGATGAAGACACGATTGCAGCTGCAGATCATTTGGTGGATCTGGGGCCGGCCGCCGGGAGACTTGGCGGGGAAGTGGTCTATCAGGGAAAGCCTCCTCAGATTTCTGTAAAATCAGGAAAGCCATCCACACGCAAGGAACTCGCAAACTCACCAACCTATCGGGCGCTGACTCATCCGATTGTGCATCCAAGCCGAGGGGAGCGCCGCCCGGTTGATAAGGCTCATCCCTTCTTAACTGTTAGTGGTTGTACGGCGAACAATCTGAAGGATATTGATGTGTCCATCCCGCTTGCGAGGTTGACGGTTTTGACCGGCATTTCGGGATCAGGGAAATCGACGCTGATGCATCAATGCATCGCTGTTGCCGCTGCGGCGGATGCCGGTCGCAAACGGAAATCCGCGAATTGGAAATTCAAAAAGTTCAGCAACTTCTCAAATATCAAGTCCACCTACGAAGTAGATCAGTCTCCGATTGGCAAGACGTCGAGGTCGTGTCCCGCGACTTATGTGAAAGTGTTCGACCACATTCGCGCGCTCTACGCGCAGCTGCCCGATGCACGGATTCGTGGATTCGATGCATCCCGGTTTTCATTCAATACCGAAGGTGGTCGCTGTCCTGAATGCAAAGGCAACGGGCGGATTAAATTGGAAATGGATTTCCTGCCGCCAACGTGGGTGCACTGCGAAGCGTGCAATGGACAGCGTTATAATCCGGCGACTTTGGAGGTAACTTTCCGTGACAAAAATATCGGAGAGGTGCTCGCCATGACGATCGATGACGCAGCTGAATTCTTCGAAAGCCAGCCGCGCATTTCCGCGCCGCTGCAACTCCTCGCCGATACCGGCCTTGGTTATTTGCAGCTCGGCCAGGCATCCCCAACCTTATCCGGTGGAGAAGCCCAGCGCATCAAACTGGTTTCGGAACTGATTCGAGGCCGCGGCACCAAGGCGACCCTCAACAACGCGGCGATAGCTGCGAGAAACCTCTATTTGATCGAAGAGCCAACGGTTGGATTGCACCTTGAAGACATCAAACGGTTAATCGATGTGCTCCATCGCCTTGCGGATGAAGGGCATACCGTAGTCGTAATCGAACATCACATGGCAGTGGCCGCAGAGGCCGACTGGATATTGGATATCGGCCCAGAAGCGGGCGAGAATGGCGGCGCCATCGTTGCTGAAGGACCGCCGGAACAGATCGTAAAATCGAAGAAATCCCGTACTGCACCATTTTTGAAAACGGCTCTCGGAATATAATGCAGCGCGGAATGGTGTGGGATGGTGAACTTTGAAGCGGCTGGATTTCAGCGTCGACGCCGCCATGCGAATCCCAATCCCACTGCAAGGAGCATGGCTGATGCTGGCTCCGGAATGACGCCAGTGACATCACTCCAGGTCTGGCCGATGCGGATGGCATCCAATTCACCGGCGTCGGAGCCACTGTTGCCGTTCATCCAAATTACCAAATGATCTGCGACCATGGAGGAGTCCAAACTATCACTGGCGGACCAGGAAACGAGTGACGGATCAGCCTCAATCGTGTCGCCCACACCGTAGCGTTTGATGTCGATCAAATCGGCGCCCGTCGAGCTGATGATGATGCGGCCAACAATCAGTGCATCACCATTGACGCTGTTTTGAATTTCATGATCTCGGTGTCCATAGACTCCTTCATTGCTGCCAAGCTGACCATAGCTGATGTAGGCGGCATTACCGGCATCGAGATCACCTGTCGCTAGAGTGCGGGCATTGTTCCAACTTAATCCGGCACCCACGAATTCTGCCGCGTCACCCGTACCCGATGAGAGGCCGATGCCCATGGAGGTATCTCCGCTATTATTGGCGAGATAGCTGAAGTAGATGGTTTGATCGATGCTGAAGTCGATGGTGCTGGTGAGTGGGCGGGTTGCGTAAATTCCGGTGCTGTAATTGCCGCCGGTGAAATTGTAGATTCCTCCTGAAGTGCCAGCATTTGAAGGTAGCCCGGGTAGTCCATCCCCGGCGTTGAAGTTGCTGGCGGTGTAAATACCTGTGTTTTCGTGGGTGCTCCAGGTTCCTGTTAGACCGACGGTAGTGGAGGTGTCGCCTTTGCCGTTCAGGCTTGCATCGCTACCGGGTGGAGGGCCGGCGATGGCATCGAACAATTCCTGAACGATGATCGCTCCTTGGCTCGTGCTGCTGCAGGTGAACAGGATGGCGAGGCTGGCCGCCATGAGGCGAAATGGGTTTGTTAGACAGATTTTCATGTAGGTTTTAATTTTGATATTTTGGTTCGTTGAGATGCCGGGTGTCAGCGGTTCGAGTTCAGGCGCGTGAACAACTTTTCGTTCTGGGTGATGGTGCGGGGAATTTTGACAAGTACCCGATCGATCCCGGGTCCGTATTGATCCGCATCTTGTGTAATGAGCACTCCATTGACCCCAGCTTCAGCGGGTAGCCATGAAGTTAGATCCGTGCTATATTCCACAAATGGATAAGGCGGGATGTTCGCCCTCGCCATGCGGCGGTAAGAGAATTCGTAGAAATCTCCCTCTAACAAGGTGACTGGCATTTTGCTGAGATCGTTGGCAAGTAGAGGGTTGCCGCCAGTGATGAATTCGATCGCATTAGGAATTCCATCGTGATCAGGATCGGCGGCGGGTGCCACATCTGACCCTGTTAGAAAATATGGAGCTGAGCTGATCCAGGATTCGTAAGGGTCTATCGAGCCAGTGACTCCAGACCAGTTATTACTGAAACGGATCGCATCAAGTTCGCCTGTGGTGTTGGAACTGGAGCCATTCAGCCAGACGAGTAAATGGTCGGCGATCATCGAAGAATCGATACTATCACTTGCGGTCCATGTGATGGTAGAGGGATCACTTTCAATGACATCACCGGAGCTGTAGCGCTTGATGTCGATTTGATCTGGTTCAGTTGAATGAAGCGAGATCCTCCCGACTATCAACGCGCTGCCGTTGATGCTGCCCATGGGTTCGTGATTCCTGATGCCATACGGGCCGCTATCATTACTAAGAGTTCCGTAGCTAATGTAGGTGCTATTTCCGGCATCGATTTCACCAGTTGCCAGAGTTCGGGCATTATTCCAGGAAAGACCCGAACCGATGAATTCTGCACTGCCATCTGCCCCGGATGCCAACCCGATGCCCATGCAGCTGTCTCCGCTGTTGTCGGCTCGGAAACTGAAGTAGATCGTGCGTTCAGAAGAAAAATCGATGGAGTCAGTTAGTGGACGTGTTGCGTAAATGGTGGTTCCCCAGCTGTTTGTATTATTCCAGAGTCCACCGTCCAGTCCGTCACTTGGTGGCAAGCCCGGAAGGGAGGCTCCGGTGTTGAAATTGCTGGCAGTAAAGATTCCGTCGTTTCCGTTGGTCATCCATGCTCCAGTCAGTCCGATGGTGGTTGTTGTGTCACCCTTGCCATTCAGTGTGCTATTCGTTCCGGGTGGCGGGCCAGCGATTCCATCAAATAACTCACGAATCAATAGGCTGGTATCCTCGATCGGCTCGACCGCTGTGACAACCAGATCCACGGAGGAGGTCGCGCTGTTGTTCACCAAGGTGGCGGTAATACCTGGGGTAGGTGTGAGATTGAAAGCAGACATTCCATCGCCGCCGATACTGCCATTGTAGTAGATCAACGGGTAGGTGCCTGGAGTTGCACCGGTTGATGCTGAAATGTGGATATGGTGGGCGCCAGAAGTTACCAGGCCGTCGGGAGAAGTGACCGACAAGCTGTTTGCTGATCCGCCGATGCGGAATGTCGATGCTGATCCATCTGCCAGATCCAGTCTGCCTATGCTGCCGCTGCCTTGAGCGTAAAGATTGCCAGGAGCGATCACGGCGCCAGATGCTACATTCGCTGTTAATGACGAAGTTGTGCCGATCCGTAATGTGCCTTCCATCACATCAATGCTCCCCGAGTAGGGAGAAGGCCCGGTCAGGGCGAGAGCATTGGTGCCAGTTTTTGTTAGATTTCCCGTTCCAGATAATCCTGCTGCAAGAGAAATTTCGCCGCCTGAGGTGTCGATGGTCGCAGGAGCTGTGACATTTGGCTGAACAGCGGACGCCCAGTTGGCACTGGCTGCTAAGGTGCCACCGGCCATTTCGAAGTTTTTGTTGGATGTAGCTCCGTTCGAGATTCCAGCAGTGCCAATGGACAGGGTTCCTCCTGTCATTTTTACTGCGGCAAATTGACTCCGTCCGCCCCAACCAAACTCAATGCCTTTCAGGTGCACTTGCGCGGTGCCACTAATGTTCAGGGAGGCTTCACTATCCCATGAAAGGTATAACGGAGCGCCTGTTAGATCGAGCGTCCCTCCGCTGATGTTGTAGGTTACATTTGCTCCACCGCTCCATAGACCCCAGCGGTTCGATGCATTATCTCCTCCGGGGTTGTTCGTAGTCCCCGTGTTGCTAACAGTTCCTCCAGATTGATTGACCGTGAGAGCTGCCCCAGGATTCGCGCCAAGGACGAAGTCATCATGGATCAGTAGTTGCGATTGATCAGAAACTTCCAAGCTATGTGCAAGGTTACTGCCACGGTTTGTCCAACGATCCGTGGTTAGAATGGCTGACCCGCTCAGACGAACGGAACCGCCATCCATCTGAAAGGTGCTTTGGCCGGGAGAGGAAGTCGTTAAATGAACCGCCGCCATGCCATCCAGGTGAAGTGATGGAAGATTGCTGGTGGTGGTAAGTGTCAGGTTGCGTGCTGTAACGGAAGTCGTGCCTGAGCCGTAGAAATTCGCGCCGTCCAAACTCAGCGTATCCGTTAGGCCAAGCATGACATCCTCGGCAGTGAGGGAAGTCCCGCTTCCCATTGAGATGCTGGTCAGGGTGGGAAAACTGGTGCCATTTGCAAAGCTTAGTGAGGGAGCGGTGATGCCAAGAGGGCCTGCGATTGGGTGGGTTCCGGAAATTCGGATGTCGCCATCGCCTTCCAGGAGTAAACCACTACTGCCCGTTAGCTCGGATTCGATGTCCAGGCTGGCACTTTCCTCAGCACGTATGACAGCTGGCGTCATGAGCTGCAGAGATCCACCACTCAGGGTCACATCTCCTTCCTCAACCAATATTCCTTCTGCAGTTTGTTCTCCGGTAACACTGATGGTGCTGGCAGAGGTGGCATCGTTTCCGGCGGAAAAAACCGCGGAATGCCCGGATTCAGGCCAAGCTACGGTTTCCTCCGTACCATCTGCCGAATCAGTCCAGTTTGGATTCGTTTGATTCCAGACCCCACTTGTCGACGAGCCCGCTCCAAATTCCGAACCATTGGTGTCCCAATAAGCGTTCGCATTGTCAGGATTGAAATCGAAAGTCACCGTCGAGTTATCAGGGCGGATCAACAGACTGGATGAATCCATCCCGTTGGAAACTTTGGCGTCTGTTGTGCGCAGGGCATACCCAAAACGATTGTGTTGGTAGCCGATGCTGCGCTCGGTGGACGTCACGATCGAGGTGGTTTGCTGAGCACTCCAGCCGAGTTCCATTCCCCAATCGGATGGTGCATTTTCACCCGTGACTTCCAGGATGAGTTGATCGGGGCTGCAATGGATTTTCAGTTCACCGCCACTGTTGATTGGCATGCGAATCAACAGTCCATCAGTTCCCACTTCGCTTACGGTAGGTTCACCATTTTGTAGCAACTGCCGGGTAGCTTCCAGAGTGTTGACCAGAGGTCGGATGCCCGCAAGGTCACTTGCAGTGCTCCAATGGAAACCATCCATCACAGGGAGTGTGTCGTAGGTTGCCGTGGAGCCGGTGACTCGATCCTTCAAATACCTTTCCGGATATTTTTCATTGAAAATGTGAAGGTCGCGGATCCGCCAGCTACTGCCTTCCCAGTAGAAGTTGATCCGATAAAACCGGCTTTCATACCAAATGCTGCGGTGGCCCTGGTCATCGAAATCATCCATTGCTACCACCGCGGTCGCCGGAGTGGTTTCGAAATGGTCGCGGTACCAGCTTCCGGATTGTTCGAGAGTTTCAACCCGGATTTTGCCTTCCGCTACTTGCTCTTCCATCAATTGATATTGATCCTTCAAACCGGCTTCCATCGCAGGCCAACCGAATGAATTTTCCTGTCCGGCTTGGGTGTAAGCAAAAGCAAGATTCGGCGCGTTGAAGTTGGCATCAAAAAACCAGCGCACCCAGTCCGGCGATCCGCCACCGGGTCGATAGACTGGCTCAAGCGAGATCACTCCCTGAATTCCATTTCCAAGGTTGTGATCATATTGATAAACCGGATCACTTCCAAGCATTCGGAAGATCGGCACGTTTAACTGCTTGTCGGTTGTCTGAGCAGGCATGAACGCATTGATACGGCTCGGGTAGTAGGCCTGATTCCAGTATCCACCCCAAAGAGTGTAGCCATCCGTGCCGCTCTGGTCTTTGCAGTTGCAGGCAGCCACAATGTGATACTTATCCGACAGATAGTTCAAGGTGGGTGCGTCTAACACCCAGCAGCCCACCGAGCGCGGGTATTCGCCAAACTCGGTTTTGAATCGTTCCATCAGGACATCCATGAGCTTTTGTCGGTCTTCAGGGGTGTAGGCTTCGGTAAGTCCGACTGCGGCGTTGTAATCCCATGGCCAGCGACCTTTCCATTCCAAACCAGCGGCCTCGACCTGTGGTTGCACGACCTCCAACCAGACGCCAATTTCGTCATTCGGTCCCAATTCGTTTTTCAGAAGATTGACAAAATCGGGGTTTACCAAGGCATCGTATTGAATGAGGAAAGTCGTCGGCAGCCCATGTTGCATCGCAAGTTGGATTTGCTGGATCACCGGTTCTAACAAATCGACATTCGCCCTTGGTTCGGTGCCGCGGATGAAGTTGATAATGTTGACTACCTTGGGGCCTTCAGCGAAACCGCTTTGCATGGTGAGCAAGGCAGCGATTCCCAGAGCCGACAGTTTTCTGAGTCGATTGTGTTTTCGTGTCATTAATCCAGTTTCGGCATTTTGTTCCAGATGCCGATGAAACGAGAATAAATGACGCACCCAAAACCCGACTACCCCCCCAAGTGGGCTGGATTTCCTGAAAGGCTGTTGAAGCCTCCGGTTACTGCGGGCCGCGAAACTTCAAGGCCGCTTCGGTCCGCGAATGCACGTGGAGCTTGGCGTAAATGTTTTTCAGGTGCCAGCGCACCGAATCCACCGAGAGATGCAACCGACCGGCCAGTTCTTTGTTGGTGAATCCATTCGCAACCAGTTCAAGGATTTCCCTCTCTCGGGGCGTCAACTTATCTACCATCTCCATCGTAGATGATTGATCGCGGAAATATTGGATGACCTTACGCGCGATGCCGCCGCTCATGGGGACTCCGCCTTGCTGCACATCACGGATTGCCTGAACAACTTCCTCTGGCGCGGATCGTTTGAGTAAATAGCCGGATGCTCCAGCTCTCAAGGCGCTGAAAACCCTGTCCGAATCCTCATACACCGTGACCATGATCACCAAGACATCCGGCAGCAGTGCTTTGAGCTTTTGCACGCATTCCACACCGGTCATTGCTGGTAGCTGGATGTCCATCAAAACAACTTCCGGGGATTTCTTCGGCAACAATCGAAGTGCCTCCTCCGCGGTTTCATAGGCACCGACGCACTGATAATCCGGAGAAAGATCGACAATGGTCCGCAGCCCTTCACGGGTGGTTCTGCTGTCTTCGACGATGCCGATCTTGATCATTCGATGCCTTTCAATGGGATGATGAAGTGAACCGTAGACCCGATCCCGGGTGTGGATTCAATGCTGAAATTTCCGCCAATTTGCTCAAGCCGATCCTTCATGCCACGCAGTCCGTTGCGGTTGCCTTGTTCATCGACCGGAGTAAATCCGCTTCCATCGTCGGTAATGCGAATCAGTAGTTCTGTCGATTTTACACTTATTGCAAGTATGACTTCATTCGCGTTCGAATGGCGCACGACATTGGTTAGTGCTTCTTTTGTAGCCAGAAAAATCGCATGGCGCTGGTGGGGGCTGAGTGGGATTTTTGGAATCTGATCGTCGATCTGCAAGCGGCAACGGATTCCTGCAAGATTGAGAAATCGAGGTGCGAATAAGGAAAAGTAGTCAGCGAGATCTTCCGCTGAATCATAGCGTGGGTTGACCGCCCATACGATCTCATCGAGGCCAGAGACAAGCGAGTGGCAGACTTGTCGGAGCTGGTCCAAATAGCCATCTTTGTCCTTGATGGAAATCTCCGGGTTTTTCATCAGCGCGGTTAGAAACCCGGCCTCTGTTAGGCCGGACCCAAGTTCATCATGAAGGTCCTGCGCAACCCGGCTGCGCTCCTGTTCCAGAATACGGTGTCTTTCGAGTGACTCACGCTCCTCGATTTCCCTGGCAAGTTCCTTTGAACGCCGGGCCACGGTCCGATGCAGTGAAGCAACCCAGGCGACCGCTAGCAGGAGTGCGCCGCACAGAATGGTGATCAGGATAACCGTATGTTGGAAAGTCCACCATGGGCCGCGTTGCAGAACCTCGATGTCATTTTTATTCTGAAGCCTGAGTTCGAACAAATTCGAGCTGGTGGATATCTTGTTAGAAGCATTGCTAAGATAGGTGCCCGTCAGTCTGATAATGCTATTTTTTTCCAGCGGAACCAATGAGTCGGATATGCTAGGAACGTAGGCAAAGAAGTGATGGTTGCCTGAATTGCATTCGAGGATCCGCTCGTTCTGACGGACTGAATCGCTCAACACGGTGGCTTCCAGCCGAACGCGTGTGGAATCGAACCTTGAATCCAGAATTTCGTCTGCGTGGAGCGCTATGGGAGCAGGCATTTTGGTTCTACCAATTTTACGAATGGCTGCTTCCTGTAGGATTGGTGATGGTCCGCCCGGTTGGGAATAGCCGACGACTTCCACTTGATCGCCGGGGACGACATCGCAATTTTTCCGGCATATGGCGCGGAAACCCTGCTCTGCGTCAGTCAGGAAAAAAAGCGGTGGCTTGGTATATAAAACGAGTCCGGTGACCTTGACTGGTTCAAGAGCATTGAGATGTGAGGCAAAGCCTAACAAATCTTTGGCGTGGGCAGCAGTTGCAGCAAATGGATTTTCCAGGGCTGGCTTCTCAAGCGTCATGACAGCATTCCCGAGATGGAACTCGGTGGGGTGGACACGCCCAATGCTGATGTCCCAACTGGAGGCGTAGACTCCTCGAAATCGGACCAGACAACCGATCAGTGAGGTGACTTCTTCATCCGTCATTGCTTCGAATGGCAACGGGTAAAACGAATCTGATAGAATGGTTGTCGCGCCACCTTGGGTGAGAAGTTTTACCCGCGATTTGGATGCTTCGATGACCACTCCGCGGATTTCTATTTGTTCGGCATCAAGGCTGCCGCCAAGAAGCTGATCCCATGTCGGAATGATGGGCTCGGGGAGAGTCCCATGTCTAACAAAGCGCGCATCGGTGGCGTAGATGACAGGCGAGAAATCTCCTGCGCCAGTGATGCCATTGATACGCCAAATCTCGCCGGGATGGGGTTGAGGTTGCCCAGGCGGAGTTCGAAAGTGAATGTAGACACCTCCGCTGGCATCTTGGAGCACGAGTGATCGTGAATTCGACATCGTCACCACCCCTTCGAGTTCGACGTGATAGGGTCGATCCGCCTGCTCCGGTTTCAGATGGCGGACCTCGATGGCATTGGTTAGAACATTCTGTTGTTCGACTTCCTCTGTCGGAATGGTTTCTTCCCGTGAGGTCGGTGTTTCTTTGGCGTAAGAACGAAATGAGGCAGCCAAAGCCAGTGCCGCGAACAAACAAATTTTTCCAAGGCAAAATCTCATCGAGTTCCGTATCCAAGTGATTGCGTGGCAATGCCAAAAGCCATCCTAGAACGCCCGTCAAGCTGAGCCCTGCGCTGGCAGAAACGTGTGGGTTTCGTGTTTTTTGTTAGATGACATGCCGAGTTTTAGTGGGCAGTGTATAATTTTTAGATTTGATCTTGCGATCGAACAGAAATCGCCTTGAGGGCGATTCCAATCGCCGTTGGAGATTGGTCTGGCTAAAACGTGGCTTTCGTGTTTGCTGATAGGCGTGAAACTGAAGGATATCGTTTGGCTGATCCCACTTCCCGTGGGTGTTCTGGCATTTCTCTGGTCTTCTCACCAAGGCTCGGAGGCAACTCAGCTTTCTAGCAGCCGAACATCTTCATCCGAAGCTCACACGGTGGCGCGAACGTCGTCACTTGATGAGTTCACCCACAGAATCAAGGAAATCAACGAGCAGGCATCCCCGAAGAAAACGGCGGTTCAGCCTGCGAGTATGGATTTCTCCCAGCTGTCGGTCGCCGAGCTGAAGGAAAAACTACTCTCGGAAAAGGCTGGAGGAGATCCATTTTCGCCCAACGATAATCTGCTGGAATACGCCCGTTTGCTTGGATTGAAAGAAGGCAAAAACGCCTTGGCCTGGCTCAAGGAAAACTGCCCGGAGGTCTATGATGAGTGCTATGATTCATGCTTCGATGGCTGGGCGGACGCGGATGCACATGGAGCCTTTGCCTATCTATGCCAATCCGATCAGGTGAAACCCTGCAGTGGGGAGACCTTACTGAAATTGCTTCAAACTTACGCCGGCAACGCAGAGTCATATCGACAAGCGTCGGACCAAGTGCCTTGGGAGCTTTTCCGAGTTTGGGTTCATGGAGGTATAGACAAGATAGGGGTTCAGCTAGCCGACAACACCGATATCAGACCATTGTTAGAAAGTGGAGTGGCTCAAACATTGGCGGAAGAGGGATTTTACATGGAGGGACTTTTTAAATCCTGGGCATCGCAAGATTTTTCAGAAGCACTCAAAAATTGGTCCGAATGGGCGACGGCAGATGATCAAATGGTTGCAGCTCAATTTTTAGAAATTCTGAGGAGCCAGACACAAACCCCTGACGGTCCTGCGCGGTTCGAGCAAAGCTTGCGTCAAATGAGCCCTGAGGCGCAGGAAAGAGTTATCGATGCGATTGGAATTCTACAGGTAGAGATGCCCAAATACGGAACCATGCTTCAAGAGGAACTCACCCAACTCATGCCACTTTTGCCGGCAGATTTCCAACCTCAAACCGATTCCGATCAATGAAACCCGCTGCCCGATCTACGATGGTTCTAGTTCTTTCGCTCGGAGCGGCCTGGTTTGGCATGGTTCTCGGCGAGAACCGACACAAGCGTGAGATTTCTGATGCCCCTGAAGGTATTCAATTCACCAGCCGCCGACCAGTTAGGGCGAATGCTCCAGCACCCTCGCCAAAGGAATTGGATCCCAGCCAGCTCCGTCGCCAAGCTATCGCTCGCTGCGATACGGATACCCTGTGGGACTGGTTGCAGAATTTAGGACCGGAGTATAAGAATAATCGAGCCGTCGCAGATGTGATTGAGGAACTGATTGATCGTCTTGGGTTCGAAGGCGCGTGGGAAAAGGCGATGTCCTTGGATGGGCAAGCCCGTTATGATATTTCAAGTTCGCTTGTTGGAATTCTGAGCACCGACGATCCATGGGAAGCCTTCAAATACTACAAGCTGCACCGGGGTTTTTTTGATGAAATGTGGGGGTATGGGGCCACATTTAGTTTTACTAGGGAAAGCCTTAAAATTTCGGCGGATAAGGCAATTGAAGTTTTTGAAAACTCAGATGCGAAGGAATCAAAATGGTGTGTTTCAGGCGAATATCCTGAAGGTTTTGACTACGAGAAGTTGGCGAACTATTTCGTAGGTTCTGCTTCGAGGCCAGTTAGTTTACCCGATAAGTTACTTGCAGATTGGGCAGCGAAAGATCCCGTCAAAGCAGCGGAGTGGATCACTGCGAATCCGCCTATGGAAATCAACGACGAAACCGACAGCATTAACGGGGCGGTTGGCATCAACATGGCCTTGGAATCAATCGTGGAGTCCGATTCGGATTCACGAAATGAGGCCATCGAGGATCTGGCAAAACTCCCCCAGCCGGTGCTGGATAAAATTTGGAGTTTCCGAGCAGAGAGCTCGATTCAGCCCGAACTTCTATCCCTGGCAGAGCAAATGGGACAGCGGGATGCTTACTTGGTTAATAGCCTGCTAAAAACCAACAGAGCATCATCGATCGACCCCTCCTGGGACGAGATTCCCGTGGCCGAGCGAAATCAAATCTTAGACACCGCTGAACAACGGTGGGCCTCTGAATCCTCGTCTCCCATGGATGAACGTGCACGCCAACGCTGGCGCGAGATGGTGGAAAAATCGTGGGCGCAGTGAGGGCAATTTCCGGCTTAGACTGCCGACTCTCGAACCGGCGCGAGCAGGTAACCGATGGACGCCCACAGCCAGCCGATCAATGCAATTAGTGCCGGGATGCCGGTCATGAGAAGTGCGGACTGATACATATCCGGATCAAGCTTGCCATTTGGGCTCCTGATTCCTGATCCCATGATCTATGAAACGTAATAGAAGCCTGCAAGGGCGGCGCCGATTGCCCCACCCGCTTGCATCAAAATGGGTATCAGGCCGGAGCAGGCGTTTTACCGTGGTCGTTCTCATGGCCGATCTACTGAAATGAAAGTTCAGCCAATCGCCTAATGCATCAGGCCAGATGTTGTCAAGGTGCAGGGTGTTAGATCCCCGCACCTTGGACGCAGTGCTAATCAATCATCATCGCCACCGCCGCCTTTGACGCGGACTTTTCCGCGCAGCTTGGCTTCGATGAAGGCGTCGAGGTCGCCATCCATGACGTCCTGGATGTTGCCGGACTCTTCGCCGGTGCGAAGATCGAGCACCTTTTGGTAGGGCTGGAAAACATAGGAACGAATCTGGTTGCCCCAGGAAACGTCGCCTTTCTCACCGTAGGCGCGATCCGATTCGGCGCGCTGCTTGTCTTCCTCAATCTGATAGAGTTTCGCTTTGAGAATTTCGAACGCCAGCTCGCGATTCTGCCCTTGGGATCGGGCAGCGGTGGAGCGGATCAAAATCCCGGTAGGAAGGTGGCGCAGCAACACGGCGGTTTCCACCTTGTTCACGTTCTGACCGCCTTTGCCGCCGGAACGTGTGGTGGTGATCTCGATGTCTTTGTCCTGGATCTCGATTTTGATCTCCTTGGAAATTTCCGGAGTGGCATCGATCGATGCGAAAGACGTGTGACGTTTCGCAGCCGAATCGAACGGAGAAATCCGCACCAGGCGATGAACCCCGCGTTCGTTTTTGAGGAAGCCGTAGGCGTAGTCGCCGGTGATTTTCAAAGTTGCGGAGCGCAAGCCCGCTTCGTCGCCGTCCTGCCAGTCGAGCGTCTCGACCGAGTAGCCTTTGCGTTCCGCCCAGCGGGTGTACATGCGGTGCAGCATCTGCGCCCAGTCGCACGCCTCGGTGCCGCCAGCTCCGGCGGAAATGACGAGGAAGCACGGGGAAATATCGCTCGGTTGATCGAGCAAGGTCAGCAGCTCGTAGGAGCGGATGTCCTTTTCCAGTGACTTCGCGTTATCGATCGCCTCGCGCGCCATGTCGGCATCGTCGAATTCCTTGGCGAGCGAGATGCCTTCCTCGATGTCCGCCACGCGGCTTTCGAGCGCGAGAAAGGATTCCAGTTTTTTCTTCAGTCCGGCTGCTTTGGAGCTGATGCTCTTGGCTTTATCAGAGTCGTTCCAAAATTCCGGGGCGCCCATGGCTTCCTCCAGAGTTTGGATTTCGTTTTCGAGAGTGGGGACGTCAAAGATACCTCCTGAGTTTCGACAGGCGGCTTTTCAAGCCGTCGATGTCGAGCGCCAGGAGGTCAGCGGTAGGAAGGGTGGACATTGCGACGGCAGCAAAGGACATGTGCCCGCGCGACGCAAGGGGGAACTCCCGCGAGTTTGCCCCGATGCGGCGAAAATCTCATCAACTTCGACCGGCCAGGGCGGTAGGGGCGATGAAATGGCGACTCGTCGTCAAAAATTGAACCCTATGCCAGAATCCGGAGGCTTCATCCGGGAATTCCGGGAAGGAGGCCGATGCCAATTGGCCAGTATCTGTTGTGGAGCGGGGTGGTGCTGTGGTTGATCACCCGCTTTGGCAGCTGGTTGCGTCCCGTTGTTCCGGAGCCCTTTCGCGCAGCGGTGGCTGCACAGCTTTGGTGGGACTCGCTGCGTTTCTCCTCTGATGGATTTGTTGTTCGGAACTTACCCCTGCACGCCCCACGAGCCGGAATCGTTTTGCATTCACGAGCCGATTTCACGAAATTACTTCGGCCAGCTATGGCATCCGTTTCGAAGAAAGAGTCGCAGAGCGAAATGATCATCCGCATTTTTCAAGTTGGCGACCATGAAGCGATCGCGGAAATTTTCACTCGGGCGATCCATGAAATCGCGTCTGAGGATTATACCCTTGAGCAATGTCTTGCTTGGTCGGATCGGCAGCCGAACCCGAAGCATTGGGAGCAGCGATGTCAGAAAAAGAAGCCTTTTGTCGCGGTGATTGGCGGAAGGATCGCTGGCTTTCTGGAACTGGACCCGGATGGTCACATCGATTGTGCCTATTCCCATCCAGAGTTTGCTCGGCAGGGAGTGATGACCGCCTTGGTCCACCACGCCCGACGTGTTGCAGAAGAAGCCGGAACACGTCGGATGTGGGTGGAGGCGTCGATTTGTGCGCGACCGTTGTTCGAAAAATGCGGCTTCGTGGTGCAGCGCGAAAACTTGGTCGATCTAGGCGGAGTCGAGCTGATCAATTACTGGATGGAACTCCGCTTGATCGGCGAAACTCAATCTTCGCCCTCTTGCGAGTCCTGAAGTTGGCGGAACTGGGCGGCGCTTTGCATGATTTGCATGACGCCACCGATCATTTGCCGACCGGAGCTGAAGGCGGTGTCGCGCGTTTCCAAATCGGCGGCGAGCTTTGATGGATCTTCAAGCTTTTGCTCACGTTCCTGCTCCTGCTTGTCGATCGCTGCCTGGAATGACTCCGATTGTTCGGGATTGAGAATGGTGGCGAATTTTTCGTTGAAAACCTCATCACCCGCCAAGGATGGCTGGCCCATGCGCTGCATGCGGGTTTCCATTTTCAGGAACAGATCCTGGGATTCTTCGTTGCTCTGGCGATACATCTCGGCGAATTCCGCATCGCTGGTTTCTCCGCGCTTGTAGGCGTCTTCAGCGAGAAAGAATTTGGTCAGCCGGCTTGGATCGTCCTGCAGGGTGGTGACGGCACCTTTCAATTCCTCAAGCCGGTGCTGGCGGGTTTGTTCGACAATGTCGAGAGCCTGGGATTTTTGCTCGTCAGTCAGCTGAAGCTCGTCCGTGAGACCATAGGCGCGGAGCGTGCCATTGAGCAGGTCGCGGTTGACCCTGGCGGGATCTTGGGCGCTTGCGAGTTCGGACAGGCTGGCCAAGTCGCCCAACAAGCCAATGAAGGTGGAGGAAACGTGTTTGGAAAGATTGGTACGAGCTTCGCCGTACTTGGCGATCAGCTCGGCGTCATCACCCTGATCACGGCGTTTGGTTTTGGTATCCTGCGGTTGAGTTGGCTTGAAGCCGCTGCTGTGGGTCGAGTTTGCGGCCGATGAATCCGAGCGGGTCGGGGGGGAATCGTTGGTTTTCGCAGCCGGGTCGGATGACGAGCCTTTGCTGTTGAAGTAAACGATGAGTCCGGCGGCGATGAGTAACGCGGCGGTGGAACCAAGAGCGGTCTTTTTAGTCATGAGACGTGGTAGTTGGGGATCGGGGCCTCATATTCCTCCAGAATTGGGCTTTCGGCACTCTAATTTTTCAAACAATCGATTTTTTTCTGCGGCAAAACTACAGAAATTGCAAAAAAAGGCCCGCCTGCATCACTGCGGGCGGGCCTTGAGATCAATCAGCGAAATCAGCGGATTTCGACTTCATCGACCAATCCGGCGTCGATGTATTGGCCGCCGTTGGTTTGTTTGACGTGGATCGCGAGGATGTTCTTCCCACGTTTCAGCGCGGTGATGCCGTCCTTGCTCACCTCGACCATGGTGTATTCACCGGTGTGGCCGGGGAGGTTGGCGATTTCGACGCCATTGATGAACACAGTGGCGTCCTCATCGTGATGAATGCGCAGGAGCAGGCTACCCTTCGGACGGGTTTTCATTTCGAACTCACGGCGCAACCAGATGTCGGAGCTTTTCCATTCAGTGCCAATTTTGGTATTCGGGGTGAAATCGGTGCCGAACCCTCCTTTGCCTTCTTTCCAGGCCGCGTCATCGAAGCCCGGATCCTGCCATTTGCCATCCGGCTTGTCGGTGGTGTATTTCCAGCTTTGGGCGATGGCTTCCGAGGTTGGGGCGATGTTGAAATACGCAGCCGCGTCGGCGGTGTTGAGCAGCGCTTCATGCAGAGGTTTCAGCCACGAAGCAGGAACCTTCTCGACCCGGTCATAGGTCAGCAGGCCATTGATTTCACCTTCGACATCGGTCGTTTGGGTGTAAACGCCAGCCGCGACTCCTTGGCGCCGGAGATGGCGCAGGACGTTGATGGATTTGGTGTAGCGCTCTTTCCATTCGTCCATGGTTTTAGGCAGGCCGCCGTAGCCCCAGTTGTCCTTGTCCGCATCCCAGAGGTGGCCTTTGACCGCCCATCCGTGGCCGCCGAATTCGCCGACGACTTTGATGTAGTCCTTGAACCGTGGATTGTTCACCGGGAAATTCGGATCGGGATAGGCATGTTGGTCCGCGATGTCACCCACCGGCCAGAAGTTACCTCCGGAAGCGATGTTGATCGGGCGGGTCAGATCATAAGCGGCTGCCATTTCGCCGACTTCCTCGGTGCGGTGCTGGCCCCAGGCTTCATTGAATGGAGACCAGACGACGATGGATGGGTGATCCCGCAGGTGATCGACCATGGCCTTGTATTCGGTGACCCATTGTTCGTGGGCTGCATCCGGCCAATCGGCGTCTTTCGGGTTAGGAGCCATACGGGTCCAGGCCGGGCCGTGATCCGCGCTGACCTGATCCTGCCACATCATCATGCCGAGTTTATCGCAGTAGTAATAGTAACGTCGCGGCTCGACCTTGATGTGCTTGCGGATCATGTTGAATCCGGCGTCCTTGAGATACTGGATATCGGAAAGCATGGCCTCGTCGGTAGGAGGGGTCAGCAATCCATCTGGCCACCAACCTTGGTCGAGCGGACCCCAGTGGAAGATGAATTTTCCGTTCAGGGTGAAACGCCAGTTACCCTTTTTATCCTTGGCTTTGCCGAGCTCGCGCAAGGCGGTGTAAGATTTTACCTGGTCGATCACTTTGCCTTCGCCGTTGAGAAGTTCGACCTTGAGATCGTAGAGATTCGGCGCGTCAGGTGACCAGAGTTGGGGGTCTTCGACGCTGACCGCGACGACGCTTTCTCCTTCGGCGGACCCGGCCACTTTGCCGTTGATGCTGGCGGTGACGCGGATTTTCTCACCGGGAACGGGCGTGCCGGAGAACTTGGCACGGACTCCGATGGTGCCGGACTTGATATTGCTGGTGAAGTCCAGATCCTCGATCGCGCGATCGTTGATTTCCTCCATCCAGACCGTTTGCCAGATTCCGGAAACCCGGGTGTACCAGATTCCTTCGGGCTTCAGCCGTTGCTTGCCGAGCAGTTGGTAATCACCAGTGCTATCGTGCACTTGAACAACGAGTTCATTATCGCCGTCCTTGAGGTCCGGCGTCAGATCGTAGGTCGTTGGAGTGAATCCGCCGGTGTGGCTGCCGATTTCTTTGCCGTTTAGGTAGATGGTGGATTGGTAATCAATGGCTTCGAAGTGGATCAAGGTCCGCTTGCCAGGGGTCTTCTTGGCGGAAAACTTGCGATGGTACCAGAGCGTTTGATCCGGCTGGATCAGTTTACCGACTCCGGAGAGAGCGGCCTCCGGCGCGAATGGGACGAGGATTTCTCCGGCCCAATCAGCCGGGGTCGAGGCGTCTTTTGCCGTGATTTGGTAGTCCCACAGACCATTGAGGCAGGTCCAGTTCTCGCGTTGGAGCTGCGGGCGTGGATATTGGGTCCAGGCATTTTCAGGAGTCACCTCTTTGGCCCACCGAGTCATGATGTGGCCTTCGATCGGTTTCCATTCGGCATGGAGCGGAGTGAGAGCTGCCAGCAATGCCAGCAAGGTTTTCGTCTTCATGGATGTGATTTGGATTCGAAATGATCCGCCGTCGCGGAATTGGGTTTGGCGGACGTTTGCATACCGCCGGAACGTTTTGAAACCACAAATCGGAAATCGAAAGAAGAGGTGGATTTCACACGCTCAATGCGGTGATGCGATCAATTGTCCGTGAAAATCTTCGGCAATTCTGGTATTTGCGGGAACGATCGGCCGATTCATCACACACGTACTCAGTAATGCCAGATCTGAAACACTTCACCCAAGTCGTCAGCGAGCACCATTCCAGCCTACGGTTCTTCATCCTGGGGCTGGGAGTGAATCCTGCTTGGGTGGATGATGTGGCGCAGGATGCGTTCTTGATCGCCTACCGCAAATGGGACGAATTTGAGACCGTGGAAAACCCCGGCGCTTGGCTGCGGGCGATCGCGCGCAATGTGGTGCTGAATGAGACCGCGAAAATCAACCGGCGCCAGCGGCTTTTGAATGAAAACCTGACCGGGCTGTTGCTGGAAGCGGATCCGGAAGAGCTTTCTGCGGATGAGCAAATGGACGTCGCTGCCCGACGAACCGCACTGCGGACGTGCCTGAAGTCATTGACCGATAAAGCACGAAATGTCGTGGAAATGCGATATTATCACGACAAAAAGTCGCATGAAATCGGCGAGTTGTTTTCGATGAAGCCAGCAGCGGTGCGAAAAATGCTGTTTCATGCCCGGCAAAGCCTGGCGACCTGCCTGAAAGAAAAATTGGCCGAAGCACGATGATTTCGAACGAACTACCGGATGATCTGATTCAGCTGATCGAGCTCCTGCTAGAGGGATCGCTTGATGAGGCCGGTCACCGTGAGCTGGAATTTCAATTGCGGCACAATCCCCAATGGGTGCCTCATGTCCGCCAACATTTGATGATTTCCGGCCTGCTTGAAGGTGCAGCCTCCGAGGACTCGGATTTTGTCGGCAAAACTTCGTCCCATGTGGTGAAGCTGGCCATGGAGGAAGAATACGAATTTGTCGGTCGCGTGACCCGCACCATCATGCGGCGGCGATTGACGTATGCGATTCTGGCGGCGGCAGCGGTATTTCTGATCGGCTTGATCCCGCTGTTTCTCAACTCGCCTCAGGAATCGGCAAAACCGTCTCATCTGGTAGCGACTTTGACGCGGATGAACGAGCGCGGCGAAGTGATTTCCACCACTCATATCCGCGCCGGAATGCATGTCGAGGCGGTGGATGGCTTGCAGCGTCTCGATTTCAAAAATCGCGCTGTGGTAGCTGTCGAGGCCCCCATGTCCATGCGGGTGGTCTCCGAAGATGAGGTCATCTTGGAAAAGGGTCGCCTCAATGCCTGGTGCCCGGATACCGCGCATGGTTTCCAAGTGCGCACGTCTTCTGCGGTGGTCACGGATCTGGGAACTTCATTTGGAGTGAATATTTCCCACGACGGCCGGGAGGAATTTGTCGTTTTGGACGGCATGGTGCAGGTCGAGAAAGGCGAAGAGAAAGTGAAGCTTTCCGAGGGAGGAGCCTTGGAATCGAGTCTGGAAAATCCGTTGAAATCCGTGGTGTTCGAGCCATCGGACTTCCGGAAAACCTGGCCGCTTTCCTACGGGATTTTGGCAACACGCGGAGCCGTGGTTCCTGCGGATCCGGATATTCCAGCCAAGGTGATGCAGATGGAAAGCAACGACAACGTGCTGGTCATCCCGGAGAAACGCCAAGTGCCGTTCACCCGTGCCATTTTGGCAGAAATCAATGGTCCAGGAACGCTGCCCGGAGAATTCGGCGGCGGATTATACGTGATCGGGCCAAATCCGGAAAAGAAACTGCGCAGTTTTCTCATCCGCTACAATCCGGTCGGAACCGTGTCCGAGGAAAACTTCCTCCGATTCGAAGGCGAGGTGACATTTGATCGACCGGTGTTGGCCATTTGCGCGCAGCTGGAAGCCTTGGAGCAGACCGACGGCGCATTTGCCACCGGCAGCTGGGATGAGCGCTACCGGGGAATCGAGCTGCAACAAACCTTCAACCCTCCCGATAGTGTCACCCTTTCAGCAGATCGCCGCACGGTGAAGGTCATCTTTTACGCAGGAGCGTCCTCCGATGAGGTGCGGGTGATTCTGGAGGGAAATTAGTCCATCCCAGTCATCCAGGAAAAGGTTCATGAAAAGTGGGAACACATTCCCACCTTGGGGACACCATTGCTGAACCCTGGCAGGATTTTGTTTCCAAGCAGAAACTTGCCTAAAAAATAAACCCCAAGCGAAAACTACCTTCGGATGAATGGATGGCGCTGCAACCGCCATGATTCACCAAGAGAGTCTGTTCAACAATCACCTCCCCAACAGGTTACGGTGATCGCAAACGGACTTTGGTTTTGATGATTGAATATGAAAACCCTGATTCGAGCCGGGTTCGTCCTGGCTGCCTTTCCCGCTGTTCTTGCCGCGCAACCCATCCTATTTCAAGATCGCTTCGACCGAAGTGACAGTCGCGATATCGCTGCGGCTTTGACCGGAGTGACGAATTCGACCGATCCGGCGTTGCCAGCGAGCGGGTTCTATTTCCTGCCACATCTTGATGCAGCGAACACCGCAGCTGGAGGGTTCGGCGTTCAGGATAATGTTGCAGCCGATGGCGGGGGAGCGGCGATTGTTTCGAACCAATTGCAGTTGGCGATCGGCTCCGGAACCTCGAATGCCGTGTTGGATCACAATTTCACCGATGCTTCGATTTTAACAGCGGGTGGATTTTCCGTTTCGTTAGATGTCACCTCCTACTCACAGGCAACCAATGGTCAGGGTGCTGCCTTTGCCATTGGCATGTCCAAAGCGGAGGCGTTGAGCTGTGGGGATGCCTACAGCGGAGCGCCACGCATGACGGCTGGCTTGGGATCAACGATCGGAAGCACGGTCACAGCGGATTCGGTCTCGGATTTCTGGGTGGCCCTGCGCGGGGACAGCACCTTGGTGTGGGGGAGCGCAGGCGGCGTCGTTGCTGGGACCGCAGGGCTGTCAGCGAAGACAGGAACGATTTCGGCAACTTTCACCGTTACCGATTTCACGGCCGGTAGTGTGGTTTATTACGAAGTTTTTCTGAACGGCATTTCGCAAGGAACGGGGAGTTTTGCCTGGAGCGGATCGAATGAAAACTACATCGGGGTCGATGCACGCGATGCGAGTTTTGTGGCGCTGGACCAGTTCGAAATTGCTGCGGTAGCGCCGCCTCCGGTGCTGTCGCTCGCATCCTCAAATTCCTTTGTCTTATCGAGTAACTCTTCACAAACCGTGACACTGACTGGGACCGCTTCCGGCCTGCCGACCGGGGCGACGTTTGTGATTTCCGCAGACCAAGCGGTAACCTTTCCCAATGGTGGAAATACCGGCCAGGCTGTGGATGGAACATTTACAATCGATGCGGTGGTCGACGGCACTCTGGGTGATACGACCTTTACTTATGCAGTGGCGGACAGTGGTGGTGCTGCCCTGGCAAGCACTACGGTCACCGTTGAGCAAATTCCGCCGCCATCGGATCGGCCGAACATCATTGTGATGCTGGTCGATGACATGGGTTGGTCGGATTTGGGATGTTACGGCAGTGAAATCCCCACGCCGAATATCGATGCGCTTGCTGCGACAGGGGTGAAGTTTAGAAATTTCTACAACGCAGCGCGATGCAGCCCGACCCGGTGTTCCATTCTCACCGGACTGTATCCGCAGCAGGGCGCGGTCGACCCATCTGCCCAATTGCCGAATTTGAGAGCGGACAACAACATGACCTTCGGGGAAATGCTGAGTGCCGATGGTTATGGCACCTACATGGCTGGCAAGTGGCACCTCGGAACTGGCGAAAGATTGCCGGAAAATCGTGGCTTCCAGCAGGTCTGGAGAATGGCCGATGGGAATGCAAACAACACCAACCAATGGCGGCAGGATCTTTACACCTTGGTCTCGGCGAATAACGAAATCGCATTCCGGGACTACACGGCAAAGGGAGAGCAGTTTTACCAAACCAATGCGATCGGCGACTACGCGTTGGATTTCATTGATCACAACATTACCCATGGAGATGGCAAACCGTTCGGCATGTTTCTCGCCTTCGGAGCGCCTCACTTTCCGATCCAGGCACCGGCTGCCAGCGCGGATGAGTTCATGCCGGTGTATGCCCAAGGTTGGGATAAAATCCGGCAGGATCGATATGATCGCCAAATGAGTCTCGGAGTGACGGACAGCCGCTACCCCTATCTGCCACTGGGCGGCGTGGGGCCGCATCAGGCGGAGCCGATCGAGGCGATCCCTGCCTGGAATACTCTGGATACAGCCCGGCAAGCGGACTTGACCCGCCGGATGGCACTTTATGCGGCGATGATCCACCACATCGACCTGAATGTCGGAAAAATCGTGCACCATTTGGAAGAGACCGGCCGACTCGACAATACTCTGATTTTCTTCGTCTCGGACAACGGCGCGAACCATGAAAGCGGCGTCTTCGGCACGATTAATGGAACTCTCACTGAAGATCCACTGACCGGTGATGCTCTCACCAACATGGGGCAACCTTCGGTTGCAGATGGCATCCACTACGGCGGTGGTTGGGCACATGTCAGCAACACGCCTCTGAAGCTTTTCAAGCATTTCACCCACGAAGGTGGCATTCGCGCGCCGATGATCATGCATTGGCCGGCAGGTTTTTCCGCCCAAAATACCTGGATCGAGCAACCGGCCCACTTGATTGATATCGTGGCAACGATCGCCGACGTGACTGCGGCACCACATCCCACCACTTACAACGGTCATGAGGTCTTGCCATTGGAGGGAGAAAGTCTCGTGCCGATGCTGGAGGGTGTAACACTTCCAGATCGGGCACTTTATGTGGAGCACGAGGCCAACCGGATGATGCGGAAGGGGAAATGGAAATTGGTGACGGAAAACTTCACCGCATTCGATGACGAATTCTCAGCCCACCAGCGGCTGCTTTTCGACATGGAGGCGGATCCCGGTGAAAGCACCAATCTCGCATCGCAATATCCGGCGTTGGTCGTCGAGATGGTGGATGAATGGAATGCGTGGGCGACCCGGGTCGGGCTTCCGGCCGGGCGTTTGATGGTGCCGCCGCCGGAAAATCTCACTCCCCCGGTGCTGGCAACGGACTTGTTCTTCGACTCGTTCAACCGGGACGATGCCACCGATATCGATACATCCGCTGCGGGCATGTGGGGCAGCTTGGTTCCTCCGCTCGGAGCGGATTCAGCTTGGTATGAGGGTTACGAGGGCAGCGGTACGGCTTCGTCGATTCAAATTCAGGACGGCATTTTGCAAATGGCTGTAGGAGCGGGGATGAGTGAAAATGGTTTGCGCCACAATTTCATCGATCCTGAAATCCTGGATGCTGGTGGTTTTTCGGTTTCCCTCAAGATCCTGCAAATCAACAGCGATAGCTCCGACACGGCGAATCGCTATGCGGGGTTTGCTGTTGGACTCAATGAATCTGAAGCGTCAGGTGGAAATGACATCGCTACCGCCAGCCCGAAGCCATTCCGAGGCAATGGCAGCAATCTCGGCGTGGCCGATTGCTTTCTGGAGCTGGATTTGAACGGAAACGTGAAATGGTGGAGCGGTGGTGTGTTGCAGGCCACGGTGCCCGTCGGGGCCACGAGCGGCACTCTTACCGCTTCGTTCAAGTGCAGCAGTTTTGCCGCAGGCAGTTCCGTGACGATGAATGCCTATCTGGATGGAAACTTGCTGGATCTTGATCCAACAGGCCCGGGAACGGCAGCGACGTTTTCGTGGAAAGAATCGAATGCGAATTACCTGGGACTCAGTGCCCGGGCCAGCAGTCAGGTTTTGCTGGATAACGTTGCGGTTCGTTTGTTGCCGGTTTCTCAAGCCCTGGCCGTAAACTATGCCTTGGCGAGAGGTTTGGAATCGGCCGATGGAGATTTAGCGGCAAATCCGGATGGAGACGGACTGAACAATTTCGGCGAATGGGCGTTTGGCACGGATCCGGATCTGCCGGATGACGAACTGGCGTCGACCTCGTTGATCCTGGAAGATGGGATTCTTCGTTTTGCTCACCGCAGGTTGGAGGGAATGTCGAATGACGGCTCAATCTACCACTACCTTGTCAGCGACGATTTACAAAACTGGCAAGAGGTGACAGCGGTGGAAGAATCGGCCAGTTCGCTTTCCAGCAGTCCGGGATACGAAGTGGTGACGCTGTCTTTGCCGGAGTCTGCCACCTCCGGGCGTGGAAAACTGTTTCTTAGGGTAATCGCAACCACTCCGTGAGGAATAGGAGGGGTCGCATCTAATGGCAAAAGGCCGGTTCCGAGTGCATCGGAGCCGGCCTTTTTGTTAAAAAATTGAGGAGGTTGGGAGGGGCAAATCAGGCGAGAGCAAGAAGCTTTGCCTTGATTTGGTCTTTGGTGACGTTGGCTCCAACGATTTGATCCTTCACCTCTCCGTTCTTGAAGAACAGAAGCAGGGGAATCGATTTCACGTTGAACTTCACAGCGAGGTCTCGGGAATCATCCACGTTGACTTTGCCGACGACGGCTTGACCTTCAAGATCAGCAGAAACCTGTTCGATCACAGGGCCGATCATTTTGCAGGGTCCGCACCATTCTGCCCAGAAATCGACCAAAACTGGTTTGTCGGATTCGAGGACTTCGGTTTGGAAATTCGTGTCTGTAAATTGGTGAGACATGGCAGGAGGAAGATGGATGTGCCGGGAGCTTACGTCAAGAGCCGCTCCGCAGATCGCGAAACGGCTCTTTTGAACAGTGAAAATCCTAGATTAGCTCAAGCCGCATGCGGAAAACGCAACGAAAGCGACGGCGAGAGCGATCAGGATGTTGATGATTGGAAGGACCATGGTTTTTTAAGGATTTAGAGTTTAGAAAGTTACTTCTTAGTCCATCAGGTGGGAGAGGCCTGGCTCGTCGATGTCTTCAGCGCCGGTCCAGACGTTGGCAACCATCAGTTGAGCAACGAGAACGACGATGGCGGCAACAAAGCCAACAATCGCGACTGCCTTCAAAGCGCCGGTTTCTTCTTCCTCATCGTCTTCGATGATCGTAGCGGAGCCGAAGTTGACCGGAGGAGGAGTGGATTGCAGAGGCATGGTTGCCTTTGGCAAAGTGGCTGCGCCTGGGAGAGTGGCGGCGCCTGGAGCTGCTGCCGCTGGAGTGGTGGCAAGCTTGACGGTAGGGGCCGGGCGGGCGGCCGGAGCGGCAGGTGCTGCTGCGGTCTTGAGAGGAACGGTAGGAGCCGGTGCTGGTGGGCGGGGTGCGCCAGCTGGTGCTGGAGGAGCCGGAGCCGCAGGTGCGGATGGAGCGACTGGAGGAGCCGCCGCAGCTGGAATGGAAGGCGCAGGAGGTGCGGTAGGAACTGGTGGCTTCACAGGTGCTGGTGCGGAAGGGGCTGGAGGAGCTGGCGGTGCATCAGCTGCTTTGAGCGTCACGCGCACAGTTTCTTTCTTCAATGGAACGCTCGATGTCTGTTTGGACGGAGCCGGCGGCTGGTTTTCGTTTTCGCTCATGAATGGCAGGCGGTTTTATTAGAGGCTTTGAGACTCCGAATTAGCCAAGTCGTTTCGATGGTGTCAAACCCCCAGCAGGATTTCTTCCAATCAGGAGTGGATTTTTTTGAAAATTGGGCATTTAGGAGAAGATTTTGCGGTCAATTGAGATTTGAATGGGAAATCTAGGCAGGACTGAGTCAGATTCCGCCCAGCCCCATGTCCTCCGAGAAGACTGCCATTACCCCGACGCGCGCCCAGGATTTTCCTGAGTGGTACCAGCAAGTGATCAAAGCCGCCGACCTGGCGGAAAATTCCGAAACCCGCGGCTGCATGGTGATCAAACCGTGGGGCTACGGCATCTGGGAATTGATCCAACAACAAATGGATCGCATGTTCAAAGCGACCGGCCATCAGAACGCCTACTTCCCGCTGTTGATCCCTCTTTCCTATCTGGAGCGTGAGGCGGAGCACGCGGAAGGTTTCGCCACCGAGTGCGCCGTCGTCACCCATCATCGCCTCGAAGCGGTGAAGGATGAAGAAACCGGTAAGACCAAAATGGTCCCAAGCGGCGAGTTGGCGGAGCCTTACGTCATCCGGCCGACTTCCGAGACCATCATCGGCGCGGCATTCGCCCGTTGGGTCCAATCTTACCGCGATCTCCCACTGTTGATTAACCAGTGGGCGAACGTGATGCGTTGGGAAATGCGCCCACGGATGTTCCTGAGAACGGCTGAATTCCTCTGGCAAGAAGGCCATACCGCCCATGAAACCAAGCAGGAGGCGATCGATGAAACCCGCCAGATGCATCGGGTTTACGAAGAATTTCTCCGCGATCATTTGGCGATTCCGGTCATCCCAGGCGAAAAAACCGAAAACGAACGATTCCCCGGTGCCGATATGACGCTCACGGTGGAAGCGATGGTGCAGGATAAAAAATCGATCCAAGCCGGCACATCGCACTTCCTCGGACAAAATTTCTCCAAAGCGCAGAACATTTGCTTCACCGGCCGTGACGGCACTCAGGAATTTGCCTACACCACCTCATGGGGAGTTTCCACCCGCATGATCGGCACTTTGATCATGGCACATTCGGACGATGACGGATTAGTCCTGCCTCCCCGGGTGGCGACCCAGCAGATCGTCATTCTGCCAATCACGCCGAAGGAAGACACCAAAGACGCCGTGCTTGCCTCCTGCCAGGCGCTTGCTGAAACCCTGCGAAACCAGAATTTCCACGGAGACCCGCTGCGCGTTCTGGTCGATACCCGCGATCTCAATGGCGGCGTCAAAAAGTGGGAATGGGTGAAAAAAGGAGTGCCGATCCGGATCGAAATCGGCCCGCGCGATGTCGAATCCAGAAAAGTCTGCATCCAGCGCCGGGATCAAGCGGTTAAGGATAAGGAATTTGCTGACAAAGAAGACTTCATCCGCCGTGCCTCCGATCTGTTAGGAGAAATCCACAAAGCCCTGCTCGATAAAGCCACCCAGTTCCGCGATGAAAATATCAGCAAGTGCGGTGACTTGGATGAATTCCATCAGCACTGGAGCCAGGACAATCCCGGTTGGTTGCTCACTCCATGGGCAGGCAGCCCGGATCAAGAGGATGTTCTGTCAAAACAGCACAAAATCACCATCCGCTGCATGCCGATCGATGGCCAGAATGGTGAGGAAGCCGCCTGCATCCTCACCGGCAAAATGACCCAAGCCCGCGCCATCTGGGGACGGAGTTATTAGGCTGATTCTGTGCTCTTTAATTAGCTCCGGGCGCCATGCGTTCGGAGCGCATGTGTCCTCATGGTGCTGGATTCAAATCGTCTCTGGCGTAGAGCTCCAAAAAACCGCACTGGTTACAGCGGTACGCTCCGATGGCGCTACCTTTTCCTTTGGGTCGTTTGATGAACAAGCCACCCCAGAATGACTTTCTCGGTTTTCCTTCGGACCATTTACTTACGAGAATCCCTCCATGAGTGTAATCCGGGATATAGCCTCGGACCATCAGACTCTCGCATTTCTGATAGCGCATTTTTAGAAATTTTCAATGCTGAGAAGTCTTCGGGACCACATCGTCGGCCTGCATATACCAACGAAGGCGGCGAGTTGCTTCACCGTGAAATCGATTCGTCAGCCATCTAGCAAGCCCCCCAATTTCAGCCTCATCCCCAATCTTTGGTGTAGACCCCAATTTCACTCCATTTGGACAAAGAAAAACCCCGTAACCTTTTGAGTTACAGGGTTGAAAAGTGGTACACCCGTAGGGATTCGAACCCCAAACCTTCTGATCCGTAGTCAGACGCTCTATCCAATTGAGCTACGGGTGCTTTGCGCTCAGCGCGGGCGGAAAGAAAGCCCAGTTTGGCCACGGATGTCAAGAAATTCAGCGGAACTTTTTCCGTTTTTTGGATCTTTTCTGTTACACGTGGAAATAGTGCCGCAATGCTTCGATCGCTCCGGCGGAATGGTCGGCTTTTGCTAGAAATCCGCCGCTTGCGAGAACCTTGGTTTTAATGGCCTCCACCGAGTTTCCAGGGCAGGCAATCATGCCAGCGTGAGTGGAATCAAGCATGGCGAGATCGTTGTGGCTGTCTCCTATCGCAAAGCATTGAGGGGCGGCGATTTTGAAGTTTGAGGCGACTTCGGTGAGGCTGCTGCCTTTTTGGAAATCGAGATGGCCGAACCGCAGATAGATGGAATTGCGTTGCCAGCTGAGTTTTGGATTTTCAGCTGCAAGGTTCCGGATTCGTTGCTCGATCCAGTCCATCTCTTCATCGGTGCGTGAGATCAGGCCTGCGGGATCGCCGCTCGTTTCGACCCATTGGGCACCGGTGTGCTCTTCGATGTCCTTTCGTATCGAATCCAGCAGCTTGCGGGATTTTTTGAACAAGCGGCGGATTTCTTTCTCACACTTCTTGTTCCACTCCGTGTGAGGAAGGTAGCGACCGAGTGGATTTGGAAAGTAGATCTCCCTTTCACGCGCAACCACGAAATCCGGTAAAAAGGGGAATCGGCTTTCGATGAATCCATCGATGACTTGGGGCATCGACCGGCCGGTATTGATGCCCCAAATGGCATTTTTCTCCGTTCGCAGTTGCTGAATGAGGACAAAAAAATCCGCCCAAACCGGTGGTTGGGCGGATGGATCGTGAAGCGTGCCGTCGAAATCGAAAGATAGGACGGCAGAAGCGGTAGCTGGCAGCTGAAGAGGCTTCATGCTGCCGGCGAATTTATTCCGCAGATCCTGCTTGGAAAGTCACGCTGGAGATTTTCGCACGGCTCAAAGCATCGAGCACGTCGACCACCCGGGTGTAGCGTGCCAAGTCGTTCGCATAAATGGTGACGAGGACATCGGATTGAGAGGCGACACTACTTTCATGCAGCTGATACAGAGTTCCCGCCAGTTCCGGCAGATTTTTGCTCTCAGGTGAATCAAGCGGATCGTCGTTCAGGTAGACTTGGCCATCGTCCTCAATGCGGATGGAGATTTCATCCGGCATCAAGGTTTCGGTATCAGTCGGTACGGTGCCTGGCAGCTTGGTAATGTGTTCGTTTTCCGTTTGCACGTTTGCGGCGGCAACCATGAAGTAGAGCAGAATCACGAACACGACGTCGACCATTGGAGCGATTTGGAACCCAAGATGGACTTCGGAAGATTTTTTGTGTCTAGCGCGGCCTTTTTTTCTCATGGGATTTATCGGTTAGAGGCTGCGAAGGCGATATCGGCGATACCGGCTTGGCCGATGATATTCATGATTCGCTGGATTTCAGAAGCTGGAAGCTGAGCGTCACCACGAATGACGACGCGCAAATTATCATCCTTCTTTTTGCGGTCTTGAAGAATGGGAATCAGGTCCGCCCAGTTCTCAAAGATCTTATCATCCACCACAAGGACACCTTTATCGATGTCCTTGTTCCAGCGGAGGTTGATCGCCATCTCATGCTTGACCATCGACTGCTCGCGTTTTTTCGCGTTTGGTGAAATGGGCAAGGTGAGTTTCTTATCAACCTTCAGAACTTCCGCTGATGTGATCGTCACAAAGAAGACGAGCAGCACCAGCAGAACGTCGATCATGGGTGCGATTTGGAACTCGGGTTCCCCGCTATCT
This sequence comes from Luteolibacter pohnpeiensis, assembly GCF_016595435.1. GTDB lineage: Bacteria > Verrucomicrobiota > Verrucomicrobiia > Verrucomicrobiales > Akkermansiaceae > Luteolibacter > Luteolibacter pohnpeiensis. The sequence goes on from NZ_JAENIJ010000006.1 coordinate 69,073, forward strand.
CCTCCTCCTCCGCCGCCGGCCATATGAGTGTGATGTTAAATGGTTGGAATGGGTGACAACAGATCAGCCTTCTGGAGCTTCGATCCAGTTTGGCATGGCTGCGTAAGTTTCTTCCTGACCGACGTCTGCGTTTTGCAAGTAATCGTAAGGAGCATTGCGGAACAGGCGCTCTGATTGCTCTTGCAGTTGGTGAATGGCACCTTGGAGACGGTTACGCAGGAAGTAGAACGCTGCGAAGGAAGGAATGGCGACAAGAAGTCCTGTTGCCGTAGCGACGAGCACCTCACCGATGTGCTGGGCAAGGCCACCCACATCGCTCAAGCCGCTGGCACCGAGGCTGCCGAAAGCACCTCTCATCCCGCCGACGGTTCCAAGCAGCCCGATCATCGGGGCGCAAACACCGATAACCGAAAGATAGTTGATCCGGGTTTGGAGGGTGGAGTTGATTTTATCCACGGTGGCGTAAAGGGTTTCTTCGGTTGCGTCCTTGCCGTGGCCAACGGAGCCGAGGGAAGAGCGAACCACTTCACAGAACGGGCTGAAGCCAGCGCGCATTGCCTGATAAGCACCCACATAGTCACCAGCCCGGAACAGTTCCTGAGCGGTTGCGACATCCACCGGTGGAGTCATTTTCTTTTTACCGGTGCGAAGTGTCACGTCAATGATGAGCCAGACCATCGCGATCGAGCAAACAAGCAGAAGGTGCATCACCCAGCCGCCTTCCTGGTAGGTGCTGAACAGGGTTTTTTTCTCGGGTTCGGCACCGAAAGCGACGACTGGAAGGAGGAACAGCGCGGTGGTGAGGGCTGTTTTGAGGGGCATTTTCATATCAGGTTCTTGCGTGGATTCTTGTTAAAGACGGTGGATCGTGGTTACTGCAGGCTTTTCAGTCTCTTCTCCGCTTCATCGGCAATGGCGGTGCCTTGGCCTTCCCGTTTTGCGGAGATGAGGAGAGCGATGGCTTCTTCCCGGCGATTGCGGGAGGCGAGAATTTTGGAGGCATTCATTTCAGCAGCAGCATTGATGATCATGCCCCCCGTTGGGTAGAGCGTGCTGACGGCGAGATAAGCCTCCAAGGCTTCATCGTCGCGCTTTGCGGATTTGAGCAAATTGGCGCGGAAAAAGCTGGAGTAGGCACTGACGTCGGCGGGCGATTCATCGCTGGCCTCTGTTGCGAGAAGGGCAAGGCGTTCATCCAGCGGGGTGGCAGCTGTGATGAGCAGGGCTTTGCCAAGCGCGACCATCGGATCGGTGCCGGATTCGGGGGTAGCGTCGGAAATTTGTTTGCCGAGATCTTCCGCCTTGGCCTTGAAGCCACTGAGAGCGTTTGCGACCAGAGCGGCACGGGCAGTTTCCAGCCAGAAGTTGCCCGGAATTTTTGCGGTGACCTTATGCTCGTCAAGGATCGGCTCCAGGACTTTGAGCGCGTCCGATGGCTTGTTCATCAGAAGCAAGGCGATGCCCTGGTTGATCTCAATCGGCTTCTGGCCCTGAATGTGCGAAGCTAGGCTGAGCGGGAACGTCTGGCCTTGGGTAAAGCCGTTCATGGCTTTTTTCACCGTGATTTTGTCGTCCTTTACCGTGACGGCATCAAACGGCAACGTGCGGCTGCCGACGAATGCGATCTGGAGTGGGGTGGCCTGCTGATCCTGGGCGTGAAGAACTGGCGAAAAGGTAAGAGCCAGGGCAAGGAGCGGCGACCAGGGGAGAAAGGAAGGTTTTTTCATGTGAAATCTGATCAGGGGAGAAGCTTCTTGGCTTGTTTGGCCCGTTCGGTGTCCTTGAGTTTTGGTTCGTCGGCCAGTTGTTGGAGCGTTTTGGTGGCGATTTCAGTTTCGCCAAGTTCGCCAAGGACTTCGTAGGCATCCCAGTAGGCTTCCGCGCAGACTTCCGGGTAGGCTTTGTAAGCACTGTAGACCCGTTGATAATAAGCGTGGGCTTTTCTCAGGCACTCGACCTTGGCAGTGCCGGCTTTTTGGTCACCGTATTTGCGGTAGATTTCCGCCCACAGCATGTAAGCTTGCGGGATGTAGATGCCGCGGAACTGTTTGTCGCCGGTGATCTCAGTTGCCAATTTTTCGGCTTCTTCGAGTTTTCCGGTCTTGGTGAGCGCTTCCAGCTCGCCGACTTTGGCTTCGCGGTAGCGGGACATTCCGGGGTTGTTGGCGAGGGTGTCTTGGAAGAGTTCAAGAGCCTTGTCGTTTTCGCCGCGGGCAAGTGCCACGCGTCCCAAGCCGACCGGGCCCGCATCGGCAAAGGATGAATCTTTGTAGCGGTCGGTCAGGCGCTGGAACATTGCCTCGGCTTTGTCCAGATCTCCATCTTTGAGAAGAATTTCACCGGAAACCGCGAGCAATGCAGGGCTGAGAGCCGCAGGGTCTGGAGTCGTGGTGGCGATCCCTTTGAGATAGAGATCGGCCTGCTCCTTGTTCCGCATCGACTCAGCGAGTCGGGCACGCGCGTAGTAAATCCGAGCGGTTGTGGTCGGGCTTTCCTGGCCTTCTGCCGCTTTGTCGAGGATGCCGACCAGCTTGTCCATCAGCTCATCCATGTTGGTTTCGCTGATTTGTTTGCGTGACCGAGGGACCAGCGTGCTGACCAATTGGTCGATCAGGAATTCGACTTGCTCATTGGTTGGGTCGCCAATGGTGTTTTTCAGCTGTTTGGCCAGAAGCTCGGCCGCTTCTTCGCCTTTGCCTTGGCGGAGTTTCATTTTGGCAACCCAGGTGGAAGAGATGAGTGCGAGCTGGGAGCCCTTCATCTTATCCATGATTTCCGCGTGGAGATTGGCAATGCCGTCCCAATCCTTCTTCTTCTGCAGGATGGAAGTGGCGGTATCGATCGCGTATTGGGTCACTTCAGGGTTCTTGGATGCCCAGATCGCCCGAATGTAATACTCCAACGCCTTGTCCTCGGCGCCTTTCTTCTTCTGATCGTAGACGTCACCAATCAACGTGAGCATTGAGCCGATCGAAACATCCTCTGGGTGGCCGTCGATATAACTATTCAAGTCCTTGATGATCTTGTCCGACTGATCTTCTTCCTTGTCTTGGAAATCGATGAACGACAGGCGGTAGTGGACATCGCCGGCATATTTTCCTTCCGGATAGCGCCGCAGGTAATTTTCACATGCAGCCAGCGTTTCCTTATATTCGCCGGTCAGGAAATTTGCCATGGCGACGCGGTAAATCGCATCTTCCAGCAATTCGCTGTTCGGGAAATCCTTCTGGAAACTGCTAAAGAGAGCGGCCGCTTGTTTGAACTGGCCGTCCTGAAACATCGCGACACCTTCGTAGAACTTGTAGCGATCCAGATTCGGAGATTCCGGGAATCGGGCTTCAAGATCTTGATAGAATTTCAGCAGCTCAGGCCATTTCCGTGCTTGGGCAAGACCATCACCTGCGATCAGGGCTACCTGTTCCAGATTGTCAGCTTTCGGGTATTTTTCCAGGAACTGCATGGCGAGTTTCTGAATGTGGTCCGAGTCCTTGAGCTGGGTGTAGACGAAAATCTCTGAATAAGCGGCAGTCTCCGCATCGGAGGCTGTTGGGTATTTGGTCCGGATGGTGCGGAAGCACAGAAGTGCCTCTTCGTAGCGGTCCAGGTAATAAAGCGCGCGACCACGGCGCATCAGGAGAGCGGCATCCAGATCGGTTTTATCCTCAATGGCCTTTTTCGCTTGGGTCGTCAGATCCAGCGAGTTTTTCAGCTCCGAGAGTTTTTCGGAAAGAGTGGTGGAGCGCTGCTCAATCGGCTTGGCGCTTTCCTTTTTCACCTTTTCCTCGAGATCTTTGACCTCGTCCTTCATTTTCTCGATCGAGCGACCTTGTGTTTCGAGAATTTGGTAGCGCGGCGGAATCGATCGATAAAGAGCAAGCGCGCCAGCGTAGTCGGAGTCGGAAATCAGTTGGTCACCCTCGACGATGACTTGGTTCGCATACCACGCAATGGCATCGCGAACACCCGGCTGATTGATCAGGCGGTCGAGGTAGGAAACCAAATCGTCCAACTTCTCGGTCCGGGCCAGCAGGGTGACGACGGAAACCGCAGCATTTGTTTGCTGGGGAGTTCGGACGTCAGAACCCATCAAGGTGCGGAAAACCTGGAGCGCCTCGTCATTGCGATCGGTCTCCATGTAGACATTGCCCAGGGAAAGTCCGGCTTCGGTGCGGTATTCTGGGTCTGCGGCTGCGGTTCGCAGCGCATCAATCGCCAGTTTGTATTTCTCAGGAGTCGCTTGGGCAGCGCAGGCACGACCGAGGCCGAGGTAGGCGCGTGTCGTATACTCGCCTTTGGGAAACTGGGCGACACAGGCGGCAAATGCTTTTTCCGCTTCTGGGTATTTTTCGTCGAGAAGGTAGGCCAGGCCGATGTTGAACCGGAGCATCTCAAGAGGCGCTCCTTTGTTTTCCTTCACCAGTTCATAAAGAGTGTTCAGCGTGCTAGCTGCAGTTTCGTATTCCTTCGATGCAAACGCTTCGCTCGCCTTGTCAAACAGAGCGCTCGGATCGGAAGCATTGTTGGTAGCTGACGCCTGCGCGAACGCTGTGCTGGGCACCCACACCGGGGAAGATGCCGCGAGAACTGCACACAAAAGCTGTGCCTGGAAATGGGATTTTTTGAGAGCCATACGAACCGTTCGACTGTTTCTTCAATTGTGCTCCTGCCTTGTCAAGCTGAAGGTCGAGAAGCGATTTGGATCTTGATGGAAGAGGGGGGATTATTCTCCGGCCGCCTTAAATCTTGAGTTTGCCACGAGTGTTTGCGAGCTTCCAAGGGCGCTCTTTCTTACTGAATGGAGGCGCGTTGTTGCCGGTGGTGTTTTCCGGAACGCTCTCATCCAATCTGAATAGCGGCAGGATCGGGGCCCCCGTGCTTGATTTTTCGTAATCCGCACCAATTTCTTCGATCAGCAGAGTGGTGCAGAAAAGTCCGCCCGGAAGCTCGCTGATGAGAATTTCGATCGGATAGGAAGAGCCGGCCTTGACGTTGAAAGTAGCTCCTGCGGCCAATCCGTTGATGGTGGAATTCCATTGTTCGGTGCTTGGATACTTGTAGTAAGTGAGCGGGAGTTTCATCGGTAGCTTCCGATGGGTAAGGTCTTCAAGCTGTTGGCTTTCCGAATCGCCGCGCAGGGCGGGAAGGAATGCCTTGAAGCTGAATCCGCAGGTGCCGGATGAGCAGCCGTAGTCAAAAACATTCTTTTTGTTGAAGCGGACAGTCAGAACGTCATCGCCAGCTCCGACAAAGCGGAATTTGCCGGTTTTAGGTGCAATCACATCGCCGCGGTAGATGACTGCCCAGCGGCTTGGTTGAACGTCCTTTTCGCAGTTGAACGCAGCAGGCGCCTCATCTGCGGGCATTTCAGGAATGTAGATCTTGGTTTGGTAAAGCGTCTGAGGAGCCTTGAAATACTTCGCGAGTTTACGCTCATTCCAGCCGCTATCGACGAAGTCGGCAATGGTGGCCAAAGTATCCTGAACCGAAATGTTGGTGGATTCACGCTCATCGGTTTGCTTGAAGTCATAGAAAGTGCCGACGAGTGCGTTGCCGCTAGGGTTGGGCATACCGAATGGATTGGCACCGGTGCCGAGGCCGCCCATGCCAGGGCCGCTGCCGCTGCCGAAACCTGTCCCGTTACCAGTGCCCCGGCCGCCGCCGGAGCCGGAGCCGCCAAGACCGCCGGAAAGTCCTCCCTGGCCGAGTGCGGCAAGCGGATTAATATCAGACATGGTGTCTGGATCAGGCAGGGTGAAGTTGCTGGTCACATCCATCGCTGCGACCCGCGGCATGTTCTGCTGAATCATGTTCGCCATGCGCTTCTGCTGAGTTTTGTTCTCAGAGCTAGGGGGGCCACCGCCGCCGCCTTTTGGAAGGAATTCGACGTCTTTATCTTTATCCGCTGGCTGAACGATTTTGATGATCCAGATCAGGCCGACAGCCAGGAGAATCACATGGAAGCCGATGGAAATAAAGAGTGAGCCACCGCCAAGTCTGCGCCAAAATGAGAGTTTGGGTTTCTCTGCAGAAGTGGCTTGGGCTGCCAAATGTTGATAATTGTCGCCGTTCATTCGCGTATCTCCGGGTTCCGTTTTTCCAAAACAAGCCCCAACATTCATCGGAGGCAAGGATCAAAAACGTGCGGTCGCGTTTGAAATCAAGCTATTCTCATCTTAATTTCGCGACTTTTTGGGTTTGTGGGGTTTTAGGTGGTTTCCAAGTCGCGAAATAAATTGCACCATTTGTCAACTGGCTGGCTGCCCCTTGCGTGCGAGCCAAATGGGATGCAACCGCGGTTTCTTGGCATTTGCCGAAGCGGGGACTGAATATTCGGCAACATCGAACCCGGCTCGTTGCAGGTTGCGGTAGAGATTTGCTGACGGGCGACTGCTGGCTATGGCGAGCAGACCGCCGGGTTGGAGCGCTTCGTAGGCAGCGGACAACCAACGTTTTTCATCGGTCCATGGGCGATTGCGCGGACCCATTGGAGAGGCGTCCAAATGGATTAAAATCGCATGTAGAGTTCCCGCGTGAGGCGTCAGGCCGGTTGGGCCTGGGTCCGATTCCACGGTGATTCTCGCATCTTTTCCGATCGGGCTGTCTGGAAGGAAGTTCTCGTGCCAGCTCAGCAACTGATCAAGTGGCTCCGCCACGTAAAATTTGGCCCGCTTTTGAAGCAATTCGCCTTGGACTGCCTGGATCATGTGACCGAGGCCGGCGCCGCAGAACCAGATCGCTGGCTGACGTGCGGGGCGGAACGGGGCGCAGGCAAGCCTCGCCAGCTCTTCTTCTGCGGACTTCGTGGAAGGGCCGCAGATTTGTTGGCCGTGAACCAATAGATACCGGCGTCCATCGTGTTCCTGCAGAACGAGCGGTGATCCATCAGGAAGTTCGGTTTCGGCGAGGTTGATTCTTGGTTTCATTTTCGGTTGCTGCTTGAAATGGTCGGAAAATTGAATGAGATCAGAATGCTATGTCAAACGACTCGGAAAATCCTAATGAGCATGGAGTAAGGCCTTCGCCATCACCCGTAAATTCAGCGCGTTCTGAAAAAGAGATATCCGAGAAAAAGACCGTCGCAGGCGTTTTAGGTATCGCGGTACTTGGTGGTTTTGGAGTCCATAAATTCTATCTGGGTTACCAGAAAGAAGGGATCATCATGCTATTGATCACGCTCCTGACCTGTGGTGCTGCTTTTGTGCCGGTTTGGATTGTTGGGATCATCGAAGGTGTGCTCTATCTCACCAAATCAAACGCCGAATTCGACGCGACTTACCTGACCGGACGCAAGCCGTGGTTCTAATTGTAATCCCTTGATCATCAATTGAAAACCCCGGCCCTTGCCGGGTCGGGGTTTTTCAGGGTGGAATTCTGGAAAGATTCCAGGGCTCTGGATTAGAGGCTGCCCTTCAACACGGAGGATGGCTTGAAGCTGACTGATTTGGAGGCAGCGATCTTCAAAGGCTCACCGGTCTTTGGGTTGCGGCCAAGGCGGGCAGCGCGCTTTTTCACTTCAAAAGTGCCGAATCCGATGATTTGGACCTTTTTGTCTTTCTTCACGCCTTTGGCGATCGAATCGAGTACCGCTTCAACGGCTTCGTCTGCAGCGCGTTTTGTGGCATCTTTTCCGAGGGCTTTTTGGACGGCTTCTACGAGTTCAGCTTTGTTCATGGCAGCAGTGTTTGTGCGAGCCTCTGCGTAGGTTGGCAAGAGAAATTCGGGTGGCTGCAGATAGATTTTTTCCTAGAGCTTGCTTGACTTTGCGGGGTTTTTTATCGCCTCGCTGCTGGATGTTTATTGCTGATGCGAAGCTTTGAGGGCGGATTTCAAAATTGTTAGAATCTGTTAGATTGCAGGGATCTCGGGGTTGGATTGACGGCGTGGATGGCTTTCGTCAGGCTGGGTGAGTGAAGCTCGGGCAGGAATTGATCGATGAAAAAGTCGTGGCAGGCGCTCGTGCGGTGATGGCCGCGGCTGCAGCGCTGCCTACAGAATCCTCGGTGGAGCAAGAGCTTGCGAGCGCGGCCCGGGCGCAGGAGCGAGGTTATTTTCTGCCGGATGAGGATGTGCTGGTTCGTCTACGGTATTCGCAGTACTTGACGGTTCGTGCCGCGCTGCTGGAAACAATTGCGGATCTGAGTGTTGCTGCTGGGCGCGGATCTGCACAGTGGCAGGAGAAGCTGCCGGTTTTTGTGACGGCGTTCGCTGCGGCTTGTCTCCTAATGCGTGTGACGAGGTTTATTGTCGATCAGGCGGCGGAGCGATCGGTCGTCTGGAAGAAGCTGGATGAGGCGGATGGGCCTGCTGGAATTCCACGGAAAACGTTCACTTCGCTTTATAAATCGTCGTCTTCAGGGGAAAATGCATGGCGATTCATCGCGGCTGCGGACTTTTACTTCCGGAATCGAGGCAAAATCCGGCTCGCGGCAAAGGATCCGGTCGTCGGTCCGGTGGTGGAATTGTTGTTGGCGGAGGAGATGTGGATTGAACATCGGCGTCGCGATTTGCTGAGGCGCGCGGTTTCTTATCGCTGGTATTCGTTTCTTCGGCGTCACCGCTCGGCCTGGAAGCAGGTTATGTTTGGGCTTTTCAAGGCATCTGGCAGCGCGATCGCCGAGCTTCGCCAACCGGGGATCAAGCCTGCCGGGGCCCCTAAGCGGATGACTGACGAAATGCGATCCATGCTGCTGGCGCGGGTTCGGCCGGGCGACGTGTTCGTCACGCGGCATGATGATGCGATGAGCAATCTCTTCCTGCCTGGTTTTTGGCCACATGCGGCATTTTACTTGGGTGAGGGTGACGGATCCTCGGTCTGGGGAAAAAGCGGGGGAAGGTGGTTTTTGGAAGCAAAGAAGGATGGGGTTTTGTTCCGGGAAATTGCGGAAACCCTCTCAGTGGACTCTTGTGTGGTGTTGCGTCCGCCACTGAATGATCAGGAAAGGATGGAGGGGCTTCAGCGCGCCACCTCTCACGCGGGGAAGCCCTACGACTTTTTGTTCGATTTCCGGACGGCGGACTGCCTGGCGTGCACCGAAGTGGTGTATCGGGGGCTGCATGGAATTGGCCCGATTCGATTCACGCTGCGCGAAGTCGGCGGCAGGCTGTGTTTGCCTGCAGAGGAGATGATTTCCCAAGCGTTGGAGTGTGGATTTGAGGTGGTCGCGACCGCGGGACTGGGGGGCGCGAAGGTTTTATTCGGGACGGCAGCGGAAATTGCCTTCCATGGTAGCCGACAGCCGGTGTAGGGTTACCCGGAAAGCAGAGTTTTGCGGGGAAAATCGCCGCTTGTGAAATTTTTCACAAATAGCTCTTGCGGTTTCCATCACCGTTACTTTAAGACCCACGCGCCCGACGCAATTGGGCTACCTCGCATGCGATTTATCTTCACAACATCCGCAATTTGGCTCCTCGGCCTCGTATCCGCTTTCGCGGAAGAAGGCGGCCATGATCATCTTCCGCCTCACGCGGAGGACATCCTGAGAGTCGGCCCCTTCGTGTTGACGAACTCCATGCTGATGATCTGGATCGTGGCGGCTGCGATTATTTTTGTGGCTCAAATGGCGACCAAGAAGTTGGAGCTGATCCCGAGCGGACTGCAGAACTTCGTCGAGTGGATGACTGAAAGTCTCTATGACTTCTTGGAAGGAATCCTCGGACCTCATCTTGTCAAACGGACGTTTTGGTTCTTTGGTTCGATTTTCATCCTGATTCTCTTCACCAACTGGTTTGGATTGATTCCTGGTGTTGGCACGGTTGGTTGGGAACGTCACGGGGATCTGCACGATTCGTTCCGTCCTTTCCTTCGCGGTGGTAACGCGGATTTGAACATGACCGCTGCGATGGCGTTTACGTTCGCGCTGCTCTGGTTCTATTGGGCCATTACCGAAAACGGCCTCAAGGGCTTCTTCATGCACATCTTCGCTCCCAAAGGAAAATTCTCCGGCGGTATGGCGATCGTGATGTTGATCGTCTTCGGTTTCGTCGGTCTTTTGGAAGTGGTTTCCATTCTGTTCCGTCCGGTTGCGCTTTCATTCCGTCTCTACGGCAACGTTTTCGCTGGAGAAAACATTCTCGAAAATATGCCTAAAGTGGTGGGTGAGCATACCTGGCTGGCCTGGCTGCCGCCGGTCCCGTTCTACTTCCTTGAGCTCCTCGTCGGTCTGATTCAGGCCCTGGTTTTCACCCTACTTACCTCGGTATTCCTCAAGCTGATCTGCGATCATGGAGATGAGCATCATGAGGAAGATGGACATTCACATTAAACAATTTCCCGTTCTGACCATGGCATAGCGACCGTGGGGGGCGGAGAACCCACACCCAACAATCCTGTAATATGTTACTCGAACAACTCGCACAAACTACTTCCAACTTCAATACCTGGCACTTCGCGGTTGCTGCTGCAGCAATCGGCGCTGCGATCGGCATCGGTCTCCTGGGTTACAAGGCTACCGAAGCTGTAGGCCGCAATCCTGGTGCTGCTGGTGATATCCGCACCCTTTCGATCATTCTTGCCGCTCTTATCGAAGGTATCGTGTTCTTCGCGATCTTCCTTGCTAAGTAATAGTTGTTTATCACACGCAGGGATCCGATGGGGGTCCCTGCACCCCTGCCTTCATTCTAAGATTCTCTCACTGCCTTTTTTACGATGATCTCGATGTTCGATATTCTGGCTCAAGTATCTCACGCTCCGGAAGCTTCCGACAGTGGGGTGGTGAGTGGCATCACCCAGACATTCCATGTCGAATGGGTTCCTTTCATCAGTCAGGTAGTCAGCTTCCTGGTCGTTGCCTATCTCCTCAAGAAATTTGCCTTCACTCCAATTCAGGACATGCTCGAGCAGCGCCGCTCCCGCATCATCGAAGGTGAGGAAAAGCTCAAGGTCATCGAAAAGCAATTGGCTGAGTCCGAGGCTTCCACTGCGGCCGCCATCGCCAAAGCGAATGATGAGGCCCTTCGCTTGATCACCGAGGCAAAAGAAAGCGCAGCTATCTTCTCCGAGCAGAAATCGCAGGAAGCCATTGCTTCCGCACAGCAAATCCTGGCGAAGGCCGAAGCTGCAGCTCAGGCAGAGCGCGCTGCGATCAAGGCTGAATTGAAGAACGAATTCGGTCGCCTGGTTGCAGCAACCACTTCCCAAGTCACCGGTAAAGTGCTTACCGCTGAAGATCAAAGCCGCATCAACGAGGATGCGCTCGCCAAAGTCGAAGGCTGATCTCCCAATTTCGTCGCGCCACCATGAAAATCTCGAAAACCGCCGCTGCCGCCGCTCGCCGACTTTTCGGCTATTGCCAATCGGGTGGCCGCCTGGATCAAGATAAGCTGCGCACCGTTTTCTCCCGCATCAGCGAGGAAAAGCCGCGCGATTATCGTGACATCCTGATGGCGTTGCAGCGCCTTGCCCGTCTCGATTTGGAGCGCCGCAAGGTCACGGTGGAAAGCGCCGTCGAGCTGGATGAACCGGCACGTCAGCGCCTGGTCGCCGATCTCGAAAAGAAATACGGCAGCGACCTTGAAGTCGAATATCTCGTCAAACCCGCTCTCCTGGGCGGTCTCACCATCCGCGTCGGTTACGACGTTTTCGACGGCAGCGTTCAGGGCCGTCTCGATCGCCTTGCCAAGGCATTCTGATTTTCCAACGAAACCACTTTTCACCACCAGCCAACTCTCCCAATGAGCAGCATCCTCCAAGAACTCGAGCAACAGATCGCGGGCATCACTTCATCCGTCGAAAAAACCAACGTCGGCATCGTCCGTCAGGTCGGAGACGGCGTGGCGAAAGTGGAAGGTCTCACCGATGTCGCGCTGAACGAGATGATTGATTTCGACGGCGGCGTGGTCGGCATCGCCCTCAACCTTGAGGAAAGCGAAGTCGGTGTCGTTCTTCTCGGTGACTATTCCGCAGTCAAAGAAGGAGCTGAGTGCCGTGCTACCGGAAAACTCCTTTCGGTTCCTGTCGGTGAAGCGATGCTCGGCCGGGTGGTGAATGCCTTGGGTCAGCCAATTGACGGAAAAGGTGCCATTGATGCCGCAACGACTTACCCGCTGGAAAAAATCGCTCCTGGCATCATCAAACGGAAATCCGTTTCCGTGCCAGTTCAAACCGGCATCATGTCGATCGACGCGATGATCCCAGTTGGTCGTGGCCAGCGTGAGCTCATCATCGGTGACCGTGCTACCGGCAAGACCACCATCGCAGTCGACACCATCATTTCGCAGGCCAAACAGAACAAGGCCGCTGCGCAAGGTAAGCTGCAAAACCACAAGCCGATGTATTGTATCTACGTCGCCATCGGCCAGAAGCTCTCGAACGTTGCCCGCACCGTCCGCACTTTGGAAGAAGCAGGCGCCATGGAATACACCACGGTGGTTTCCGCTTCCGCTTCCGACGCAGCCGCGATGCAATACCTGGCTCCCTATGCAGGTTGCTCCATCGCCGAGTATCTGATGGATAAAGGCCAGGACTGCCTTATCGTGTTCGATGACCTTTCCAAGCACGCGGTAGCCTATCGCCAAGTTTCCCTGATCCTTCGTCGCCCATCCGGTCGTGAAGCGTATCCAGGTGACGTTTTCTACCTCCACTCCCGCCTTCTCGAGCGTTCCGCTCGTCTTTCGGAAGCCGCAGGTGGTGGCTCGCTGACCGCATTGCCGATCATTGAAACTCAAGCAGGTGACGTTTCCGCCTACATTCCGACCAACGTGATCTCGATCACCGACGGTCAGATCTTCCTCGAAACCGACCTTTTCTACCAAGGCATCCGTCCTGCGATCTCCGTGGGTCTCTCGGTTTCTCGCGTGGGCTCCGCTTGCCAAACCAAGACCATCAAATCGGTGGCAGGAACGACCAAGCTCGACCTCGCTCAGTTCCGTGAGCTTCAGGCATTCGCCCAGTTCGGATCGGACCTCGATGCTTCGACCAAGAAGAAACTCGATCGCGGTGCCCGCATCGTTGAGCTCTTCAAGCAAAACCAATACAGCCCGCTCGCCATGGAGTTGGAAGCGGTTTACCTGTTCGCCATGCAGAACGGTTACTTCGACGACGTTGCCGTTGCCGATGTGAAGCGCTTCCAAAACGACATGGGTGAGTTCTTCAACACCCGCAAGACCGAGTTGCTCGACAAGATCCGCAACGAAAAGCCGGACCTGAAGAAGGACGCAACGATGGTGGATGCCGTCAAACAAGCGATCTCCGACTTCAAGGCTTCCTGGAAGTAATCGAAAGGCATGAGGAATGAGGGATTGGAAATCCTGCAACGACCTTCCACTCCCCGTTCCTGATCAACTCAATCAACGAATCTCCTAATCCCCTTTTAATACTGTGGCCAATCTCCGCGACATCCGCCGACGCATCAAGTCGGTCAAGAACACCGCGCAAATCACTCGCGCGATGCAGCTTGTTGCCGCCGCCAAGATGAAAAAGGCGCAGGATCAAGCACTTGCTGGACGTGACTACGCACAACAACTCAATGGTGTCCTGCAGGATATCAGTGAGCAATTTGCGGAAGCCACCCATCCATTGCTTGAGAAGCGTGAAGGCAATCGCGAGTTGGTGCTCGTGATCTCCACCGACAAGGGGCTTTGCGGTCCGTTGAACACCAACCTCGCTCGGAAACTTCGCGACCAAACGTCGCCTGAGGCGGATTACGTTACGATCGGTCGCAAATTGCGCATCACTCTTGAAAAGTTGAGCCGCCATATCGTTGCGGATTTCACCATCAAGGATCCAGTCCCGTTTGCAGATGCTCGTGCGGTTGCGAAATTGGTCTCGAAATTGTTCCTCGAAGGAAAATACGACAAGGTTTCGATCGCTTACACCAAGTTCGTCAACACGCTGTCTCAGCAGCCTGAAGTGGTGCAACTCCTGCCTGTGGAAACACCAACGGGTTATGCCGACGCCACCGACACCAACGAGTTTTTGTTCGAGCCAAGCACCGAAGACGTGTTGGGTGCGATTCTCCCGCTTTACGTGAATTTCAAGGTTTTCCAAGCCTTGGTCGATGCCCGCGCATCCGAGCACTCCGCACGGATGGTCGCGATGAAGGCGGCGACCGACAACGCCAAGAAGTTCATCAAGGAGCTTACCCTCGAATACAACAAGCTGCGTCAGAGCGCGATTACTGCGGAGCTTCTGGAAATCACCACCGCCATGAAGGCCATGGAGTAAATCCCAACTCAGAGGATTTTCCCAATCCGCAGCGGATAGGGAGGGCCTTCTGCCCGGAACACTTCCTTTAGCCTTTTTACCTATGAAACTCATCAAATCCACATTCCTGATTCTGGTTCCCACCATCTCGTTGGGACTGATCAGCTGTGCTCCACCGACAGTGGGTGAGCAACTGCTTGCCCAAGGGGGCACCGGTGCTCATGCGCTCGGAGAAAAGTGGAACCTTGGTGAACAGCTCGTTGCCGATGGCAAGAGCATGCGAAACAAAGGCGAAGATATGATTTCAGATGGTCAGAAGTTGGTCAGCAAGGCTGAGGCCCGGACCAACGAGGGCAAAAAAATGCAAAAAGAAGCCGAAACCGAAGCCATCCAAGCCGGATACCTTAAAAACAGAGGCAACTGACTCTTTCACGTTTAGCAAAATCGACTGATTAATTCTCCAATTCTTCCCATGAGCAACCAAGGAACCATCGTCCAGATCATCGGTGCTGTTATTGACGCCGACTTCTCCAAGGCAAGCAAACTGCCTGAAATTTTTAACGCCCTGGAGGTTCAGTATGATCTCAATGGCGTGGACACCAAGCTGGTGCTTGAGGTTCAGCAACACCTTGGCGATGGCTGGGTGCGCGCGGTTGCAATGTCCACCACGGACGGCTTGAAGCGCGGCATGACCTTGATCGACATGGGGCAGCCAATCTCCGTGCCTGTCGGCAAGCAAGTTCTCGGTCGTATCTTCAACGTGACGGGTGACCTCGTGGACGAAAACGTCGGCCTCGAAGACGCATCGTTCCGTGCTCCAATTCACCGCCCGGCTCCTGCTCTGACAGAGCAATCCGCAAACACGGAAGTGCTTGCAACCGGTATCAAGGTGATCGATTTGATCTGCCCACTGCTCAAAGGTGGTAAGGGCGGCATGTTCGGTGGTGCGGGTGTCGGTAAGACCGTTGTGATCATGGAGCTCATCAACAACATCGCGAAAGCACACGGTGGTTACTCCGTGTTCGCCGGTGTGGGTGAGCGGACCCGTGAAGGTAACGACCTCTACTGGGAAATGATCGAAGGTAACGTCATCGCGACCGAGAAGGACGAGCATGGCGAAGTGAAGCTTGCCGAAAACGGCACTCCGGTTCTCAAGGAAGGATCGAAAGTGGCACTTTGCTACGGCCAAATGAACGAGCCTCCAGGTGCACGTCTCCGCGTTGCGCTTTCCGCTCTCACCATGGCGGAACACTTCCGTGACGAAGCGAATCAGGACGTTCTTCTGTTCGTGGACAACATCTTCCGTTTCTCCCAAGCCGGTTCGGAAGTGTCCGCACTTCTTGGACGGACTCCTTCTGCGGTGGGTTACCAGCCAACACTTTCGGAAGAAATGGCCGGTCTCCAGGAGCGGATTACTTCCACCAACAAAGGTTCCATCACTTCCATTCAAGCGGTTTACGTTCCTGCGGACGACTTGACCGACCCCGCGCCAGCCAACACCTTCGCCCACTTGGATGCGACCGTGGTTCTCGAGCGTTCCCTTGCCGAGCAAGCGCTTTTCCCTGCGGTTGACCCACTTGCTTCAACTTCAAAAGCTCTCGCACCAGAAATCATTGGTGAAGAGCACTACCGCGTGGCCCGTGGCGTTCAGCTCGTGTTGCAACGTTACAAGGATCTTCAAGACATCATCGCGATTCTTGGTATGGACGAGCTTTCCGACGAGGATAAGCAAACCGTGTTCCGCGCCCGTAAGATCCAACGCTTCCTCACCCAGCCATTCCACGTGGCCGAGGTTTTCACCAACGTTCCTGGTGTGCTGGTTTCGATCGAAGACACCGTGAAAGGATTCGCTGAGATCCTTGATGGCAAGATGGACACCGTTCCTGAAGGCAACTTCTACATGAAGGGCGGCATCGAATCCGTTTCTCGTGACTAATATTTAGGTTTACTGGTTCTCAGGTTCAGCCTCTACCAAGATCTGGAACTGAACCTGGGTACCAAAAGCTGACTCTGAAAATTTATGGCTCTCCAACTCGACATCGTAACCCCCGAGAAAAAGATTTTTTCGGACACCGTGGAAAACGTCTATCTTCCAGGGGCGGACGGAGAGCTTGGCATTTTGCCGGAACACGCCGGTCTGGTGACTGCGCTCAAGGCCGGTGAGTTGCATTATCAGTATCAAGGGAGCCGGGTTACCCTGGCAATTGGCTCCGGTTTCGCGGAAGTCAGTCAGAAAAAAGTCGTGGTCCTCACGGACTCCGCTCTCGGTGAAGCGGAAATCGACGAAGCCGCTGCTGAAGCCGCCATCAAGCGTGCCGAAGAACAGCTGGCCTCGATGGGGCATGATGCTGACGCTGAGGATATTGCTCACCTTCAGAGCATCATTGCTCAAGCCGCTGCGGCGCTTCATTTCAAGAGAAGAACCCGCCATTAATTCTGGCGTTCTCACCATAAATGCCGGGCCTTCCCGGCATTATATTCAAACGACTGAAGTCATTTTTGACTCAGTGTGCTTGGCATTGTACGGGATGGAGCTAAGATCAAAACCCATTTCGTAATGTCCGAACTCACTATTATAAAAGTCGGCACTGGCGTTCTAACGAACTCGAACGACGGTACTCTTGATCTTGCCTCACTCGTTCACTTGGTTTCCGCAATTGCGGGTCAAGTGACCACTGGGCATCGCTGCATATTTGTTTCCTCAGGTGCGGTAGGTGCCGGTGTTTCTTCGTTAGGTTTCACGGAATACCCGCAGGATATGGTCACCAGGCAGGCATGTGCTGCCATCGGCCAAGCGAAGTTGATGCAAACTTACAGCAGTCTGTTTGCCAATTTCGACATTACCATCGCCCAGGTCCTGTTGATTGCGGCAGACATGGCGACGCAAAAGCGTGCTGGTTACATTTACAACACCCTTCACCGGCTCCTTGAAGAACCAAGAATTCTGCCGATCATTAACGAGAATGACTCAGTCGCGATCAAGGAATTGCGTTTTGGTGACAACGACATGCTCGCGGTTCGTCTTGCCAAATTGATCGGGGCGAAGCGGGTGATTTTGCTCACCAGCGTGGATGGCTTGTTGCACCCGGAAACCAAGGAATTGATTCCTGAAGTGTCGGATATCGATCGCGCATTTGCCCATGTCCGCGGAGATAAGGGCAGATTTTCCATGGGAGGAATGGCATCTAAGCTAAAAGCGATTAAGTTCGCAGTAGAATCTGGCATCGAGACTCACATTGCTCATGGCAGGTATCCAGAGCGCATTGCCGACATCATGGCAGGTAAGGGGATTTCCACCCGTTTCGCTCCAGCATCCGAACTTCATTGATTATCATGCCTTCTAACATCGAAGAAACCGTTCATCAGATGGGCCGCCAGGCTCGCACGGCCTCATATCGGTTGGCCCAGCTTTCCACCGAGCAGAAAAATGAGATTCTACGTGCGATGGCGGCGTCGATTCGTGCGAAGTCAGCCAAATTGATCGAAGCGAATGCATTAGACCTGCAGGCGGGCCAGGAGAAAGGATTGTCCAAGGCGATGCTGGATCGCTTGAAATTGGACCAGACCCGGATTGAAGCCATGGCTGCCGGCATTGATCAGGTTGCGACGCTGCCGGATCCGGTCGGGCAGGTGCTCGATACATGGGATAGGCCAAATGGAATCCAAATTGAGCAAGTCCGTGTGCCGATTGGGACGATCGGCATCATTTACGAAAGCCGCCCGAATGTGACTGCCGACGCGGCGGTGCTTTGTTTCAAGACCGGAAATGCAACGATCCTGCGTGGTGGGAGTGAAGCCATTCATTCCAACCGGGCGATTGCCGAAGCTCTACAGACTGGCGGGGCAAATGCGGGACTACCCGACCACGCTGTGCAGCTGATCCCATTCACGGATCGGGAAAGTGTCGCCGCGCTAGCCGGGATGGACCAGTGGCTGGATCTGATCATTCCACGTGGCGGAAAGGGCCTGATCGAGGCCGTGGTCTCGATGGCGCGAATGCCTGTGATCAAGCACTACGACGGCATTTGCCATTTGTTTGCTGACAAGGATGCCGATCAGGAAATGGCGGTTGCGCTGACTGTGAATTCAAAAACTCACAAGCCGGGTGTCTGCAACGCGCTGGAGACTCTGTTAGTTCATCAGTCCATCGCAGCCGATTTTCTTCCAAAGGTAGCGGCAGCGTTGCTGGAGAAAGGCGTGGAATTGCGCGGCTGTTCCCGGACACTCGAAATCTTGCCGGACTTGGTCCCGGCTGTGGAAGAAGATTGGGACACTGAGTATCTTGATCTGATCCTCTCCGCCAAGGTGGTCGATTCGCTCGAACAGGCGGTCGCCCACATCAATCACCACGGTTCTCATCACACAGATGTCATTGTCACAGCGAACCAAGCAACTGCGGAGGCTTTCATGCGGAGTGTTGATTCCGCCTGTGTGTTCCACAATGTATCCACACGCTTCAACGACGGTGGTGAATTCGGTTTCGGCGCGGAAATTGGCATTTCCACCGATAAACTCCATGCCCGTGGCCCCATGGGATTAAGGGAGCTTACAAGTTATCAATACCGCGTGAGAGGAAATGGTCAGGTGAAGTCCTGAAAAACTCACGCGATTTGACAAAACTACCGACAAGAAACTCTCTTTCGAGCTTTTAAAGGCAAGAGACCCGGACGAATGGCTCGGGTCTCTGCCGTTTCCTGACCTCACTTAGGTAACATCTGGTGGCGGTCATCAAACTCAAATTGTGATCTGCGACCTAACTGAAATGGGTCTTTTTGAAAACGCCAGCTAACAAAATAATTGAACTCGGTTTTATCCAACGAATGGTTCAAACTTTAGTTTGCATTATGCGGAATATCTAGTAAATCTGCATAGCTTTTATTTTGAATCAATTGCACTTCTATTTGATTTTTGGATATTTTTCTTAGATGGGATTTGACGCTATTTTAGATTTATATTAAATTAATTTTAGCTATTTGTGCTTTCACGATATAGTCTTTGGGTCGAAGCGAAGGTCCCATTTTTCAAGGGGTTGGAGATGAAAAGCTCCCGCCGTTTTTGATGAAATCTTGCAAAATGTTTGAAGACTTTCCTTGACGAGAAACATGGAATTTTCATACTGCCAGATATTCCTCTCTCAGCTCCTCGGCTAGTGGAAATAAACCCATTATAACATCATGAATAAACCCAAATCAGGGTGGGGCTCTATGGCTCTACTCTTATTGTTACTTGCGTCCGTAAGTTCGGCCTCAGCGGCAGAAAAGACTTATCGTTATTATCAGTTTGCGCCGACATTACTTCGGCAAAACACAACGATGACTCAACTATCTGAGTTCCAATTTTTACGGAATGGCACTGTTCTGGATCTTACAGGCGTCGTTATGTCGAACCCAGGAGGCACAAACCTCATCGATGCGAACGAAGGCGCTAATAAGATTATCGATGGTCTAACCACCACCAAATGGCTCGATTCCGCTGGATTGCCGATCCTGATCTTTGACTTCGGCACTCCGACGACGATCGATCAATACAATTTCGCAACAGCGAACGATGCAACAGCTCGCGATCCGATCAGTTGGACTTTTTCGGGTAGCGATGACGGGGAAACCTGGGTTGCCCTCGACGTGCAAACCCTCCACACGACACCAACGACCCGTTATGCCTATGATACAGGCTTCGAGCTGACAGGACGCCCCGTCATCACCAACTTCTCGACGAATAAAACCATTGTGGTCAATGGTGCGAGCGATGTCACTTTATCGTGGGCCGTGGATGATGCGACTTCGGTCTCGATTGACCAAGGAGTCGGCAATGTGGATGCCACTGGCAGCACCACACTGACCCTGCCAAACGGTACCGATACCGCTTACACGATCACCGCAACGAATGATCTCGGCACCAGCACTTCCAAAGTCACTGTGCGAACTGTTGTGGGAGGCACCCTAAACTATCGCTACTACCGTTTTGTGCCGGATAAAATCCGTTCATTGGCGCTGGTTTCCCAGATCCAAATGTCGGAATTCCAACTTTACACGCCATCCGAATATCTGTTCCCGGTTGCGGTGGAAAGTTTGACCGGCGGGTCGACCCCGGCTGCTGAGGTTCCTGCGAATCTCAAGGACAATGACGTCAGCACCAAGTGGCTGGACTACAATCGCATCGGCTTCCTGGTCGATATGGGTGAAAATCCACCTTCCGCGAATGGCTACAGCATCGGCACAGCGAACGACAACGCCCCTCGTGATCCGGTTCGTTGGTACATTGAGGGAAGTGATAACAAAACGGATTGGGTGCTGGTAGACAACGTCACAGGCTTCGACTTCAACACGCCACTGGAGCGCAAGGCTTACTCGGAAGATATTCCGTTTCCGGGTGAGAATGTGACGCCGTTTGCTCCTACCGTTTCATTCGTTGGTGATACCAAGTTGATTGCTGGTGAGAGCTTGGCACTCGCATGGACCGTGACGGATGCTGAAACGGTTACCATTTCCAATATCGGCACGGTTAGCGCATCTGGTTCTACCTTGGTCAGCCCTACGGTTGATACCACCTACACACTCACTGCAACGGGTTCAACGGGGGTCGTAACCACCGCTGAAATTTCGGTCACCATCATCGAATCCGACGTCACGGAGATCAATTATCCGGACTTTGATGAGGCAGGGAATGAAATCTCACTGCTGGAAACTGCGGCGATCACGAACGTATTTGCGACCATTCCATCACCAGCCGACGCGAAGCGTCTTCGCCTGACCGCCAACACAGGAAGCGTGCGGGGAACTGCTTGGTTCCGCCGGAAAGTCGCTGTTGGCAATGGATTCGAGACCAACTTCGGGATTCAACTCATCAGCTCCAGCGGTGGTGCCGACGGGATGTCCTTCGTGGTGCAAAACAGCACGGCGGGGTCTGCCGCTACACCCTTGGTAGACAATGAGAAAGGCCTGGCTGCAAACGCATTGAGCATCGGATTCGACTCCTATCAAAATACCGGTGAACCAAGTGCTGCGCTCTTGCGTGTCATGAATGGTTCTACCGAATTGATTGCCGTTGATTTGGGAACGATCGACGGACTGTCGCTGGGCGGAACGGAGACGGCACCGGACCTGACAAAGTCGGATACCTCATCGGCTCCGTACGCTGTCCGCGTCACCTACGTTCCTGGCGATCTGGACGTCTACATTGATGGAATCCAAGTGGTCACTGACTTGAACATCACCTTGGAAGCCTGCGGCGCAGTCTCTGACGGCAAGGCTTGGGTTGGATTCACCGCCCGCACCGGTGGTGTGGCTGAGTCCCATGATGTGACCAGTTGGACCCTGACGACGGGCGAACCAACCGAGACATCGGTGGATCTGGCCTTGTTGAGCCATGTGATCGATTTGAGCACGAACCAAATCACCCTCACCTGGGCATCTTCAACTGGCACAACCTATCGCATCACGACGTCTACGGACCTTGAAGATTGGAGCACCATTTTGGCACAGGACATTCCAGGAGTCGCTACTCAGACATCGACCACGGTGTCGTTCACTCCGACTGTTCGTCGATTCTTCCGTGTCGAGGAGCAATAGAGATCGGCCAACTCCCGAATCTCACTGGGCCTTCCGGATTACCGGGAGGCCCTTTTTCATGGCTCTTTCACTGGTTCATCAATTCATGGTGAACGATGATCGATGCATCCTTTTGCAGTTGCTCGCGGTATTTCTGAATGGCCTGATTTCGTTTTGCAGCACGCAAGCCGGCGAGGATTTCAGGTTTGGCATCGTCGAAAGACTGCGGCCTGGCAGCTTCTTTTGCCGTCACTTCGGCGAGATGCCAGCCCAATTGGGTTTGGAAAATGGTGGGTTGGTGAAGTGGAAGCGCGAAAAGCTGTTTCGCAAAATCTTCAGGTAATCGTTCCCGGGTCATCCACCCCAGTTCTCCGCCATGATGTTGGGTGGCGGGGTCCATGCTGATTTTTTCCGCCAGTGAATGGAAATCTTCGCTCTCATGGGTCAGCGAAACGAGCGCCTGTTCCAACGTTGCTTTCGCCTGAGCGGATGGCACATCGAGTGTCGGAATGAAAAAATGGCGTGCCTGGATTCGCTCCGGTAATGCGAGTTCCTGCTGGTGGGCATCGAACCAGTCACGGGCGTCTTGTTCGCTGACTTGAGCAAGCGGGCTAATCTGGGAATCGATGAAATGTTCCTGACGAATCAAAACCGCAACCCGGTCCCGCAATGCGGACTCATTTGGAATGCCCTGGCTCTTCATGGCGGTTTCCATTTCGGATTTGTTGGTAAAGCGTCCGAGCAATCGCTTGAGCCGTGCATCCACTTCCTCTTTAGGGACTTGTGGAAATGAGGTGTCGGCAGCGATTTTCTGGTTGAGGAGCTCGCTGTCGATCAATTCAGAAAGCGCTTTGTAGCGGGCGATTTGACGGTCGAGCGAGTTGAGCGAATCAAAGTTCTTTCCCTGAAGCCAGAGCGCTTCGATCGTGGCAAGTTCCAGCTGGCCTCGGGTGATCGAGCGATCTCCCACGCGCGCGATCTCCACATTGGCGCGCGCGCGTTTGATCGATTGCGGGCTGTTGGGAGATGCTTTTTTGAGGCTTTGGCTCAGCGGGCCGTTGAGGGAAAAATCACCGGCCAAGTAAACGATGAGAACCGTGTAAACCAGCAGCCGCAGGGCCAGGAAGAAGCGGAACGGTTTGTTCATGCTTAACGGATCAACGAATCTCAACGGTCACACCTGGACGCACGATGGTCGGCAGGCGGATCGCATCCCAGTTGGCGAGGCGGATGCAACCGGCGCTGCGCGCGCGGCCGATCGTTTCCGGATTGGAAGTGCCATGCATGCCGATGCCGGACCGGCTGGTGCCACACCAGATGATGCCGACCGGGCTGTTCGGTCCTGGTGGGATATTGAGCGCTTCGCTGCCGCGTTTCCCGGTTTCGAGGAATTGTTGATCGTAGCGCCAATAAGGCATTTCGATCATGTTCTTCAGTTCCCAGGTTCCGAATTTCAGGAACTTGTCCTGGCCCGGAGTGATGGGAAATGAAGCGATCAACCCGTGGTTGGGTCGGATGTCGGCCTGTCCGCTTGCGCCGGGTTCAGCGACGATCAGCGCAGCTGGGGCAGCTTCAAAAATTCGGACCTGATTGACCTTCGTGTCCACCACCACGTGGCGTTGATTCAAGGTTGGATCGGCGGGATAAGATTTGCCGGTAACCAGTTCGATTTGAAATGGTTCGACATTCGGCACGATGATCGAGTCATGCGACTTGAGGTTGTTGATTTTCGAGCTGCTGTTGAGCTGGATCAAATAGGGCACATCGCAGTGGTAGCGCTCTGCCATGAACTCGGCGTTGCTGGTGTAAGACATGCGCTTGAGCTTGGCCTGTTCTGCGCGGCTGCTTGGCAAGTTAGGATTCACCCAGTCTTTGATCGCGTCTGGCACCACGGCGACGGCGAAGGCGTTTGGCACGGATTTGCGTGCCGCTGCGGTCACGGCGGTCCAATCGTCCAAGGCCACGCCATTTGCCTCGTTCCATGATCGGACTGCAAGTTCGGTGAAGCGCCCCGGGCGGCCATCGATGATCCCAGGTCCGAAATGGCTTTGATCAAGAAAGATCTGAAGCTGAACGGCGGCGTCACCTTCCGGTTTCGCATTGGCTGGAACGAGCGGCGCAGCCGGCTTGATCGGGGTATCGGCAGTGCTTTCGTCTAACGGCTGCGCCGATAGAACTTCAGCCTGTTTGGTCTGCGGCAGAGGAGGGGTGGGGGCTTTTGACGCGGATGCATTCTCTGCAAATGCAGATGAGGCAGAGGCGAGCGCCAGGCACAAGGGGGCAATCCATTTCAACATGACAAAGTCGGGGCGATGATTACGCAGGAAGCAGGGAGAAGGTTTCAAGTCGGCCAGCAATTGAAGCCGGGACGACGGCGCTCACCAGGATGTCGTCCCCGTCGTATTCGGTGGAAAGAACTTTCGCATCGCGGTGCAACAGGCTCACCAAATCCGCCCGCTTTTGGGGGATACGATATTGCTGCCGCCTCACGCGATCGGCGAGAATCCGGGTGCAGGCGAGGAGAAAGTCTTCCACTCCCTGGCCGGTGAAAGCCGAAGCGTGAACCGCATCCGGATACTTCAATTTCAATTCCGCGAGAGCATCGGGATCCGTCACGCGGTCGATTTTGTTGAGCACCGTAATGACCTGCTTGTCCTCGGCTCCGAGCTCTTCCATGACCTCCAGCGTGGTCTGGTGGAGGCGATCCATTTCTGGCGATGAGGCGTCCAGAACGTGAATGAGAAAATCCGCGAGGACCGCTTCTTCCAAGGTCGCCATGAAGGCTTCAACCAAGCGGTGTGGCAGATTTCGGACGAATCCGACGGTATCGGTGAGCAAAAGTGGCTGGCCATCCGGTAATTCGGTGCGGCGGGTGGTCGTGTCGAGCGTGGCAAACAGCATGTCTTTCGCCATCACTTCGGAACCGCTCAAGCGATTGAGCAAAGTGGATTTGCCCGCGTTGGTGTAGCCGACGATCGCGGCGTGTGGCGTGCCGAGCCGTTCGCGCTCCTTGCGCTGGGTTTTGCGTTGTTTGCGAACGACCTCCAACTCGCGCTTGGCGCGGTCGATCGTGAGGTGGGCGAGTCGCCGGTCGACTTCAATTTGCTTTTCACCCATACCCCGGGAGGCTCCGCCGCCTGCGCCACCCCCTGAGCCCGCGCCTTCGCGGTCAAGGTGCCCCCACATCCGGGCAAGGCGTGGCAGCGCGTATTGCATCCGCGCCAGTTCCACTTGCAGCCGGGCTTCGCGGGTTTGCGCGCGTTTGGCAAAAATATCGAGAATCACTTCCTCACGGTCGATCACGCACAGATCGGCCAGTTTTTCCCACTCCCGTTGCTGGGAAGGAGCAAGGCCGTTGTCGATCACGATGACATCGCACTCATGAGCGCGTGCCAGCTCCACGATTTCCGCAGCTTTGCCGGTGCCGCAGAGGAGTTTTTTGTGCATTTCCCGGCTGCGATAGAGCACGGACTCCGCGACCTCGATGCCGAGGGTGCTCACCAATTCTCCCAGCTCTTCCAGCAGGGATTCGGCTTCGCTTTCTTCGCGCTGATCGAAATAAATTCGCACCAGAAGTGCGCGTTCGACCATATCCGGCTTCTGTCTTACCTCAAACATCCGCGCCACTTATAGCATCGGAAGGACAGACGGCGATGGCAAATTTTTACCGGAAATGCCGGATTCGTCAGCGTCTCTCGTTCCGCATCAGCCGTTCATGCGCCCAAAGCCCCCAAACGACTGCTGCCAATCCAACCGAAAGCAGCAGCGGGGGCAATGCAATCGTTGCCGCGATGCCAACGGGGCCGATGGCTTCAAAGAAAGCCAAATTTTCGAAATGCGGCGCACTCACCACATACATCCGTGCAAGCAGCAGGCAGATCGCCCCCCACGTCATCACGGTGCCGCCTTTGGAACGATGCTGATGCGATAGCCGTGCGGCTGCCAGCCCGATCAATCCCAGTCCGAGCACCCCCGCCATGTTGAGCGGCAGATTGTTGGCGATCAACGCCTCAAGCAATGGACTCATGAGTCGTCGAGGTGCTCGATTCGGTATGGAATTCCGGACGATTGGAGTTTAATGGACGTAAAACTCCCACATGGATCGATGCCCCGAGGCCAAACGCGAGCCAGCCAAGATTCATCAATACCAACTTCACCGCGTGCCAGCCGAGTGCCGCACCCGAAAACTTTTCCACCCAGTCGCCCGTGCGCATGTCCTCGGCGGTGATCGTGATTCGCTCGATCAGTCCGGCTTCATACATCGGCAACAACACCGCGTAACCCAGCCCAAGCGCGAGCGCGCCGAACAACATGATGCGCATGCCCCAACCATTCGATCGCTGAGCCATCCGGCAGGCGAAAATCATCAGAGAAACCCCCATCACCATATAAAAAACCGGTCGCAACGCAGCGATCGAACCCAGTGTCATGAAAGCAAAACACGGCATAAGCGGTTAGCATGCACCTTCTAACAGATTGTTCAAATAGATTCAAAATCACCTTTCCTGATGATGCAGAAAATCCGATTAGTCTGATTTCCTGATGTCGAATGACTCTTTGAAATTTGGAATCCCAAATGAAATCGGGCTGATGACCGACGGTTCCAGGAATCGACCAGCAAGGCAGCTCAACGCATCGGCCAATAATTTTGTCCTGACAATTGATGCTGATTTCGTCTCCAGCGACCCAAGGAGGCGTAAAAAACTTTACAAATTTCAATTTCGAAGACCGTCAACCCCGCAAACCCCTTGCTTCGGCGGGCGATCCAGCCTAAGCCCGGCGCGTCATGAGTGAAGCCGCCCCGCAGCAGCCCCAGTCCACTGAAGCCGAATTAATTGCCGTCCGTCGCGAGAAACTCGCGAAACTGCGCGAACTCGGTGTGGATCCATATGGCGCACGATTTGTGACCAGTCACACGCCAGCAAACCTCCGCGCGGATTTTGCCGAAGGCCTGCAAGTCAAGGTCGCGGGTCGCATCGTCGCCCTGCGCGACATGGGTAAATCCGTCTTCTTCTCCCTCGGCGATGTCCACGGAGCGATTCAAGGATACCTCAGCATCAAGGGATTGGATGAAAATAAAGCTGCCCAGTGGAAGTGCCTGGATCGTGGCGACTGGATCGGCATCGAAGGGGAAACCTTCCTGACCCGCACCGGTGAGCCAACGGTCAAAGTTTCCGATTTCACCATTCTTTCCAAGGCCCTGCGTCCGATGCCGGACAAGTGGCACGGCCTCGCTGATCGCGAAATCAAATACCGCAAGCGCCACCTCGACCTGATGGGCAACGAGGAAAGCGCCAAGCTCTTCGTCACCCGCTCGCTGATGCTCGCGGAAATCCGCCGGTTCTTGCAGGACCGCGGATTCCTTGAGGTCGAAACCCCGATGTTACAGGACGTTCCGGGTGGCGCGGCTGCCCGCCCGTTCGAGACCTTCCACAACGCGCTCGGCATGCCGCTGACCATGCGGATCGCCCCAGAATTGTTCCTCAAGCGTCTGATGGTGGGTGGTTTCACCAAGATTTTCGAACTCAACCGCAACTTCCGCAACGAAGGGATTTCCCGTCGTCACAACCCGGAATTCACCATGCTGGAAGCCTACTGGGCATTCTCGGATTTCGAGGAAATGGCCGATTTGGTGGAGGAAATGACCTGCCATTTGGCGGAAAAGTTCATCGGCACCCTCAAAATCGAGCACAAGAACGAGGAAGGCGAAGTCGTGCGAACGATTGATCTGAGCCGTCCTTGGAAACGCGCCAGTTATCACAGCCTGATCGAAGGCGCTGCCGGTGCGGATTTCTTCAGCCTCACCCCGCAGCAACGCCGCGAAAAATGTGACGAGCTCGGCGTCCAGATTTCTCCGGAAATGGAAGATCACGAGGTGGTGCAGCAGGTTTTCGAAAAGCTGGTGGAGGAAAAAACCTTCGATCCTTGCTTCGTCACCCACGTTTCCAGCGAGCTGGTGCCGCTGGCAAAGGTCACGCCTGGGGGCAAAACCGTCGAGGTTTACGAGCTGATTATCAACGGTCAGGAAATTTCCCCAGGGTATTCCGAACTCAACGATCCAGATGTGCAGAAAGCGCGCTTGGAAGAGCAGTCCGGTGAGGAAACCCACAAGATCGACTACGATTTCATCGAAACTCTGGAGCACGGCATGCCTCCGGCAGGTGGCATCGGCATCGGTATCGACCGCCTTGTCATGATGCTCACCGGTGCTCCAACCATCCGCGACGTCGTCCTGTTCCCCTTGTTGAAAAGGAAGGACTAACGGCTCCGGCCAGCCTATCCTTGCCATTCCCGGCAGCATCCATTTCACTGCGCCCCGCGCAAAACCATGGCACTCATCGTTCAAAAATACGGCGGCACATCCGTCGGCTCGCTTGATCGCATCCGCAACGTCGCTGCGCGCATCAAACGCACCCGTGACGAAGGCAACCAAGTGGTGGCTGTCGTTTCAGCCATGTCTGGCGTCACGGATGGTCTGATCAAAATGGCCAAGGAGCTTTCGGAAACCCCGACTGAGCGCGAAATGGACGTGCTTCTGGCCACCGGCGAGCAGCAATCGATCGCTCTGGTCGCCATGGCTCTCAATGAGTTGGGCGTGGAAGCTGCCTCCATCACCGGCCGCCAAGCGGGCATTCACACGACCGGATCCCACACCCGTGGCCGCATCCTGAATTTGGACCCGAGCCTGATGAAGGAATTTCTCGATGCCGGTAAAACGCTGGTCGTCGCCGGTTTCCAGGGCGTCACTCCCGATGGCATGATTCACACGCTCGGCCGTGGCGGCTCGGATTTGACGGCGATTGCGGTCGCCGCCTCGATCAAGGCCGATGTCTGCCAGATTCTTACCGACGTCGATGGCGTCTACACCTGCGATCCGCGGGTGGTGAAAAATGCCCGCAAATTGCCGGAGATTTCCTACGACGAGATGCTTGAAATGGCCTCGTCCGGCTCCAAGGTCATGCAATCGCGATCGGTCGAATTCGCGAAAAAATTCGGCGTTATTTTTGAAGTTCGCTCCTCCCTCAACGACAACCCAGGAACCCTCGTGTTAGAAGAACATCCCACCATGGAAAACGTTGTCATCCGCGGCATTTCCATCGAGCGCTCACAAGCCCGCGTCACCATCACCGGCATTCCGGATGAGCCAGGTATGTCGGGCATCATCCTGGGCGCACTCGCGGATGCGGAGATCAATTTGGACATGATCGTCTCGAACATCGCGCACGATTTCCGGGCCCGTCATTCGTTCACCATGCATTCGAGTGACCTCGGTCGCGCTCAAGCTGCGCTCAAGCCGGTATT
Organism: Luteolibacter pohnpeiensis; assembly: GCF_016595435.1. GTDB lineage: Bacteria > Verrucomicrobiota > Verrucomicrobiia > Verrucomicrobiales > Akkermansiaceae > Luteolibacter > Luteolibacter pohnpeiensis. The sequence continues at coordinate 98,062 of NZ_JAENIJ010000006.1, forward strand.
GGCAGAGCTGGCACCGGATGCCTCGATCGAGACCGAAGCCGGCATTGCCAAGCTTTCGGCAGTCGGCATCGGCATGCGATCCCATTCCGGCGTTGCGTCCACCATGTTCAAAGCCCTGGGCGACAAAAACATCAACATCGGCATGATCTCCACCTCCGAGATCAAAATCGCCGTCACCGTGGATGAAGTGCACATCGAGGACGCCGCCCGCGCCGTCCACGACGCTTTCCACCTCGACCGCCAGCCGGGTTGAGGGACCGGGTGATCTCACGGATGCTTTGAAAGCATCCACTCGTTTGCGGAAATATCACCAGATTGCTGTAGCCGATCAAAATACTCGCTCCACTCGGAATCCGGAATGCTGTCATAGCTCATGAGGCCAACAACCCGTTCACTTTGTTTTGCCAGCTCTTTGTTTCGCTCACGATTGGCGGCGATCTGCCCTTCTGCTTCGGGAGTATCTTGAACTCGGAGGGCGTTGGACAGGATACTATTAGCCATGATTGAGTTTGGCAGGTGATTCCCAGAACTTCGAATCTGGTTAACCAATATCATCTGGTTTTTGAATATTTGCTCTCGCATTTCCGCATCCTCACCTTTCGGAGTCGACGTCGCAGCCTTATTTAAACCTCTGGATAAGTGCCCAAGTTGAAATAGCGATGGATTTCCGGAAGAAGAGATCGCTCCAAATTTAGACTCCAAGGGTGAGAAGCTTGTGCTCAGAAACGCTTCTTCAGTATTTCGTATTTGGTCATTCAAATACGATTCAATCGATTTGTTCTGTCCTAGCTCCATCTCCTGCAGCGCGGCTTCTATATCTCCCTGATCCAGTAGCGCTTTTGCGCTAAGCAAGTTTCCAAGTGCATTATCCGGATCAACGCGCTTCAGAGTTTCGAGTGTTTTCAATGTCTCAGCGGGATCTGAAGTGATTTGTAAAGAGGTTAGCAGAACCCGTGGATTTTCCGGATCATTCTCCATCGCTTCCCTGAGATAGGAGCCATCGTGCGATAGATCGTATGCGGTCAGCAAACTTTCGGAGCTGCGGTTTTTGGAGGCGAGGTAAGCTTCGATTTGCTCTGGGGTGAGTTTGAATTTTTCGGAATTATTGATGAGCCTTCGCATCGTGGATCGGTTTGCACCGACTGGTCGTTGATGGGCTCTGAAGTTGCCGGCGTTGGCAGATTCACCGGCTTCCCTGAGTCTGGAAGATTGTGCATGCGATGCTCCGAGGGCGAACATTCGTAAACTCCATCGGTCGCGTAACATGAAGATGCAAACCAAGGCCGCTACCAAGACGAGTCCGGCAGCGGTGATTTTGAGAGTGCGTGGGTTTGCTTTCATGGGTTTGCAATCACACCAATTGCCGCTACATTTATGGATGGCGGTAAGTCTGACTTTTAAACGGCGCCACCCAGATGGCGCAATCCGAAAAGTCCTAAGCGCAATTTTTCACGAATTGCAAAATCCGCATGGTCTTCGTTCGAAATCCAAATCGGCGTTGCCAAGCTTTCAGCCGTCGGTATCGAGATATGACCTTACGGATGCTTTGAAAGCATCCACTCGATCGCGGAGATTTCACCAGATTGCTGCAGCCGATCAAAATACTCGCTCCACTCGGAATCCGGAATGCTGTCATAGCTCATGAGACATCCTATCCGTTCGGCTTGTTTTGCCAGATCTTTGTTTCGCTCACGATTGGCGGCGATCTGCGCTTCTGCTTCGGGAGTTTGTTGAACTTGGAGGGCGTAGGACAGGACCCTATCAGCTACGATTGAGTCTAGCAGGTAATTCCCAGAACTTCGAATCTGGTTTGCCATTACCAACTGGTTGTTGCGTATTTGTTCACGTATTTGCGTATCTTCGTTGTCCTGTATTGAAGTCGCAGACTTCATCAAGCCTCTGGATAAATCGCCAAGCCGAAGCCGAGATGCGTTGCCACAAGAATTGAGAGCGCTAAACTTAGACTCCAAGGGTGAGAAGCCTGCGCTCAGAAACGCTTCTTCAGTATTTCGTATTTGGTCATTCAAATACGATTCTATCGACTTGTCCTGACCTAGCTCCATCTCCTGGAGCGCTGCCTCAATATCTCCCTGATCCAGTAGCGCTTTTGCGCTAAGCAAGTTTCCAAGTGCATTATTCGGATCAACGCGCTTGAGGACTTCGAGTGTTTTCAGTGTCTCAGCGGGATCTGAAGTGATTTGTAAAGAGGTTAGCAGAACCCGTGGATTTTCCGGATCTTTCTCCATCGCTTCCCTGAGATAGGATTCATCGTTAGATAGATTGTATGCGGTCAGCAAACTTTCGGAGCTGCGGTTTTTGGAGGCGAGGTAAGCTTCGATTTGCTCTTGGGTGAGTCTGAAATTTTCGGAATTATTGATGAGCTTTCGCATCGTGGATCGGTTTGCACCGACTGGTCGTTGATGGGCTCTGAAGTTGCCGGCGTTGGCAGATTCTCCGGCTTCCCCGAGTCTGGAAGATTGTGCATGCGATGCTCCCAAGTCGAGCGTTCGCAAACTCCTTGGATCGCGTAACATGAAGATGCAAACCAAGGCCGCCACCAAGACGAGTCCGGCAGCGGTGATTTTGAGAGTGCGTGGGTTTGCTTTCACACTGATTCCGGCTGCATTTATAGATCGCGGTAAGTTTGATTTTTAAACGCCACCAACCAAGTGGCGCAATCCGAAAAGTCCTAAGCGCAATTTTTCACGAATTGCAAAATCCGCATGGCGTTCGTGAGTTCTTGCGCTTGAATGACATCATGCGCGACGAGCTTTTGAAAAACCCGGTATTTGCCATGGCGGCGGAACAATTCGACAAGGTGGCGGATTTTCTGGATTTGTCAGATGAGCTTCGGGAGCGCTGCAAATGGCCGAAACGCTTGATCACGGTCACGGTGCCGGTGCGCCGCGATGATGGCAGCACCGAACTCTATTTCGGGCACCGGGTGCAACACCACCTGACGCGCGGCCCGGTGAAAGGTGGCTTGCGCTATCATCCGGCGGTCGACCTGGGCGAAGTCGCGGCCTTGGCGATGTGGATGAACTGGAAATGCGCGCTGATGGACCTGCCCTACGGCGGTGGCAAAGGCGGGATTTGCTGCGATCCCCGCAACATGTCGATTGCAGAGCTGGAGCGGATGACGCGCCGCTTCACGATGGAAATGATTCCCTTCATCGGCCCGGAAACCGACGTGATGGCTCCGGACATGGGGACAAACGAGCAGACGATGGCGTGGATCACCGACACCTATTCCACCCATGCCGGTCACTTGGAGCCCGCGATCGTCACCGGCAAGCCGCTGACCCTGCAAGGCTCTGCCGGGCGCACCCAGGCCACCGGGCACGGCGTGGCGTTCCTCGCCTCCAGCGCGCTCAACAAGCTGGATTTGCCGGTGCGAGGCTCAACCGCCATCGTGCAGGGATTCGGCAATGTCGGCTCACACGCCGCGCAAACGATGGCTTCGTATGGCATGAAAGTGATCGGGATTTCCGATGTGAACGGGGCGATCTGGAATCCGGAAGGAATCGATGTGAAAGCTTTGAAGGCCTATGAAATCGAACATCGCACGGTTGTCGGCTTCCCAGGTGCGGAGCCGGTGGATCCGGCGAAAATGTTGACTGAACCTTGCGATGTTCTGGCCCCCTGCGCGCTCGATCGGGTGATCCATGGCGATAACGCCGGTCAATTGCAGTGCAAGATTTTGGCCGAAGGTGCAAACGGTCCGACCACGCCTGAAGCGGATCGCATCATTGACGCGCGTGGTGATATTTTCGTGATTCCAGACATTCTTTGCAATGCGGGCGGTGTCACCGTTTCCTACTTTGAATGGGTGCAGAACCTGCAGCGATTCCAGTGGACCGAGCGCGAGGTGATCACGAAGCTGGAAACCCGACTGCACGCGAGCTTTGAAAAAGTCGTTGGATTTGCCCAGCGGAACAACATTTCCCAGCGCACGGCCGCGCAGGCGATCGCCATCAAAACCGCGGCCGATGCGAAGGCGGCACGAGGGATGTTTCCCTAATCTGCGCCAGCTCAGCGTCTGCGGCGAACCACGCGTGCCGCCGCAATTTCCGCCATCAGCCGGTGCAGGATCAGCCGGTGATCCAGCCCGGTTGTCACCAGTGACTGGTCGGCGCGCAAGGTTGACTCGAGCACGCTCTGCAGGCCTGCGAGGTCAAAATTTGCCGCGCCATGAACGGCGAGAAACACCGGGAACACGTTCACCCCGCTGCCGTCTTTTTTTTGCGGCAACCAGGCTCGGTCCGACTCCGGCAGGCGGTTCAGCGCGCCGGCGAAAGCGCCGTAGTTGCCTGCGGAAATCTTGAGTTTATCGACGATCAACTTCGCCATGAAGAGATTCCGGATCGTCGGAATGATCGAGGCACGCATGATGCCGATCGCGGATTCGTCAGCTTCCAATTGCTGATCGATCAACGAGATCGCCCGTGCGGTATCGCCTGACTGGATTGATTTTCCGATTTCGAAAACCACGGCAGCGCGGCTCAGGGGGACCATCGTCCGCACGTCATCTTCGGTGACGAGGCGCCGGTCCGGACCGAGATAGAGGTCGAGTTTCTCCAGTTCGTTGCCGATTTGCTGGGAAGCCTCGCCTGCGAGGAGAACGAACAATTCCAGCGCATCGTGCTCGAATTCCAGGCCCAGCTCATCGGCTTTACGACCGACCAAACGTGCGACCTGATCCATCCAGTCGTCGCGATTGGTGTCGATTTTGTCGAACACTTGCACGGTGGCGCTTTTTTCGATGAATTTCCAGAAGCCACGGCGTTTGTCGATGCCTTGCGCGGTGAGGAGAAATTTCACGCCGTCCGGCAGACCTTTTTCCAGGGTTTCTCGCAGTTTTTCCACGCCAGCCTCGGTGCGTTGGGAGCGGCCGGTGACGGAATCTGACAAGAAATTCACGTTGCGGAGCCACACCACCTTGTCGCCGCCGAACATCGGCATCGTCAGCAAGGATTGCACGGTGGAGGAGCAAATTTCGTAGGCGGAATCGGAATTATCCGCGATCCCATCGATGGTTTCGTGGGTGAATCCGTCGTCAACGCCGCCGGTCAGTTGATTGAAAAGCTGCAGGGATTTTTCGCGCACTTCGCCTTCATCACTGCCGACGAGGGCGAAGAAATTGCCGCTTTTCTTGGGATTCGCTTTTGCCTTGGCCGCCACGCACTGGTCTTAGCGAGCGGCCCGCCGTGGCGCAAGTCCGGGGATCGCCGAGTCGGGCGAGATCCCGATGGATCAATAGCTGACAACCAGGCGAATGAAGCGTGAAGCTCCGTCCTGGGCGACTTCCGCGGTGCGCAGGCCGTTGGCATCCGGATCGGAAAGGCTGACGCCGTCCGTGGTCCAGTTTTCCAGATCGGTGCTGGTTTCTGCGGTGTAGGTCACGTCGGAACTGTTGCCGTAAAAACTCAGGCTCATTTCGTCGTCAGCCAGTACTGGCTGTGGCATGCTGCTGGCGAGGTTTTCGCTTGGATCAAGATTCAACGCGTAGGCCATCAGCAGGCTCACTCCGTCGCTATTGGTATCGGTCGCCATGCTGGTTCCCGGGGAATAGCCATTTCCTGTCAGCCATGTGGCAAAGGAGGAGGGAATTTCCAGGGCAACCGCTGGGTAACCAAGCCAGGTCGGGGATTCGAAGCCAGTACTACTCGAGTAGTAGTAAACGGTGAACGCGTCTGCGGTGTGATCGAAGACGCTTTCCCCCATGTCGGGCGCGTCTCCATTGAACAGCGCCCATTCCAAACTCAGGCAGGAATCGAATGAATCATCGCCAAGAGTTGTTAGAGCCTCCGGAAAGGTTACTCCCGCAAGGCTGGAGCAGCCGGCAAAGCACCAATCGCCAATCGAGCTGATGTTGGTAGGCAGTTCGACGGATTCCAGCCCGCTGGCATAGTAAAATGCATCAGCGGGCAGGTCCGTGAGGCCCGAGGGGAGGCTAACTGAAGTAAGAAGGTCACAATGGGCGAACGCACCCTCAGCGAGTGATTCCACCATGACAGGAATCGTATAGTCGCCCAGCTTTCCCTCCGGGCACAATACGACTGACGTCTGACTTGCATTTAATAGCACGCCATCCTCGCTGCTGTAGGTGGGATTTCCTGATGAGACAGAAATCGACACCAATGAGTCACAATCCTGGAAAACCCGATCTCCGATTGAACTCAGGGCGTCGCCCATTGTGATTGTAGTGAGTGCTCCGCATCCATGGAATGCATCGTCGCCCAAGGTGACGAGCGATTCCGGCATCGTGAAGGATGCCATTGCGGAACAATCGTAAAATGCTGCATTCCCGATTTCGGTGACTGCGTCTGAGAGACTGAGCGTTGTCAGGCTCGTGCAATGATCGCAAAGCTGGCCGGGGATCGTGGTGATCGAATCGGGAATCGTGAGAGAAACGAGACTCTCACAATTTAAGAAAACCGACTCGCCCAGCGTGGTCAGGCCATCGGGCAAGCTGATGGTGGTCAGGCTTGAGCAATCGGCAAATGCCCCACCATCGATTTGGGTGATGGAGCTTGGCAAGCTGATCGATGCGAGAGCGGTGCAACCCTGAAAGGCGGAGATGCCGATGCGGGTGACATTGACCGATGAGGCAAAGGTAATGCTGGTGACTGCGGTCTGGTTTTTGAAGGCCGCGGCTCCAATTTCGCCAACCACATAACCATCCACCGTGGAAGGAATCGCGATCGCCCCAGAAGGGGAGGCGGTGCTGGTGAAACCGGTGATGGTCGCCACACTGTCCTGCAGCACGTAGGTGTAAGTCGAATCCGCGAGCGCGTGGCTGGTGAACACAAGGCCAACCAAGGAAGCGATGGTGAGGTAAGTTTTCATCATTTGGTTGCTTTAGCCATCATTGCACCGTCGTGACCGTGCTGCTGGTGGTGAAGGTTTTTAAGGTGGTTCCTCCGGTCACAGTTGCGCCGGTGTAGAGTCCGTGGAATTCGGTGCCGCCGCTGACGGTCGCGCCGCTGACCAGAGTGTAGGTGGTTCCTGATGCCAGCGTGGGCGTGCTGAACAACATGGTCATGGATGACGAACTGCTGCCACCGCCACCGCCGCCGCCCGGTCCACCGCCGCTACTGCCGCCGGAGTAGGTTCGAGGAAGTTTGTAAACCAGGATGTTGCCGCTGGAGGATTTGACCTGAAGGATGACATCCGCCGTTCCAGTTCCTTTGTAAATGACGGATTTCTGGGTGCTGGAAGATGAGGTTGGTGTGCTGGTTGCGCCGCCGGTTCCGATGAGTGTGCCGCCGGTGATGGCGAAGTTGTTCGAGTCGCAATCGAATCCTTCTTCCGGCGAAGTGGTGCCGGAGCTGATGATCGTGCCGCCGCTGAAAGCAAATGTGCCGTTGGAATCGATTCCGTCGTTGCCGCTGCTGTAGGAGTAAACATTGCCACCGGTGACCGTGATTTTGGTGGCGGCGTTGATGCCATCGTCATACGCATTCACTTCAATCGTGCCGCCATTGATGGTGAGGGTGCTTTTACTTTCCAGACCTTCGCCGCCTTCTTCTTGGGTGGTGGCCGTGATGGAGCCGCCATTGATGGTCATGGCTCCCTCGGATTTGATCGCTTTCGGATTGGCGTAATCGGCGCTTTGACCCGATCCACTTACGGCAACTTGCGCTCCGGTGGTGTTCGCGGAAATCACTGGCGATTCGTCGTTTCCAAGCACGCCGAGGACAGCTGCTCCGTCACAGGAAATCGCGTCGCCCGCGGTGCCGGTGCTCGTGGCCAGAATGGAGCCGCCGGTAACCGTCAGATTTCCATCAGATTTCACGCAGTCGGCGGAAGCAATGTCCCGCTCTCCGCTCCCGTTGGTAAACGTCGCAGAGCTTCCGCCGCTGGTGAAAATTCGCATCTCCCCGCCGGTAACGGTCATGTTGCCGTCGGTAGAAATTCCTTTGCCGGCCAGGCCGGAGTGTAAAATTTCGATTTGCCCGCCATTCACGGCAAGGTTGCCGCCGCACTTGATCGCGGTGCAGTAAGAAGGATCGACATAGGTGGACGAGTCCTCGGTGACCGATTCCAGGTAAACACCGCCGGTCAGGTTGAACGCGAGGCTGCCACCGTTGATGGTGATGTCGGAATCGGATTTCAGCGCTTTGGATTGGTCACCCTCGACCACGAAGTTCAGCAAACCGCCATTGATGGTTAGCGCGCCGTCGCAAGCGATTCCCTTGGTATCATCGTCCACACTGACATCCGAGATCGTGCCGCCGTTGATCACGATGGTGCCTTCATCGCCATCGATGCCATCGCCTTGGGCGGAAAGGGTCAGGCTGCCCTGATCCATTTGGAAAGATTCGCTGCAATGAACGCCATCTTTCACTGCGTCTGACACGGTCACGTTGCCACCGAGAAAACGGATCGATGTTCCGCCGTAGATGGCGTGGGATTTTGTTCCGGTGATGTCCAGGCTTCCCTTGCCGCTGAAAATGAGCGGTCCAGAGCTGTAAAGTGTTCCTGAGCCATCACGTTCATATGAACTCGCATCTTGGATCGAGTTGGTGGTTTCTGCTGCCAGCACGACAAAGGTGCGGGCCTCTGAGGTGACGGAAACAGCAGGGCCGTCCGAACTCGTGAGATCCAGCCCGGCCAAAGTGACTTTCGATGGCTTGTTGCTGGTGATTTCCACGTAGCCATTGGTCGATGTTCCGGAGAGTAGGTATTCGACACCAGCCACTTCGGAAACGATGGAAATGCTCGCTCCGTTGGTGCCGGTTGTGACCGTTACGCCTGCTCCATTGGTGATGGTGGCATCCGTGCCGTTGAATTCGATTTGAACGGTTTTGTTAAAATCGGAATCCTCCACGTAGTCGCGGTCCGCTGCGCTTGCGTGGCTCGCAATTGCGCAGAAGATGCATGCCGCTCCAAATGTGTTCCTTGCTCTCATGAATCAGGCGGCAGCGTAGCACGCCTAAGATTAAGCCCGCGTTAAGCACGCAAAGATGATGAGAGAAGGAGCGATTTTTTGTTTTTTGAGCGCGTCTTTCAGTCCTCGCCCGGGAGCTCAAACCCTGATCCCGCAAGGTCTCCGCCCTCACGACGCAGGGATTTTTTCTTTTCCCGAGCCTCGCGGAAAAAACTTTGGATCAACGCCAGACATTCATCGCCCATGACGCCGGGAACGACCTCGCAACGGTGATTCAGTGGCGGATTTGCGTCCAAAAGGTTGATCCAACCGCCCGCAGCGCCAGCTTTCGGGTCCGGGCAGCCAAACACCACCCGATCCGGCCGACAATGGACGATCGCCCCCGCACACATCGGGCATGGTTCCTTCGTCACAAACAAGGTGCAGCCTTCCAACCGCCAATCGCCCAGAACGTTTTGGGCGGCGGTCAACGCCAGCATTTCAGCATGCGCTGTGGCGTCTTTCAGCGTTTCCACCTGATTCCAGGCCCGTGAAATCACACGTCCTTCCTTGATCACCACAGCTCCCACCGGCACTTCCGTGGCCGCATAGGCACGCCGCGCCTCGCGTAGCGCCTGGCCCATGAAATAAACGTCGCTGTGCAGGTCAATGATTGGTCCTTCTTCGTCCACACCCGCTTGCTACCGACTCTTTCCCGGCGATACAATGTTCGATGTTGGACGTCCGGCGATCCTTGCTCCATCATTTGCTCCGTGATCCCAAAAACTTTCCAAGACCGCGTCATCGCCCCATCGCTGCTCGCCGCTGATTTTTCCAAGCTCGGCGAGGAAACCTCACGAGCCATCAATGCCGGAGCCGACTGGATGCACATGGATGTCATGGACGGGCATTTCGTCGACAATATCTCCTTTGGCCCCGCCATCATCCAGACGGTCCATGAAACCAACGACATTTTCCTGGATGTGCACCTGATGATCTCGCGCCCGGACCACTACTTGACACGCTTCATCGCTGCCGGTTCCGACTCGATCACCGTGCATGTGGAAGCGGATCACGATGTGGCGGAAACGCTGATTCGGATTCGTGAAGCCGGTTGCCAGGCGGGTCTTGCGCTGAATCCCGCCACCCCGATCGAAGCGGTGATTCCCTATCTCGACAAAATCGACCTTTTGCTCTGCATGACCGTTGTTCCCGGATTTGGCGGGCAAGCCTTCATGGCTGAGATGCTCCCTAAAATCAAAGCCGCCGCCGAGCTGCGCGCGGAAAAAGGCTTGAGCTATCACATCGAGGTCGATGGCGGGATCGATGCAACCACCGCCGCTCAATGCGCGGTCGCCGGGGCCAATGCCTTCGTTGCCGGCTCCTCCACTTTCAAAGCCCCGGACATGGCAGCTGCGATCGCGTCGATCCGTCACGCCTGAGAATTCCTCTAAACGATTTCTGCCCACTGTGGCGTTGATTGATCAAATCCATGAAGTTTTCCGCTATTCTTGCTGTCGTCACCGCTTGCATCGGTTTTGCCGTTGGCTGGGTTGCAAAACCATCCACTGCGGCAAGCGCCAGTAGCGCAGCCAACTCAGCCCAGCCGCCGCCCCGGGTTCGCCCACCTGCACATCGCGATACGCCGCCTGATGCGCCAATTCGCCCTGATTTCGCAGACGAAACATTGCCTCGGCTGGGGAATCCGGCTGATCTTACAGCACGGAGAAACGCAGCTCAGAGCATGGATTCGGCCAAGCTCATGCGTCTTGCTGAAGCGCTGCAACTGACCAGCGACCAGGAATCCCAGTTGGAAAAAGCGATCTCAGACAGCACCTCTGCAATCACGGAAGATCAGTTCATCAAGGGCCTCGCGCAGAGAGGAGACTACATCCTTTCCGCCCTGAAAACGCTGCTCAGCCCGGAACAGCATGCCGCCTTCATCAAATTGATGGAACGCAGTCAGGACAACACCATTGAGGCCAGCACCCAGCGCCAACTCGCGGATTTGATCGAGCAAATCGATCTGACGCCACAGCAGCGGGAAGCGATCGCAGAACAAATCCGGCAACAATTGCGCCAGGATTCCAGTCAATTGCCACCTTCACTCGCCATTCTCTCAGACACCTCGCCGCTTCCACTTGGTGGTAGTCAATTGCCGGTTGCGTCCTTGCGCGCAAGCCAGCTAAGCCCCGACGGTGCGCCAACCGATCCGAAGGCTCCCGAGCTAACTTCACAGCAGTTGGAAGGCATTCTAACACCCGCGCAAGCCGCGCAATTCGACGTGATCGAGGCCAAGAAGCAGCGTCTTCTTGAAACCCTCCGCCGTATGCCTCGCTAAACCAAGCGCAGCAGGTTGGTTTTCAAAAAGTCGGTCTCTGCAGCGGGAGTCCGGCCGAAGAAGCGCTTAAACTCACGGCTGAACTGCGGCGCACTTTCATAGCCGACCGCCACGGCGGCGCTGGCGGCCGTGTGACCTTCGTGCACCATCAGGTTGCGGGCTTTGTGAAGGCGGATGTTTTTCAAATACTGGAGTGGTGGCGAACTGGTGACCGCCTTGAAATGGGAATGAAAGGTGGACACGCTCATACCCGCCTCGGCGGCAAGTGTGGCCATGTCCATCGGTTGTGAGTAATCCTTGTGAATGCGTTGCAACACCCGGCTGATCTGGCCGAAATGGCTGTGGGGTGCGGCAAGCGCGCGCAATGGACCACCCGCTTCACCACGCAGCACGCGGAAGATCATTTCGCGAACCAACATGGGGCCGAGGATGCGGGCGTCTTCCGGATTGGCCAGAGCTTGTACGAGGCGCACCGTAGTATCATACAGGATGTCATCGAGCGGGTTGGCTCTGATTGCTTCCGGCCTGCCCATGGGGATCGGTGGAGAGGTTTCCATCTCAATCATCAAACTGCCAACCAGCGACGGATTGACTCCGATCGAAATCCCTAACAAGGGTCCTTCCGGCGATGACAGGGTTTCGCATTCGAATGGAAGCGGAACGGAGAGAACCAGAAAATGGTTCGCATCGTAGGTGAAGACTTTGTCGCCCAGATAGCCGCATTTTCGTCCCTGGGCGATGATCACGATGCTCGGCTCATAGGAGACCTGGGCGCGGATGGAGGGTCGGCTGGATTTCATGAAACGCACGCCGGGAAGCAGTGAGTCACTGAAGCCTTCCTCCATCGCCAAGGCGTCCAGAAGTTTCACCAGTTGACCTTGGCGCGCGGCAGCAATCGTTTCCGTGTGGGGTTGTGCTTCCCGTTTCATTTGGAAGAATAGGCAATGGTTTTGATGTATCTGGCAAGCTGGATCTTCGGAGTCGGAGGATTAGGCAATCATTCCATTTCATCAGGTATATCGAAAAGAATGATCCTTCATTAGGGTGTTGGGCATCGGGACGGCGTTCGTCGTTTCCCTCATCAACCTACCATCCCATGCAAACGAAAGAGTCAAAAGTTATCCTGATCACCGGAGCAAGCAGCGGAATTGGCGAAGCAACCGCCCGACTGCTTGCCGGTCAGGGCCATCATGTGGTCATCGGCGCTCGGCGCGTCGACCGGCTGGAAGCCATTGCTTCCGATCTCCGAGCTACTGGAAGTATCGTAGAATACGATTCGCTCGATGTGACGGATCTGGACGATGTTCGGGCATTTGCCGGACTCGCGATTCAAAAGTTCGGCCGCATCGATGTGTGGATCAACAACGCCGGCCTCATGCCACTGTCTCCACTCGACGCACTCAAAGTTGACGAATGGAACCGCATGATCGACGTGAACATCCGCGGTGTTCTCCATGGTATCGCGGCGTCGTTGCCGATCATGAAATCCCAAGGCTACGGCCAAATCATCAATGTGTCTTCCATCGGTGGACATACGACCTTTCCGACCGCAGCGGTTTATTGCGCGACCAAATATGCAGTCGTCGCGATTTCCGAAGGCTTGCGCCAGGAAAACCACGACATTCGCGTCACCGTGATATCTCCCGGTGTCACGACTTCCGAATTGGCAGGGACCATTACCCACGAGGCGTCCGCGGACTACATGGAAGAATTTCGCAAAATAGCCATCCCGGCCGCAGCGGTCGCGCGGGCGATCTCCCATGCGATCGATCAACCGGCGGATGTGGATGTCAGCGAAATCATCGTTCGTCCAACTGCCAGCAGTTATTAATAGTTATATCATTCAACCCAACTACCATCATGAACCATCAAAACAAAATCGCACTCGTTACCGGCAGCTCACGCGGCCTTGGAAAAAACATCGCTCAACATCTGGCCCGCGCTGGCGCTGACGTCATCATCACCTATCGCACCGGCAAAGAGGAGGCGGAGCAAGTGGTCAGCGAAATCCGTGCACTGGGTCGCAAAGCCATCACGCTGCAACTTGATGTCGCGGACACAGCAGGCTTCGCGGAGTTTGGCGAGACTTTGAAATCGTCCCTCGCCACGACCTGGCAGCGTGAAGACTTCGACTTTCTCATCAACAATGCCGGCATTGGCATTAACAAGTCGATCGCCGATACCACGGAAGATGATTTCGACCAGTTGATGAACGTCCACTTCAAGGGCGTATATTTCCTCACCCAAAAGCTGCTTCCGATCATCAAGGATGGCGGCCGCATTGTGAACACATCTTCAGGCCTCGCCCGGTTTTCCAATCCCGGATACTCGGCTTATGCTTCGATGAAAGGTGCCATCGAAGTCTTCACCCGCTACCTCGCATCAGAAGTCGGGAAGCGCCAGATCACCGCGAATGTGGTGGCTCCTGGCATTATCGAGACCGACTTCACCGGAGGCGCGCTAGCCAGAGAGGGCATGCGTGAAATGATGGCTTCGCAAATCGCGCTCGGCCGTGTCGGTGTCCCGGATGACATCGGAGGCGTGGTCAATTTCCTCTGTTCGGAAGCTGGCCGTTGGGTCAATGCCCAGCGCCTGGAAGCTTCCGGCGGCATGAAAATCTAATGCCGCCGGGTGTGATTCCCTCCCGGCATTCATCGGGTGTCTCAAGATATCATAGTTTTTTTTGAGGCGTTTCATTTCCTTGCCTTTCAGCTTCGGTTGAACTGAAGTGTGGATATGGATCGAAAAGCCGTGCGTCTTGTTAGACATCCGATGCTTGCCGGATTGGGTGGTTGCGTGATCGGCGTTCTGCTGTTCTACGGTCTCGATCAACGGGCCGGGCAAAACGATTCGAGCAATCCTTCCGAACGAACAGATCGTCCTGCGCGGCGGCCGGTCCACCGTGCATCGACGCCTGCTTCTGTTTCGTTTTACGTTAAGCGATTTCAGCAAATCGCGCTGCAGAATGAGGCGGATAGCAAATCACTGGCGCTGGAAATCATCCGAACTCGGGACAAATCGCGGATGCTTGAACTGGAGATGGCGTTTCAGCGCTGGATGAGTTTCGAAAAGCCTCTTGATTTGTTAGATAAGCTGCCAACCCTGGTCGAGAGTGATAATGCAGGTTTCTGGGCGGAACCGTTTTTCAAAGCCTGGGCCGCCAAAGATTATCCCATGGCTATGGCCCTTTCCAGCGATATGGGCATTTTCAGTCACTGCCGATTTTTGACTGCCATCGAATATCAGGACCCTGCGGTTTGGAATTATGCCGAAAGCGGATTATTCGGATTGTATGACAGAGAGGCCGTCCAATCGGGTTTGTTCCGACTGGGTCGGGATAGGCCAGATTTGTTGCGCGGCCTTGAAGTGGATCGCATTCCCGCGATCGCACTCTCAGAGGTTGTAACCGGACTTGCCAAGGGCTGGGCATCGGTTGATCCCAATGCGGCTCTCGCGTGGTTGCAATCGCTTCCGATTGATGACGATGCCAGAAAATGGGCGACGGCCGCCATGCAGGCAAAATTGTCGAAGTCAGATGCACCGGCGGCGGACCCTTTCATGGATGTGACCGATTTGTATCAGAAACTTGAGAAAGATGGAGATGCATTGCCCAGTCTCTGGTCTACATTAGTCACAGGATCCAGCTGGTATCCTACTGACCCGGAGCTTGCAGCGAAACAGGCCGAGGCTTTGCCGCCTGGGAAAATCCGCGATACCTTGATGAACGCAATCGCCTACATCTGGTGCGCCCAAGATCCAGATGCTGCCTATGAATTCGCGCAGCGAAATGGATTGAGGACCGAGTCCCTGCCGATGCCCTTGGATCGGGATCAGCTTGAACGGATCGCATCCGAGCCACGCGCAGCCTTCACCGATTTGTTGAAAGCCGCGAAGGAGAATCCAAGATGGGTCGATACCTATCATCAAGAATTGATGGAATGGGCCCGGGTACAACCGGAGGAAATGGCGGATTGGTTATGGAATGAATGGAACCAAGTGGATCTAACTCATGTGTCGTCTAGTGAGTCATTTCAGTTAGGTCAATTCATTGCCTATCAATGGGCGCAATATGATGCGACCGGCGCGGTGGATTGGGTTGAAACATTGCCGGATGGACCGGCGAAGTCCTCGGTTTGGAGTAGTATGATGTTTGACGCTGCCCGCTATGAGCCGGAGCGTGCTTTTGATCTAACCATGAAAATCGAAACCGGCGAGGGGCGGGAGAAATTGCTTCACTCGGCCTTGGAGTGGATGGTGCGGAATGCCGGAAAGCCCTCCGCGTTGGCTCATTTGAATGAAGCTGACTTGGGAGATGAGGAGCGCGCTAGTCTGCGGCGCTTCGTTATGGAAGGAAACGGATCTAACTGATACTGGCCATGAAGTTCAATCGAATCAACATCGCATCCTGTGTGTTGGGTGGAGCATTGGGATATGCAATTCCGGCAGTATGGAACGGGGGCCGTAGTCATGAAAATCCACAAGAACCTTCATCTCGTGGAAATGTAAGTAGTGCGGCGAGACAGCGGCGGGAGCTGATGAATCGCTGGCGGGATTCCAGAACGGGTCTGGATCAGAGGATGGCGGCTTTTCTGGAACAAGTCGGCCAGCTCAAGCGGGATGAATGGCCGGCTTTTTTCCGCGATCTGGGCCATGATCCCGAGTGGAATCAACTCGCCGCTCAACTCTGGGCGGAATCTGATCCAAAGGGTTTTTGGGAATACCTTCGCGATTGCAGGGATGCTTCTGAACTCACCCGATGGGGGCCGGAGTTGCTTCTGACCTGGGCAAAGCAAGATCCAGATGCAGCTATGGATGCTGCCATGATGGTGACGGATCGTGTCGCGGGTGATAAACTCAGGACTAAGCTCGTCGATAGCGTATTGGATCGGGATCTATCAAAAGGCTTGGAGCTGGCTGCTCGCGCGGGAGACTTTAATCGCTTTAGCACAGGGCCTAGAGCATGGATTGATCGCGATCCCGAAGCTGCGGCGCGTGGTTTGGCAGCGCTTCCTGCGAGCAGTGATTATCGGAGTTTTTTGGAAATGGCGATGGAGTCCTGGGCAAAGAAGGACCCGCAAGCCGCCATGAACTGGATGGTGGAGAACGGCTCGTTGAAGATGCAATTCGATCACAATCGGGATTGGGTCAAGAGCGGGTTTAAAGTCGCCGCAATGACGGACCCGGATGCTGCCATTTCTGCGGCATTGGCAATTGAAGATCCGGCTACACGAGATCCGGCGATCGCCGGAGTCCTTTCAAGCGGAGTGGTTGAGCCGAAGAAAGTAGCCGAGCTGCTCGCCAGCTGCAGCCCGGCGATCCAGGCTGCATCCATTAGCTCGATCCTCTGGGCATTGCCGAGAAACACGCTTGCGGATTTAGAGACTGCAACCGGGATATTGACGCAAGGGCCAGGATGTAAAAACGCGCTGTTTGCCGCTCGGAGTTTGGCGGTGGATTATACCCGCTTGGCAAGTACGGACCAGCAGTGGAACTGGGTCGCTTCGTTGCCTAGCCTGGCCATGCGTCGAGCGGCGATTGAAGTTTATGTCGTAAGTTCGTCGGAGGACCGCAATGCTCTCGCCACAAGGATCAGTCAATTGCCACTGTCCGAGCTATCAGATCAAATTTTCAGGAAGGCATTGAGTCGAATACCGGCTGAGGATCAAGCGATGTGGATCAGCAGGCTACCATCAGATCAGGCCGCATGGGCGCGGAGCGTGATCCATCCAGACTGATGCGGCTGCCGATGACGAGGCGATGCCTATTTAAAGTTAGGTGAAGATTTCTTAAATTCATGACGAAGCCGTGACAATTGGCATCTGAAAGTAGGATGTTATGGCAGTCATGAAGACGAAAACGATTTTCCTCTGCCTGTTTGCGATCGGAATTCCCGGCATGGCCCTAGCGGATGAGCTGCCCTTGAAGGATTTGTTGCGCGATGGGCTTTACTCGGAAGAAGTCAAACGCGATCCGGAAGCCGCAGCAGCTCAGTATCAGGAACTGCTCGACCGCTACTCGGCGCAGCGCGAGGTCGCAGCTGCCGCGTTGTTTCGCTTGGCGGAAGTTCGCCGCAAGCAGGATCGCAAGGACGAGGCGATGGCGCTCTATCAGAAGTTGCTGAGGGAATTTCCGGGGGCGGAAATGGAAAGCAAGCTGGCCCGTGAAAATCTGCTCGCCTTGGGTGGAAAGTTGCCGGAGATCACCGCGCCCGGTGCTGATGAAGAATTGCAGGAACTTGCCCGGCTCGAAGCTCTCAAGAAAACCGCACCGGATATCCTGTTGGATCCTGAAACTTTGAATACAGCGGCAGCGAATAATTGGTTGCGGGTAGTGAATTATCTCATCAAGGAAGGAAATCGTCCAGAGGCTGGGAACGCGTTGGTCTCTGCAGTTCAGAAGGGATATCTCGAAATCGTAAAGCGGCTACTGTCAGATGATCCAAAGTATCCGGAAGAAACTCGCGCAATGGCGATGCAGTCGGCAATCGCTGATGATCGTTCTGCCGTTTTTCGGGAATTGTTAGACCACGGCTTTGGCTCAGTCAGTTTGTCGATGGATAATTATAAAACACCAGTGCTGACGTATGCACTACTGAATGGAAAAAAGCAGGTTGCGGAGTTCTTGATCGAATCAGGGGTGGATTTGAACGAACAATGCATAAAACTAAATAGGGAAAACGACTCACGAATAACTGGTGGGCCTCTTCATCAAATGATTTCAAATGGCAAGTTTTCAGACGCAATCTGGTTACTGGAAAAAGGAGCGGATCCCAATCTGCAAGATTCTGAATATGGCCAGACTCCGCTACAGCTGGCCGCGAGGTCAAAAATGGCCGGAGCCGTCGATGTAATGGCTCGCTTGATCGGAGCTGGCGCGGATGTGAATTACGTGAGCGAGATCGTAGATGCAAAATCTGACGAACCGAATAAGTCTCCACTGGTGATGGCGATTCATTCCAAATATGATGTGGTTCGGAAAGTCCGTCTTCTCATCGATAAAGGTGCGGATCTGAATCATCAGCAGGAAGCAATCGAAGCTGCGGTGCAATGGCTGGATGATGAAAGGGTAATTCTTGAGCTCCTTGGCATTTTCGACGGCTTGAAATTTCGCAACGTCCTTAGTCAAGCGGTCACGGATGGTCATGCTGAAGTGATCAAAATTTTACTGAAGCGCAATGCAAACGAGCCTGGGGCAGTTGGCTTTCAGCAGGGCCTGCTTAGTGGTGCATGCCAAACATCGAACGTATCTTCCGTTCGCGCGCTACTCGAGTCTGGAGTCAATCCTAACGGGTCCAACTATCTTCAGCGCTTGGTGGAAGATAGTTATAGTAGAAACTCCAATTCGGCCAAAGCGTTTGAGTGCGTCAGGATTCTTGCCGAATATGGTGCCGAACCATCGGATGAATGGATCAACAAGGGGTTTGAGGCGCCGAGTGTTTCGGTAGATGGATTGAAGTTGAGGTCGTTCTTGTTAGATCAATTCGTGATCCCCAGATCGACATCATCGAATGAGATACGTCTTGTCGTCGAAACGATGGAAAAATTGGAAATTATTAATTTGGGGGAGCAAAATTTTCAAGGCTCTCAAGTCAACCTAATGAGATGGTTGGTGAGGCATCCGAATCATCAGTATCTCTATCATGGCGGCAACGATTTTGCGGGGCCAACCTGGGAAATCTGGAGTCGTGATGATCAGGGGAGTTTGAGCAAGCGGGGGTTGGATCTAACGAAGCTGGATAAGGATTTGAATCTAAGAACTGGTGAAGTGCTCGTCGCTCGATCTTTCACTTCTGAACCGACAACTCGAAGTTATGACCACAAATATTTACCCATTGATCAATCCATCCTGCAAAACTTTGAAAGTCAAATTCAGTTTCCGATCACGGTGGAGATGAATGGTGATTCAAAGCAAATGGTCGTCAGTGGAACCCGGATCGTCTTTGATCCGACCAAAAATGAACTGCCCCTTATGCCGGTTGGAAAATTGATGGATTTGCTGATTCAACCTGCCGGATTAAATCCATCAGGCGGCAGCAATGTAACGATTTCGAGAAACGGTGTGCCGGATGTTCAACTGAGTTACCCATCTGAAGCGGCATCCGGATTCAATCTTGAGCCGGGTGATCGGGTGAAGCTTGAACGCTCGGCTGAAAATCTCGAGGCGTTCAAAAAAGTGATCGACATGAGTTTGACGTTGGAGGTCGAAGGTTATCCGTATCGACGAGAATTCGAGGTCAGCCCGAGTTCCAAATCGCCGACCTTGATCCAGGCACTGATCGACACCCAAGTGCCGAATTCCCTCGGTTGGCTTGAGTTGAAATCGATCAAGGAGCTGACGGTCGAGAATCGAGCTCTTCTCCGATCCAAACTCACCGGTTCGACATTGTTGCCGCATCCGGATTTATCGAACATTCGGATATTGCGGAAAAAAGAAGACGGTAGCCGGGAGACACTTCACATCGATCTCACCCAGGCAGTCGCGGCTTCAGGTGACGGCACATCGAGCGACGAAGCGCGCAAGTTTGACGTGCCGCTTTTACCAACCGATACGATCGTGCTGCAGCTGAAGAAAGATGATTTGGACAAACCGTGGACTGGTTTTTCAAAGGAAGAAGAGCGATTTTTCGCACAAGCCCTTGCTGGGTCGGTGAAAGTTACTCGTCCCAGTGGTGTGATGGACACCGTCGTGCTTGATTACCATCAGCCCAGATATGTCGAATCGGAGGGCGAAATGCTGCCGCTTCCTCCAGAGCAAGGGACGGCTTCGATGCGCGCCTCATTGTTGATTGATGAAGGGGTTATGGAGTTGATCATCAGCGGTCAAAGGTCGAAACCCAATGATACACATCTAACGAGCGGAGACGAAGTGAACACTGTGGATTCCTATCATGGGGACCGACGCCAACCTCGTCCTCGTCCAGTTCTTCCTCCCCCCTCCAACTGATCTTGGTAAAAATGTTCATGCTCTCCAGCCGTTCATCGACATTCCTGTCTGCGGTCGTGCTGATTCCGCTGCTGGTGCTTGGCGTGTTGGCATGGCTGGGGACGCGGGCGCAGGTGCGTGCAGCGTGGTCGGCGGCGCGGGACGAGGCGAAACTTTCTGGTGCGGTGGTGGCGAATCTGATCAACCGAGAACTGGCGACAAGTGTTGAAGAGGTGCCGTTGTTCCCGGATCCGCCGGTTCCTGGGACGGGAACCGAAGTGGATAGCGATGACCTGGATGAGTTGCGAAGATTGCGCGACGATTCAGATGCCGGGATTTCGCCATCCGGTTTGCCGCGTCGGGTGCTGGCCGCGTTTCGGGTGTTCGAGATGACGCAAAGCGATGCGGATCGAGATCGCTTGCTGATCGTCGCCACCCAAGAGTCGCCATCGATTTTGACGCCGGTGGTTTTGGAGAAAACAGCGGCCTCGCAGGAACTGCAGCAACGATGGCAGCAAGGCGAGCACGCTCGTGCCGTGTTTCATCGACATCCGGAATTGCCTGCCGAGGGCGCATGGATTTTCGATCAGGGAGAGATATGGTGGTTAAGGAAAAGCGACGATGGGCTGAGCATGATCCATCCCGCACGCATTCAGCAGATCATCCGCGAAGCAAAGCGACGTTTGCCGACATGGGCAGAGTTGCGGATTCCTGGTGTTGCGAAGAGCGGTAAGGGTGAAGTGATGGAGCGTGCGGCGTTGGATTTTCCGGGCGAACGAGTGATGGAAATTGTCGCAGTTCGGCCGGAACTTTTTCAGGCAGCTGCACGCGAGCAGGCGCGGTGGACGATGGGGTTGTTAGGTTTTGCCGTGCTGATTTCAGCCGGTGGATTGTGGCTGATCCAGCGGACGATGGAACGCGAGCGTCGCTTGAACGCGATGAAAAGCGATTTCGTAGCGAGCGTTTCGCATGAGCTGCGGGCGCCGGTTGCCTCGATCCGGCTGATGGCGGATACATTGAAAGCGGGAAAAATCGAGTCACAGACGGTGCGGGAATTCCATGAGTTGATCTCGCGCGAAGGTGCCCGGCTTTCGGCATTGATCGAAAACGTGTTGGATTTCGCACGGATCGAACAGGGTCGCAAAGAGTGGGATTTCGAGCCGACGGATCTGGTCGGTTTGGTCGATGAAACGGTGGATTTGATGGTGCCTTTGGGAGAGGAAAAGCAGGTGAGTTTGGTATTTCAAAAACCTGCCAAAGCGTTGATGGCGCATGTCGATTCCGGGGCGATTCGCCAGGTGTTGGTGAATTTGTTAGACAATGCGATTAAGTTTTCACCGCAGGCGGGCGAGGTGCGAGTTTCGTTGGATCAAATGGATAGCGAATGGCGCATCGCGGTGGCGGATGATGGGCCGGGAATTGCGGCGGCGGATCATGCCCGGATTTTCGAACGCTTTCAGAGGCTGGGGGGCGAGCTGCGGAGGGAAACCCAGGGCACAGGCATCGGTCTGAGTTTGGTAAAAGCAATCGTCGAGGCGCACGGCGGTCGGGTGTCGCTGCGGAGCGAGCCGGGCAGGGGAAGCACGTTCACGTTGGACGTGCCTAGAGAAATGTTTTCAAAATCATGAGACTGTTGGTCATCGAGGACGAATTGCCGATGCGGACCGCGCTGGTTCGCACGTTGGAGGCGGAGGGGTATCGGGTGCGCGATGCTGCGGACGGGATCGCCGGGCTGGAGCTCGCCTGCACGGAGAGCTTTGATCTGATTTTGTTAGATGTGATGATGCCCGGCCTCGATGGCTTCGCTGTTTGCAAGGCGATGCGCGATCGCGGGCGCGAGATGCCGGTGTTGATGCTCACGGCAAAGGGGCTGATCGATGATCGGGTGGCGGGTCTTGATAGCGGAGCGGACGACTATTTAATGAAGCCGTTCAGCTTACGCGAGCTGCTGGCCCGGGTGCGGGCTTTGCTGCGGCGCGGCGAAAAAGAGAAGCAGGTGCCGGATTTGCTCTGGCTCGGGGCTGCGGAAATCGATTTCCACCGGGGCGTTGTCCAGCGGGCTGGGAACGAGGTGTCGCTCTCGGAAAAGGAAATCGGCATGCTGCGGCTGCTCGTGGCACATGCGGGAAAACCGGTGGCACGGGAGAAATTTCTCGATGTCGTTTGGGGCTACAACGCGTTTCCAAGCACTCGGACGATCGATAATTTCGTAGCGGCATTGCGCGCGAAACTGGAGGCCGATCCGTCTGCACCCCAGCATTTGCTGACGGTTCGCGGCGTGGGATACCGCTTGGATGTGTAGGCGATGGCGGCGTTTCAGGCATAGCCGAATAAAATGGATTTTGCTGTCTGATGGCAAAATCAAGAGGGCGGCTCAGACTGCTGTATGCGGGGGGAATCGATCTGGATGAATCCATCTCAGTTTCACGGGATGGATCGAATCACCTAATCGGGTTGACTAAGGGCCGTGACTTGCGGAGGTTGCTGGCGATGAAAATCACAATTCTGGCGTTGTGTGGCTTGTTGGCGGGAATGGCGCATGGGCGTGAGTGGATGAGCAGTGACCGGAAATTCATCGAGGCCGAATACGTGAAATTGGACGGTGATGTGGTGGTCCTGAAGATGGGCAAAAAGGAAGTGCGGCTGCCGATGGAGCGACTTTCAGAGGTCGATCAGCAATGGGTGCTGGAGCAGGATGGAAATCAAAATGCGAAGCCAAAGATCAAGAAGCAGGTGCAAGCCAGTTTGCCGACCACAGCGGACTTTGATGCACCGGTGCCACGCCAGGTTGGCCCGCCGGCGGATGTAACGATCGAGACAGTCAAGGAAGATGCCGATGCAAACGAGTATGTCTATGAGTCGAACCGGTTCGAGTTCCACTGCAACCGCAGGCTGACGTCCCGTTTGATTGAAGGATTTGCGAAGCTTTATGAAGCCACCTACGACGCAGTGCAGGCGATGCCTTGGGGGGCGACCCTGGACCCGCGGAATCCGAGTGGCAAATTTGTCGTGAAACTGTTTACGGAAGAAGCGGATTTCCTGGCAGCGGGAGGCATTAAAGGTTCGGCGGGAACCGCCACTGGGGCAGTTTCACTGGCGCAGCTTCGCTTTCTCGGCGTCAAGGACACCGGCAGCCGGCTGATTTTGGAAGACATCAGTGACAACGCAACAGTGGTCCACGAACTCACCCACTCGCTGAGAAATGAAGCGGATCATGGGCTGCCAACCTGGGCGGTGGAGGGATTTGCCGAATACATTGCTTCGGCGCCCTACCAACGCAGCGGTCGGTTTGATTTCGATCACCGTCTGAAGGTGGCGGCTCAGTATTCCAACGGCAAAAACGGAGCCAGTGGAGGGGTCTTCAAGCTGCCGATGCGATTGGAAAAATTTTTGGGAGCTAGCCGATCCGAATTTTACAAAGACGAAAACGGAGGACTGGGCAAAGGGGCAGGGATCAATTACGCGATGAGCGTCCTGCTAATGACTTATTTTTGGCACGCGGACAAAGGAAAGGATCAGTTTCCATCGGTCGGAGGACCGGTTCGTGCTTGGCTGCAGGCGATTAAAAACGGAAAATCCGAAAGAGAGGCCCGCCCGCTTTTGTTGGACGGACGGACCTACGAAGAAGTCGAGAAATCCTTTGTTGAGGCTTATCGCGGCGACATCAAACTGGAGTTCTGATGCTGCAGCGGGAGGGGCTCACGCCAGCTCCATGGCTTTGAGGAGGAAGTGGTGAACCTCGAAGTTGTGAATGAAGGCCGGGAAATGATGGCTTCCCGGGCCATACGCGCAGAATTCGATCATGTCGCCGGTGTGATCGCCGCTGGTCCATTGAATCCCGTGGTGTGCTCCAAATAGCGGGGCGACATCACCACTTTTCAGCCCTTGCGCGCGCTTGATTTCGTCCTTGGTCAAATCCAGGCCAGTCTCTTTCAACAGGAAATCGTGCAAGGGCGGCCCGCTCAGGCCCGCGCCCTTGCCGCGCATCCACTCCAGCGAGTGCTTGAATTGCTCGACCCGTTCAAAGCAGGCGGTAGTGCCACTGTAAATGCCGGGTGCCATTTTCTGATCCGGACTGGAATTCATTCCGTTGAGCTGGATTCCGCCCGTTCCGTGGTCAGTGGTGATGATGAGCAGGGTGTCGTCGTGCTTCGAAACATAGTCGAGCATCGCTCCGATGGCATGGTCGAAGTCGATCTGTTCGTGAATGCTGCCGACGGCATCGTTACCGTGGCCGCAATGATCGATTCGGGCACCTTCGACCATCAGGAACCAGCGGTCTTTTGAAATCGCATCCAGCTTTTTCACTGCAAACTCGGCCATTTCCTTCAGCGTCGGGCGTTTTTGGGTTTCGGTTTCGCTGGCTTCGCGATCGATCGCATAAGGCATGTATCCATCGGCAAAGGTGCCGAGCACCGGTGCCTTCGATGATGCATTGGCCTGCATCAGATCGTCCCGGTACTTGAATTGCTCGTAGCCGGCGGCCGCGTATTTTGCGCGCAGATCGTCGGGGAAAAATTTGCGGCCACCGCCGAGCAATACCGCCACTTCGCGATCGAGATATTGGCGGGCGATTTCCGCTTCGTTGCTGCGGTCGGCTACGTTCGCGGCGAAGCCCGCTGGCGTGGCGTGGGTGATGGTGGCGGTGCTGACAAGCCCGGTCGGGATGTTCTTTTCCTTAAAAATCGCCTGCAGAGGCTTGTTGAGATTGCCCTCAGGAGAGACGTTGATTGAGCCGTTGTTGACCCGGACACCGCCGCCCCATGCGCTGGCAGCGGCAGCGGAATCTGTCACCAGGCTGTTTGCCGAAAAAGTTTCCACCAGACCACGAACGACTGGCAGATCACGATACATGCTCATCCAATGGGTCCGGCTGTCCTTGAAATGGGAAAGGTAGTGCTGCGCCAGTGAGAGCGCGCCGTGATTCATGCCGTCGCTGACCATGAAAATCACTTTTTTCGGAGCGCCGACGTTATCGACAGAGCGACGTGTCTCCTGGGCGTGGAGCGCGGACTCGGCTCCGAACAATGCGGTCGTAAGAGAAGCCGCCTTCAGGAAATTGCGGCGCGAGGTGGTGGTGGATTGGTTCATGGCTTTCTAGTGAACGGGACCTTGCTTCACGAGATTTCTCGATCTGGTTGTCCCAATCAAGGGTCTAAACGAATGGTTACAAAAAACCCTTTCGCCCGCAGGGAGAGAAAGGGGTGGAACCTTCGGGAGCGAAAGCCTTCAATATTTCACGCCGCAGCCGTAGGGCTTGTTTGTGGCATTTTCGACGCTTTTGCCGCTGAGCACGGCATCCATGGCATTCGCGAACCATTTGTCTGCCTTGTCGATGTCCTCGGTGTCCGTGGTCGGCATGGAATCGACCGCGCCGTTGTAAACCAATGTGCCTTCCTTATTGATGATGAACAAGTGAGGTGTTGTTTTGGCGTTGTAGGCTTTGCCGACTTCACCGGATTCATCGACGATCAATTGACTGGATTTCAGGCCCTTGTCGGTCGCGACTTCGCTGAACTTTGAACCTTCCAAATAGCCGCCGTTGCCTTTGGCCGCAGAATTGATGGTCATCCATACCACATCCTTGCCGGTGTAGGTGGATTGCAGCTTCTGCATGTTGCCGCTGTCATAGTGCTTCTTCACAAACGGGCAGTCAGGATTGAACCATTCGAGAACGACGATTTTTCCTTTGCAGTCAGCGAGGGAAACTTCCTCACCTTTGGCATTTTTGGCGGTGAAAGCGGGGGCTGGTTTGCCGACTTCAGCGGCATGAAGGGTAGAGAGAGCGAGAGCTCCAAGCAGGCTTGCGAGTTTCAGTAGTTTCATGGATTTGTGATTCGGGATGAAAGAGCACATGAAGTGCAAGGGAACGGAGGGATGTCCGGGAAAATTATTCCAATTATTTGAAAACTAGTTGGCGGACCAGGAGACTTCGATCGGTTTCGGGGTGCCTTTGCCCGCGAGAACCAGGGTCAGTTCCTTCACCGGACCGTCCAAATAGTCGCTTTTGGTCGCGGTCGCCGCCCATTCAGCACCGTCTTTTTCAAAACGGATCGGATTTTGATCCTTCACGGTGGAGGCGGACGCCGGAAATACCTCGCAGGCACTTGGGTCGATCTTGGAATCTGCAGGAATTTTGAGGGTCAGCTTCAGCGCTGAATCCACTTCGGACACGCTCAAGGTAACGCCATCCATGGTTTTGGGGACCTCGGCGATGGCTTTGGAAATGATCTCGGCACTGTCACTCGGGCTTGGCGTTCCGGGAGCGAGCTTGAGAGTGAGTTCCGCATCGCCGGGGACGCAGGCGTTGTCATTGCAGGTGAGCCAGGAAATTTTTAAGCCGACCTGTGATGGGTTGCTCGCGGAATCCGGTGGGGTGAGCGTGATCGGGAAGGTGGCCTCGTTGATGTAGCCGAATCCGGCCAAGCCGCCGGTGTTGAAAGAAATCGGGACCGGATAAGAAACATCGCTCGCTTTCCAGCCGTCTGGGAGGTCCCATTTCAGGGAGAGCTTCATGCCTGCTTCGCCGGGATTGAGCCAGTAGCTGTGCCAGCCCGGCTCCATGCGGAGCTGCACTGCGGTTTGGATCGGCTTGCCAGGCTCGAAGGTTTCGGACTCCGTCAGCCAGCTGGCTGCGGCGTGACCGGAGTGCACCTCTTGGGCAAACAAACTGCCGGAGGCAGCTAGGAATAGGGCGGTCTTGAAAAGCATGGAGGTATACCATGCTTTGATTTCTTATCGACGCAAGTGGAAGATCTCACAAGCGTTTGAAGAGGGGTGAAGCTGGCGCAGCGGGCTGCGCGCTTATTTGGCATTCGCCTGCACCGTTGCCGCGGGGTAGCGGTAGTGGCCGGTGATTTGGTAATCGAACAGAACGTTCTCCCACTTCACGCCGGAATCGAGATGATGAACGATCCAAGGATGATTGCCGCGATCCAACGGTGATGGAACGACGATGCCAATGTGCGCGTCTCCATTTGGAAGTGTCCAAGTGACGATGTCTCCTGGATGGTAATCTTTTGCCTCCCGGCTTGGGCGGTTGTTCTCGTCAAGAATTTCATCGCCGTTGCGGCTGAAGAACCGCTGCAGGTTGGCAGCGCGGCGGTGGTCGATATTGGTATCGGGCCCGGTTGCTTGCCAGAGCTGTGGATAAAGACGGAAATTTTCCTCCATGTCATCATGCACCAGCTGTTGCAGGTCGATGCCGATCTGGCGGTAGCAGCGAATGATCACATCCTCCGCCTTGCCACGATTCAGCGGGATGTCGCCATTTGGATAATCAATGGTTCGGTAGGTATCGTCGTAAGTGACCGGGGCACTGCTGTAAGCGACGAGAGCGGCTGCGGCCAGCCGATCTCCCATGTTGTGTGAACTTTCCAAATTGGAAATCACCATGTTCGCCTCTTCGGCGGAAGTACCGGCCTGAGCGGCTTTCAAAAATGGAATGAACGGCCTGCCAATCATGAAGCCTATGCCAGCCGCAATTACCAGAATCACCCAACCGCCAAAAAAATTCGGACGCTTTGGTTTTTCCGGGCGAGGACCAATGTATTCGATGGTGTCGTAGAAGGCGGAGCGTTGGCGAGCCATGGTTATGTGAAAAAAAAGTCTTTCAAGGCGAGACAAGCAGACAGAACGCCGAAGAGCGATGAATTTTATCGGTCATCTCACGATTTTTCGCGTAGGTCGGTTCTGGACATCTGATGGAACGTCGGACAAACGGAGGAATGACGATTTTTGAAAGCCCGACACCCCTGCAATGGGGGGCGCTTGATGTGCCGTTGTTCGGCTTGGCGAAGGATTGGAACGGAAAAACGCTGGATGCTCCGGCGGCTTTTTCCCTGGCGAAAGATGCCGAACGGCTGTGGTTCGTCGCCAGCCACCAGAGGGCGGCGATGATTCATCCGAAAGCTCGCCCGGGCCGATTCTGCACGGAACTGTGGAAGTATGATGTCGCCGAATTGTGGTTGGGTCACCCGGGGAGTGGGCGGTATTTCGAGTTCAATCTGGCACCAAACGGGGCGTGGTGGACTTGTGAATTCACCGCGCCGCGCGTGCGAGAAGAGGAAGTGGAAATCGCCATGCCGGAGGTTGCGACCTTTTCGGAACTCGCGGCAGACGGCTCGTGGGTAGCGGCGATGGCAGTGCCATTGAGCTTGCTCCAAGCCCGACTCGATTTCGGCCCGGACACAGTGGCCAACGTATCGTTCGTGCTGGAGTCTCCCAATCAACGGCTGCTGACGGCGACGGATCTCGGCGGCGGCGAACCCGATTTCCATCGACCAGATCGCTTCGGCAAAGTGGCTTTCACGCCGATCGTTTGAGGACGCTCAGGGCAGATTGGCCTTGGGCGGCGGCTCCTGTTTCGGGGGTTGCGCCTTGGCCCACTCGAATTGCAACGGTTCTGCCGCGCTGAGGTGAAGGTCGCGTTGCGGAAACGGAATGCTGATCCCCAAATCTGAGAAGCGCTTCCAGATCATGAAACGCAAGTCGCTCGCGACAATGTTGAGATCGGTTTTGTCGTTGAACTCAATCCAGTAGTAGACCGTGAAGATCAGCGCGCTGTCGGCAAAATCATCGAAAATGACTTGAGGAGGAGGATCTTTTAGAACCAGGCCATGGCGATCGAAGCATTCCTTCAGGGTTTCGCTGACCACCTGCGGTGCGGATTCATAAGAGACGCCGATTTTCATCACCCGCCGCGACAAGCGATTGGAAAGCGTGAGGTTGGAAATTTGGTTTTCCAGGAAGAGCGAGTTCGGCACGATGGTCTCGACACCATCCGCGCTGCGAAGGACGGAGGATCGTGTGTTTACCTCAAGAATTTTCCCGGTGATAGAATTGACGCTGACGATGTCATCGACGCGGATTTTTCTCTCAAACAGCACGATGATGCCGCTGATGAAATTTTTAATCAGAGTCTGGGTGCCGAAACCCAAACCGATGGCAAGTGCACCGCCGAAGAACGCAAACACGGTGAGCGGGATGCGCAGCAGGTGCAAAGTCGTCAGGGCCAATACCGCGCCCACCAAAATCATCAGCCAGTTGCGCAACGTGTTGGCCTGCGCTTCAGCAATGCGGCCTCGACCGACCATGACGCGCTGCAATCTGCGGCTGAAGCGGGAGGAAAGCATGTAGGCGATGATGAAGAAAATCGCCGCGCTCAGGATCAAACCGAGTTCGATGCCTTGAGAGGTGGTGGTTTTCAAGCCATCCGGCCCGATTTCGGTGGTCGGAATCTCAAACAGCTTATGGGTCCAGACTCTACGAACTGCCCGGGTGAATTTTTCCCAGCTGAAAGAAATCCACGAAGTCCAGGTCGTGGGGCGCGCCGCGTCTTCGAAATCGTCGATCCAGCGACTCAGGTTTTTGCGGTAGTATGAGGTGGTCTGGATCAAGCGCTGGAGTAGCAGCTGCTTTTCGAAAAGTGTCTCGCGCGTGGCCGTCGCCAGCTTTTGACGCTCGCTGCCGGAGTTTTCCTTGGCACTGATGGAATCTTGATTGGCCAAGTCCGCGTTGACGGCGGAAAGGTCGTTGGTCGATACCATTTCCCAAGCGCTGAGTCGATCGCGTGCGTTGCGGAGGTCCTGGAGAATGGCTTCACGCTTGGTTTTGTTCTGCTCTTCCAGGTAGGCCTTCCGCTTGACGTAAATCTCCGGCATGAACGACTCCACGCTGGCCAGAGACTCCAGATTGTCCGCGATGAATTGCAGGGCATCGGTCCGGGTTTCAGCGGAACTCACCTTGGCTTGGGCGAGGTCCAGATCTTCCTGGGCCGCAGGTGGATCGTTTTTGGCTTTGAGAAGATCGAGCGCGCTCTGAGCTTTCGCGCGTTCCGCGGTAACGGATTTGATGCGAGGGCGGATGGCGGCCGCTTCTTTTTTCAGTGCTTCGGCGCGCTCCTGGGCGGATGAGCGAAGTTTCTCAATGTCTTCATCACTGAGAGTTGCCTTCTTTTTGGCCGCTGTTGCTTGGCGATCCAGCAATCCGGTTTCGGATTTGGCGGTCTCAACCTGCACTTCAAGCAGCTCGATATTGACCCGCAAAGATTCGGTTCTGACAGCGATGAGCTTGGTGGATTCCGCGGCAAACTCCAATCGCCAGGCATTCGCTGCATTGTCCGGATTGGCGGCGTTTTCCTTGACCAGTTTCTGCGTCTGGTCCTGCAGATCGGAGCTTTCTTTTTGCAGTGATTCCAGACTGCGCTGAAGCAGGGAAATGGAGGATTGGTAAGTGGATGCTTTTTTTGCGGACCCATCCCGGCGATTGATCAGATCGTCCACCATGAGCCAGGAATAAGGCGGTGGGTCGGTGAAGCCGGACCAGCTGGATGCGGCTTCGCGAGCGGTCTCAAGCGCCTTTTTCTCGTTCGGGATCGCATCGAAATACGTCAACGCACGGCTCACACCGCGGATGATCTGGTCCAGCGTTTGGCGCCG
Organism: Luteolibacter pohnpeiensis; assembly: GCF_016595435.1. Lineage (GTDB taxonomy): Bacteria > Verrucomicrobiota > Verrucomicrobiia > Verrucomicrobiales > Akkermansiaceae > Luteolibacter > Luteolibacter pohnpeiensis. Next base: position 128,636 of record NZ_JAENIJ010000006.1, read on the forward strand.
CGCCGCCAAGTCATCGGCGCTGATTCCCGCAGGCAAAGTCGGCGCCCCCTCGGAGTCGTCGAGTTTGGCCAGCTCACTGCGCGCGTCCGCCTGGATGCTTTTGAGTTTGTCGGCTCGCTGGGTGAGGGTCAGAGGCTTTGCCGAGGCGGCTGACTCTGATTTCGGCAAAAGGTTGGATAATTGTGCCGTTGCACGAGGCAGCAGAATCCCCAGCAGGGCCATGAACCAGACCAGCCGGAACGCCCGTTCACCAAGACGTGTGATCACTTTGTTTTTCAAAACCACCTGCACGCTTCAGATCTCGCCTCGCTCGTCCTTCTCAAGTTGGATGCGATCGGCAAGGTTTCTTGCCTTCACGCGATGATTGCGCTTTGCCCAGCGCTCTACCGCCATTTGCCGTTTTTCCGCACGCTTCAGCAACGCACTGATCTCGTTTTCCAAGTTGAGAAAGTTTTCGTATCTGCCCATGTCGAGTTTCCCACTATCCACCGCTGCACGGATCGCGCAACCCGCATCATTCCGGTGGCGGCAATCGCGAAACTTGCATTCGGCGGCGAGCGCTTCGACATCGGCAAAACTGTCCCGCAGGGTGGTTTCGTCAGTCCACATCTGAATTTCCCGCATCCCCGGGTTATCGATCAACATGCCGCCGTTATCGAGTGGGACCAGCTCGCGTGAGGTGGTGGTGTGACGCCCTTTTCCGGTGACCTCGTTCACCTCGCTGGTCCACTGCCATTCGTCACCATACAGCTGGTTGACCAAGGTGGATTTACCAACGCCGGACGAGCCAACAATGCACATGGTGACTCCGCGTTTGAGGTATTTTTTCAGAACCTTCAAGCCATCGCCTTTGATGGCACTCGTGATGTGCACGTCGGCTTCGCTCCACAGAGCGGCAATCTCCGCCGCTGCGTTTTTACAAACCTCAGTGGGAAACGCATCCGACTTGTTGACCAGAACGACGGCCTTCGCGCCGCTCCTCCCGATTAGCATGAAATACCGCTCCATCCGGCGGATGTTGAAATCCGATCCGGGATCGGTCACCACGGCAACAATATCGACATTCGCGCCGATGACTTGCTCTTCCGAGCTTTTACCCGGCATTTTGCGTGAAAAACAAGTGCGCCGGGGCAGCGTCGCGCGGATCACATTGTCTTCATTTTCACCGCCGACCTCGACGGCGACCCAGTCTCCCACCGCTGGCAAATCCGCATCGCGTGTCGCGGCGTGCCAGACACGCCCGCACAGGATGACATCAATCTCCTCGCCGTCTCCCAGAAATGCCCCGAAATTGATCGGAGACTCGCGAATCAAGCGCGCGGGTTCCCAGCCTTTCGCCCGGTAGGGAGCGAAGGCCTTTTCCAAATCGTCGTTCCAGCCGAGGTCCTTCAAGGTCATCCGCCCTGACGCTAGCGCATCCACAGCCGGTGTCGATTCCCGGGTTTTGCAGTCGTTGCAAAAAATGGCTCACGCTTCCTTCAGAACAACTTGCGGAATTCTCGACTGCCCGATGTTTGATCTTTCCGCTTCCGATAAAGACGGCGTAGAATTTTTTTCGTGGACCCCGAAATTCAGCAAAGACTCGACGATTTTATCCGCCGCAAAGGCCTGCGGAGAACTTCCCAGCGAGACAGCATCGTGCGCTCGGTCTTCTCGAAAGACGAGCACTTCACGGCTGAGGAGATTTTTGAGCGCGTCCGCAAAACCGATGCTGATACGTCGCGCGCGACGGTGTATCGGACCCTCGGTTTGCTGGTTGAAGCCGATTTGCTGCGTGAAATCGACCTCGGGGATAACCAAACCACCTACGACCCGAATTTCCACGGCAAGCCTACGCACAATCACCTCGTTTGCATCGATTGCGGAAAAGTTCTCGAGTTCGAGGATGTGCACCTGGACGTGCTCAACGAATGCGTGACCCGGAGACTCGGCTTCAAGCCGATCCGTCAATCGATCAAAATCGAGGCAAATTGTGAGCAATTGCGGACCAAGGGACGTTGCCCTTCTCTGATTGCTACCCGTCTCAGTGGCAAGCGACTGCGCAAAAAGCGCTAGCATTTTTCCGTGGCCTCATCAGCGCTCGCGATTTCAGTTTAAAAAACTTCGTTTTTTCTGAAAGTTTTCGATGCGAATTCTGGTTTTAGGCTGAGATTGCACGTGCCCCGGCGGGCGCGTTCCGTTTCGGCCGGGTAGGGTTGAATGATTCGGTTTCCGAACCACACAATGCCTACCTTGCCGGAATGGAACTTGCCTGCTGATGATCATGATGAAGGTGCAATGAATCCCTTTTTTTGATTCAAGTTCATCCAATGATGGTGCGATCATGATTCGGTCGATCCGGTGGTTCATCCGGCACGGTTTGATTTCAGTTGTTAGAAATTGTTAGATTTGCCGCTCTGTTGATTTCCAGGTGGGTCCCCTAGTGTGATTTGGAGTGATATTTTTTAAATCAGGTAAGTGGTTTAAAAGTAAGGCTATAGCATTGGGTGGGAAAATTTGTGGTGTGAACTTTGGAATAATTCCCCTTTGAGCGATTCCTAGGAGGCGATTCATCTCAATCAACTTTCCCTACACGAATCTAACGATCCCCCAGAGCAGACTTTATGCACGACACGCCTTTTCGTACTACGATTGCCCGAGATGCACTTGCCGGTTTGGTTGTATCCCTGGTTGCCTTGCCACTATGTTTGGGGATTGCCCAGGCATCCGGTGTTCCTCCCATGTCAGGACTAATCGCCGGTGTGATTGGCGGCATTGTCGTGGGTTTTCTCAGCGGATCCCATATCAGTGTTTCCGGTCCATCAGCGGGCTATACCGCGATTGTTCTCGCACAGATTGCAGCGGTCGGCGGCAATCTTCAGGCATTGTTCCTCATGGTTTTTTTAAGTGGTTTGATCCAGCTTGGATTCAGTGCGCTGAAAGCTGGGTTTTTCTCCAACTACATTCCTAACAATGTCATCAAAGGTCTTCTGGCGGCGATTGGATTGATTCTGATTCTTAAGCAAATCCCGCATTTGATAGGTTATGATTTCGAGCCTGAGGGTGCGATGTCATTTAAGGAAAATGCAGGTGCGAATACCTTCACTTCGTTGCTGAACATGAACCTCAATTGGGGCGCTTGTATCATCGGCCTGGTTTGTCTTGCTTTCCTTTTCCTATGGGACTTGTCGCCGCTTAAAAAACTCCTGGTTCCGTCTGCATTGTTGGCGGTTCTGCTCGCCATTGGCATCAATGCGATTTTCCTCGCGACCGGATCATCACTTGCCGTGGATTCGAATCATTTGATCAATCTTCCGCTGATTCGGGAAATGGAGAATCCGCTGCATGTTCTCATGTTTCCGGATTTTAGCTATCTAACCAATCCGGTGATTTACACCGGAGCGCTCGCCATCGCGATTGTTACTTCCCTGGAGGCATTGTTAAGCATTGAAGCCGCTGATAAAATTGATCCCTATCAGCGTGCGACTCCACCGAACCGCGAGCTGTTCGCCCAGGGTGTCGGTAACTCGCTGTGCGGATTGTTAGGAGCGATTCCAGTGACCTCGGTGGTCGTCCGCAGTTCGGTCAATGCGAGCTCGGGTTCCCGGACACGCGCTGCCACGGTGATCCATGGTGTGATCCTTCTTGCCGCGATCATTGCGATTCCTTCGCTGCTGAACATGATACCACTTGCAGTGCTTGCTGCGATTCTCATCTCGACTGGCTTCAAATTGGCAAGCCCCGCCTTGTTCAAGCGCATGTATCGCGAAGGATGGAAACAGTTCCTGCCATTTGTAGCGACAGTTTCGGCAATCATTCTAACAGATTTGCTCACTGGTATCATCATCGGTCTGGTCGTCAGCACCGCATTCATCCTTCGCAGCAATCTTCGCAAAGGGGTCCGGATCATTCGTGAAAAGCATGTCGCTGGTGATCTCGTCCGCATTCAACTCGCAAGCCAAGTTAGCTTCCTGAATCGCGCAGCACTTACCACGACACTGGAAGAACTTCCATCGGGCAGCCAGGTGGTGATCGATGCCAGAACCACAGATTATATTGATCCAGACATCCATGCCTTGATTCTAAAATTCCGGAATGAACAAGCCCCTGCCCGGGAAATCGGAGTGAGCCTGGTTGGCTTCATGCCACACTACAAGTGGGACGACGAAGTGCAATATGTTGACGTCAGCACCAAGGAAGCACAGACGAAACTGACACCTCAGGATGTGCTCCAGTTGTTAAAGGAAGGAAACCGCAGATTTGTGAACGGAGACCGGCTTTATCGTGATTTGGCTCGTCAGGTAAATGTTACCGCTGGCGGCCAGCATCCCATGGCGGTGGTTCTCGGTTGCATGGATTCACGTGCCTCTACGGAGTTGTTATTTGATCTCGGTTTGGGTGATATTTTCACGGTGCGTCAGGCTGGTGCCATTGGCGGGCGGAAAGCACTTGGAAGCATCGAGTATGGCTGCAAGGCAGCGGGATCGAAACTGATTGTTGTGCTTGGTCACACAGGTTGCGGAGCGGTGACTGCGGCATGCCAAGTCGGGCATCAAAAAGCGGACCCGGTAGCCGCCACAGGCCTTAATAACATTGGCTATGTGACGGAGGTGATCCACGAAGCTTACGAAGAAGAAATCAAATGCTGTGGCGAACCTAAAGAAGTCTCGGCTGATTTCGTCGACCGTGTTGCCCGGCGCAACGTGCTCCGGACCATGAAATACATTCGTGAAAATAGCGATGTCTTACGCGAGATGATCGAGACCAATCAGATCGCGGTCGTCGGTGCGATGTATGACATCCGGTCCGGTCAGGTGGACTTTTTTGAAGCCGACCCGGCATCAGCGCTCAAAGGCCTGCCGACCGAAGAGCCGATTGCCATCCCGGCCTGATCCCTTTGTTTGGAAGTCGATAAGCTCGTCTCCTTCTCATTCGAGGGAGGCGGGCTTTGATGTTCTTAGACGAATGCTTTGAAAACGAAATCCGCGAGGATGGCTTCGTGGGAATCGTTAGAAATCCGCAAACAGGTCCATCTGCGGTGAGTTTGCCTTTGGCAGCTGGTGATCCTGAACGGTGTCTTTGGCCTTCGGGCCTCGGGTTTTGGCTTCAGGCTTCACCGAGTGGAGCTCAAGGTGCGAAAGGATGGCCTTTGCACGTTCGACCACGGGTTTTGGCAGACCCGCAAGACGGGCAACCTGGATGCCATAGGATTTGTCTGCGGCGCCAGGCAGGATCTTGTGCAGGAAAATGATCTCATCATTCCATTCTCGCACCGCAACGTTGTAGTTGGCTACGGCAACCTTCGTATTCGCAAGGTCGGTCAGCTCGTGATAATGGGTGGCGAACAAAGTGCGGCAACCGATGACATCGTGCAAATGTTCGGCGACGGACCAGGCAATCGATAAGCCATCAAAGGTCGCGGTGCCACGGCCGATTTCATCCAGAATGACCAGTGATCGATCGGTCGCGTGATTGAGAATCAGCGCGGTTTCGCTCATTTCGACCATGAAAGTGGATTGGCCGCGCGAGAGATCATCCGAGGCGCCGACACGGCAGAAAATCCGATCCACTAGACCGATCGTAGCTTCTTCCGCAGGGACAAATGCGCCGATCTGCGCCATCACGGCAATGAGGGCAATCTGGCGGATGTAGGTGGATTTTCCCGCCATGTTGGGACCTGTTAGAATCTGCAGCCGTGCATCCTCGGGATCGAGTTCTGTATCGTTCGGAACAAACTTGGTATCGGTCAGGGTTTGTTCCAACACCGGATGGCGGCCATCTTTGATGAAGAAGTCCTTGCCTTCGTGCAAATTCGGTCGGCAGTGTCGGTGGAGTTGTGCCGTTTCCGCCAATGCGCACAGCACGTCAATTTCTGCGACTGCTGCTGCGGTTTCCTGCAAACGTGAAAGGTGTGTGACCACCTGCGACCGGAGTTGGAGGAATAATTCATTCTCCAATTGCTTTGAACGTTCTTCCGAGCCCAGCACCTTGTTCTCCATTTCCTTCAGGCCGGGCGTGATGTAGCGCTCGGCGTTGGCCATGGTTTGCTTCCGGGTGTAGTCGTCTGGAACTTTGGAAAGATTGGAAGTGGTAACCTCGATGAAGTAGCCGAAGACGTTGTTGAATTTGATCTTCAGCGAATCAATTCCAGTGCGCTGCCGCTCATCTTCCTGCAATCGGGCGATCCAGTCTTTTCCGCCACGTGCTGCGGATCGGAGTTCATCCAATTCCTGGGACCAGCCGTCGCGGATGATCCCGCCATCCCGCAGATTGGCCGGAGGCTCATCGGCGAGTGCAGCGGCAAGTAAATCGGTTAGATCCGTAAAATCATGGAGTGCGTTTACCAATGCGGAGTCTTCGGAAATGAGTGAGCTCAGGTCATCCTTGAGCTCAGGGATATGGGTGAGGGAAATCCCCAATGACTGAAGATCACGAGCATTGCCGGAGCCTTGGGAAAGCCGGGAAGTGGTGCGCTCAATGTCACGGATGCCTTTCAGCGAGTCACGGCATTTGGAAAGCAGGAACGGCTCTGCTAGAAAAGCGGCGATGATATCCTGGCGAGCTGTTAGAGTGGAGAGATCACGCAACGGATGGAGAATCCAGTCGCGCAGAAGTCGGGCTCCCATCGGCGTGGCGGTTCGGTCGAGCACGCCTAACAATGTGTGCGCCTTGCCTGAGCGTGAGTCGACCAGATCGAGATTGCGTTGGGACGAGGCGTCGATCAGGACGTGGCTTTCGCTTTCGCGGACGCGCGGTGGGCGAAGATGTCCGCAAGGACGCCGCAGTTGGTGCAGCAGGTAATGCAGGATCGCCCCGGCGCATCCGCTTGCCGCGTGGAGTTCGGAGCAGCCGAAGCCATCGAGTGAATGAACGTTGAAATGATCCTTCAGGAGTTGCGTGGCATGCTCCGGGAGGAACGAGTAACCATCGTAGACCATGCAATTCACCAACGCACCGAATTCGTCCGTTTGGTGATCCGGGATCAGGAGTTCGGAGGGCGAAAGGCGAGCGATTTCATCGGTCAGCTGACCGTCATCGGCGAATTCGGCGATGGTGAATTCACCAGTGGTGTGATCGACGCAGGCCAAGCCGAGCTTTTTACCATGACGGAACACGGCAGCCAGGTAGTTGGGGCGTTGGTCGTCCAGCAAGGTGAGATCATCAATGGAGCCGGCGGTTAGAATCCGGGCAATTTCGCGTTCGACGAGTTTTCCCGGTTTCGGCTCTGAGGTCTGTTCGGCTATCGCGACTCGTTTGCCGGCTTTCAACAGGCGGGCAATGTAGCCCTGGGCTGCATGGTATGGGACCCCGCACATTGGGTAGCCGCCGCGTTTTGTTAGAGCAACATTGAGAATGGGCGCGGCAGTCTTCGCGTCCTCGTAGAACATCTCGTAAAAGTCACCAAGACGGTAAAACAGGATGATGTCTGCGGGCAAAGATTTCCGCATGGCCAGGTATTGGGCCATCATCGGAGTCGGGGTGGACGCGGACATGCCCACAGCCTGAGGGTTGGGAAAAAAAGATTCCAGATTGAAGACGAAGAAATCATCGGAAAGTGGAATCACAACTTCATCTGCAATCGGTTGCAGATGGATTTTCCGTATTTGATGGAATTTCTGATCGGACGAAATCCAGTATTTTCAAACGATTGCAGACTTTTGGGCACCCGCTGAAATATGGATCTGTGATAGCTGTTGTTGGATTTTGCGGGGCTATTTTCAGTTGAGATATCAGGGTGGTCCTTTAGCTACAGGAGTATGCCGGAACCAATGTGGACAAAAACTGAGCAGCGGTGGTTCGCCACGATGGCGTTAGTGTGGGCGGTTTCAGCCATGCCAGCTGGAGCGGTGGACCAAGTTTGGACGGGGGCAACTGCAAGTTTTGCGGATGCTTCGCTTTGGACTGGAGATGGCCAGATTCCCGGCAGTGGCGACAATGCTTTTGTCAACAATGGTGGCACGGTGCAGATCGGTGCCTCAGATCCAGCTTGGTCACTAACAGACCTTCGTGCGGGTGAATCGCTCGATAGCTCGGGAACCTATATGCAAAGCGGCGGCACGGTGACCGCCGTAGGGTGGCTGCGGCTCGGATTTGGCAATGGCGCGACCGGCTCGTATACGCTGAGCGGCGGAACTCTGAACTTGGCGAATCGGGCCTATCTGGGGGCGAAAGACGGAAGCCAATCCGCAGGCGGAAATGGGATTTTAACCATCACCGGTGGTGTTCTGAATCATACAGCATCCGGTCAATACATCACGGTCGGTAGCAGAAATACCGGAGATTACGGCCACTTGGCGACAACTGGAAAGATTTTGCAATCTGGCGGCACGTTGAACGTTTCAGGACAGCTTTTCATCGGAAATGGTAGCGCGGGTTCAGACACCCTGGCTGGAACTTATGAATTGAGTGGCAACGGTGCGCTGAACATCTCGAACTGGTTTGTGCTCGGCCGCGGCGGGTCGATGGGGCAGATGGAGATGTCCGGCGGAACGGTTGTAAAAACCGGCACATCGACCAGTGTGATCCTGGGGATCAGCTCAACAGGTCGCGGCACCCTCAATCAAACCGGCGGAGTTTTTACCAATACGGAAAGCCCGACCTGGTTTGGTGAATCGGGGGGCAGCGGATATTGGAATCTGAGCGGCGACGCGGAGGCGGTTCTCGGAAACGTTTATCTGGCTCAGAGCGCGACTTCTACCGGTGAGTTCAACCTGAATGGCGGAACTCTCAGTTTGATCCATTTCGATCCTGCTGTCTCCGATCCAGCAGGCACGACTTACTCGAAAGTTCTTTTCAACGGCGGGACCTTGAAAGCCAGAGCGGACGATGGGAATTTTTTGCCAATCAGCGTGACCACCGCAGAAATCGCATCGGGCGGCGCAGTGGTCGATAGTGATGGTTTTGATATCACCTTTGACCAAGCGCTTACCAGTACAGGGGGCGACGGTGGCTTGATCAAAAAAGGCGCGGGCACTTTGCTTCTGAATGGGGAAAATGCCTATTCGGGCATGACCTCTGCCACCCAGGGGGAATTGATTTTGAATGGCTCGATCGATGCTCCCGCTCCGCCGTCAGATTATCATGGAACAATCGGTGAGTTCTCCTGTGCTTCGCTCACCTTTTCCGCTGCAGCTCGGATGCTCGTAGAAATCGATAGCTCCGGCGTGCTGGCCGATCATGTTTCGGTTGCTGGCAATGTCGAATTGGGTAACGCCGAGCTGGTTGTTAGCGATGTTGCCAACGAAGTGTTGCCGCCTGGGACTCGTCTGGAATTGATCAAGTACGAGGGTAACCTTACAGGCGCGTTTTCCAATGCGGCTGATGGTGCGGATCTAACCATTGGATCTAACACTTTTAAAGTGAACTACCATGATACATCCGCCGTGACCCTTACGATTCCGGGAGAAGTTGGAATCTCACTGGAAGACTGGCTTTCTGAAAAAATAGCCGACGAATCGCAGCGCGATCTCATGGCAGATCCCGATCGGGACGGGCGTGAGAATCTGCTGGAATTTGCTCTGGATGGCGACCCGATGTCCGCGACGGATGATGGGAAAATGACGATGTCGGTGGCATCTCCAGAAAGTTCTGCAAATGCGGTGATGTTAACCTTGCCGGTGCGCACAGGAGCACAGTTTTCCGGAACCGGTCCCATGACTTCGCTGCCTGTCGATGGGCTTTCTTACATCATCGAAGCCTCAACCGATCTCGTCGATTTTACCTCGTTGGGGATTCACGAGGTCGGGGTGCTTTCCACGGATGGAATGCCGGATCTGTCCGCGGGATGGAATTATCGGCGGTTTGTCGTCTCATCCTCACCCGACACACCAAGCCCGCGGCAATTCATGCGAGTGCGGGTGATCCGTGCCAATGCCCAATAATTCGAGTCTCTAACATCTACTTCCGCTTTTTATGAAATTGAATCTTTTAACCTGTGCTGGTGTCGGACTGCTGAGTTTGTGGGGCATTCCATGTTCAGCTCAAACCGGTGGCGACGTGCAAGTCTCCGAAGGGGCTACATTGGGTGGCAATGGCGCTGTTGGTGGTGCCGTGACGGTGAATGGAGATTTCGCCCCAGGCCCCAGTGAGGCATCACTTTTTGCCGGAAATCCGGTGATCCCGGGTTGGACGGCTGACCCCGAAGGAACCATTTTTGGCAATCGCTACTGGATCTATCCGACTTATTCAGCGCCTTACGATCAGCAGGTTCATTTCAACGCTTATTCGTCCACAGATCTGGTCAAATGGCAGGTTCATCCCCGGGTTCTGGAAACGAAAAATATCAGTTGGGCGACCCGTGCGTTGTGGGCACCATCCATTATCGAAAAAGACGGGAAGTATTATATCTTTTTCAGCGCGAATGATATTCAAAGCGATTCGGAAACCGGTGGCATCGGGGTTGCCGTGGCGGATCAGCCTGAAGGCCCGTTTATGGATTTGTTAGGTGCACCATTGGTCGGGAAATATTACAACGGAGCCCAGCCCATCGATGCGTTTGTCTATCATGACGATGATGGCAGTTATTACCTCTTCTACGGTGGTCATAGTCATTGCAATATAGCCAAGCTGAAGGATGATTTCAGCGGTTTTCAATTGATGACCGGCAGGCGCAGCCTGTTTGTTGAAATCACTCCAACTGACTACGTGGAAGGACCTTTCGTGTTCAAGCGGAATGGGAAATACTACTTCATGTGGTCTGAAGGCGGTTGGACTGGGCCGGACTATCGCGTTGCTTACGCCATGTCTGATTCGATCCAGGGGCCTTGGACACGGATCGCCACGATTCTCCAGCAGGATGCCGAAATCGCGACCGGAGCCGGTCATCACTCGGTGATTCACAATTCGAACACGGATCAATATTACATGGTCTATCACCGCCGCCCACTTGGTGAAACGGATGGCAACCATCGTGTCACCTGCATCGATGAAATGCATTTCGATGAGAACGGCCTGATCGTGCCCATGACGATGACGTTCAAAGGGGTGAAGGCCGATCCTTTGCCGCAGGATTAAAGCAAAAACGCGCCGGGTCGATCTAACCCGGCGCGTATTAAGTTGGATCTAACCAATGGTGGATTCTTAGCGGATCCGCTCAAGCAACCATGGTAGCAGCGCGTCGATGGCGATACGCTCCTGCTCCATCGAATCACGATGGCGAACGGTGACGGTGCCCTTCAGCTCATCACCGCTTTCACCGAGCGTTTCGAAATCGATCGTCACGCAGAACGGAGTGCCGACCTCGTCCTGGCGGCGATAGCGGCGGCCGACGGCACCACCATCATCGTAAGAAACGGTCATCCACTTCTGGAGTTGTTTCTGGATGTCGCGGGCAATCTTGACCTGCTCTTCGTTCTTTTTGAGGAGTGGGAAAATGCCAACTTTCACAGGAGCCATGGACGGTTTGAACCGCAGTACGGTGCGGACGTCCTGCTTACCCTTTTCATCAGTAAGCGTCTCTTCATCGAAGGCTTCGCAAATGAGCGCGAGGATCGTGCGATCGCAACCCGCAGATGGTTCGACCACGTGCGGCAGGAACTTCTCCTTGGTTTCCTCGTCGAAGTAGATCAACGATTTACCAGCACCCTTTTCGTGCACGCCCAGGTCGTAGTCGGTGCGGTAGGCGACACCCTCAAGCTCTTGAACGCCGAATGGGAATTCGTATTCAATGTCGTAGGTTTTCTTCGAATAGAACGCGCGCTCGCCGTCCGGGATGTCCAGAACATGCAGCTTTTCCCGCGGAATACCGATTTCATCGTAGAAGCACAGGCGTGTCTCCAGCCATTCGTCGGTAAGGCGCATGCCGTCGTTCGGGTGGCAGAAATATTCGATCTCCATTTGCTCGAACTCACGCGAGCGGAAGGTGTAATTCCGTGGGTTGATTTCGTTGCGGAAGGATTTGCCGATCTGGGCGATACCGAACGGAAGCTTGATGCGGTTGGAATCGAGCACGTTCTTGTATTGCACGAAAATCGACTGGGCCGTTTCCGGGCGCAGATAGGCAATTTGATCGCCCGTAGCACCGAAATTGGTCTGCAGCATCAGGTTGAACTGTCGCGGCTCGGTGAGTAGCGATCCATTCTCAGGGTTGAAGCGGGTGGTGCCGGTGACTTCCTCGCGACGCTCTTCGACCAGCTCGATTTCCTTTGGGGAAATCTGTTTGTTGGAAAGGAATTCAGCGTAATATTTCCGGGCGGTTTTGTGAGCGCTGCCGATTTCCGCACCAGGTGCCACGAGCACTGCAAATTCGCGCTGGACGCTCCAACCCGACGCCGGGTGGCTCGCAGCGGAGAACCAGACTGCGGTTCCATCCTGTTCCGGAATTTGGTCCGCGCGCAGGCGTGCCTTGGTGAGCAAGCAGTCGCTCATCGGGTCGCTGAATCCACCAACGTGGCCGGACGAAACGAGGACTTGTTCCATGGTCAAAATGGATCCATCCATGCCGACGACGTCGTCACGTTCCTGAACCGTTTTCCGCCACCAGTATTCCTTGAGGTTGCGCTTCAGCTCGGCACCCAATGGGCCGTAGTCCCAGACGCCGTTGAGGCCGCCGTATAATTCTCCCGCCTGGAAAATGAATCCGCGACGCTTGCACAGCGACACGATTTTTTCCATGCGGGCGGGATCGGTGACATCTTTATTGGCCATTGTTTGAACGGGTTGGGGCGCGGATAGAATCAGGCCCAGGGGGTTGAGGCAAGACAGGATTGGTGGCCAAATCGCTGCTTGGATGCGCGTCCCTTGATTGCTCAAAGCGTGAATTTCCGGGAATTCCGCCGAGATTTTCATCAAAAATGACACCGGCTCGCACTGGCCGGTGATGATTGGCCATCCACCTCCGATCGCGTTTTCGGGGTCGATCGGAGGTGGGGAAAATGCCGAATTACATCAGCTGTGCGCCGGCTTCGGCGAGTTCGGAGCGTTCACCGCGATTTAAGGCGACGTGTGCGACGAATGACTGACCTTTCAGGCGGTTGCGGGTGTAGACGAGGCCGTTGCTGCGGCTGTCGACGTATGGATTGTCGATCTGGGCCGGGTCGCCGACCAAAACCAATTTGGAATCACGGGACATCCGGGTGACGACCGTTTTCGCTTCCTGCGGGGTGAGCTGCTGAGCTTCATCCAGTACGAAAAAGCGGTTCGGGATCGAGCGTCCGCGGATGTAGCAGAGCGCCTCGATTTCGAGGATGCCTTGCTCCATGAGCAGCTCGTAAGGCTTCTTGACCGGAGCGGCGCCTGGCATCGGCTTCTGCTGCTTGCGCTTTGGTCCAAGTGGGGTGTTAGGGCGCATCAGCAGGTCCAGGGCATCGTGGATGGGCTGCAACCATGGACGCATTTTTTCATCCAGAGAGCCTGGTAAAAATCCGAGCTGGTCACCCATCGATACCACCGGGCGGCTCACGGTGATGCCGTTGTATTTGCGATTGAACATTTCGTGCAACCCGGCGGCGACAGCGACCAGGGTCTTGCCGGTGCCGGCGTGGCCGTAGCAGGTGACCAACGAGATTTCCGGATTGAGCAATGCATCAATCAGGCAGCGTTGGCCAAGGTTGAGCGGTTTGAGCGACTGGCCATCCGGAATTTTCAAGGCATCCGGAATGTTGAGTCGGACAAAGGCACCGTCCATGGTGAGCCGGGCGGGGATGGTCTGTTTTTCACCTGCTCCTAACAAAACATACTGGTTGGTGACGACGCCGATTCGGCGTTCTTCGTCCAGATCCAGATGTCCGGCGCTGGCAAATCGTTGCAGCTCAGACGGGTCCACTTCAATACGACGGACGTCGTAGTTTGAAACTTCCCGTGCGTCGACCTTGTCATTGAGGTAGTCTTGGCATTCGATGCCGGTGGCCCGCGCCTTCAGCTGCATGTTGATATCCTTGGTGACAAGGACCACTGGCGCTTTGTTATACTGCATCAGTAGTAAACAAGCGGCGAGAATACGGTGATCAACGCGCTCGCGGTCAGGGAAGACCCGGTGGAATCGATTGAGCTGTTCGGAATTTTTCGGGCAGCTTGCCGGATCGTAAATTACTAGACGGATCGTACCTCCTTCGGGAGTTACGACGCCACGCGTGACTTTTTCAGAGCAGGAAAACATTTCGGTGAGCCTGCGGTGTACACGACGGGCATTGGCACCGCGCTCGCTTTGTTCGGATTTGAACTTGTCGAGTTCTGCAAGCACGTCGACCAGGATGCACAAGTGATTCTCTTTAAAGCGCTCAAGAGCTGCCGGATCGTGCAGTAGAACGTTGGTATCCAATACGTAGTTTTTGACTTGCTGGGACGGAGCGGTCAGGCCGAAGTCGGCGGGTTTCGGGCGGCTTCCGGTGGTCCGGCGCCGGACTCGATGATCAACTTGGGTGACTTCTTCAAACAATCCGGCTTGAGACTCCTCAGTCTGGTTAATCATGGTTGGGGTTGTTGGGTGGTGCGAAAAGGCGGGTAACGGAGGAGCGATTGGCCGGCCCGCCGCCGACAATCGCAAATGCCACAAATGGTGGCCAAGTAGTACCACTTCTAATCAAAGTACTATCATCTTCTCCATGTTGCGGAGAGATTCAATCAGAAATGAAGTGTTTGCCTATAATTCGCAAAAACTCTCATTGGCCGGGATGAAATCACGACCTGATGTTGGAATGACTTGATCCAAGCCGGTCCATCATGTTAGGGCGCACAAGACTGATGAATCGAACTCAAATGATTTGAGTGACGATTTCGCCGCGGCGGATTTTACCCAGTTCGCTAAGTGGCAGTTTTTCTAAAAATACTGTCTGCTCAAGACGGCGAAAGCCGGGGGCGGACTTGTTGTAATTTTGTAAAACTTCGTGGGTCGCTGCACAATCATGGGATTTTGCAAAAACAACAACCAGCCGATGTTCATTGCGCGCGGATGGCAATGCAACGACGGCAAATGTTCCGGTCGCGATTTCGCCGCCGGAGAGTGTGACGATTTCGTGCTCAATCGCCAGCGGATCAACCAGCTCACCCATGATTTTGACCATCAAGTCCCCGCGACCCAGCGGAGTTAAGGTTTCCTGATCTAACAAAACCCGATCCGCGGTTTGATGCCATGGCGATTGACGTGCGGAGAAAACCCAGTTGCCGTTGCTGAACTCCAGAATTCCGGTGAAAAGTGCGGGGCCTGAAATGCTCAAGCGATTCTCGTCATCGGTCCGGGTTTTCCAGATGGGCAGGATCGGGATATTGCCCGTCTGATACGGCTTATCTAGTAGATCTAACGATTGGGTTGCGATCTGCGAGCAGGCCTCGGTCATGCCATAGCTGGCAAGCACCGGCCAGCCGAGATCTCGCGCGGCCTGGCCGGTGGCAACATCGAGCTTGCCGCCGCCGACCACGATGGCTTCTAGCGATTTCGGCGCTGTTTGGCGGGTGCTGACCAAGTCATGGACTTGCGTGGGGACGAGCGAAAGATGGCTGATTTTTTCGCGTTCAAGCCACTGCGTGAATGCGACGGGTTGCCATTTTGATTCGAACCGGCTCCAGTTGCAGGCGGCTTCAAAGGTGCGGGCCATGACCCCGAAGCCACCGACGTGGTGCAAGGGGAGAGACAGGCCCCAGCGCGAGGTTTCATCGACCTTCAGGTGTCGGTTGACGGCAGCTGCGGATAGCAAAAGTGCTTCTTTGGAGAGCACGATCCATTTGGGTTTGCCAGAGCTTCCGGAAGTTTCGAATAGCAACTGCCCGCCGATGTCCGGATGATCCGTCAAGGTGCCTGGGAATCCCGCCGGGGCGAACCATTCGCGTGTCATCCAGAATCCTGGATCCATCAATAAAGTCGGGTCCATGGCAGTGCATCAAGGTAATCATCGAACCCAAGACCGGTGCCGTCTGGAATGGTGAATTCCGGTTTCCAGGCACCCAGCTGTTCACTAGCTTCATCCGGTTCGAAGAGATGGTGGGTTTGTAATCCGCAAACTCCGACAAGGCCGGGGAGTTGCAGTTCCAATCTGGCCGCTTCCCAGGCTGCGAACGCCTGGCCTAACGGGTGATCCATATAACTTGTTAGAATGGCTCGCTGCGAGTTTTGCAGCGCGGCTTCACCTAACAGATAGGGTTCATCCACTGCTGGCTTGATCACCATGACCTGAGCCGATTTGCTTTGGGGAGCGGACTCACGATCGACCGCCAGGTTGACGCGCGTTTGGCGGTTAAGATTTTTCCAAACCTCATCCGAGTATGGGCATGGATCTTCAAGGAAATCGATCGCGCGCCGCACCTTCTCGGGCAAACCTAGTAGAAACTTTCGAACTGCTTCAGCATCGGCTGATTCATTGAAATCGATGCGCCACTTGAGCTGCGGATATTCCTGCGACATCAATTCCAGGAAGTCCGCTTCTTTTTCAAGATCATGGCCGGCCTTGAGTTTGATCATGTCGAAGCCTGCATCCACCGCTTGATTCACGTTCGCGGCGTCACTGCTGGTGAGTGTCGCATGGCTGCGCGGCACTTCCATTTCTTCAAACAGGGACTCACTGGCCTGGCGGGCGACCTGATCGTATTCCGCACAGCGCAAGGCACGACGGACGATGGGATAGCGCTGGGGGCCCTGAAGGTCCTCAAGGCATTTTTCCAGGCTTGGATCGCCCAATTCCGGCCACGGGTGGATGCAGCCAAAACCATCGCCAACCCGGATGAGCGCTCCCTCAAATTCACGGCGACGTGAGATCGCGTTGAGAAATCCCCGGCTGCGCATGCGGTAGCGGGCAACCAGTGGTTTTTGATGGGTCGGCAAAATCATGGACATCTGCCCCGTCGATACGGCTGCGCGGCGTCAGAGTCAAACTTCGCGAACACGGCGGATTCTGCCGCGCCATTTGATGTCATTTCCAAATTGCTCGAAGGTGAGCCCGTCCAGATGCAGAGCGGGATCCATCCCGGAACCGCCGAGCGCGGGCAGCGGGCCGCCGCACAGCATTGGAGCCATGTAGGCGACGACCTCATCGATCAGCCCGGCTTCCATCATGGCCGCTGAAAATCTTCCGCCCGCTTCGACCAAAACCGTGAGAATACCTTGGTCCCGAACCAGTTCACGCAGTGTTTGTTCCAAATGATCCCGTTCGCGAAGCAAGGTCCGGTCCTTCCATTCATCGACCAATAATGGAGCGTCGCTCGGTAAGGAATCGGGCTGCGCGGTGGCGATGACACGCCATGGCTGGGAGCGGCCCGCGAGGAGCTCGGGGTCGCGAATGGTTAAGGCTGGATGGTCACGACGGACCGTTTCTCCACTGGTCAGGATGGCATCGACCGTGGAGCGAAGCCGTTGCACGTCCTGCCTCGATTCCGGGTTGGTCAGCCATTGGCCTTCACCAGGTGGCCGGGTGATCCGGCCATCCAGACTCATGCCGGTTTTCCAAATGACCCACGGGAGGCCGCTGCGCTTGACCTTGAAAAATGGGCGCAAAATCTCCACCGCAGCTTTTGATTGCACGCCCGATACCACCTCGATCCCGGCGGCTTTCAGGATCGCGTCCGCGCGTCCGGCATGGTCCGGGTTTTCGTCGGTGCAGGCGTAAACGACACGACGGATGCCGGCCTCAATGATACCGGCGGTGCATGGTGGCGTCCGGCCGTGGGTCGAGCATGGCTCGAGCGTGACATAAATGCAGGATCCGCGGATTTCCTCGTCGCCCACCGACTTTCTGGCATCTGCCAGGGCTTCCCGTTCAGCGTGCGGATGCCCGGCCATGCGGTGCCAACCCTTGCCCAGGACCTGACCGTTTTTGACAATCACTGCACCCACCGGTGGATTTGGCGCAGTCCGGCCGATGCCTTTGCGCGCTTCTTCCAATGCCAGGTTCATCCATTGGTCGTCATCGGTCGGCATGAGTTTGGCTAAGCTAGCAGGCAGGGTTGGGCAAGTGGTCCGTGTTATGGCTGGAGTTCAAAGCCCGATCGTTTGCCGAAAGTTCGCGTAAGCGGCGTCCCAGTCGTCAGTGTCCTGTGGCTTGAAAACTTTGAAATCGAACGAGCGGCGGACCAGATCGCGCCCGGCGGTGAAATCTTTGAGATATCCTCCGCCGACCATTTGGGTGACGACGTTGCCGCACGAGGTTGCTTCGACGGGGCCGGCAATGACCTCAATACCAAGCGCATCGGCAGTGGCTTGGCAGAGAAGTTCGTTTTGAATCCCGCCGCCGCCGGCGTTGAGACGCGGATAGGATCGGCCAGTCAGGGCGCAGATGCGCTCGTAGACGACGCGGTATTTCAGAGCCAGCGAATCGGTGGCGATGCGCAAGATCGTGCCTTTGTCGGCAGGGACTGATTGGCCGGACTGTTCGCACCAGACGCGGATTTTCTCCGGCATATTTCCTGGAGTTGCGAAGACTGGATCGTCGGGATCGATGAAGGCCGAAAAAGGCTTTGCGGCACGAGCGAGCTCCGCCATTTCCGCGAAGCTGATCGTTTCGCCATCCAGGACCCATTGGCGGCGGCATTCCTGAAGTAGCCAAAGCCCCGCGATATTTTTCAGAAATCGGACGCTGTCTTGCACTCCAAGTTCATTGCAAAACCCGTGGCTCAAGGCTTCAGCGGTGGTGACCGGGGTGCTTGTTTCGATTCCCATGATCGACCAGGTGCCGGAGGAGAGCCAGAGGTTGTCCGAGTCGCTGATCGGGATTCCGGCGACGGCGGCAGCGGTGTCGTGGCTGGCGGTCGCGATCACAGGGATGCCATCCATGCCAATGGCATCCGCGACTTCCTTGCGGATTGGGCCAAGAACCGTGCCGGGGGGCACGATTTTGCCAAAGATTTTACGCGGCAGTCCCAAGGCCTGAATCACTTCGTCCGACCAGTCGCCCGTATGCGGGTCCAGCAATTGCGAAGTGGAGGCAATGGTGCGCTCGATCGCCGGTTCACCAGTGAGCCAGAATGCGAGCAGATCGGGGATGAAAAGCAGGTTTTCGGCATGCAGCAGGCCGGGGCTTTTGCGTTGAGCCTCGGCGAGTAGCTGGAGCGAGGTGTTGTAAAAATTCGTCTTCAGGCCGGTTTTTTCGAAAATCTCTGCCTCAGGCATCAGGGCGTGCATGAGATCCGCCATGCCCTCAAAGCGCGAATCGCGATATTGATGTGGCATGCCGAGAAGCGATCCGCGGTGATCTAACAGGCCGAAATCCACCGCCCAGGTATCGATGCCGATGGAGACGATTTTCTCGCCGTAGCGCTGCACCGCGAGCCTCAGGCCTTCGAGAATTTCCCGATAAAGGCCAATCAGGTTCCAGTAGGAGCCATCGGGTAGTTCCGTGCCGGGGTTGTCGAACCGATGCACATCTTCCAGCGTAACGGTGGAAAAATCGGTCCGCGCTGCGAGGACGCGCCCGCTACCGGCTCCCAGGTCAACGGCGATGAAAACTTTCTCTGTCATGGGTTTCGCTGTCAGCCTTTCGAAAGGTGGCGAGGGTTGCAATCCGGAATGCGGAGAACTCGATGAAGCTGTGGCTTGCCACCGTGCGACAAATCCGATCAGAATTTGTCATGAGTTCGAAGGAAGCCGGCGAGAGGGCTGGCTACCGCATTGCTGCTGGAATCTGCCTGTTGATCGGTGCTTGCATGCTGGTCATCCTCGCTTGGTTTCGCGAGACTCCGGCGTTCTGGACGAATGCCGGTGGGTATCCGCTTTGGCTCCGGGATTTGGTGCAGATGGGCTTTTATCCGCTGCTGTCTTTAGTGGTGTTCACTCTGATTTACCACAGCTGCGTGCTTTTTTCTCACTGGCGTGGCTCTGCGCAACTGTGGCTGATCCAGGCTTCACTCATCGCCGGAGCATGGATCATTGTCGCCTCAGCCGCGAGTCTGGCATTTGCCAACAACATCGTGAACCTCATCGAGCATCGTGATCTCCACAGTCACCCGCGGAAATCGTTCCAACCGGACGATCTCATGAAGCCGCGTGACTGATGGATCAAGGCGCGAGGTGCAGCTCGAACGGCACGTTTTTGAAATGAGTCCGGGTAAAGCTTTTCGCTTTTTTATCGGAAACAAAGGCGTCCAGCTCCTCAGGTTTTGCAAAAAAGTGATCCGTCATGGCCCCAAGTTTGGTGTGATCCATCAGCACGCACTTCCAGAGTGAATGCTCCAGCATCATCCGTTTCAGTCGGGCCTGATCAGGGTTGGGTTCGCCGATGCCAAGTGTCGGGTTGAAGCCGCCACCGGAGAAGAAGAACCGGTCAATTCTCAGCATACGCAGCGAGGTTTCGGTTAGAAATCCGTGATAGCGCCGACCACGTCGATCGAATGATCCGCCAAGCTGCACCAGCTCGATTTCATCGCGGATCGCAAGGCGATCGACCACCGCTTGCGAGTAAGTCACCACGCGCAGGCTCAGATCGGTCGGCAATTGTGAGGCGAACTCCAGAGCGGTGGAACTGGCGTCGAGCAACAAGGTTTCACCTGCTTGGACCAGCTGGGTTGCTTCGCGGGCAATCGCGATTTTTTCCTCCAGTTGTCGTCCTTCCCGTTCCGATTGGGGCGGTTCGTTCAAGGAAAAGGAAACATCCATTGCGCCACCGTGGGTGCGCCGCAGGTGTCCCATTCGCGCGAAGTAATCCAGATCTCTCCGGATGGTTTCTTCGGTCACGTTGTATTCCTGTGCGAGCTGGGTGGTTCGCACGGTGCCCTCCCGGCGGGCTTGATCGAGGATTCTACGTTGGCGCTCCGCGGCGATCATGTGGGTATTTGTGGGATTTTCCTTGATTTGGTTTGCTTGCTATTACACTTCCTCACTCATCAAACCGCATCGTTAACCGGGGTCAAAGCCCAAAAATCAACCGGTTGTCGATCTGGCGATTCGAATTCACCGGCCAGCATCTCAGTTTCTGGGGTGTTGAACATTCCTTTGTTAGAAAAACCCACCCGTGCAAGCTCCCGTTCAGCTCAGTAATCCAGACGTTGTCCTCATCGGCAGCGGCATCATGTCGTCGAATCTTGCTGCCCTGCTCAAGCGGTTGCAGCCGGATCTCACGCTACAGATTTACGAGGTGACGGACGAACTGGCGCAGGAAAGTTCCCACGGCTGGAACAACGCCGGCACAGGCCATGCCGGCTTGTGCGAACTGAGCTACACGCCCAAACGCGAGGCAGATGGCTCGGTCAACGTTGCGAAAGTCATCGAGATTTTTGAGCAATTCGAGCAAAGCAAACTCTTCTGGAGCTATGCTGTCCGCAGCGGAATGGTGGCGGAACCAAAGGAGTTCATCAACCCCGTGCAACACCTGAGTTTCGTGCATGGTCAGGAACAGGTGGATTTCCTCAAGGCGCGTCACGCCGGGATGAGCGCTCACCATTTTTTCTCGGAAATGGAATATAGCACGGACCGCGAAACCATCGGTTCGTGGGCACCGCTGTTGATGGAAGAGCGGCCAGCTGGCCCAGTCGCCGCGACCCGTGTGGCGGGAGGAACGGACGTCAATTTTGGCGCCATCTCGCGCAAGCTGCTTCATTGGATTTCACAACAGGACGGATGCGCCATCGCGACCGGTCATCGCGTCACCGATTTGCGCCAATTGGCCGACGGGTGGGAAGTTACCGTGGAAAATCTTGCGACCCGCGCGATCACGAAAACCCACACGAAGTTTGTTTTCGTCGGTGCTGGCGGCGGCAGTTTGCCCTTGTTGCAGAAGTCCGGAATCAAGGAGGCGAAAGGGCTCGGCGGATTTCCCATCGGCGGCCAGTGGTTGGTTTGCGACAATCCTGAAATCGTCGCCAAGCATCAAGCGAAGGTTTATGGACAGGCGCTCGACGCCGCTCCGACCATGGCGGTGCCGCATCTCGATACGCGGATTTTAGATGGCAAGAAGACCTTGTTGTTCGGCCCGTTTGCAGCCTGGACCACCAAGTTTTTGCACAAGAAAGGAAGCGCGCTGGATTTGCCGCGCTCGGTGAAACCGGACAACATCGCGACCTTGATCAAAATCGGAATTCATAACCTGGATCTCGTGAAGTATCTGGTCCAGCAAGGCACCCAAAGCATGGCGGATCGGATGGAAGTCCTGCATGTGTTCTATCCCGGAGCGGAGGAAAAAGATTGGAAACTCATCGACGGCGGCATCCGCGTGCAGGCGATCAAAAAGACGGATGGCGAAGCGGGAATCGTTCACTACGGAACCGAAGTGATTACGGATTCCACCCGCACCATTTCCGCTTTGCTGGGAGCTTCACCGGGGGCGTCGGTCAGTGTTCATATCGTATTGGAGGTGATCAAAAATTGTTTCCCGCATTTGATCAAGTCCGAGGAAGGTAAAGCCCGGATGAAAGAGATGATTCCAACTTGGGATGTTGATATCAAATTGCCTGCAAATGCGGAATTTTATCGAGAACATAGTCAACGCGCGAATGAAGCGTTGAATTTGATATCATTGTGATATTTGAGTTGAATGATGGGTGACGGTGCGAAACAGTGGCTTCGAAATGTTCACCAACTTTCATTCCTGATCCGGTTGCCCACGCTTGCTTGGCAAGTGTGACGAGTAACCGCACGCACGCCGATGGCGGTGCGTTTATGGTCTGCGCCGCAATGGTTTAACGCGGCGTGACTTCAATCAATTAGATCAGGATAGAATCATGTACTCATTTCACGATTCGGAAGAATCGTGCCCGCTCACTCGTGTCGCGATAACCATTATCGATGGCAGACCGTGGAACGCGCGCCTCCTCCGAAACAATCATTTCCGGCAACATTGCCACCAGTTAGGAAGAACCTTCCGACAGTCCCACCCCGTTACCGATCCACTCAAACCCATGATCCGGCGGCTTGTCGGAGTGATGTTGGCTCGCTCCCGATTGATGACTGACACGCATCCTTCGGAATTTCCACTCGTTCCGGTTCTCGTCCGCATTGCGGCATATTCCAGTAATTGGATTCGCCAGCCAGAGGCTTGGAATCCAATTGAAGGGTTGTCTGCGAAAGAAACCCTATCGAGTTTGTTAGATCATCTTTTCGTTAGATGGCCGGTGCCGGGCTTTTTTAAATCGGCTTGGCTTGAAAAAGGAGATCTCAAGTATTTGGAGCGTGACTGGTTTTGTCACCTCGCGAGCGGTGGAAGCTTGCGGGATGTGGCAGGCATGCCACCGAGTCTTTCCGCGCGGGCATTGCATCTGGCGATGCAGGCACCAGAAGGGTATTCCATCCGTCAGGCACTGCGCTGGGGGCAGGTGAAATCACTCCAGGGCAGCGATCAACTTCTTTCCCATGTTCTCTCAAGTCGCATGGTGAGGGACTTGTCCAATGATGCGATCTGGTCCCGCCTGTTAGAGAAAGTGATTCGCGCCCGGAGATTTGATCCAAAGTGTTTTGGACTGATTGCGGATGCGTTAAGTGATCCTCTTGGTAAAGGGAATTTCCCGCGTGCTCAATCTTTAGTGTCACTTCCGCTTCCGGAGTTGATTCGGAACAGTCGTGCCTTCTGGCGAAGGCTGCTGGAACTTGGCATCGAGAATGGCATCCATTTCAGAAAGCCGGATATCGACTCGCCGCACATTCGGGCAGAGTTGTTAAAACTCAATTCCAGTGCGTGGCTTCCGTTCATCAATGGCCCGACATTTGAACGAGATTACTCGAACTCGGAGAGACACCAGAAGCTGGTCGCAAAAATCCAGGAGCTGACCGACTATCAATCGCTGATCGCTGAAGGCATGCACATGAGGCACTGTGTTTCCAGCTATTGGAGAAAGTGTCGTGCTGGCAAAAGTGCGGTTTTCAGTTTGCAGATTCACGCCGACTGCCAGGGGGAAGTCACGGTGGATCGGCTGCTGACCCTGGAAGTGGATTGTGCTCGCAGGCGGGTCATCCAGGTTCGTGGCCCGCGGAATCGATGGATCCATGATCGGCAGATACCGGCGGTTCGCGAATGGGCGGATCAAAATCGGCTAGCCTTGTAGGACGGTCATCGAAATACTCCCGGCATCTTCTACGTTTTGTTGACATGCCACATCCCTTCTTCAAAGCAGCCAGGACTTTGATCCTGGCTGCCGCTTTCCTGAATGCCTGTTTCGTTACTGCCGCTGAGAAGCCCGGAACATTTCATAATCCGGTCAACCCATCTGCGGATCCATGGATGACTTGGTATGATGGATATTACTATCTTTCCACCACTCAGGGGAACTGTGTGAGGTTGTGGAAAGCGAAGTCGATCGTGGACCTCAAGGACGCTGAGCCAGTCACGGTTTGGGAAGGCGGAAAGGGCGTTTGGGCGGCGGAGTTTCATCAGCTTGAATCCGAAGGGAAAAAGCGCTGGTTCTGCTATTTCACCAAAACAGACGGCCCGGATGAAGGGCACCGGATGTTTGTGATGCAGAGCAAAACATCGAAGATCACCGGACCTTATGACAAGCCGGTGAAGATCAACACCGATCCCAAGGATGAGTTTTATGCCATCGATGGAACGGTGATGACCATGCCCGATGGGACTTCCTATTTCCTGTGGGCAGCGCACCCCGGGCACATCATCCGGATTGCAGAGATGGAGAACCCGTGGACGCTGAAAGGCGATAGTGTTTACCTGCCGGCATCAGGGTTTGGCTGCCCTGAAGTTCGCGAGGGTCCATTCGCCATCCACCACGGAGATCGCATGTTTCTTACCTATTCTGCCTGTGATACGGGTAAGCCGGACTATGCCGTCGGTGTGCTATGGATGAAGGATGATGAGAATCCACTCCTGCCTGATTCCTGGCACCAGGTGAAAAAGCCGCTGCTGCGCCGGGAGGATAAAAATGAGGTGTTCGGCCCAGGGCATCATTCCTTCTTCAAATCCCCGGATGGGAAAGAGGACTGGATCGCATATCATGCGAAGACGACATCGGAGTACACTTATTCCGGAAGAAGCACCCGCATCCAGCAATTGCTGTGGGATCGCAAAGGCATGCCGATCCCCGTCGTGCCGGAATCACTTGATACCGCGATCAAATTGCCTTCGGGCGATCCACGCGCCAGAAGATGAAAAGCTAGGTTCTCTCTTCAGCGGAGTCGAAAACATCCGGCTCCAGATTGATGTGAAGAAACCCGCAGGCGGCATCCCATGTGGAGAAAATGCCGATCTTGAATGTCGAACTCCCCGCCGCCCGGAAAAGATAAGTCAGGGCGGTGGAGATCGGTTCGGATAGAATGATGGCGATTCGTCCGGTGCTGGTTTCCGGGCGTTTATAAAACTCTAACAGACTGGCGACATCCTTGACGTGGGCTCTGGCAGAAATGTCAGTTAGATCAACGATGAGGTTGTGAGATGGCTCGTATGCCGGGTCTGCCCAAAGGATTTCACTGCTACGACATACATCGGAGAGCGAAAGTTCTCCGGCATATTGAAGTGAAATCAGCCGCTGCTCGGGGATGATCACATGCTTGAAAATCATGGTAGGGGAGGCTGCAAGGGGATGGGATAGAACAACGATTGCACGGGACCTGCTCAGAGCCCCGATGCAACCTCAACAAGAGAGCAGACAGCTCTACCCAAGTCAGCCTCTTTTTGTTGCCTATTTGGTTCCAACCGAACCGTGAGGAATTCGGGCTACTAGATAAACCGGATCGTCATCCGCGATTGAAAATTCAACCAAGCCACTGGCGCGATCCAGCATTCTCCGGCAATCCGGGGATAGATGGCGAAGTTCAAGTGATTTACCGAGTTTGGAATACCGCTCACCCAAGGCCTTGATGGCTTCCAGGCCGGACATGTCACAAACCCGTGCATCGTGGAAATCCAGCACCACGCGCTGCGGATCTGCCGACGGCAGAAATTTCTCGGCGAACTCTTTGACCGAGCCGAAATAGAGCAGTCCTTCCAGTCGATAAATCCGTTCGTCTTCCTTGTCGCCGACGACTGACAGCTGGACGTGCTTGGCGCTTTTCCAGGCGAAGACCAACGCGGACAGCACGACGCCGGACAGCACCGCAATTGCCAAATCTTCCCAAACGGTGATGGCGGTGACGGCGATGATGACGAGCACGTCGGTGAATGGAACTTTGCCGATGGTTTTAAAGCTGGTCCACTCGAAGGTCGCGATCACCACGACAAACATCACTCCTGTTAGAGCGGCGATGGGAATCCGGTCGATCAATGGTGCGCCGACTAGGATGAAGGTGAGCAGTGCGCTGGCTGCGATCACTCCCGACATGCGACCGCGTCCGCCAGAGCCAATGTTGATCAAGCTTTCACCCACCAAGGCGCAACCGCCCATGCCTTTGAAAATTCCGGCGACGATGTTTGCCGCGCCGAGTGCGACGCATTCGCGATTGCCTTTTCCACGGCTTTCCGTGAGTTCATCGATCAATTGCAAGGTCATCAACGTTTCGACCAAACCAACCATCGCGAGGATGATGGCATAGGGAATGACAAACTGGAAGGTTTCCCAGTTCAACGGAACGCCCGGCAGATGTGGCATCGGAAGTTTTCCCTGAACGCTGGATAAATCGCCAACGGTTTGGGTCGAGATGCCGAATGCCGCCACCAAACTGACCACCACGATCGCTACCAACGAAGACGGGATTTTTTTCGTGAAACGAGGCAGGATGTAAACGATCGCCATCGTCAGTGCGACCAAACCGCACATTGTCCACAGCGCGGAACCATGCAGCCAGTCTCCGACCACTGCACCTTCACGCTCCCGGAACATTTTCAGTTGCGAGAGGAAAACGACGATCGCGAGGCCATTCACGAATCCCATCATCACCGGATGCGGAACGAGCCGGATCAATCGCCCGAGCCGCAACACGCCGACCAGAATCTGGATCGCGCCCATGAGAATGACTGCGAGCAACAGGTATTCAAAGCCAGCGCCAGGACCGCCACGCTTGTTTCCTTCGGCGACGAGCGCGACCATCACGACCGCGACCGACCCCGCAGCGGAGGAAATCATTCCCGGTCTGCCGCCGAAGGCAGCGGTGATCATGCACACGAAGAATCCCGCGTAGAGCCCGGCGATGGGTGGAACTCCAGCGACAAAGGCGAAGGCGATGGAACCTGGAACAAGGGCAAGTGCGGTGGTTAGACCCGCGAGCGCGTCGTCTTTCCAGTTACCGCGCTTTTTCTGAAATAAATTGGCAAACATGAGAGAAATCGAAAAAAGGTGTGAGCAAGTGACGGACCATCAGTCCGCATGAATCGGAAAACGAGCCAACCCACATGGATGGCTTCGGAATGAAAAACAAAAGTGCGTGCCGGAATCGGCCCCGTTTGGCTTCAAGGGGGACCTACCGCGACGCCTCCGGCGCGGTGCAACGCAAGTTGATTCAACTGCAGATCCATAAGTCGCCCGGCACGTAGCAGCACCCGGCAATCCCGGTCAAGCCCGGAGCGGTAGCGCTGATAACCAGACGGATTGACGTTGCTGATAGAAAAGTCGGAGTGAATGAACATCCTTCCAAACTTATTTCCACAGCCATTGGCCAATTTGGAGGCGATGTTGAGGCTGAGATGGCGGCAACCGCGCTGCTGACTAAAACCTCTCAACAGCCTTATCCGCATGCAGATGGCGAAGATCGTCTGATCTCACGCTGGCAACGGCAGGATCAGAAAAAGTATCCCGGACTTTGGAAGACAGTTCTCTACGCGATCGCCAGTCTCCTGTTTCTGGCAATCGCGTTGGATCAAGGAATAACCGTTTCCAAGTGGTATGGTGAACTCCAGCGATATTTCGATTACTCCATAAGTGGGTTGCCTTCTGATCCGCCAAACTTTGACCTATTGGATTTTAGTAGTCTCGATTCGAAGCAGCGCTTGATCGTCGGAGACCCAAACAGTTCTCCTTTGGAAAATGCCGAGCGACGCTGGCGAAGTGAGCCTGACAATCGGGTGTTCTTTGCGTCTTACTTGAGAGAATATTTCGGGAAATACAAACGACTTCCTGAGCAATTCGAGATTGAAGTGGAACGAATTGATCCGAAAAATTCGATGTATACCTACTTGGTTGCCGGTATGGTGGCGAAGGGATCTGTGGACAGGGATAGGTTGGGTAGCCATGCCGATACGGTGTGGAAAGTACTCGATCAGGGGAAAGTAACTCAAGCGGCGGAGCTATTTCATCAGGCGGCTCAGCTACCTGAGTATCAGACCTATCAATCGGAAATGTCGGCGATGATTCAACCGCTTTTACCGGATGGGACACTTTTGGAGCGGCAGCTGAGTTTCGAGTATCTTTTTTCAAGAAGCTTCTTTCTTAAAGAGCAGATCGACCTTTCCAGGGTAATCGCTGTACGCGCTTCCCAGCTCGCGGATGCTGGTGACCGCGAGGGGGTGCAACAGTTGATTGATGATTTTGATGCTTATAGCATGAAATTGGTCGATGACCCTGAGCGTAATCTTCTCACCCAGCTTGTCATTTCTATTTGTATCAAGGACGGGGTTGATTCCTTGGAAGCGGCAGCCAGGCAGCTTGGCTTGGAGGATGCAAATCGGTTAGAGCGTTCAAAGGTTCTATTGGCCCAATTGAGTGAGGCCAGGACGCGTCGGGGCATGCCAAGCTCCTCTACCCAATGGAAAGCATCGCTCTCGTTTGAGAATGTAGGCCCTTGGCTTTTGAGTTATCCCTCACCCCATTCTCTAGAATTCACCGATCAACTTCTCGAACCTGATAGAATGCAGGAACATTGGTTGGCTTGGGAAATTGCCAGTTTGGCTGGCGCCATGCTGATGGGTGGAATCATCGGACTTCTCCTACTGTTCCGGTTTCGCATATCGCGGACCGTTTTGAAGATCGCAGTCCGAGTCGATCGATTGCTCACTGCGGTGGATTGGTGTTGGATTCTTGTGGGAGGTGTGCTGGTTCCATTTCTGGTTGTGCAGGGAATCTCTAACTTTTCTCCGTTCGCGGGTCTGGAATGGGGGCTGAGAGGGACCTATTTCCTGCCCGCAGGGCAATTTTTGGCACTTTTGCTCATGATCCTTTGCGTTCCGGTGTTGATCGCAAGATGGCGGATTACGAAGAGAGCTGGTCGAATGGGAATTGGAAGCAAGCGGTCAATTTTGGGCTGGCTGGCGGTTGTTGGATTGCTGGCGTTTCTTCCCGTGATGGGCTGGCTTTCACCACGTGAGCATCAATTGCTCGATTATTTGCCCATCGCCTATGTTTTGGGTGGCGGAATCGTGCTATGGCTAGTGGTTACGTCATTCCGCTCGATTTTTGGAAATGCCAAGGATCTTGTGTTGCGACAAACAATAGTGAGGGCGTTGGTCCCAGCATATGCGCTCGGGGTTATTTTGCTGCTCGCTTCGGTCCCGGTTTTCCACTCGGCTGCGCTGCGGTGGTTCCGCAAGGATGAACTCAGCCGCCCCTATCGCGGATCGACTTGGTACGAATATCAAATCTCGAATGCCTTTCTTGAGGATCTGCGTGATGCACTGGCACCACTGCGCGCACGGGACTGAAACTTCCATCGGATGATTTCCCGCCTTGCCACCGGGTTTTATTTCGTTTGGTCTTTGCCAATCGAATTTTGCTAAACCCGTTACACAACCCATGACCGCTTCAAGTCCGCCCAATGCAAGGCTCCGCCTCTCCGTGATGATGTTCCTCCAGTTTTTTGTCTGGGGGTGCTTTTTCGTTCCTTTGAGCGGCTACTTAGGGGAAATTTTTGCAGATCGTGTTGGGTTGAACACCATTATAGGCAATAGCTACGCTACCCAAACTTGGGGTGGATTGATCGCGCCTCTTTTCGTGGGCTTGATCGCTGATCGTTTTATGAATGCAGAGCGAGTGAATGGAATTTTGCACATCATCGGTGCAGGAATTCTTTTTTATTGCTCCACTATCACGGAGCCGGGGAAATTGTTCTGGGGCTTGCTTGCGTATTTCCTCTGCTACATGCCGACCTTGGCTCTGGTGAATACGATCACCTTCAACAACATCGAAAATAGCGACCAGGATTTCCCCAAAATTCGCCTTTGGGGAACCGTCGGTTGGATCATCGCAGGCATCGTGATTGCCGAGTCGATCTTCGGTCTCGTTGGTTTTCCAGTGCTTCCTGGAATTTCGGATGCGGGAAATACTTCATTTCCGATGAAACTTTCGGCTGTGGTCAGCCTGATCTACGGGGTTTACAGTTTCACTCTGCCAGCCACTCCTCCAAGTGCGAAAGGAACCCCCATCAGCATCACCAAAATGCTTGGGTTTGATGCATTCAGCCTTTTCAAAGATCCGGGATTTGCAGTTTTCGGAATTTGCTCCTTTTTGATCTGTATCCCGCTCGCATTCTACTATGCGATGACTTATTCGTTCATGGGTAAAATCGCCTTCGGCGATAAGACCGCAAGCGTAATGGCCCTTGGGCAAGTCAGCGAAGTGGTTTTCATGGCCCTAGTTCCGCTGTTTTTCCGGAAACTTGGTGTTAAATGGATGCTTCTGGTCGGTATGCTTTCGTGGACGTTGCGCTATGCGATCTTCGGTCTCGCGTTTTCAACCCCAGCACTTCTGGTATTGGGCATTATGCTTCACGGTATTTGTTATGACTTCTTCTTCGTTACCGGCCAACTTTATACCGATCGGAAAGCTCCTCGCGAAATTCGTGCAAGTGCCCAAGGCTTAATTGCATTGATCACTTACGGAGCAGGAATGCTTGTAGGAAATAAAGTTCTTGGTTGGTGGGGAGATCGC
Source organism: Luteolibacter pohnpeiensis (assembly GCF_016595435.1). Taxonomy (GTDB): domain Bacteria; phylum Verrucomicrobiota; class Verrucomicrobiia; order Verrucomicrobiales; family Akkermansiaceae; genus Luteolibacter; species Luteolibacter pohnpeiensis. The sequence continues at coordinate 159,203 of NZ_JAENIJ010000006.1, forward strand.
ATTGGCCTCGATTCTTCGACTGCCGAAGGCTGGAACAATAGCGCGAAACTGTTTTGGTTGATGCCTGCGGGAATTGCCTTCGCAGTTGCGATTCTCTTTGCTATCGCATTTTGGGACAAATCTGCTGACAAAGGGGAGATGAAGCACTGAGGGCTCCACCTGATTTCTTCAAAAAGACCGGTCGATTCGACCGGTCTTTTTTTGTGCATGGATCTAGGGCGCAAAGGGCTCCAAACGCTCTTTGTTCAGTATCAATGGTTGCTTGCTTTCTGGCGAATTTTCTGAGATGTGATGTTGATCAGTTTACTCTCTAATAATTCGATTTTTCTGCCATGAAGAAAAAACTGCTTCTATCGCTTCTGATCCTGATAGTCCTTACGGCTGTATGCTTTGAAGGCGTTTGGATTTCCGATAGCTCGACAGAAAACGAGGTCGCGTTACCGAAGATGGAGCAAATGAGATCAAGTGAAGCTCATTCCGGCCAAAGGTCTCATTATCACTCTGTGAGAGAAGCAACCTTACCCCATATCGAACTCGATACGGCCCATCCTAAAGAGAACTCAACGGTAGAATTGAAAAATGGACGAGTCGCCGATTTTCAACGCGCCCATGCAGGGAATGCGCTCATGGACCTTTCTTCACCGATCTATGTGTTTTATAGTAGCAGGATAATGTCTGATGGCGAAAGCCCAGATCAGGAGTTGCTGAAGCAATCGATATCAGATGTTGTTAGCCAGCAAATGAAGTATGGAGTCGTCATCGATTGCGATGCGCTGACGACATCGGATTTTACATTCGTCGTTTATTCCAAGCCGAAATTTGATCTTACCAATTTGATACGGGATCGATACTCAACCTTGGTTGAAATGGGTCCATACCCGGTAGAAAACCGTCCAACTCAAGGCAGCCTGACGGCTCGTGATGCGGAGCGACGTTGATCTTCGTAAGGCAAATGGCGAGCCACTCAATTCCCAAGAGTCGGCTCCAATGTGACCCAAACTAAAAGGCCGATCGTGATGATCGGCCTTTAGATTGTTAGATCGGTTTGGGAGATCCGGTGATCAGTCCTTTAGCGGTTTGATGCGGATGTTTTTGTAAAGAACAGTGCTGCCTGGATCATGCGCTTGCAGTGCGATTAGGCCGCCGTCTTTGAGGAGTTTTTGTTTTCCTTCTTCCTCGGTGTAGTCGACGAGTTCTTTGCCGTTTACCTCCACTTTGATGTGGTGATCTTTCACGGTGATCTCGTATTTCATCCATTCATCATCTTTGAACGGTTCTTTGTTGGAGACGGTGCTGTAGAGGCTGCCTGATTTCTGCCAGTCGGATTGGGTGTTGTTGACCTGAACCTCGTAACCGGTGCTGGTCGGCCAGCCTTCATTGATGAACTTGGAATGGAAATAAACACCTCCGTTGGCGCCTTTCCGGGTCATGACGTCCAGGCGGAGCACAAAGTTTTTGTAAACTCCTTCTTTGTCACCACCGACGTAGTAGCAATGGGCGCGTTCGCCATTGGCTTGGATGGCACCATCTTGAATGGTGAAGGATTCCTGGTGCTCGTTGACTTTCCAGCCATCAAGAGTCTTGCCGTCGAACAGGGAGATGAATCCTTTCTCAGGAGCGGCAGAAGCCATCAGCGGCAGGCACGCCAGGAAAGTAAGTGCGAGTTTCTTCATACGTGACCTAAGACGTCACAATCGGTGTTTTTGTTCAAAGCGAATCTTCGATTCCTCAGTCGCCGCTCTTGAGCACTTTGATGAAAGCGTCCTGCGGGATGTTCACCTTGCCGAACATTTTCATCTTTTTCTTACCTTCCTTCTGCTTTTCGAGGAGCTTGCGCTTTCGTGAAATGTCACCGCCGTAGCACTTCGCCGTTACGTTTTTGCGCATGGCGGAAATCGATTCACGGGCGATGATTTTTCCACCGACAGCCGCCTGGATGGCGACGACGAACAAGTGGCTTGGAATGACTTCCTTGAGCTTCCCGGCGAGCATCCGGCCGTAGCCCTCAGCCTTATCACGATGCACGATGGTGGAGAATGCCTCGACCGGATCACCGGCGATGAGCATGTCCATCTTCACCATTTTGGCAGGACGGTAGCCCGCGTGTTCGTAGTCCATGGAGCCGTAGCCGCGGGTCATGGATTTGAGCTTGTCGTTGAAATCAACCAGGATTTCGGAAAGCGGGAGGATGCAGGAAAGCATGACGCGCATGTCATCAATCGTCTCCGTGTTGGTAACCTCACCGCGTTTTTCGAGGACCAGCTGCATCATGTCACCGATGTAGTCACCTGGGACCATGATGTAGACATTCACGATCGGTTCGCGGATTTCCTGAATCGTCTGGGTATCCGGGAACAGGCTTGGGTTATCGACAACGACTTCCGAGCCATCCGTTAGAGTCACCTGATAGATCACCGATGGATAGGTGGAAATCACATCCATGTTGAACTCGCGGCGGAGTCGTTCCTGGATAATTTCCATGTGCAGCAGTCCGAGGAATCCGCATCGGAAACCGAAACCAAGAGCGGTGGAGCTTTCCGAGCCATAGGTAAACGCTGCGTCGTTGATCTGCAGCTTGGCCATCGCCGCCTTGAGCGCTTCGTAATCCGATGCGTCGACCGGATAAATGCCGGAGAAAACCATCGGCTGGATTTCCTTATATCCGGGCAGCGGCTCAGGGCATGGATGCGTGTTATCGGTCAAGGTATCGCCGATTTTGGCTTCGTCGGCCGATTTCATGTTGGCGATGACGTAGCCGACGTCGCCAGCGCTCAGCGTGGCGCGGGCGGTCATCTTCGGGGTGAAAACGCCGACTTCCTTGACCTCGTAGGTTTTGTTGGTGGCGAACAGTTTTACCCGTTGGCCTTTTTTGACCGATCCGGAAAAGACGCGGACGTAGGAAACCACACCGCGATAGGTATCGTAAATGGAGTCGAAGACCGAGGCGCGGAGCAGTTTGTCTGGATTCTCGATCGGCGCTGGCACGCGCTTGACGATGGCTTCGAGAATTTCCTCGATGCCGATGCCGGCCTTCGCGGATGCGGGAATGGCGTCCTCGCCAGGGATTGCGAGAATGTCTTCGAGCTGCTTCACGCATTTCGGGACATCGGCCGCTGGGAGATCGATTTTGTTGAGAACCGGAATGATGACTAGGTCCTGAGCGTGGGCCAGGTGGAGGTTGGCGACAGTCTGGGCCTCAACGCCTTGCGCGGCGTCCACCATCAGGATGGCGCCTTCACACGCGGCCAGGGATCGAGCGACTTCGTAGGAGAAATCAACGTGGCCCGGCGTATCCAGCAGGTTGAGCTTATACGTTTTCCCGTCCTTGGCCTGATATTCCATCGCGACCGGGTGGGATTTGATGGTGATGCCCTTTTCCCGCTCCAGGTCCATCGCATCGAGCAATTGAGCTTTCTCGTCGCGTTCCGCCACGGTTTTCGTGGCACCCATCAGGCGATCGGAAAGGGTGGTTTTTCCGTGGTCGATGTGGGCGATGATGGAGAAATTTCGAGTCAGCTCGGTGGACATGGGCGTGAAATCAGCGTGGGCGCGGCGATGGAAAGCAGGTAATACACGACAAGGCACGAAAAATAAAGCATTGCGCGCACGGGAAACCGGCGGAATTACCAGATCGCCTGACAATTCGCCATCTTCGGCAAATTCAGGTTTTCCCTTCTGCATACGCTGCTTATGGTGGGGGCGTGAGTAATGTTGCCTCCGGCGAAATGTTGATTGCAGCCCCGGCGCGCTGGGAAGAAGCGTGTTTTTCGATTCCGGCGATCCGTGCGATTTCGGCTTCAGGCCTGAAAGTTGGGGTCCTTTGCCCCGAGGCACAGCGCGGGCTTTGGGATACCGTGCCGGAATTTGCGATCGTAGGCTACGCACCAAAATCGAAACCTCGGGGGATCGCTGCGCAAATCGCCGGAAACTGGCAGGCATCGATCGCCTGGGCACCTGGGATCGAGGCAGAAGCCTTTGAAAAAGCGAAAATTTTACGCCGGATCGGACCTGATGTCGCAGCTCTCAAAAAGCTTCTGACGCATTCCGTGGCCATCGAGGCTCCCAGTGGAGCCCCGCCGCACCGGGTGCAATTTTACCTCGGCATCGCGGAAAAACTCGGCGTTGTCACCGCCAAACCCGAGTATTTCGCATCGGTCCAGCTGGCGGTAACGACTGATGAGCGGGCGGTGATGCTTTCGCCGGATTCCGATTTCGGGGCAAATTATGAATGGCCACTGGAGCGCTGGATCGAGGTCGCGAAAGAACTGGTCAGCAATGAACTGAAAATCACCGTTGCGGGGATTCCCGGAGGCCGAAATGTGGGCAAAGCACTTGCTGCTGCGATGGAAAAGCCGCTGACTTTTGTGGAAGTTTACCCACTGCCGGCGCATCTCGAACTTTTCGCTGCGCAATCCGCCGTGATTGCTGCAGATAGCTCGCTCCCGCATCTGGCCGCGCACGCGGGGGCGACGTGCCTGACTTTATTTGGCCCGAACGATCCGAATTGGAAGCGTCCGCTCGGGCGGCAGCATCAAGTCATTCGACGCCATGTTGAATGCGCCCCATGTTTGCTGGAAAAATGCCCGCTGGATCTACGCTGCCAAAAGGATCTTTCGGTCGAGAAAGTCCTGTCCATCTTGTTCGAGAAATAACCGGGATGAACATCGGAGATTCACCTAGGTGGCAATCCGTCAGGTTTGGGGCGTCGGCCCGTGAAGTGAATTGAAACTCGGCTTTCACAGGTCTTGCCGGAGAGCCAGTGGCCACCTAGGTTCCGCGCCAATGAACGACGGGAGCACTGGCAAATCACCGACACGACATCAGTGGGTTGGGTTTTGGTGCATGATTGTTCAGCAAACGCAGAACGCGTTTAACGACAAGATCGCTCAGTTCATTCTGATCCCGCTGGGAGCCGCGATTGGTATTGCGGTGGAGTCTTGGGCCGGGTTGATGATCGCCCTGCCATTCATCCTTTTTGCGCCGCTGGCCGGTTGGATGAGCGATCGCTTTTCGAAGCGAAATGTGATGCTTGGCGCGGCGATCGCGCAGGTCCTGGTGCTTTGCTGGATTTGCGTGGCGGTGATGTTTCATCACCTGAGTTGGGCTCTGGTTGGCTTTTTCTCGCTGGCAGTGCAGTCGGCCTTTTTCGGACCCGCGAAAATGGGCATCAATAAGGAGCTGGTGGGCTCGAAACACCTGGGATTTGCCTCGGGAATCCAGCAGATGACGGCAATGATGGCGATGCTTGTCGGGCAGATTGCCGCCGGGTGGATTTTTGACGCCCGCTATCAAAGTCTGAGTGAGGTTCCGGCGCTTGCTTGGAAAGCCGCGCTGGGGCCGTTGTTGGTGGTGACGGCACTCTCGGCGCCAGCGTTGGTGATGGCTTGGGCGATTCCGAAGGTTCCAGCGCAGGGAAGTGCGCCGCTGCGTGCTGGGACGATGGTTGAGCATTTCAAAAACCTGAAAGGGCTGTGGATGCATCTGGGCTTGCGTCGCGCCTCGCTGGGGGTGGCTTTTTTCTGGGGATTCGCCGCGTTCATCAATCTCTGGTCGATCAAATTGGCGAAAATACTGACGGAAGGGCAGGGGGGATTTGGCACGCTTTCCTCGGTTTTCATGGCCGCTGCCTCGTTGGGCATGGCGCTCGGTTTCGGTGCTTCATCAATGCTGCTGCGGCGGAAAATCGAATTGGGCTGGGTGCCGGTTGCGGGAATTCTGATGACGATTTTCGGGTTGCTGCTGGCATTTGCGACGCCTGACAGTTGGTGGTTCCTCACGCTGCTGGCGATGCTCGCATTCGTATCCGCGCTTTTCCTTGCTCCACTCAATGCCTGGGTGCAGGACCAGTATCCGGCGGATAAACGGGGCGAAATGCAGGCGGCGGTGAATTTGCAAGACTGCTTCGCCGGCATCATCGCGGTGATTTTGGTGGAAGGGCTTTCCTTGGTTTTCCGATGGGTCGGGGTGGGTGAAGCCATGGGGCTGCGCCTGCAGATTGCGATCGCTGCCCTTTGCTGCGGCGGGATCACCTGGTTCATCATTCGTCTGATTCCAGGCGATTTCATCCGGGTCGTCGGCATGGCGTTGATGAAGGTGATCTATCGGGTCAAGGTGGTGAACGTCGGCAACTTGCCTGCGGAAGGCGGGGTGATGCTGTTGCCCAACCACGTCAGCTTTGCGGACGCTTTTTTCATCTCCGCCGCCTGCCCGCGCCCGGTGCGATTTGTGATGGACGAGGCCTTCATGGCGAAGCGCTCGATCCGCGTGTTTGTGAGTATTTTCAACACGGTGACGATCCGCCGTGACCAGCCGCGGGAGGCAATCCGCACCGCGATCGATGCGCTGAAGCAAGGCGATGTCGTTTGTTTGTTTCCGGAAGGCCAACTGACGCGGACCGGCACCTTGTCCGAGCTGCAGCGGGGATTTGAATTGATCACGCGCAAGTCGGGCTTTCCCTCGCTGCCGCTGTGGTGCGATGGAGCGTGGGGATCGATCGCTTCATTTGAGCGCGGCCGATTCTTTCGCAAATTTCCCTACAAGCTGCCGCACGAACTGACCTTGGTTTATGGCAGACTTCTGGAGCCAACCCGGGCGGATCGGCACACCGTGCGCCAGGAAATCATGCGTGCCTCGGCAGAAGCGGTGGAATTTCGCTTTCAGGGGCCAGGGTGGGGCATGAAGAAATCCCGATCGATGCGCGTCGGGCGCAGCGTCGATCTGCGGAAAGCGTGGGCGAATGGCTATCAGATCGGGCAAATCAGTGCGTTGCAGCGCCGTGGAACCTTCCGGATGCTACGCGGTGGGGGCATTTCCTTGCCCGGACTGAGCGCGACTTTTCCCGAACTTTTCGGCGCTACTCTGAAATTGCAGATGGAATTTGAGGGCAACCTTGGCGATGCCGAGCCGTGCCCATGGATTGGCGGCGAGGAGTTGCGTTCGAGAATTGAAGATTACGGGCCATGCAAGGGCGTGATCTTTTATGATTTCAGCCCACAGGCATTGACGCCACTCGGGTTGCCGGGCGTGGCGCATTTTCCATGCCTTGCTCTCGATGGGATGGTGGTGGCCATGTCGATGGCGGATCCGACGATGCCGCACAACACGAGTGAGCCGCAGCTTGGGAAAAAACTATCCAGCTGGGGCAAGTTGTTGCCGGGCTGGTTCGTGGTGACCGAAGGGGCGGAGTCCAGGGTCTTTGGTCCGGCTGCTCCAGCGGAGGGACTGCAGCTCCCAGCGGGCACGATCTTGGATGAAGATGGCTTTTTGGTTGTGGCCTGTCCTCCCGAGCCCGCTCAAACCGTGTAAAAATGCAACCGACTATTGAGCTTTTCCGGAAGCCTGCTTGGATGTGCTGACCGGCAGACACGCCGGGCGAAAACGAACCAAACCAACTCATGGGAAGAGCATTTGAATGCCGCCGCCGGGCAAAGGAATCGCGTTGGGCAACGATGTCCAAGGTGTTTCCGAAGCTGGCGAAATCGATCACGATGGCCGCTAAAAACGGCGGGCCTGACCCGGAAAGCAACGCCCCGCTGCGGGTGGCGATCAACAACGCCAAGGCGCAAAATCTTTCGAAGGAAAACATCGAAAATGCGATCAAACGTGCTGCTGGCAAAGACGCAGCCGATATTTCCGAGGTCAATTACGAAGGCAAGGGGCCACACGGCTCGCTGTTTTACATCGAGTGCGCCACGGACAATTCCAATCGTTCGGTTGGCAATCTGAAGATCATCTTCAATAAAAACGGTGGCCAGCTGGTGAATTCCGGACAGCTCGATTTCATGTTCAACCGCAAGTCGGTGGTCGAATTCCCCGTCCCGGAAGATAAGAATCTTGAGGAAATCGAGTTCGAGCTGATCGATGCCGGGCTGGAGGAAATGTCGGTGGACGATGGAATTGTTTCCGTGATCGGTGACTACACCAGTTTTGCCAGCTTGACCCAAGCGGTTGAGTCTTTGGGGATCGTGCCGACAAAATCGAGTCTGCAACGCCTGCCGACGCAGCCGATCGAGCTGACCGAAGAGCAGATGGTCGATGTGGAAGCAATCCTCGACAAAATCGAAGACGACGACGACGTCCAGGCGGTCTTCACCAATCTGGCCTGATTTTTAGCAGCTTCATTTTCTCGGGTGGAAAATTGGCAAGATTTTCCACCCCGCTTCGGGTTGATCGGCGTCTAGGTGACGCTACTATATTGTAATGACATCTGAAATCTTTCTCCTCGCAGTTCAGCAGGCCAGTCCCTTGATGGGGATATCCTGGATTTACTGGGTGATTATTGGCGGCTCGTTGCTCGCCAGTATGCTGATTAGCAGCACATTGAAAAGCCGCTTTCAGGAATACTCACAGATTCCACTTCGAGTTACCGGTGCGCAGGTTGCGGAGGCAATGCTCCGTCAAAATGGCATCACGGATGTAAGAGTGGTGAGTATCCCTGGTCAGTTGACCGATCACTACGATCCCACCAAAAAAACGGTCAATTTGAGTGAAGGCGTGTATGGATCGAATTCGGTCGCAGCAGCTGCGGTGGCTGCTCATGAATGCGGCCACGCGGTCCAGCATCAGCAGGCCTACGTTTGGCTGGGGATGCGTTCCAAAATGGTTCCCGCCGTTCAGTTCTCCTCAAGCATTCTGAATTATCTGATGATTTTCAGTTTGATCGGCGCGGTAACCCTTGGCCCAGCCACGATCTGGATCTGGGTGACGCTATTTGTCGTCACCACCGCCTTTTCCATCGTCACTTTACCGGTTGAATTTGATGCCAGTAAAAGAGCGTTGGTCTGGCTCGAAAGCAGCGGGTTGGCCGCAAGCATGGAGCACGACAAAGCGAAAAATGCCCTGTTTTGGGCGGCCATGACGTATGTCGCGGCTGCGGTCGGTTCCATCGCCCAGCTTGCCTACTTTCTGATGATGGCGCTCGGTGGTCGTCGCGACTAAGTGGTGCCTCCAATCCTACTTTCACCGGTAGTTGGCGGGATTCTGCGGAGGAATTTCGCCAGCGGTGGTAGCTGTTGCGAAAGGCTCGGGGCTTGACGGTTCCGAGTCTTTCTGCTTGCCTCCTGCTGTCGAAGTCTGATTCTTAGACGTTTGCCCATTACAGCCAATGGGTTAGATGGCTCCGACAAATTGTCCCTCCCTCTCTACGAAACCAGCCATTTTTGCCTCAACTTCAATCACATGGACCCCTTTTCACCCATTTGGTATGTTTGCTACATCGTTGTTCTTCTGGGGCTTGCGGGCTATGGATCACACCGGCTCACCATCATTTTCCTCTATCTGAAGCATTCCCGCAAGCGGCCTGAACCGCTCGAAATGTTCAAGGACCTTCCGTTGGTCACCGTGCAGCTGCCGGTTTTCAACGAAATGCACGTGGTGGATCGCCTGCTTGATTCAGTCGCTGCCCTCGATTACCCGCAGGACAAGCTGCAAATCCAACTCTTGGACGACTCCACGGACGAAACGGTGGATATCTGCCGCCAAGGGATTGAGCGCCTCAAAGCAAAAGGCTTTGATGCTGAACACATTCACCGCACCGACCGCACCGGATTCAAGGCTGGCGCACTCGAAAACGGCACCCGCTTTGCCAGAGGCGAGTATTTGTTCATTCTCGATGCCGACTTCGTTCCGAAGCCGGATGTGCTGCAAAAGACGATCCACTATTTCTCCGATCCCAAAATCGGCATGCTGCAGACGCGTTGGGGCCACCTCAACCGCACCTTCAACCTCCTCACCCGCATCCAGGCGATGTTCCTGGATGGTCACTTGGAATTGGAGCAAACAGCCCGGAACCGTTCCGGTCGTTTCTTTACCTTCAACGGAACCGGCGGAATTTGGCGCAAATCTTGCATCGCGGACGCTGGCGGCTGGGAACATGACACCCTCACCGAGGACATGGACCTCAGTTACCGGGCCCAACTCAAAGGCTGGCGCTTCATTTTCCTCAACGATGTCGAAACTCCTGCAGAACTCCCGGTTGATATGGATGGCTTCAAAAGCCAGCAACATCGCTGGACCAAAGGTTCGATCCAGGTTTGCAAGAAGGTCCTTCCTGCCATCTGGAGAAGCAAGGTGCCGCTTTTCATCAAAATGGAAGCCACGGCGCACCTCACTTCGAACTTCGCCTACCTGCTACTCATTTGCCTTTGCTTCCTCATCTACCCAAGCCAGCACCAGCCGGACTTTGGTAAGTTCACCTACTACATCATCAACGGCCCGATCTTCTTCTTTGCGTCCGTTTCTGTTGTTCTTTTCTACCTCACCTCACAAAAGGCGCTCCGCCCTCACACTTGGTGGAAAGAAATTCCTTATCTTCCTCTGCTGCTTGCCCTCGGCATCGGCATGTCCATCAATAATGCCAAAGCGGTGATGGAAGCTCTCTTCAATCATCAGACTGGATTTGTCCGCACGCCGAAATACGGCATCGGTCAATCAAGCCGCTCGGATTGGAAAAAGAGCAGCTACAAGGCGATGAAGACGCTCACTCCATTCGTGGAGCTGCTGTTCGGATTCTTCTTCCTGTTTGTCATTATTGAAGCCGCCATGGAAGGCCGCTGGTCCTCGACCATTTTGCTCCTTCCATTCCCGGTCGGCTTTTTCTACACCTCTCTCTCATCACTCACCCGTATGCTTCCCTCCGGCCCTTCTGCGGAAGCGAGTCCCGTAATCGACCCTAAAGATAACTGAATCCCCGGAACCATCCATGACTTGGAGCATTTTTCGCAAACTCGTCCCGGCCGCTCTCGGCTTGGTCTTTGCCTTCTCCTTCACCAGCTGCGCCCCGATCAAAGATGATCATAACAAAATGATCATCAGCGTGAGTGACCAGAAATTGCTGCTCGTTCACGACGGCAAACCGGTGAAGGTCTATAATGTCTCCACTTCAAAATTTGGTATCGGTGACCAGCCTGGCAGCAACCGCACGCCTTTAGGTCACTTGCAGGTCGCAAAAAAAATCGGCGACAATGCGCCAGCCGGCATGGTTTTCAAAGGCCGTCGGCCAACAGGAGAAATTATTCAACCGAATGCTCCTGGCCGTGACCCGATCGTCAGCCGCATCCTCTGGCTCAACGGGACTGAAAGTCACAACCGAAATGCGTTCAACCGCTACATCTACATCCATGGAACTCCGGAGGAAAGCCGACTCGGAACTCCTGCTTCCTACGGATGCATCCGCATGGGCTGCAACGATGTCGTCGATCTCTACAACCGGGTTGGTGCCGGAGCCGATGTCGTCGTTATTCGTGGCTCGATGAAAAAGCCGCGCACCGAGGCAGGGGATGCACCTACCTATACGGCCAATGCGATCACCCCAAACCGGACTTCTACTTAAAATACCCCAAACCAGAGCTTGACACTGCGGCTGGAATTTCTATTTTCCCCGGCCCCGTCAGGAAACCGACAATTTTTTCCAAACCATCATGGCCAATCACAAATCTTCCATCAAGCGCGCCCGCCAAACCATCGTTCGCACTGAGCGCAACCGTGCGGAAAAAAGCCGCTTCAAGACGCTTCGCAAGAACGTTCTCGCTGCTGTTGCTGCTGGTGACAAGGATGCCGCCATCAAAGCAAGCTCCGCTTTCTCTTCGGTGATCGACAAGGCTGCCAAACGCAACCTCGTTCATCCGAACAAAGCCGCGAACCTGAAAAGCAAAACCGCTAAGGCAATCGCTGGCATCGCCTGAGTCCAATCCTGTCGGGATTCGGAAAAAATCAAGCGGGCCGGCCTTCCGGTGCCGCTTTTTTTATACCATCATGCCAAATCCATCGTCCACCGACGCTCGCGCCAAGACGGCTGCAAAGATTGCGGCCAATCCATCCGCTTACAAAGTTTGTGAGGGATGTGATTCCATCGTCGGCGCAGGAACCGCACTTTGCCCGAACTGCCATAGCTTCCGGTTCGATTCGGAAGCCGCTCAGGTTGTCAAGCAGGCAAAGCTTCTCGGATCCCGTGAGCAGAAATCGGTGACGGCAGAAGATTTGGGTTAAAAAATGGCCAATCCGGACGGATTTAAAGAGTGGCAAGTGGTCTGCGACGCCCTTGCCCGTGGGCGGCAATCGATTTTGCTGCGTAAAGGGGGCATCCATGAAGGACGCGCAGGCTTTTCCTTCGCCCATGAGTCGTTTTTCCTATTTCCCACCCGCTTTCATGCACTGGGTGATCAGGTGCGCGAAGGAGTGGTGGAGGTGATGCCGGAATGGCAGGCAGGTGACATCATTCGCATTACCCATCATGCCAAGGCAGTCTCGGCGGTAACGTTGACCGATTGGGCGCAAGTCCAGGCTCTGGAGCCGTTCCATATCTACTCTGAGAAGACCGTGAAAGATCGGTTCGATTGGGAAGGCAAAGGGATGACTGCAGGTAGCATCCACGTCGCATTGGTGCGTGTGGTGAAGCTAGCTGAAGCGTGGGAGTTCGCTTACGAGCCGAAGTATGGTGGATGCCGGAGTTGGCTCAAAATGCCGGAACCACCGGCCGATTGGGAAGCATCTGCTGAGCCGGTATTGTTGGATGCGGCGTTCGGGGAACTTTGCGCACAGCTGAAACTCTGATCGGATTCCTTGCGCTAAGCGGCACCATTTGATGGTGTGTCGCATGCTGGAAAGCATCCATATTCGGGGTTTTCGATCACTTCGCGAGTTCCGCCTGCGTCTCCGCAGAGTCACGGTGGTGACTGGGAAAAATGAGGTGGGAAAGTCGAATTTGTATCGCTCTCTCGCGCTCCTGCAAAAAATGGCTGAGGGCAAATTTGCCGAGTCAATTGCAGCAGAGGGAGCGATGCAGAAATTGCTATGGGCTGGAAAACGTCGCAAAGATGAAGCGTTACGCCTGTCGTGGGAGGTAAAGCATGCGGATTTCGAGTTTTCGATCGATTGTGGCTTAGCCGCAGCGTCACGGGACCCGTCGAATCCATCCCTATTTATGACCGATCCCGAGATCAAACTGGAGACCCTCCATTACAGTCGGAGCTCCCGATTGATGGCGAAGCGCAAAGGCCCTTCGATTGAATTGCGGAATCCAGCGGGAAAAATGGAGGTGTCGCCACTTCCTTTTCACGTTCCGGAATCGATGGTTTCCGAAATTCGCGATGCAGGCCGCTCTCCCACACTAGTCGCGGTGAGGGAGACCTTGTTGAACTGGCGATTTTATCATCAGTTTCGCACCGATCCCGACTCCCCGATGCGCCGTCCGCAGGTTGGTTGCAGATCGCCCATTCTCGCCCATGACGGCTCCAATCTTGCAGCGGCTCTGCAAACGATTCGTGAGTCAGGGAAGCAAGACACGCTAAACGAGATCATCGCCTCAGCATTACCGGGCCTGGAGTGGCATTCCGTTGATGAAATGGGAGGTTTCCAGCTGCAGATCGCCAAGCCGGATATCGATCGAACCTTTGACGCCGCGGAGTTGTCCGATGGGACTCTTCGCTTTTTCTGTCTGAGCGCCGCTCTGTGCACCGAAAAACTGCCGCCGTTTCTGGTTCTGAACGAGCCTGAAACCAGTTTGCATCCGGAGTTGATCCCGGCACTTGCGGAATTGATCGCACAGGTTCCTGAGACCACTCAGTTACTTATTGTCACGCATTCTTCGGAGCTGACACATCATATTGTTGAGCGGTGCGAAGCAAAGGTGATCGAGCTGGTAAATTACAAAGATGAGACTCGTTCGGCTGAGGAGGCGTCGTCGAAGCGAGTTTGGACTTTTGAATGACTCATGGGCGGGTTGCGCTCGAATTTTCAGGAGCACTAGGCATGATCCACGGCCGTGATCTACGCGCTCGATCTCATTGCCGTCGCCGTTTTTGCCGCCAGTGGAACTTTGGCTGCGATGGCTGCCAACATGGATCCTGTGGGAATCTTTGTCTTGGCCTCGGTGACGGCAATCGGCGGTGGGACGATTCGTGACCTGTTGCTGGGTCGGCATCCGATTTTCTGGATCAAGGATCCTGCACCGCTTTTTGTGATCATTGGTTCAGCGATTTTTACGGTGGCATGGACGCAGCTTTTGCCTGTTCCACAGCACGCACTGTTGACTGCGGATGCTCTGGGGCTGGCGCTTTTCGCGATCACGGGCGCTCAAATTGCCGAGGTGAAAGGGTGCTCGCCATTGGTTGTCATCCTCATGGGAACTCTAACAGGATCAGGCGGAGGGGTGATCCGCGATGTTCTAACAGCTCGGGTGCCGCTGCTGCTGCGCGCTGATATTTACGCATCTGCGGCAGTCGCGGGGATTGTGGTTTATCTGGTTTTGCGAGCGATCCCCAAGTTAAGCCAAGCGGCGATGGTGAGCGGCATTGCGGTCGTTGCCATCACCCGTCTGTTGGCAGTTGCCTTCGATCTAAGCTTGCCAGCGCTTGGCATGCCGAAATGAGGCACGGTTTTAGGAGCAAATCAGAGGCGAGCAAGATATCCCCAATTCGGACTTTGCTGAAATGTCTCCCCATTAGCCCGCAAATTTCCAATTCGGTTGCCAGTCTTTGGGGAGGGACTCGCCTTTTAAGGCCGCGCGGATCATTTCAATCGGGATCGGGCCTTGATGCAAAATCTGGTCGTGAAATTCACGCAGGCTGAGTTTGCCTTTGGCGTCTTCATTGCCCGCTGAGGGCGCGGTGAGCTCCTTCTGCATCGCGTGAATTTGCAGCCCGCCGATCATGTAAGCCGCTTGATAGAGCGGTCCATAGCTCGGGCCGATGTAGCGGCGAACTTCAGCTGTGGCACCTGCTCGCTCGTGGCCAACCCGATCGACCAGGAAATCGATCATCTCATTTGGCGTCATTTCTCCGAGGTGGAATTTGAGACTGACAATGATCCGCGCGCAGCGGTGCATGCGCCAGAAAAGCGCGCCGACTTTTTCCTCCGGGGTGCCGATGTAACCTTGATCCCACAGTTCCATTTCCCAATGCAGGGCCCATCCTTCGATCAAAAATGGGGTGCGGAACATGGATCGATAGGCGGCGTATCGGCGGGCCATGAAGCCTTGCAAATGGTGGCCGGGAATCAGCTCGTGAGGGGTGACGATATGCATGAACCCGTAAGCATTGCCACGCATCGCCTGCAGCTTTTGCTCGTAATCCATATCTTCATGGCCATAGGCGACCATGATGTGTGGTTGGCCGTAGACCGCGTATGGCAGCGTTTTCTGTTGCTCAGGGCCGAGCATGTCGATGCCCCAGGTTTCCTCGGCTAACGGGGGAATGGTGACGAGGTCTTTTTCCTTGAGGAAGGCGATCGCTTTTTCTGCTTCAGAGATGGCGACTCCAGCTTGGCCACCGGGTGGCACGAGATGGGATTTTACTTTTTCCAGCGCTTCCTGAGTGGTGGAACAACCCATCTCGGCAGCGGCTTTTTTCATTTCCGCTTCGCACCAACTGAACTGTCGGTTGGCGATGTTGATCAGCTCATCAGCAGAATAGGGAATCATTTCCGCACGCAGCGAGTTGCGGATGGCGTCCGCTCCGATTGGATTTCCGACAAGCGGGTCATTGGCCTCTCCCTTTTGCCCGGCGATGTCCTTGCGCAGAAAGTCGCTGTATTCGCCAAGTGCCTTGGTCAGTTGCTCGTAGGATTCGCGATTCCACCAGGTGAATTCGGGTTGGAAGCCATCGTAGAGTGAATACCAATCGCGCAGTCGATTTTTTAGCTCGTTGATTTCACCCGCAGCGCGGAGCGCGGGAACCTGGCTGACTTTGAGCGCATTTTCCGGGGCATCTTTCGCTCGGCCTTCATTCAGCTTTTGACGCAATTCCTTCAAATCCGCGATCGCTTGGGAAAGGGTGGCTGCGGATGATTGAGGATCGGCCAATTTTCGTTCGGCGAGCTCTTGGGTAAGGCCCAGAAGTGGGTCGGCGAATGCCAGCAAGGGACGGGTTTCCTGGAGTTGCGTTTGCTCCAGATCCAACTCGTCGAGATTTTCCTGAATGGATGTATTGAGCAAATGCCAATCGATGCGCGCGGTGGGATCGAGCTTTTCGTAATCCAATCCATCCAGGCGTTTTTGCCAGTCGGTGAGCAGCTGTTTTTCCCGTGCCTGTTGGGTGGAACTCCATGAAACTGCTGCTGAACTCGCAAGGTCCCGGCGGTCAGCCTGGAATTCCCCGATCAGTGAGTCCAGTCCCGCTGCATGAGCGGTCACGGAAAGTAAAGCAACGAGCAGAAGGGACGAACGCATGACTGGTTATGTCGAATTTACGGCGAGGGTAACCAGTGGAAAATCGACGAAGAATGTGTGACATCCCAGAAGTTCGAAATCCAATCGGGAAAGGATATTCAAGGGGTAGCGACTCTTGGCGGTCTCCTCGTGGTCGTGGGGGCACTCACTTAAGCGGTGGAAAGCATGGATCACGGGGATTGGTATCGGCTTGCTCGGTTTCTTTTTGATATCAATTGCAGCGCAGGCATCCGCCTCGGTCTAGGATGCTGAAATCTGGCTAGACTAGCCGAAATTTAGGCTTATTCTCCACTTGTGAAAGGAAGAACGTGGCAGCTTCAGGAAGCAAAAAACCACTTCAGCGAGGTGGTTGAGCAGGCGGTGAAATGTGGCGCCCAAACGGTGACCAAACACGGCAAGCCTACGGTGATGATTGTTTCTGTGGCGGACTTTGAAAAATCGATGGCTCCGAAAAAGTCACTTTTCGCCGCAATCCGTGAATGCCCGGCAAGTTTATCTCAGCTGATCGGGGACCGGTCTGCCGACCAAGCTCGCGACCTGCGATTTTGAATCGTGGCTTACTTACTGGACACAAATGTCATTTGTGAAGCGACGGCGAAGCAGCCCGACCTGAAGGTTCTTGCTTGGTTGGAGATGCATTCGGCTGATTCCTATCTATCAGCACTAACGCTTGGTGAGATTTGGAAAGGAATTCGGCTTATGCCTGCGGGCAAGCGCAAGAATGCAATGGCCGCTTGGGCAGAAGGAATCGAACGCGATTTTACCGAGGTCATCTTAAACTTCGATGTCGGTTTGATGAAAACCTGGGCTGGTTTTTATGCAGAACATGAGTCGAAAGGACGAAATCTTGGGCTGATGGACAGTCTGATTGCTTCAACCGCCTTGCACCATGATCTGATTTTGGTAACCCGGAATGTCCGCGATTTTCCCGCAGACATCCGGGTGATCAATCCGTGGGATTGAACTCAATATCCCTTCAGCCACTCGATGATATCAGCGAGGTCCTGCGCGCTGAGTCCGAGTTGATCGGCGTTGAGCATGAGAGAGCGGTCCATGGGTTTGCGTCCGGCGATTTGGTCGGCGTTCACTTTCTGGGTCAATCCACCTTGCGTGCGAATCGTCAGCGGGTCGCCCTCGGCAATGATCAGACCGTCAATCCAGCGACCGTCCTTGAGTTGAATCGCGGTGCCATCAAAGCCGTGTGAAATGTCTGCCGATGGCGTGATCACCGCTTTTGCAATCACGCTGGGTGGTTGGCGACTGCCGAAGCCTTTCAAATCCGGTCCAAAGTCCGGACCGTTGCCATCGATCTTGTGGCACATCACGCAGCGAGCGGCGGCGATCTTACCTTTTGCGGCATCGCCTTTCAAAGCGACGACTTCTTCGGCGGTGAACTTAGTGGATTCCGGTTTGGCAGGGACGATGACCTCAACCAATGGCTCCTGTTTTTTGATCAAGCCTCGCTCTTCCATTTTTGGTTTGAGGTGAAATGAGGCCCACTCGCCGTCATTGCGGTTTTCCAACCACCACATCGCTTGATCATGAACTGGAGTATCTTTCTTCGCGAGGTCCATCATCGCATCCGCAGCGGCAGGAACCTTGATGAACGCGATCGAATCGACAGCCAGCTTGCGTTGCTCATCGGTTAGATTCGTATTCGTCGCACGAGTTTTGAGCGCTGGAAGTGCAGCCTCCGGCATCAGGCGCCACGTCAGGCGGGCGAAGGCATCCGACCATGGAGTCGACGCGTTTTTCTGCAGTGCGGCCCAGAGGTCGGCGGTGTTTTTTCCTGCGCCAAGGCCGAGTGATTCCAGATAAGCGCGATCCTTGCCGTCGTAGCGATTCGCAACATCAACCAGCACTTCTTTTGCTTCCGAAAATGGCCGATAGCGCATAGCAAGTGCGGCTTCCGCACGGACGATCGGTGACGGATCTTGCGCGAGCTTTTTCGCGAACGGCAGCGCATCGACTTTGCCATCGGTGCGGCGGATTGCGCGAAATGCGGTCAGCCGCACATTTTCGTCATCGGAAGCGAGCAGCGTGTTCAGTTTCGCGATGCCTTTCTCGCCGAGATAGGGCAGCAACCAGATCGCGCGTGCCGAAAGGTAGGGATTTGGATCGTTCAGCACCGAAACGACTGCATCGAATGCGGCTGGGCCAGATTTTTTCAAAGTTTGGAAGCCGAGCCAGCGTGTGTTCACGGCAGGCGAGCGCAGTGCCTGGACCGCACCAGCGAGGGTGGACGGATCGATTTTCGGCACGACGGATTTGAAGTTTTTCGGCGCGACCCGATAGATGATCCCGAATGCATTTTCATCCTGCGTGTCGTGACCGCCGACGCGTGGATCGGTCCAGTCGCTGATGTAAATGGCACCATCGGGTCCGACTGCGACATCGGATGGACGGAACAGGAAATGTTTCACCTCGTCCACCGGGCGGCCTTGTTGCTTTTGCACGCCGCCGACGAAGTCAGAGCCATCGAAAACACGAGCCGGGTTGGTGGTTAGAAAATCGGTTCGATTCAAAACTGCATCCGCGCCATCGCGGGTCGGCTGATAGGAGAAAATCGTGTTTCGTCCGGGTTCACCGCAAAGCAGCGTGCCGATGAATTTGTCGCCCATCGCACCGTTTTCGTAGAACGCAACTCCGGTTGGCGATCCGCCGCCGTAAACGTCACCGGCAGGCATCACTCCCGGATCTTCCTGCCGCCACTCAGCCGTGGGGGTGTCCTGACCGGGGCGTCGATCGGCATTCCAGTAGCGTGAGCCATCGCGCGAGAAAAATCCGGCGCTGCCGTGCTCGATCACGCGGGTCACCCGGCATGCTGGCGGGTCGTCGTTGTCACTTTGATAAACATCGCCGATCGAGGTGACCGTCTGTTCGTAGGAATTCCGATAATCGTGGCCGATGATTTCCGCGTCGGTTGCATCCGGATTCATTCGCACGGTGAATCCACCGACGTAGACAAATCCGTCATCCGATGGCTTGCCGACGAACTGGGTGACGTCCGAAACGTATTTCGAGTAGGGTTCGTGAATGTAGCAGGAACCGATGCCGAATGTTTTGCCGGAGGCGTCGGTGAATTTGCCGCCGGTGTTGCCTTGGCTGAAATACCATTTGCCGTCTGGCCCGGCGGTGAGCGAATGCAGCGAGTGGTCGTGATTGCGGCCGTTGAAGCCGGTCAGCATCACTTCGCGGGTGTCGCCTTGGTCCGGTTCGAATTTGCCGTCGCGGTTGACGTCGGTCAGTTTCAGCAAGTTCGGTGGTTGGGAAACGATGACCACGTTGTCAAAAACCGCGATGCCCAGAGGCGCGAGCAACTCCGGGTCTTGCCAGAAAACAGAGGACTTGTCCGCTTTGCCATCGCCATCGGTATCTTCCAAAATCACGATCCGATCTCCTTTCGGCTGGCGGTCGGCTTTGCCACGGTAGTCCACCCCTTCCGTCACCCACATGCGGCCGCGGTGGTCGATGTCGAAATTTGTCGGATTGTAGAGCAGGGGTGATGCCGCCCAGGCGGTCACTTGGAAATCCTCTGAGCAGACGAATGCATCCAATTGAGTATCAGGGACAGTCGTCGGGTGTTCCCAGGCATAAGCATTGGGCAGGATGGCGAGGGTGGCGAGCCAGTGAAAATATCTCATGAGTTTGGAAAGATTACGCCGTGAAATGGCATTTCTTGCTTTCGTAGTGTCCGCGAACGGCTCGCTTTGACAAAAAAGGTTGGGCGAAATAAATCCATAGCCATGCGTTCTCTCATCAAACACGTCCTCCACCGCGAGGAGCCCACGGATGAACTCCACGTCGCCGGCTGGGTCCGCACGCGCCGGGATTCAAAGGCATTTTCGTTTCTTGAACTGAACGATGGCACTTGCCTGGGCAACCTGCAGATCATCGCCGATGCAGGCATTCCCGGCTACGAATCGATCGCAAAAATGACCACTGGCGCCTCGGTGGAAGTGCATGGAAAATTGATCCCATCGCCCGCAGCCGGTCAGAAATGGGAAGTGCAGGCGACCTCGGTGAAGCTGTTAGGCACGGCACCCGATGATTATCCGTTGCAGAAAAAAGGTCACTCGCCCGAGTTCCTGCGCTCGATCGCCCACTTGCGCCCGCGCACGAATCTTTACGGTGCGGTGTTCCGCATGCGTAGCCGCATGGCCTACGCGGTGCACAAATTTTTCCAGGAGCAGGATTTCATTTACGTCCACACGCCCATCATCACCGCCAGCGATTGCGAAGGTGCGGGCGAAATGTTCCGCGTGACGACCCTGCCGGACGACAAAATCTCCAAGGACGCCGAGGATTTCTTCCACAAACGCGCCTACCTCACCGTCAGCGGTCAGCTGGAAGGCGAGACGTTTGCCTGCGCGCTTTCCAACATCTACACCTTCGGCCCGACCTTCCGCGCGGAGAATTCCAACACCTCACGCCACGCCGCCGAGTTCTGGATGATTGAGCCGGAAGTCGCGTTCTGCGATCTGGAAGGCGACATGGATCTGGCCGAGGCCTTGGTGAAATACCTGGTCAAAGAGGCGCTCGAAAATAGCGAAGGCGATCTCACCATTTTCGAAAAATTCGTCGATAAGGGGCTGCGCGAGCGGCTCGAGTTCGTCGCAAGCCGTCCGTTCGAACGAATCAGCTACACCGAGGCGGTCGAGCTTTTGAAGGCAAGCGGCAAGAAATTTGCCTATCCGGTCGAATACGGCCTCAACCTGCAATCCGAGCACGAGCGCTGGTTGACCGAAGAACATTTCAAAAAGCCGGTCACCGTTTTCAATTATCCAAAAGAGATCAAACCGTTCTACATGCGTCTCAATGACGATGGCAAAACGGTGACCGCCATGGACGTCTTGGTTCCCGGCATCGGTGAAATCGTCGGTGGCTCGCAACGCGAAGAACGGCTTGATGTGTTGTTAGAGAATTTCAAGAAGCACGATCTCGATCCCGAAGCCTACGGCTGGTATGCGGATCTGCGGAAATATGGCAGCGTTCCGCACGCGGGCTTCGGCCTTGGCTTTGAGCGGCTGCTCATGTTCGTTACCGGCATGTCCAACATCCGTGACGTCATCCCATTTGCCCGGACACCGGGAACTTGTGAGTTTTAATGTGTGAAGCCCGATCCATGACCACGGAAGAAATCCAACAATACGTCGATGCCGCAGTGCGTGGCAAGTTTCCTGACGTCACGACTGAGTCTGGCGAAATGATGACCAGTGAAGGCGGCGATGGCCGATTTTTGGGAAAAGTGATCGCAACCCGGTATTCGGATTTTCCGGACGGGCGCGACCTTTACCTCGCAATCGGCGAAACCAAGCACCAACGGCAGATCATCAAATTCGGAGATTCCGAATGCCTCGCGCCCGGCGAGAATGAATTGGATCTGCTGTTGCTCAAGGAACTGGGAATCGGTGATCCAGAGCAGATTGTATCGAGCGGGGAGGACGACGGGGAATAGAAAACCTCTCGCGCAATTGGCTCGATAGGTTGCAAATTATAAGAAATTTTGCAACAAGATTGGGTGATTCTTTAACTAGGTAATTGAACGGTTGATGCTCATTTCACGAGCATCAGCCGCTATCGAACCAAGAAAGATGAACCCATGAAATCCATATCCATCAGATTATGGCTTATCGCTTCGGCGATGGCGATGCCCTTGCTTCATGCCCAGGAAGGGCAAACGAAGGTCGGCAAAATCGAACAAAAGGTATTGCGAAATCAATACCGGCAAGCTGTCCAGGCGTTGGTTGATGCTGGTCAGAAATCCAGTTCGAACGATGTGCCGGTAAGCCCGGGAGTAATCAGTAAACAATTGCGTTGGCTTTCCATTTTGTCCGCCCAGCTGGTGGCCGATCAGAAGGCTGATGTGATCAACTCTGAGGAAATGAAGTCCCATGCTGAAGATATTAATGGCCTCGCATGGAGCATGGTGAGGGCAAGGGAGTCGGCGAAGCGGCAACCGGCAATTGCGCTCAAGCTGATCAACATTGCGCTCGAAATGGGTGGGGAAGATGGACAGCTGAAGCCGATGATGCAGGACACGAAAGCACGTGCGCTATTTCTTTTGGGCAATCATGAAGAGGCGATCGCCTTGCAAGAGTCAGCTGTCGCAGCAGCTACTAATGCAGCCATGAAAACCGAGATGTTGGCGACGCTCAATTCTTTCAAGAAAGGTGAACTGCCGGAGGTGCCTACCAATGAATCGGGATCTCTTAAAATAGCGAAGAAACTCAGTGCGATCATTATACCAAAAGTTGATTTTGACGACACTCCAATCGAGGAGGCTGTAAGGTTTTTACAGGATCAATGCGCGAAACTAGATACCACAGAGCCGGATCCAAAGTTGAAAGGGGTGAAAATCTTGCTGGAACTTCCTAAAGATCCTCTAGGAAGATCATTGAAAACAAAAGTTCATATTCTGCGATTGACCAACGTTCCTGCTTCTACAGTTCTAAAGTATATCTGCGAAAGCACCAAAATGCGTTATAGTGTGGATGATAATGCTGTCACGATCGTGTCGCCGGGTTATCCCTATCTTTTAACTCTCAGGTACTTGATTCCGAAGGAGATGGGGGATTCTCTCGTGGAAATTATGAAATATCTGGATGCGAAAGGTATCAAATTTGGGGCGGGTGCATCAGCTTCATTTGTGCCTTCAACTCACATTTTGACGGTAAATAATTCGCAGGAGGAGTTGGATAAAGTTGGTCAACTCATGGGATCTTTTAATCCAGCGAATTCTGATGCCACAAAGCCGGAGAAACGTTGAATCGATTCCTCATGTTCATCAGCGCCGGTTGGAAATATCCAGCCGGTGCTTTGTGATTTGCGGAACTCTATCGCTTCTGTTAGGAGGGATGCACGAAATACGGATTATGTCTCATCGATACTGAAATATGCCGAATGCTTTCCAAACCCATCTCGGTGAATTTCATACGACTCGCTGGTCGATCGTGATAGGCGCGCGTGGTCAGTCGTCGGCAGATGTGAATGCCTCGGTTGATTCGCTTTATCGGCAGTATCTTTCGCCACTGTATGCCTACGTACGCAGGCGTGGTTACTCATCTCATGATGCACAGGATCTGACGCATGAGTTTTTTTCAAGAATGCTGGAGAAGGGTTGGTTGACATCGGCTCAGCCAGAGCGCGGACGATTGCGCACATTTTTGTTAGTGACACTGAAAAGGTTCCTGGCAAATGAGTGGCACCGCATCAGCGCCGAAAAACGTGGCGGATCTTCACGTTTGGTGAGCCTCCAATCGGAAGAGGGCGAACGACTCTTTTTAGCGGATGCCAGTGCGAGTTCGGCCTTGCCGGATGAGCTACTGTTTGATCGGAATTGGGCGATGGTGTTGATGCAGTCGACTTTGGATCATCTTCGCCACGAATATGCACGCAGCTCTCGGCCGAACGATTTTGAGGTGCTGAAATCCTGCCTCACTGCAGAACGTGGTAGTATTGATTACGCCATGATTGCCCGTGAGCTCGAGCTTCTGCCGGTGTCCGCGCGCAGCGTGGTGCATCGCTTTCGGAAACGTTTCCGGGAAATCTTCCGGGAGGAAGTGGCGGGGACAGTTGCGGCGCCTGATGAAGTCGATGCAGAAATGCAGGCATTGATTTTGACCTTAGGACAGCGATGATGGATACCGAGCGGACGGCATGTCCACGTTGTGGAGATCGATTAACAGACAATCTGTTAGATGGTCTTTGTGCCCGCTGCCTGGGTGCTTTGAATTTCGATACACTTACCCAAGTGACCCGGGTGGAAGGAACCGCCGGGCGCGATCATCAGGTGCCGACCGTTGAGGAACTGGCGGATTTCTTTCCACAACTTGAGATACTGTCCTTGATCGGGCGCGGCGGCATGGGCGTGGTCTACAAGGCACGGCAAAAATCGTTGCATCGCTTTGTCGCATTGAAACTGCTCGCGCCAGAGCGAGCCGGCGATCCAAGTTTTGCGCGGCGATTTGCGAGCGAGGCGAGATCGCTAGCAGCGCTCAACCATCCTCATATCGTTGCCGTTCATGATTTCGGTGAAGCAGGCGGTTACTTCTATCTGTTGATGGAATTTGTCGATGGTGTGAATTTACGACAGCTTATGCAAAGCCGGAGGTTCAGTTCCGATGAGGCATTGGGAATCATCAGCCCGGTTTGCGATGCGCTCCAGGCGGCGCATGAATGCGGGATTATCCACCGCGATGTAAAACCGGAGAATCTTCTGATTGATCGGAATGGCATGGTGAAAATCGCAGATTTCGGGATTTCACGAATGATACACGATACCGTCGAAAGCCCGGTATTCGGTCGAGCTGATGCTGACGTAGCATCACAGACTTTAGCAGCGGGCACGCCAGATTATGCAGCGCCGGAACAGGGTGCTTCGGGTGCCTCTGACCATCGAGTTGATATTTATTCACTGGGAGTCGTGTTGTATGAAATGATTACCGGTGAACGACCTGATCGAGAATTGATCATTCCTCCGTCCAGGCGGACATCAATTGATATGCGGATCGATGATGTCGTTCTGAAGGCCTTGCAAAAGGAACCGGACCTACGCTTTCGGACCATGGATGAGTTTCGCAGAACTCTCGATGAAGCGAGCGGAACCAAACTCGCACCGGATGTGCTGCCTGTGCGGAAACGGCGTGCGACAGCACTGATCCTATCAGTCGCAGTTATGATTTTAGCGTTAGCCGCATGGCTATTTTGGGGAAATTACGCTGGCTCTGAGAATTCATATCAGCCTCAAATCACAAAAGAGCCGGAATTGAAATTCCAGTCGCTCGAAGATGCTTATCAAGCTTTCGAAGAAAACTTCACCGAGCTCCAAGAAGCCCGGAAAGTTAGGGTCGTTGGTAAAGCTGATGGCAGCGCTCCGCCAGCGGACCTGCAGAAAAAAATCGAAAAACTGGAAGCGCGCGACCATCAGCTGCGGGCGGCGATTGCCAAAATGGCAGATCGCACAGGGAAGTGATTTCAGTTCCCATCAGTTGGCGAATTCAATTGCTCCACCACCCGCAGGCGGCGGACGACCAGTTCGTCAATTTCGAGCCGGCGAATTCTTGCGCGCCCCACCACAAGTCGGCCGATGGCAAATGCTCCCACGGCTAGTGCACCGACAGAGATTGCGGAAATGGCGATCGCGCCGATCGCTCCCGCGCCTAGTGCGGCTGCTCCAACGGCACCGGCACCGGATTTGAAGGCGGAACATGGGCTTGGCTGGATTGGATCGATAGCTCCGCAGGATAGGCCGGGTTGAGTTTTGGATTTGCAGGTGAACATCGGAGGGACTTGTTAGATTGGATCGTTGCCGTTTTTGCCCAGAGCCAGTATTTTACGGTTATCTATCTTCAATTGTCTGGATTTTTGTTTCATTCGCTTGATCGGGCAAGTGTGGTTTTCGCGGCCCTTGGATTTCTTTTCAAAAACGAAACCGCCGGTCGGTGACGGTTGATCTGCGGGCTTTTTCTAGCCACGCTGCGCTCGAAAAATGTCCTATTCCTCATAATACCATGAATCCTTTGCTCGCTCCCGTCAGCCTATTGGGTGCCTTGGCGCTTTACGCCATCGCCAATGATCCGAAATCGACCGATGACCTCACCACCAGCCCACGCTTCGGTGAGTGGGGGTTCGACATGAGCGGGAAGGATGAGTCGGTGAAACCTGGCGATGACTTTTTCGCCTACGCGAACGGGACTTATCTCAAGCGCACGGAAATCCCATCGGATCGGTCACGGTTCGGAAATTTTGATGCGCTGGCGATTTTGTCCGAGGCCCGCGTTCATGAAATCCTCGAAGACGCTGCGAAGAATCCGACCGATGCGACGCGCAAGATCGGCATGTTTTACCAATCCTACATGGATGAGGACACGGTCGAAAAACTCGGCACTGCGCCGATCCAGCCTGAGCTTGAAAAAATCAAATCGGCCAGCAGCCGCGATGACTTGATCACGCTTATGGCGGATCCTGGGTTTCTCGGCAGCGGCCTGTTCGGCGTTGGCATCAATGCGGATGCGAAGGATGCGACAAAATACGCAATTTACATGGGGAGCGGCGGTCTTGGACTTCCCGACAAGGACTACTACCTCAAGGAGTCGTTCGCGGAGATTCGTGAGAAATACAAGGCGTATTTGACCACGCTGATGACCTTGATCGGTTGGCCGGAACCCGCTGCAACGGCGAAGCAAATCATTGCTTACGAAACCCAACTTGCCGAGGCGAGCTGGGATCGCGCGGACCTTCGGGATCGTGACAAAACCTACCACCTGATGACACCTGCACAGTTGGTCGACTACGCTCCGGGCTTTGATTTTGTCCGTTTGTTCAAGGCTTCCGGGCTGCCGGAATCGCGCGAGGTGATTGTTCGCGACAACACGGCATTTCCGCTCAAGGCGAAGGTTTTTGCGGAGACTCCGCTGGAAGTTCTGAAGGCCTGGACTGCCTGCGGCTTGGCCGATGGCGCGGCGCCTTTCCTTTCCAAGGCATTTGTCGATGCGAGTTTTGATTTCAACAGCAAGACCCTGTCCGGTCAGCCGGAGCAAATGGCGCGCTGGAAGCGGGCGGTTTCGATGACGAACGGCGTGCTCGGTGAGGAAGTCGGCAAGGTATACGTGGCGAAGTATTTCCCGGAAGAGTCCAAGCGTCAGATGCTTGAGTTGGTGAATAATGTGAAAGCGGCTCTTTCGACACGGCTTGATCGGCTCGATTGGATGGGTGATGAAACCCGCAAGGCCGCTCATGAAAAGCTGGCGAAATTCACGGTAAAAATCGGCTACCCGGATCAGTGGCGCGATTATTCCGCTTTGGAGATCAAGGCGGATGACCTCTATGGAAACATCGTGCGGAATTCGATTTTCTCGTGGCACCACGATGTCGAGCGCCTCGACAAGCCGGTGGATCGCAGCGAGTGGGGCATGCCGCCTCAAATGGTGAACGCCTACTACAATCCATCGATGAACGAGATTGTCTTCCCGGCTGCGATTTTACAGCCGCCGTTCTTTGACCCAAAAGCAGACCCGGCCATCAATTACGGCGGTATCGGCGGGGTGATCGGACACGAAATCAGCCACGGATTCGACGACCAAGGCCGGAAATCGAACGGCGATGGCGTGTTGCAGGATTGGTGGACGGATGAGGATAAGAAGCAGTTCAACGAGCGCGCCGAGCGCCTTGGCAAACAATACGAGGGAATCGAAGTGATGCCCGGCGAACACATCGACGGTCAGCTGACGATGGGCGAAAACATCGGCGACATGGGCGGCGTGAATCTCGCCCTTGAAGCTTATCAGGCCTATCTGAATGGCAAGCCAGCGCCGGTGATTGACGGCACCACCGGTGTGCAACGGGTGTTCCTCAGCTGGGCTCAGCTATGGCGCCAAAAGGTTCGCGATGAGGCACTTGTCCGGCAAATTCACACGGACCCGCACGCTCCAGCAGTTGCCCGGGTGAACGGCGTGGTGCGCAACATTGATGCCTGGTACAAGGCGTTCGATGTGAAACCTGGCGACAAACTCTACGTCAAGCCAGAGGACCGGGTGAAGATTTGGTAAACCTTTGAATCCGCAAAGCACCGGTTGCCATGGCAGCATCAACTGCCTGGTGCCGGTGCTTTATTGCGTCGGCGAGGAAGGCAATTTTACCTTGTAGACGCGGAATGGGTAGGAGACGCGATCCGTGCCGCCATTCCAAGATGGGAGGCGGTTCAACTGGGAGGCCGAGAGGTAAAGAAATCCATCGCTGCCAATGCCCAGAGAATCTGGCCAAGAGAGGCGTTCATCGGTCACCAGAGTTTTGAGTTCGCCGCTCGGCGTCAGGTAATCGATCGCGTGGTCTGGGGAATTGGTGAGATAAATGTTCCCGGCCGCATCGGCGATCATGCCGTGGCATGGGCCGGTCTGGGCAACATGCTCGACTTTTTCCGAAAGCACTTCCGGACGAATTTCTGGATCAGCGAGGTAGCGGGTTTCGATGCGGAACAGGTCCTTGCGATTGATGGCGTGGAAGTAGAAGAACCGATCATCCTGAGTCAAAGCGATGCCGTTGACATTGGATGTGAATGGATGACCGGATGCGTTTCGCATTTCACGATCCTCGATTTTCAGGATAAATCCGGGCTCGGCAACGGTCGATGGGTCATTTTTCAGAACCACGCGTGATTTTCCCGTTTTGAGATCAAGCACGACAATGGCCTTCATCGCGGGATCCGAAAGATAGGCGAGTTGGTGCGTGTGATCGATGCGGACATCGTTCAAGCCGGACTGGGCTTTTGGCAGATCATCGAATTGATAGATATCGGCGACTTGGTTTTTGGTTAGATCAATGCGTATGAGTTTGAACTGGCCTTCTTTCGCCTTGCTCCCACCGAAGATGGATGCGTTGCCCGCTGGTGCGGAATCGAGCACCCACAAGTTGTTTTCGCGATCGGCGTAAAGATCCTGAACGTTGACGAAGTGCTCTTTTGGATCATCCCGATCGAACTGGTTCCAGCTTTCATCAGGAAATGGAACGCGCTTGCCATCAATAATTTCGGTCAGTCCGTAAAGAAACGGTTCGCGATGGGGAAAGGAGACAAACACCCGGTTCGATTGCGGAGAAACGGTCAGGCCGATCGGCTGATTTTTTCCAAATGAGGCGACTTCGATGAGTTCGGATTTCGCCATCGATACCTGATGAATGGTCAGAAAGGTGGTGAGGATGACGAAGCTGCGGGGGATCAAATTCATGGCTGGATTGGTCTTTTCCCCGAACCATGGCCGGGAAAATCAGGATCGCAACGAACGATCGCCCGCAGAGGCTTGTGAGCCGGCAGAATTCATGAATTCTAACACTCATCGAAACTCCAATTTTCCCCCAATCTCCTCCAATCCGGAAACGACGGAATTTTTATCGGCAAAGATCCCGATTCAAAATGCCGTGGGTAGTGGTTTGGATTTTATTCAGCATTTGGGCATTCGGTATTTTGAAAGGATACTTCGGAGAATATGCGGATGATTTGCCGCCGGATGCGATGGAGCTGTCGCTGATCAATTTCGATCGCTCGAAACGTGTTGAAGACTCAGTGGCAAATGATCCGCAGATCCTGAGATGGTTGTTGGGATCCAGTGACGATCAGGAAGAGTCCGAGCAATGGATTCTGGATGGCTTGGAATATCTGGATGAACAGAATCTGCTGGATCCTGAAGGGCGATCGCTACTCGGATTGATTCGATCTGACCTGGGAGAAACAGTGGATCTGGATGCGATCCCGATCCCGATTTACCGGGATGTGCTTTCGGATGTTACTCCGCAGACGCGCGACGTTGAGAAGTTGGCGAAAAAGTTGAGCTCGCATCAGGGAAAGTGGTGGGATGCGGAAATTGCCCGAAAAATTGTCTCGAAGGGTGATCCATCCGGGAAATTGCAAGCGGCGCTGACGATTCAAGATCAGCTGGATCAAACTCTCAAATGGCGGGCCATGGTTGTAAATGGCACCTTTTGGCTGATTTACCTGATGGGGGCATGCTTCGTTCCTTATGCCTATAGAAAGCTAAAAACGGGATGGATGGCCGCTCGCCACTTCAGGCCCATTCGTTATCATTCCCGCTGGGAGCCTTCCCTGATACTCGCCGTTTTTCTGGGGTGTGATATTGTGGCGGACAAAGCGATCGATGGCCTCTACTCCGTCGCAGGCACTTTTGATACTGGATATTACTTCGATGCAGGCGCTGATTTGATTTGGCGCATGATTCCTCCACTTTTGGCGGCTGGAATTCTTTTTGCGCGTCCGCGCCACGTGTTGCGGGCGTTTGGCATGAACCGATGGCCAGACTGGAGGATTGTTTTGGTAGCATTCGCCTTGTTGGCTGGCATTGGATTTGTCCAATCCGAGCTCATGGGGTCATACGGCTCGTTTGATCCGACGGGAAATCTCGATTCCATGGAGATTGGCTGGCGTGGCCTGATCTATGGCTTGCTCTCGTCTGCTGTTGCCGCACCCATCGCTGAAGAAATGTTTTTTCGCGGGCTGTTGGCGCGAGGTCTTGAAAAGCGATATGGCTTTCCGGTCGCGGCGATCTGCGTGACGGGTTTATTCGCCCTTGTCCATTTTTACGACTGGTATGGGTTTGTTAGCGTGGCGGTTTTTGGGTTCACCGCGTTGGTGATCTATCGCGCTACGGGATCGCTCATCAACTCAATCGCGCTTCACGCGCTCTACAATTTCAGCATCATCCTGCCAGCTTGGGTGATCTACTATTCCCATCTCTAACCGCTCAAATTTCGTTCCTGGGTGGACGCGCGGCCAAAAATATCGTTTCTAAGGGGTGTGGGAAAAATTGGCATATTCCGTGTTTTGGTTGCTTTTGGGGCTTTAGTGGTCGGCTTGAAGGCGGCAGAACCTTGGCGAATCCCGGTTTGGCCCGGAAAACTAGCTCCCAATGGTGACGGAAATACCTCCCCGGCAACGACGTCCCTCACGATCTATCAGCCGGAGCACCCGAATGGAGCGGCTGCGGTGATTTGCCCGGGTGGCGGCTATAGCACTCTTGTCACGGAACCAGAGGGGCATGGCATTGCCAGATGGCTGAACTCTCACGGAATCACAGGCATGGTGCTCGAATATCGATTGCCGCATGGGCGCCCGATGGTTCCGCTGCTTGATTTGCAAAGGGCGATCCGGCTTGCGCGATCGAATGCGGGCGCGTGGGGGATTGATCCGCATCGTTTGGGCGTGATCGGATTTTCCGCCGGCGGTCATTTGGTCGCAACGGCGGCAACGCATTTTGACTCTGGAGCGAATGAGCAGGAGGGGATCGATCCGGTTCAGCGATTTAGTTCGCGGCCGGATTTTGCCGTATTGATCTATCCGGTGATCACCATGGGGGAAGGAACTCATGCGGGTTCTCGTGACAATTTGTTAGGTCAGAATCCCAACCCGGAATTGCTGGATGAATTCTCCGCAGAAAAGCAGGTGAGCGATGAATCGCCACCGGCATTTTTGGCACATGCCAAGGATGACACCTTGGTGCCGATCCGGAACAGCGAGCTTTTTGCGGATGCGATGCGCAAGCACCATGTCGAGGTCGAGCTTTTGAAACTGCCAAGCGGTGGCCACGGGTTGAATGGTTATCATGGTGATTCATGGGATGCGTGGCAGGCGGCTTGCCTGAAATGGATGGATGCCCAAGGAATTTCCCAAGCGAAACCTAGCTCCGCGCAGAAAACCGGAAAAACCATTGCGGTAACCGACGAGGCGGTTCTCGCGGGAATTTCGCCGCTGAACTGGATTCGCTCCGAGCATGCGATTCACTCGGCAGGAGGTGGCGCATCATTTCGTCTGGCATTCATGCATACCGACCGTGTGCTTCTGAATGTTGATACCTCCGCCAATCAATATCCGTATGCATCGCGATTCCCGATCGTCGGTTGGACCGTCAATCAAGGACCGGTGCAAACCCATCAGCTCAAGCAAGGGGAAACATCCTTCGTGCTTTCGGCTGGCGTCGCCAACCCCATCATTGAGTTTTACATCAAGGGCATGTCGCCCTTTGAAGATCGCTATCGCGGGGATGTGCCGCCGAATTCGGTGACGATTACGGGATTTACCGTAGATCGGGCTTGCTCCATCAAGGCTCCACCTGCCAAACCGTTATGGGTTAACATTGGCGATTCGATTTTGTCCGGCGATGGCGCTGCCTATGCCGACCAGCAAGGTCGGCCAGCGGATGATCGCTGGGCGGGTTCCGATGATGCTTGGGCGAGCTATGGCTATCTTTTGGCACAACATTACGGCTATCAGGAGTCACGGCTCGCTTTTGGCGGCTACGCCTGGACCGGTGGATTGGGGAACCTGCCGCCGCTCGCGGAGCTGGTGGATCATCTCACCAGCACGACTTCCCGATTAACTCAGGAAAAATGGGTTCCAGCGCCGGGTGTCGTGCTGATCAATCTCGGCGAAAATGGGGCGCCGCCCGAAGATGCGGTCGTGGCAGCACTGCAAAGGCTTCGCCAGCGTTGTGGGGCTGAAACAAAAATCATCGTGATGATTCCCGTTTCCGGGCGAGCTAGGGCTGAGATCACAAATGGGCTCAGCCGATATCGGGAGTTGAAACAGGACAGCCGAATTTATCTCGCGGATCTGGGATTGATGGAGTTTCCCACCATTGATGGTCAGCATCCAACGACGGCTGGACATCAGATGATCTATCAAGCGGCATTGCAGGTTTTGGATCAGATTCTGAAATGAATCGACTCAGGGCTAAGGAGTTTCCTGCTCAATCGTTACCGAATCGACGCCGAGCAGATCCTTGAGGCGGGTTTCAAGGGTAGCTTCGACGGTTTTGAGCATGCCGCTTTGCGAAGCCTCGATCTTCATTTGCTGGCGCAGTTCGCGCAAGATCTGCGCCCGATCTTCTGGTTCGATTTTGTTGAACCAGCCATCTTCTTCACTGAGGACTTCGAAATCCAGGAGCTCCACCGAGAGGATTTTAGCCCGCGGGAATTTGGCAATGGCTTTGCCATTTTCGATTCTCAGTGAAATGCCGGGCTTCAGTTGATAGCCGCCTTGCACTTTGTAGTAACCGCGGACGATCAATTTTTTGGTGCCAAGGGGCAGGGCCAGGAAATGGTCGCCACGCTCAAACGTGCGGGTGGCATTCATCCGCATTTCCAGAAGCGAAAGTTCCGAAATTTCGGTGGATTTGGTGATTTCAGCCCGACCTTCCAACACTCGGCTGCTGGAATGGGTGATGGCGCTCAGCACTTTGTCCAGGCTGCGATTGACCTGAGTATTCGCCTTACCAAGGGTCCGTTCGATCGGAATAACCACAAGCATCCACAATCCGCCGATGATGGCAGCTGCGGTGATGAGTCGGCGGATGGTCCGCCACATTTCTTCCTGGTGAGGCATCGGGTGAGGCTACATCAGAATCCGAAAAGCACAAAACGGGATTTTTAAACAAAAATAAATCCGCCGTCTGTCGGGCGATCCGTGCATTTGCCCTTGGCGGACGGGGCCGCAGTGCTTAAGAACCCGCCGATATGACACGCAATTCCATTCAGGTCGCGATCTACATTTTCCTCATTCTTCTTATCTGCACCTTCATCTACACGGTGGGTCAGGTGCTGATCGAAGTGGGAATTCTCTAACTGGTTCAGGTCCAGTTGACTTCGACCTCGGCGATGCCGCCGTTGCGGTCGTCGTATTTCAGCAGACCATGCTCCAGCGCGTATTCGTGGACGCATTTGGTCACTTTCACGTCGTAGGCACAGTATTCGGCGATTTTGCGCAAGGGTGCGAAGTCGCCGGTTTTTTTGTGCTCCTGCCACCATCTCAGGGCGTCCAATCCGTCCGCCGTCTTGCCGGTTCCGAGAGAAGCGGAGGCGACGGAATCGAGCTTGAGGCGGAAGCCGAGCTTGGTTTCTAGGTCGAGCATCATGTCCAGATTGATGGTCTGGTCAGCCAATGTGTGGAAAATGTAGGGCTGCAGTACCGGGTAATCGAACTGGATGTGGTTCCAGCCAACGACGAGATCGGCGCGGACCAATTCTTCGCCCAGGCGGTCCATTTCGTTTTCCGGGTAGATTTCGTAAGTGCCGCGCGCAGTGCTGTAAGTCACGGCCACCGAAATGCCCATTTTGTCCTTATTGGCGAATCCTCCGACGTCGCCGAAGCTGCGTTGCGTTTCTAAATCGAAATAGACGATGTTTTTTCCGGCCACGGCAGTTTGGTAAAGGCCATGGCCGGATCGATCAAGCTCTGGCTCGGAAATCAACGGCGGCGCTTGATGCAGGCGAAGCCCGCGAAAACTGCGGAAAGCAGCACGGTGCCAAGCTCCGGAACGGAATGAATGACGCCGATGGCTCCAGTAGGCAGGCCGACGTAATCGAATCCGCCGCTGCCGGAAGTGACCCAGTTATCGAGGATTGGATTTCCCAACGAATCCTTCGCGATGCCGGGAATTTCTGCTCCCTCACCATCGGTGATCGAGCCGCTGCCGACGACATCGACCAAACGGACATAGTTGATCGCGGAAAGGTCGACGATGCCATCGATGACCAGATTTTGAGTCGCCAACTCGGATAAATCGAATGGCGTGCCCCAATTGGCGGCGCTTTTCCCGGCCAGATTGTAGACGTTGGTCATGTCGTATCCGGCGAATGCCCCGGAGCCGGCACTGGTCGAGGTGTTCAGGGATATCGATTCAAAACGGACGAAGTTGATGCCATCGCTGGAGACTTCCACGTAGGCGAGCTCTGCGAACAGACTGCCTGCCGGTCCATAGGTGAATCCGTTTTCAAAAACGGCGAAGTCCGCCCCGTCACCATCGGTGATGGGATTGGCAAATGAGAGAGTGATCGATCCCGGAGCATCAATCCCGATGAGGCCGATGGTTGGGCTCGATGAAGTCGTGAGTGGATTGGACAGGTCGCCCAGAGAGGCGAGGCCGGTTTCCGGATTGCTGAAACTGCTGCTGACCCCGGGAGCGGGATCATAGGAAACAACGCCGGTTTCCCAAACGGAAATGGCGGATCGGGCAATCGGATTGTCAGGCGCTCCCTCGGTGTAACCGGTGGGGGCGGCGTAGATTCCCGCTTTCACCACCGATGGCAGCATCAGGGCGGCAGCGGCGGCTTGCGGGGTCAAATTCGGGCGGAAGGGCGATCGGGATGATGCCGCTTTGGTGGTCTTGTTGGTCGTTGGTTTCATAGGTTCGATCCCTGCGATGAGAATCAAGGGATCGCTCCAGCCGCGCGGACGCAAAGCGGCCACGACGACGGGCCACAAGCCCCCATCCTTCATTTCGGCGATGAAGTTTGAGCGGGCGTGGTTTTGCAGGATTGCATGACACGACCGCCGAATGAGAACCGCATGAGCGAAGTATTCTGACTCCTGGCTTCAGACCTCGGCTCCGCCTTCACCCGTTTCCGGATTGGCTTTGTGGAGCGTTGTAGCCAGTTACAGCAGCGCGAACTGTTCCGGGTTTTCACCGGATTCCATGCACTCTTTGGTTTCAGCGGCAGTTTGTTAGATGGGGCTGATTTGGGTCAAATCAAAACGCTCGTATGAGCGTGGGAAGGTGCCACTTGGCGAAGCGGCGGAATTCGCCTAAGCTTCCGCCGATGGCAGATTCCCGGGCGGACAAATGGCTATGGGCGACGCGGTTTTTCAAAACCCGGGCGCAGGCGGCAAAGGCTTGCACGGCGGGCAAAGTAAAACGCGCGGGTCACCCGGTGAAGCCAGCCGCGGACCTCAAAATCGATGACGTGTTGGAGATCCCATTTCCAGAAGGGCCGGGAGTCAGGACGATTCGGGTCAAAACCACGATTTCGCTCAGGGTCGGGGCACCATTGGCCAGGGAGTGTTATGAGGATCTGACTCCGCCGGAAGTGTATGCACACCTCAAGCAGGTCATGGCCGAGCGGCGGCAAGCCGGACTCGGAAGGCCGACGAAACGTGAACGCCGCCAGATCGGCCGGGTGCGTGGATTCTGGGATTGATTTCCCGGTTCAACCGCCAGTGACTTTGGCCGGTGTCGCCAATGGATTCGCAGCCACGGCATCTCCGCTTTGCAGCAGTGAATTGGGACTTACGATCACGTCATCGCTTGGCGTCAGGCCGCTGAAGATTTCCACCTGATTTCCGAGTGTTCGGCCGAGAGCCACGCTGACAAAGCTGACTTTTCCGGATTTGGCGACTGCCACCTGGGAGACCCCGTCGCGAGTGGCAATGGCATTCGATGGCACCATCAAAACGGCGGATGCGCTGTCATTTTTAATCCGAGCATCGCCGGAAAGACCGGCAGGGAGCGCCAGATCAGGATTCGGCAGTGCGAGCTCGACCTGCATGGTGCCCGAGGCGGAATCGATCAGTGAATTCGTGCGCGCCACCGTGGCATTGAAGATTTTCCCCGGAATATCGGCGAATTCCACCTCGGCAGTCTGGCCTTTTTTGACGTGGAGCGCGCCTGGTGGCGGAACGGAAAGGATCATGCGCAGCTCGTCGATGCGGGCGATTTGAAAGAGCCAGGCGTCAAGCGAGGATGGATCACCGTTCACGTGATCGCCGCGATCGATTTGGCGAGCGGTGATGATTCCGTCAAACGGTGCCCGGATGGTGAGAAACCGTTGTTGTTCTTGCAGAGTCGCCAATGCCGCTTCTGCCGCGAGTTTGTCGGCCTCGGCTGTTTTGGTCGTCGCGAGTCGCTCATCGATCGTCTCCTGCGAAACCGCGCTGTTTTTGGCAAGGGACTCGCTGCGTTTCAGCAGGGCGTCTGCCAGTTCGGCACGGGCCTTGGTTTGCTGGACCTGAGCTTCGGCGGCGGCGATCTGGTGAGCGATTTCCGGCGCATCGATGACGGCGAGTACCTGACCGGCTTTCACGCGATCTCCAATATCGACGGGCCTTTCGGAAATGATCCCCGTGGCTCGTGAAAACAGCCGGGCTTGTTCAGCGGGGGCGGTGCGGCCGATGGCACGAATCGCGGTGAGTGAATCAGCAGGGGCGGGGTGGGTGACACGGACCGGTGTCGGAGCCGCAGGCTCTGCAACGGCGAGTGGAGTCAGGAGTGCGAAAAGCAGCAGGGTCTTAGCTTTCATGGGCCAGGTGAGTTGTGGTGGAGGATTCTGGTTCTACATCGGGTGCGGGTGCGTTCCGCTTCATCCAGGCAAAAATGGTGGGAATGATGAACAGGGAGGCCATCGTGCCAAATAGCAGTCCGCCGATGACAGCACGGCCCAGTGGAGCATTTTGTTCGCCACCTTCTCCGTGGCCGATCGCCATCGGTATGACTCCCAGAATCATCGCGGATGCGGTCATCAAGACCGGGCGCAATCGAGTGGTGGCAGCCTCAAGTGCGGCTTGGGCACCCCGGATGCCACTGGCGAATTGATCCCGCGCGAAGCTGGTAATGAGCACGCTGTTTGCGGTGGAAACACCCACCACCATGACGATTCCCATCAACGCGGGAACGCTGAGCGGTGTGTGAGTGACAAAAAGCCCGAAAAGAGCACCGGAAACCGCGATCGGCAGTCCGCTGATGGCGATGAATGGCATGCTCCAGGACTGGAAATTGACCACCATCACCAGAAACACCAGTAATGCGGCGAGAAGCAGTCCGCCGAGTAGCTCGGAGTAGGCGGATTTCATCAAGGCAGCCTGGCCGGCGAGCTCGATGCGGTTGGCAGGTTTGAGTTTCGGCCGCAGATCATCGAGAATGCGGTTCAAATCGTCGGTCACGGCTCCAAGATCGCGACCCTGAACATTGCCGATCACGGTCAAGGTGGGTAGCAGGGTGGTCCGGGAGACGCTCGCCGGACTTTTTCTTTCACCCAGGGTGGCGAATGCACCGAGCAGGACGGTTTTGCCATTGCTGGAAGAGGAAATGGGCAAATCCAGAAGTTGCTGAGGAGATTGGATCACTTTTGGCGGGGCCAGGATCTGGACATCATAGGAAGTGCCAACCGCGGGGTCCGCCCAGAAACTGGATGAGACACTGCCGCCAGAACCGAGAAAGGTGAGCAGCGAGGAAACCGCGTCTTGTTGGGTGATGCCAAGCTGGGCCGCCTTGGTGCGATCGATCTGGAGGTCATACTCCGGCAAGTCCAGTAGCTCGCGCAGATTCACATCGACTGCTCCCGGGACTTTCGAAAAGCGCTCGATCAGTTCGTGGGCGAGTTGCAGGTTGCCTTTGAAATTGCGGCCAATGAACCGGACTTCAAAGGTAGTCGGTGAGCCGGATGAAAGCGTCTGGCTGGTGGCATCCGCCGGGCGGAAGAATGCCTGCGTTTTTGGGAATTTTTCCTTCAGCATGGACCTCACCGCAGCGATGTAACCGGCGATCGGGGCGTGTTCCGCAGCGAGCTGGACTTGGATTTGCCCATCATAGGAACCAGCGGCGGTGGTCGGAATCCACGCTTGGTTCACCGATGATGGAGTGCCGAGGTTTTCCGCCACAAACAGCAATTCGTCCTGCGGAATGATTTTGCGGATTTCCCGATGAATGTCGGCGAAGATGCGGCCGGTTTCTTCCAATCGCGTGCCTGCGGGCACACGAATGGCCAGACTCATGAGGCCGGCGTCCGTGGTCGGGAAAAACTCGCGTCCCAGTTCCAGAAACGAGCCCACACCGATGGTCAGGGCGAGCAAAAAGATGGCGATCACCACCACGGAGTGGCCCAGCAGGAAGCCGAGAATTTTGCTTTGAAATGCGGCCAATTTCTCGACCAGGTGTTCGATCCGATGGTTGAGTCTCCTCAGGGGGCCGGGCTTTTTCTGCTCCGCCTTGGTTTCCGCCGGGAGCATCAGGTATGCCAGCGTTGGCACCAGGGTGCGGGACAGCAAATAACTGGCAATCATCGCGAAGATCACCGCCAGCGCGAGTGGCTTGAACACATACGCAGCCGTGCCGCTGAGCAGAAAGATCGGCATGAACACAATGCAGATGCCGGTGGTGGAGACGAATTCCGGAAATGCAACCTGGCGTGCCCCATCAATGATCGCGTCTCGCACCGATTTTCCGAGCGAGATCTGCCGCTTGATGTTCTCGATTTCCACCAGGGCGTTATCAACCAGAATGCCGATGACCAAGGACAAGCCGCCAAGAGTCATTAGGTTGAACGTTGCTCCGACCAGGTTCAGTCCCATGATGGAGCAAAGCAGCGCAAGCGGGATGGAAGTCAGGACGATCAAGGTGGAACGCCATGAGCCAAGGAACAACAGGACCACGAGTGCGACCAGCGAGCCGACCAGGACAATTTCATGCAACACCGTGCGGACCGCTGATTTTACAAAGACCGACTGGTCAAAAATCGGCTCAATGCGGAGGCCTTCCGGAGCTGCGGCTCGGATTTCCGGAAGCCGATCCATGATTTGATCGACAATGTCGATGGTTGATGAACTCCCGAGCTTCAGAATGGAAATCATCACCGCATTTTGACCGTT
Source organism: Luteolibacter pohnpeiensis (assembly GCF_016595435.1). Lineage (GTDB taxonomy): Bacteria > Verrucomicrobiota > Verrucomicrobiia > Verrucomicrobiales > Akkermansiaceae > Luteolibacter > Luteolibacter pohnpeiensis. Next base: position 198,283 of record NZ_JAENIJ010000006.1, read on the forward strand.
AAGCCGGGCAACGTTGGTGGAAATCGCTTCGCCATCCCGCACATTGGCCACATCCTTCAGAAAAATGACGCGGCCATCGACTTCACGGATCGGGAGGTTGAGAAATGCTTCCACCGATTCCGGGCTGGCATTGATCGCGACGGGAAGTTCCTGATCGTTTTGGCGTAGAGTGCCAGACGGCAGGGTAAGGTTTTGATTGCCAACGGCCCGGTTGATATCGGCAGGAGAAAGACCGAATGCGTTGAGTGCAGCCGGATTCAAATCGATGGTGATCTGGCGCGCCGCACCGCCATAAGGCAGCGAGATGCGCATCCCCGGGATGCTTTGAATTTGGGATCGCAGCGTGATCCGGGCATAGTCGAACAGCTGACCGTCCGTCATCGTGTCGGAGGAAATCACCAATTGGAGAATCGGGACACTGGATGGGCTGCTTTGGATGATGAGTGGCGGGTTCGTGCCCGATGGCATACGGCGCAGAATGGTTTGCGAAACGGATGTGGCTTGGGCCATTGCTAGCTCGATATTCACATACGGCTGGAACTTCAATTTCACCAAACCGATGCCATTGGTCGTTTCGGAACGGACCTCCAATAGGTCGTCGATGTTGTTCATGGCCGCGATTTCCGAAAACGAGGTGATTTTCGAAGCCATTTCTGAGGCATTGAGACCGCTGTAAGTCCAGACCAGCGTCAGTTCCGGGCTTTTTACCGTCGGCAAAATATCGGTCGACATTCGTTTCACCGAGAGAATGCCGAAAAGGAGAATCAGGATTGCGAAAACACCGACGGTGTAACGGTAGCGGAGGGCAAAGATAACAATCCACATGGGCGGGGTAATCTGTAGGAGAAATGCCGGGCAGCGCTTGGAAGACCGCAAACTCAGCCCGGAATCTAACAGAATTGAGGGCGCAACCTTTCACTTATTCCGGAAAAAGCCATTCCCCCGCGAGATTTTCAGAATCGCTCCCAGATTTTGGATCAGTGGAGGCAGGCGCTAAGATTTTCGACTCGCTGAAAGCCTGATAGTTACTGGGTAAACCGAAAATTTTTCAAAAAACATGAAGAAACGGATTGACGATGGGGGCGGGTTTGGTCTAGGGTCCGCCCGTCGCCACGACGGAGGGCGACGCGAGAG